>NZ_BAAAEU010000024.1:0-699770 GCF_039523175.1 Dokdonella soli
ACACCGCTCAGGTGCTGATGGACTGGTGTACTGCCCAGGGTGTCGAGCTTCGCTACATCCAGTCTGGCAAGCCGAACCAGAATGCCTACATCGAACGCTTCAATAAGACCTACCGCACCGAGGTACTCAACGCGTACCTGTTCGAGAGCTTGGAGCAAATCCGCGAGATCACCGACATCTGGTTGAGCCGCTACAACGAAGAACGCCCGCATGAGGCACTCGGCAACCTGCCGCCGAGTGTCTATCGCGAAGCCTGCGAACGGGCACAACTTTCTCATTTTGAATGCGCTACTTGACGGGGAAGGCTACGTGCGCGCTTGATTGAGCCGAAATTTCATGTGCGCAGAGCCATGACTGATGGCATATTTAAGCGCTTATATAAGTACCGTTATTCTAAGACCCATGAAACGCACTCTGGGCACTCAACTGCGCCACTTGATCGATTTGCTCGACGCCGCCGTCGAGGCCGCCTATGCGGAAGCGGGACTGGACTATCGCCCACGCTACACGCCCGTGATGAAGTCGCTGGCGGAACGTGAACCGCTGACGCTGGGCGATATTGCCAACCTCGCCGGTATCACCCAGCCGGCGGCGACGCAAACCATCGCGCTGATGCGTGAGCAGGGCTTGGTTCGGGTCACGGCGGGATCCGCAGACGCGCGTCAGAAGCTGATCCGCTTGACCGCCCAGGGGCAGGCGCTGCTGCCGCAATTGCAAGCCTGCTGGCTGGCGACCGAACACGCCGCGCGCGACCTAGAAGCGGAGCTGAGATTGCCGCTGTCGCAAACCCTGGAAAGCGCCATTACAGCACTCAGCGCACGGTCCTTTGGTACGCGTATACGCATCGCGCGTGACGCGCTCGCCAATCGCCGCGGCGACACCGGAGCGAAGCGGACGCGCGTTGCGCACAAGCGCAACGCGCGTCCTTGCTCGCCCTGACACGTGCCGCCCACGCCCATCACACACGCTGAGTAATCCAGTTAGTCCCCCTAGCCATCGGAGCTGTCCATGCTGCACACCACCCCCCGCCGTCTACTGCGCCATGGTTGCTGCCTGTTGTGCGCGCTGCTGCCCCTGTCGGCCGCCATCGCGCAATCCATTCCCGGCGGACCCGCGCAGGCCGATATGACCGTTGACACCACGCAACGCGACCATGTCGTCGAGGCCCTAATCCAAGCTTTGAATCAGGGTTATGTATTTCCCGAGCAGGCGCGCAAGATCGAGCAATCTCTGCGTGCGCATCGCAGGCACGGCGACTACGACAAGCTGAGCAGCGCGGAGAAACTCGCGGCTACGCTGACCGAGCAGTTGCGCGGCGAAACGAACGACCAACACCTTCTAGTCGTCTACAGCGAGCCAGAGATTCCCGAACAAGATGCCAATCACAAACCCTCTGCCGAGGAACAGGCCGAGGAATTGGCAGCGATGAAGTCGCATAACTTCGGCATCGAACGCGTCGAGCGCCTGCCATTCAATATTGGCTATCTCGACCTGCGCGCATTCGCGCCACCGAAAGAAGCCGCCGGCGCCATCGCAGCCGCCATGACCCTGTTGTCCAATACGCAGTCGCTGATCATCGACCTGCGCAGGAACGGCGGTGGCGAACCGCCGACCGTCGCCCTGATCGCGAGCTATCTGCTCGACGAGCGCACGCATTTGAACGACATCTATTATCGGGAAGGCAATCGCACCGAACAGATGTGGAGCGCGGACTTCGTTGCGGGGTCGCGCTACGGGCAGACCAAGGATGTCTACCTGCTCACCAGCAAGAACACCTTCTCTGCGGCCGAGGATCTGAGCTACACCCTGAAGAACCTCAAGCGCGCTACCCTGGTCGGCGAGACCACCGGCGGCGGTGCGCATCCCGGCGACTTCGTGCGTATCGACGCTCATTTCAGCGTCTTCGTGCCCAACGGCCGCTCCATCAGTCCGATCACGCACACCGACTGGGAAGGCAAGGGCGTCACGCCCGACCTCGCGGTGCCGGCCGAAGATGCGTGCAAGACAGCCCAAATGGCGATACTCAAGAAACTTCTTGGCTCGGAACACAACCCGCGTTCGGTCGCGCGATTGAAGGATAGGATTGCAAAGGTGGAACAAGAGAATACCGCGGGATCGATGGATCAGTAGTCCACGCGCCCAAGGCCGAGCATCGTTGCGAACCCCCTCCCTGCTGCGTACTGCGATGGCAATCGCTTCAGGGACTTCACCGTGAATCGAACCGGTTGCCGGCCCTGGACGATCTTCTCGATGATGTCCGGTGCGAGCAGCGAGCTGTAGTGGATGCGTGCGACGTAGCGTTCGTCGATATCCTCAGTCTTGGCAATCTCTCGGACCGATGGCATCTCTCCTGAGATGAGTTGCTCGTACATCCCAGTCAGCGTTGCTCAGACCGCCAAGCAACAGGGTTCGGTCGCGTCAATGAGGCTGCTACAACAAGTGATGCCTCGAACTACGGCGGGGTTCAGTGCGAACCCCGCCGTTCTTCCGACTCAGTGTTGTGTTGCGGTTACCGGTACCGCAAAGACCGGATGTGTTGCGTCGTTGCTGTCGAGGCACAGCAACGTGGCTGCCGTCGTCTTTCCGGGCGGGAACTTCGTGCTGTCCACGTTCACGGTTACCGCACCGTTGAGCAGGCCTCCCAACGTCAATGTCGGCGGTGTAGTGGTCAGCCAGGCCGCGCCGCAAGGAGCGATCTGCTCGATGTGCATGGCCATGCCCGGGAAATCACCGCTCAAGGTGTCATCGGTCCAGTTGCCTGTCGAACCGGTGAAGATCAGGCCGGGATCGATGTTCTGGGCATTGGTGCCGTTCGCAGCCGTCGACTCGAACCACAGCCAGCCGTTCGCGACGGCACCCGTACCGAACGTCGACGCTTCCAGATAGACCACCATCCAGTACTTGCCTGCGGGGAGATTGGTAGGCGTGACGGAAGGCGCAGCGGTCAGATCGAGCGAGATCGTGTTGCCGGCTACGTTCAGGCCAGCCGTGGTTCCGATCGTCGCAACGTAGTTCCAGAGGTAGCTAGGGGCGACGGTGTCCGGATTTCCACTCGGCACTCCGGCCATGTCGCCGTAGATCTCGAAATGGATCTTCCGCCCGGCGAAGTTGGTCGCCAGGCTGCCCCTCGATGGTGACAGGACGAATCCAGGGAAGATCAATCTGGACACGTTCGTGCCGGGGATGCTGACCACGAAATCGTCCGCCGCGTATGCGCCGTGCGGTCCCTTGTCACCCCATTTGTCGGCGAAGAAACCGAAATTGCCCTGGCTCGGCTGATCAATCACGACACCGCTTGCCGCTGTGGTCGTGTTGTCGTTGGTCTTGGTGACATTGAGCGTCGGGCCACCGATGTTGTTGACGCTGAGTGCCGCGGACGTGGTGGTCTGACCGTTCGCGATACTGAGCGCAAGCGGCGACGGCACGGTGGCGATCGCCGGCCTAGGCACCCTGATCGCCATCGGCAAGTGCAGCGGCGACAGGCTGGCATCGCTCGGCGTGAGAACCATCTCACCGAAATGGAAATTGCCGTCGGCGTTGTATCGGGTCGCGTCAACACGGATGTTCAAGGGCTGGCTGTTCGAGTGTGCCGCAACCGTCAGGGTCGGCATGCTCGCCGTGGCGGCGACATCCCCCGTGAAGCTCACCGCCCATGTGACCGAGTGATCCTGCGTGCTGCGGAACTTGCGCGTGAACGAACACGTTGTCGTGCTGGTCGGGCCCGTCGTGGAGACGGTGATGCAGGCATCCTTCTGCATGCTGGCAAGATTGAGCGCGCTGGGCCCGATGCTGCCGGGCTTTCCGGCATTGGCGGGATTGGCGTTCGAGAAGTTCAGACCCGTCTCGTTCATCACCAAACCGGCCCGGCTGGCGACATACGCCTGGATGCGTCCCGAGCCCCGATCGAAGAAATCGCTGAGCGTCGCGCCATCCGGTTTGGTCAAGCCTGCTTCCGTTGCAGTCATCATGAGCGCCGACTTCACCTCCATCGGTGTCCAGTCCGAATGCATGCCCATCAGCAGTGCGCCGGTACCGGCCGTATGCGGGGTCGCCATCGACGTGCCATCGTAGAAGTCGACGTTGTTGGCTCCGGCAGGCGTGCCGTCGTTCGCGACGGACGCCAGGACGGCCACGCCCGGCGCCTGCACATCCGGCTTGATGGCGTCGGTACCGACCGGACCAAGCAGGCTGAAGCTGGCTAGTTTGTCCGGCTGGGCCGGCAGGCGCGAATTGGCGGGGTAGCCGATATTCATGGCGGTACCCGGATGAGCTGCCGCGTAGACCTCAAGGGCGTTGCCCTGCCCGCTGCTCGTGGTAAACACCGGAATGGTCTGTGCAGCACCGCTGCTGATGTAGTCGTCGGTCGAATTGACCAGCAGTACCTGGACTGCACCCGCGGCCTTCGCATTCGCCGCCAGCGCATTCGTGCCGCAAGGGCCGCTCACGAAATGCAAGATGGCCATCTTGCCGGTGAACGTGCCTGATGGAAGCGCAGCGCAATCGTTGGCCGCACCGAAGTTCGGACTGACCGCCAGCACGGTCGCAATCGGCCCGCTTGGCTGGGTCGAGTTGGGGGCCGTGTTCATGCCGATTGGACCAGGTGCACCTGCACCCGAAACCGTCGCGGAGTAACCCAGGGGGCCACCCGTGTGGTTGCCCGCGGCAACCGTCGTGACCCATGGCTCCCAGTGATTTGCTGTTCCTGGGAGCGTTACCGGTGTGGTCTCGTTGTTGCCCGCCGCCGCCGCGACGAAAATGCCGGCATCGGTGGCTGAGAGGAATGCTTGCGAAACCGGATCATTCCAAGGATCGAGGCCGCCGCTGATCGAGTAGTTCAACACATCGACGATGCCGTCCTGGATCGCCTGGTTCGCCGCGGCGGCGAGCGCGGATGTGGAACCGTTTCTGTTGTAGAGGCCACGGTAGATCACCAGGTTGGCGTGCGGTGCGACACCCGACAGATGTGCTGTAAAGCTGCCGATGGTGGCGGAACGGCTGTTGCCGCCAGCGGTGCTGCCGGTGTGGCTGCCGTGGCCATCGAGCGGACTGTCCTCAACGGATTGAGCCGGCTCTTTGGGCTCCTGCACACCCAATTCGTCGTAGACGCCGATGACCTTGTCATTGCATCCGCCGGCCAGATTGATGCCCTGCACGCCGCATTGACCGATGTAGTGGCCAGAACCCAATGGGTTCTGGATGTGGTAGCCCTGATCGTCGACGGCTGCAAACGAGGGACTCTTGCTGTTGTAGCCGGTATCGATATTGCCGATGACGACACCGTCGCCTCGATAGCCCAGCAACGATTCGAAGCCGTTAGCGAACAGCGTGTCCTGCCCCGCCGGAGTTCCCCACCAGATCGAGGAGGCCCCGATGAAGCCCGGACCGACGTCGCTCGCCTGATGGACGATGTAGTCAGGCGTGACTGAAAGGACGTCGGGCAGCTTTTTCAGCTTCGCAACATCGCTTGCCGAAAGCCCGTCTATCACTGCAGCGTTCAGCGCATGCGCCATCGTCGATACCACGTTCGGCGTGCGGCCCAACGTCATCGCAATAGCACTCAAGTGGCTGGCCTGCCGGCCCTCGAGGTACTGCCGGTAGTTCGCCACCGCTGAATTGGCCGAATCGAGGTGCAGTCGGCCCAAGGCTCCGTTCGCCTTGTAGGGACCGACGGCCTGAACGGAGTTTGCCCCCGCCTGGCCCGCGAAATAGGTTGGTATCGTCTGCTCGACAAACCGCACGATGTAGCGATTCGGAACGGACTCCCGGGCAACTACAGTGGAGCTTCCGGAAGGCCCGTCGTCCGTGGAAGCCGATCCGGCGAACGCTGGCGCTACGGCCATCCCCGTACTACCAATGATTGTCGCGATTGCTGCTGCCAGCGGCCACTGCCGCGTGAAACGAACACCCATCACCGTGTCTCCTTCGATTGGCCCCAGATTCCGTCGAACCCGCCGACTCCCCCAGCGGCGCTGCACTACGAGACGTTGATTCATGCCTCTCCCCGTCTCGTGCCAGCTCATCGACCATTGCCACGCCCTACTACGGGGCAAGCGCCATCACGGCGGCGCCCCGTCACATTTAGTCAATGACGAATGAGCGACCCGGTTTTGAAATGGCCATCACTCAGGAGCCCTGTACTCGCTGGATTGCCGGGATTGGCTGGCGCCTTGCCGGAAGGGCCCGTCGACGCAGCGATGCTTGACGTCGTCCGATGCTGCGCGTACTTTTCCACGCGTCGATGGTTTCCATCGCTCTATCCGCATAGAGCGATGGAATTAAAAGGGAAGCCGGTGCGGCCGTCATGGGCCAATTCCGGCGCTGCCCCGCAGCGGTGTGTGGAAACGACCTTCGCCAGTAGCACTGGTCCCTAAGGACTGGGAAGCGGCGGACACTAGGCGAAGCGCTGATGCGCTTCACGTCCACGAGCCCGAAGACCTGCCTCGTCCAGGGAGAGATCCCTGTTTGACCTGGACCTTCCGTGGGGAAGCGGCCGGAGCTCTCGCACGATGCATTTCCATCGTGCGCGTACTCCCGCGCGCTCGCCACGCAGTTCCGGTTCGCCCGCGGGGGCGAAGGTCGCTGGCGTGACGAATCCCTTGTCTGTACTTGCAGGCGAGTCGACGCGCGGTTCCTTCGTTCCTCACTGCCACTGACGCATGAGGAATTGCATTCATGACTCTTGTTACCAATCTCGGCTTTCCGCGCATCGGCGCGAAGCGTGAGCTCAAACACGCACTCGAGGCCTACTGGCGCGGCGAAAGCTCGCCGCAGCAGCTGCAGGACATCGCGAAGGATCTGCGGCACCGACACTGGCGTATTCAACGTGAAGCCGGCGCAGACTCCGTGCCTTGCAACGACTTTTCTTTGTACGACCAGGTCCTCGACATGGCGTTTCTGTTCGACGCCATCCCCGACCGTTACCGGAAGCTTGCCGATCGCGATCCGCTAGAGGGTTATTTCGCGCTGGCACGCGGGGCGCAGAATGATGAATTCGATTTGCGCGCCCTCGAGATGACGAAGTGGTTCGACACCAACTACCACTACCTCGTTCCAGAGCTGCAGAGCACCCAGACCTTTCAACTTCGTGGCGACAAGCCGGTCGCCGAGTACCTGGAAGCGAAGGCGCTGGGCCTCGAAGCGCGTCCGGTGTTGCTGGGTCCCGTCAGTTTTCTAATGTTGGCGAAAACTGTCGATGGGAGCGATCGCCTGGCACTGTTGGATCGACTGCTGCCCGTCTACATAGAATTGCTCGGTCGACTCAAGGCCGCCGGCACCCAATGGGTGCAGATCGACGAACCCTGCCTCATCCTCGATCAGGATGCGGACGATCATGCGGCCTATCGCCGTGCTTACGCGGCATTCGCGAATGTGGATCGTCCCAAGCTTGTGCTGACGACTTATTTCGGCGCCCTCGGCGACAACCTCAACCTCGCTGTGGACCTGCCCGTCGACGGATTGCATGTCGACCTGGTTCGCGCGCCCGATCAATTGGATGCTGTACTCGACGCGTTGCCGGCAGAACGGACGTTGTCACTCGGTGTCGTCGACGGACGCAATATCTGGCGTACCGATCTCGATCGCGCGGTGCCGCTTGTACGCCGTGCGCATGATCGACTCGGCGGTGACCGCCTGCAGGTCGCGCCGTCTTGTTCACTCTTGCACGTGCCGGTCGATGCAACACTTGAGACGTCGCTTCCCTCCGACATCCAGTCCTGGCTTTCGTTCGCGCGACAGAAAGTCGAGGAAGTGCGCGCCATCGTCGACGCGCTGAACGGTCTCGTTTCCTCGGTGGATACGCTCGATGTTGCACGCGAACGGCGAGAGACGCGGAGCACCTCGAAAAGAGTCCACAAACCCCGTGTCGCGGAACGCGTGGCCTCTCTCGAAGCATCGTCCGCACGGCGTCGCTCCGCCTATCCGAAACGCCGAGTTCTGCAGGAAGAACGGATGCGGCTGCCGCTATTCCCGACCACGACGATTGGCTCGTTTCCGCAGACACATGAAGTGCGAGAGGCGCGCGCGAAGCACAAGTCCGGCAAGCTGTCGGATGCCGCCTATGACGCTTTCCTGGTGGCTGAGACGGAAAAGTGTGTGCGTTTCCAAGAGGAAATCGGCATCGACGTGCTCGTCCACGGCGAATTCGAGCGCAACGATATGGTTGAGTACTTCGGCGAGCAGCTCGATGGTTTTGCTTTTACGAAGAATGGCTGGGTACAGAGCTATGGATCGCGTTGCGTCAAGCCCCCCGTCATCTACGGCGATGTCGAGCGTCCGGCGCCAATGACGGTGCGCTGGTCGCAGTATGCGCAGTCGCTGACCGACAAGCCGATGAAGGGCATGCTGACCGGACCGGTGACGGTACTGCAGTGGTCATTCGTTCGCGATGACCAACCCCGAGCCGCCACCTGCCGGCAGATAGCACTGGCGCTGCGCGACGAAGTGATCGATCTTGAACGTGCGGGGATTCGCGTGATCCAGATCGACGAACCCGCGTTGCGCGAAGGTTTGCCATTGCGGCGAGCAGACTGGCAGGTCTATCTGGACTGGGCGGTGGAGTGCTTCCGTATCACAGCGTCGGGAGTTGCCGACGATACGCAGATCCACACGCACATGTGCTACTCCGAGTTCAACGACATCATTGACTCGGTCGCGGCGATGGATGCCGACGTGATCTCGATCGAGACCTCCCGCTCGCGCATGGAGCTGCTCGATGCCTTTGTGAAGTTTCGCTATCCCAACGAGATCGGGCCGGGCGTCTACGACATCCACTCACCGCGCGTGCCATCCGTGGACGAGATGACGGAGCTGCTGGAGAAAGCAGGCGCTGTGCTCTTCCCCGAGCAAGTGTGGGTCAACCCGGACTGTGGGCTGAAAACCCGCGGTTGGCCGGAGACGCGCACGACGCTCGCCGCGATGGTCGAAGCTGCGCGGCGGTTGCGATCTTCCGTAGAAAAAACAACCTGAGTCATGTCGAAGTGTCCGCTGCTCGCCTCGGTTGGGCAGCGGACATTTCCATCAGGTCGCTTGTCCCGCCACGCGACGGCGCACAGCGCGCATTTCAGGCGCCTCGTGATGAACCAGGGTTTCTGCTCAGGGCACCCACTCGAGCTCGCTGGTCGCCACGGTCAACCCCTGTCCAGGTTGTTCGCAGTGACGTTGCATTTGATGGTTCGACCCTGTGGGAGCAACCTGACCAGCGACAGCCGGACTTTGACACCCGCGCAGTCCTAATCAATCGGGCGCCCGACTCTGGGCGATCAGATTGGCAAGAAGGAGTAGGAAACTTCCGAAGATGGAGGAGATGAACCCGATGACTCGGCTCCTTTTCTGTGCCGCCCCGTTGGCGTTCATTGCCTTCTCCACTTCAAAGAGGCTGTTCTGCAGCAACGGGACGCGCGCTTGCCCTTTGGCGATGACCACCTGCTCAGCCTGCTTCAACTGGGTGAAGTTCGCGAACGAGAGATTCGCCCGCGCTTCGTCGTTGAGCTTCTCGTAGGCATCGTAGGTCTGGCGGTAGTCGAGCTGCTTGGCGATCGCCAATGCGCCGATCATGTTGCGAACGGGGGTCCCGCGATCGAGCATGTTGCCCTTATAGATCAGGCTGGCGACTTCCTGGCGCGCACTGTCCTGGAGCGCCAGGATGAAGATCAAGTCGCCCTGCTGATTGGCGATGAAATACTCGGATGCGATGCTGTTCAGCGATTGGACCTGCTGGGTCAGATCAGCCTTCGTGTCGGACAACTGCCTCATCGCTTCGCCGAGCCGGTCGACGACGATGAACGACCACGCAGTGCCGATCACACCCAATACGAAACCGGCGACGACCGAAATCGTCTTAGCGTGACGGACCAGAAAGCGAGGCATCGCCCCTCCGAACCTTGGTTCACCTTCAAGAATATCCGCCAACCCGCTGCTCAAGTCGAGCACCCTCCGGGCGGGAAGAATTTCTCGGTCTAGGCCGAGATGGCCACCAACATGGAGGCGTCGCAACTGCGGCCTCAAGGAGGTCGAGGCCGAGCTGTCGCAGCTCAAGCGCATGCGCGGCGATCCGGCGCTTGAGCATCATGCGCTAAGGGATCTCCTCTCGCGAAAGCTCTGAGCCAGGCGCGGCGATTGGAACTGCGCCTGGCCATGCAAACCCATCGCCACCCAAGTGCGCGACGTGCCGATCGAGCGCTGGCATTGCCACGCTCGGTGCGGCGCTACCAGCCGCGACCGCGCCCGCGTACCGAGGCACTTCTACGCATTCGCTTCCTGCCGAGTCGGTAGTGCAGGTCTTCGAAGCGCAGCCGCCGACCCGCCAGCGGACGTGCCGAGCGCTTGGTCACGGCTGCGCAATCATGTGTCGTTTTCCGCTTATAGGAATAGACCACAAGAGCGGAACCTATATGCGGATTGAATACGAGCAGTTGGCAAATAGTGGCAGGGTGGCTTGGAACGTCGATGGCGATCACCCGTCGGATCTGCTG
Source organism: Dokdonella soli (assembly GCF_039523175.1). Taxonomy (NCBI): domain Bacteria; kingdom Pseudomonadati; phylum Pseudomonadota; class Gammaproteobacteria; order Lysobacterales; family Rhodanobacteraceae; genus Dokdonella; species Dokdonella soli. The sequence continues at coordinate 10,470 of NZ_BAAAEU010000024.1, forward strand.
AGGGTCCTTGTCGGGTTCGGTCGAGGCTGCGTCCTGCACGGAAAAACCACCTCACTACCCGTGTTGATTCCATTGCGCGGACATGTGCGCGTATCCGAAGGCGGCAATGTCCAGAGGACGCTGGCGCGCGGCGAGTTGTTCGTGGCGGAGATCGGGCAGGAGCTGCAGGTGATTGGGCAAGGCGCGGCCGTTTGGCTCGTGCTGCTCGCGAACCCCGCCCTCTGGCGGCGGCTGATTGGCAGCTCGACCGATGTCTTGCTTCCAGATCCCGTGCTGCTGCCGGCGGTGCATGGTGCCGACCGCGAGATACGCCGCGTTGCGGTGCGTCTGGTACGCAGCGTGTCTGCTGAACCATCGAACGATGCCGATGCGGTCGCGGCAGCGCTGGTGTTCACAGACCTGCTTGTCGATCTGCAGTCGGATTTCGAGCCACTCGTCGGACGCTGCCCGGGCCGCACGCTTTCACAGCGCCGCAGCGTGTTCCTGCGCCTGAAACGCGTGCGCAACTATATGGAGTCAGAAGGCAACGTGGATCTCGGAATCACCGGTTTTGCGCGCATGGCGAACTACTCGCCGTGTCATTTCGTTCGCGCGTTCTGCGCTGTGTACGGCGAGACGCCGCATGCGGTGCTCGTCGAACAGCATCTTCGACGAGCGCACAGGCTGGTCAACGACACATCGCTGACGATCAGCGAAATCGCAACAGTCGCCGGATTCGAGGACCGATGCGCGTTCGCGCGATCTTTCAAACGCCGCTTTGGCCAGACGGCCACGGTGGTGCGTGCATATGGTCAAGGTGCCGGGCGCGATGCCGCGTAGTCGCTCCGCTCGTTCTTCCGGAGCCTTCGCCGAGACGCCGCGATATCGAGCGAACAATTTCTGCATGGGCTTTTGCGAAAAATCGCCCAAGACGTGAAGTTCACATTTTCTTAATCTCGAAAGCAGTCCGCAGCGCGATGGGCGGACAGACATCCAAGAACCTGGAGACCTCTATGCAACACACGCTGCTCCAAGAATCGATCGAGCGAGCCCTGAACCCAGCCGCTACGATCGCGAAGACCACCATGAGCGTCACTCCGATCGCCGCATTGGCGACATTCGGTTTGCTTGTTGCACCGGCATTCGCGCAAGACGCCGCACAGGACCAAAGCGGTCAAAAACTTGAAACCATCACGGTGACGGGTTCGAACATCCGTCGCGTCGATATCGAAACGTCCAACCCGGTCGTCACCATCGATCGCGCCGCGATCGCGAAGTCCGGCAAGCTGACCCTCGGCGATCTCGTTCAGCAGCTGCCGGCGGTCACCGGTCCGAACACCAACCCGCAGGTCAACAACGGCGGCGGTACCGGTTCGTCGAGCATCGGCCTGCGAGGCCTCGGCTCGCAGCGCACGCTGGTCCTGATCAACGGCCACCGCTTCCTCAGCGGCGATCCGAACGCGATTCCGGCCAACATGGTCGAGCGCATCGAAGTGCTGACCGACGGCGCCTCGTCGGTGTACGGTTCGGACGCGATCGCGGGTGTCGTGAACTTCATCCTGCGCAACGACTACCAGGGCGCGGAGTTCTCGACGAGCTACGGCATTTCCGATCACGACGACGGCACCAGCAAGGGCTACCAGTTCACGTTCGGCCAGAGCTCCGACAAGGGCAGCATCATGGCCGGCGTCAGCTACAAGAAGATCGACGGCGTGCTGTCCAGCCACCGCTCGTTCTCGAAGAACGCGGTCTCGCGCTCGGGTACGACGAGCGCCCCGATCCAGACTGTCATCGGCGGTTCGACCCGGTCGCCGTACGGCCACATCTTGATTCCGGCCGCGTTCAAGCCGGATTTCCCAGGCTGCAAGTCCGGCTACATCGCACGCAATCCGGGCGCGAGCGGCCTGAACGTCGCCACCGATTACCACTGCTATACCGACAGCGACAAGTACAACTACGCGACGGTCAATCTGGTCCTGACTCCGCAGGAACGCACCGGCCTGTTCCTGAACGGCAACTACAAGCTGACCGACAACGTCGAAGCCTACCTGTCGGTGCTGCACAACAAGACCTCGGCGGCGTTTCAGCTCGCCCCGGCGCTGTTCGGCTCGCCGTTCGGTGCGGTGGTTTCCAAGGACAATTACTACAACCCGTTCCACGAGGACTTCAAAGATAAAGCGGGCTTCTTCACCACGCGTCTCGAGTCGCTGGGCAACCGCCGCGCCCAGACCGGTCGCAACGACGATCAGGCGTCGACCGGCTTCAAGGGGTCGTTCACGGTCTGGAACGAGCAGCAGTGGAACTGGGACATCGGCTACGACTACGGCCATGCGACCTTCCAGACGTTAACCCTGGCCCTGCCGAACGTCGACAAGCTGAATATCGCGATGGGTCCGTCGTTCCTCGACACCGACGGGATCGTCAAGTGCGGCAAGCCGGGGGCCATCATTGCAAACTGCACGCCATTCAATCCATTCAACGTACAGGATCCGAACAGCGTGGCAGTTCTGCGCGCCAACGGCTCGCCGGGCGTCAGCAACCTGTTCCTCAAGGAGACAGTTAAGCGCATCGACCTGAACGGCGGCCTGTTCGAGCTGCCGGCCGGCACGATGCAGCTCGCGGTCGGCGCGAACTACCGCACCGAGTACACGAATTCCGCCGTCGATACCAGCCTCGTCACCAACAGCCTCGGCCGATGCACGCTGGGCAGCCAATGCGCCTCGGCGCTGCAGGGCGGCTACAACGTCAAGGAAGCGTACGCGGAGTTGTTCATCCCGGTCCTCAAGGACCTGCCGTTCGCGCACGCGTTGAACGTGACGGTCGGCGACCGCTTCTCGAAGTACAGCACGTTCGGCAGCACCAACAACTCGAAGATCGCGATCGAATATCGCCCGATCGAGGACCTGCTGCTGCGCGGCACGGTGTCCAAGGTGTTCCGCGCACCGACGGTCACCAACATCTTCGGTGGCGCCGCAGCCGCTGCCCCGAAGATCTCGCGGGATCCATGCGCCTTCAACGCGCCGACGCCGACGACGCCGAATCCGAACGCAAGCAATCCGGCCTGTCTTGGCGTGCCGGCGCTGGGCTCGTTCTCCAACGAGAATGTGACCCAGGCCACGCAGCTCGACAACGCGATCTCTTCGGGCGCCAAGTACGCGAACTTCCCGATCGGTCCGGAGTTCGGCAAGTCGTTCGACTTCGGCGTGGTGTACGACCCGCATTGGCTGGAAGGTCTGTCAGTCAGCACCGATATCTGGCGTATGTACCTGAAGAACAACATTACCGGCGTTGGCGCGCAGAGCGTGATCGACCTGTGCTTCGGCGGCCAGACCCGGTATTGCCCGCTGATCAGTCGCGTCACCAGCGGTGCCCGCCAGGGTCAGATCCAGCTCCTCACCCAACCGACCACCAACCTCGGCCGCGTGGACGTGGGCGGTGTCGACTTCGCCGGCAACTACCGTCTGCCCGAGACCGCGTTCGGCCGCTTCAAGGTCGGCCTCAACGCGACCTACATGAAGCGCTACGACGTGGAGACCGCGCCGGGTCTGGCGGCCAACTCGGTCTATCACTACGCCGGTCACTTCATGAACTTCGGTTCGGCGCAGGCGTCGGCGTGTCCGGGTGCGGGCGGCGGCATCTGCCTGTTCCCACGCTGGCGTGCACAGGCCAGCCTCGGCTGGCAGATGGGTCCGTTCGATGCGTCGTGGGCGATGCGCTACATCGGTCGCTTCCGCATGGGCTCGCAGGCGGCGTCGCAGGACACCCATCCGTACGGCTCGGGCAACCCGTCGCTGGACGGCCTGTTCACCGACTTCGGTGCGACGGTCTACAACGACGTGCAGTTCGGCTACAACCTCGAGGCGCTGAACACGCGCATCGACGTCGGCATCAACAATATCTCCGACAAGCAGCCGCCGTTCCTGTACGCGAACAACACGCTGAACGCGAACACCGACCCGAGCGACTTCGACCTCTTGGGCCGCTACTATTTCGCACGCTTGACGGTCAAGTTCTAAGCTCGGTTCGCGCAATGACTCAGGCCGCGCGGATTCCCGCGCGGCTTTTTTTATACGACGATGAGCAAACCGACCTGACCAGATTTCGGCAGCCATCCGCATGGCGACGGGGCCGAGACCGGGCAGGAAGGCTGTGGAATCCGGTGGAGGGACGGCAACCCCGCTTGGCGGCGACGGCCTCCGACACGTTTTCGGGATCGACGCGACGTTGCGCCGCGTCCGGGCGTCTTTACGATGTCCCGGCCGAGGCTTGCGATCATGTGCAGCGTCCAATCGCGTGGCTCCAGCAGCCCATGTTGAGCGCCGAACTCGACATTACCGGCCTTCTGCAGCGCGATGCGCCCGCGCTCGACATGCTGATCCCGCAAATCTATGAACCGTTGCGTCGGCTGGCGCGTCGCCAGCGCCAGCGGGAATCTGCGCATACGCTCCAGACCACGGCGCTCGTCCACGAAACCTGCCTGGTGCTGATGAAGCAGGATGTGGCGAGGTTCAGCGACAGCGCGCACTTCTATGCCTATGTGAGCCAAGTGATGCGTCACGCCCTCATCGATCATGCGCGGTGCCGCAAGGCGCTCAAGCGACAGGCTCCGGCGGAATTCGCGTTGCAGGGGGAAGAAGCCCGGACAGATCCAGATTCCATCATCGATTTGCTGGCGCTCGATGAGGCGCTCAATCGCCTTAACACGATCGACGCGCGACTTGCGCAGATTGCGCAACTCAAGCTGTTCGCGGAGCTTAGCTGCCGCGAGATTGCCCGTGTGCTCAAGGTCAACTCGCGCAGCATCGATCGCGACTGGCTGAAGGCGCGCGCGTTCCTGAGCGATTGCTTGCAGGCGCCTTCATGAGCACCCTTGGTTCCCCGCCGTGCCGTTGCGCGAACGATGGGCACATCCGTCGCGGAGACGCGCGATGAACGCGGCTTTCGCCGATCGCTGGACCGAAATTGAGCCCCTGCTCAACAGGATATTCGACGTGCCTGACGAAGCGCGCGCCGCGTGGTTGCAACGGCATTGCCCGGACGCGACGCTGCGTGCACTCGTCGAAAGAACGCTAGGAAACACGCGTCGTGCAGAGGCACTCGAACGGGGCATGTCGCAGTGGCTCCCCGAATCGGCCGAAAAATGGCGCGATGATGTCATCGAGACGGCGTTGCCGAGGATTGCCGGCTATCGCGTGGTCGACTTCATCGGCGCGGGCGGCATGGCCAGTGTTTTCAAGGCGGAACGCGACCTGCCTGGAGGCCCGCAAACGGTCGCGCTGAAGTTGCTGCGCGTGAATGTGCACGACCCGCAGGAGCGTGCGCGCTTCCTGCGAGAACAACGCATCCTTGCGCGGTTGCAGCATCCGCACATCGCGCAATTGCTCGATGCGGGTTTCACGCCAACGGACACGCCATACCTCGCGCTCGAGTTCGTGGCCGGCGACACCCTGCTCGCGCACTGCGATCGGCACCGGCTGGGTATCCGCGCCCGCTTGGCCGTGTTCGTCGACGTGTGCACGGCGGTCGAGCATGCGCATCAGAATCTTGTCGTGCATCGCGACTTGAAGCCAAGCAATGTGCTGGTCAGCACCGACGGCCGCGTCAAGCTGCTCGATTTCGGCATCGCCAAGTTGCTGACCGGCGATGATGACGCCACGCGCACCGAGGCGTGCCGGTTGACGAGGGCATACGCTGCTCCAGAGCAGCTCGTCGGCGACCCGGCGACTACGGCGATTGACGTCTACGCGCTCGGTGTTCTGCTCGGCGAGTTGCTCGGCTGCAAGCGCGTTGGCGAAGGTAATGGCGACATCACCTTCGGCAGGGTCTTCGACGATGCGGCGGCTGCGGCGCGTGGGCTGAGCGCGAGCGCGTTGAGACGCCAGCTTCGCGGGGATCTGGCGGCCATCGTGCGAAAGGCGACGCAAGCCGATCCGAACCTGCGCTATGCCAGCGCGGCCGCGCTGCGTGGGGACTTGCTGGGCTACCTGCGTGGCGAACCCATTCAAGCACGGCCCGATGCGCCGGGCTATCGCCTGCTGAAGTTCGTGCAACGTCACACACTAGGGTTTGCGTTCGCCGCGCTGCTCGCCGCGACAATGGCCGCGGCTACCGCATTCAGCGCCAAAGAGGCAGCGCTGGCGAATCGCTCGGCGGATCGAGCCGAAGACGAAGCCGCCAGGGCTCATGCGGTCCAGTCATTCCTGCAGGGTCTTTTCGACAGCGCAACCCCGGGTGCCGCCGCGGCCGAAAATGCCGAAGAGCTTCTTGCGCGGGGTCGTGAGCGCGCGGACCGTGATTTCGCAGCCAGTCCGGTGTTGCGTGTGGAGATCCTTGGCCTCATCGGCGATCTGCAGCGGCGCAGTGGCTATCCGGACCATGCACGCGAACCGCTGGAGAGCGCGGCCACATTGGCCAGACAAACGTTTGGGGCCGGAGACAAACGCACGCTGTATATCGAATATCTGCTCGCGAAGCTGGCGTACGACGTGGGGCATTTCCGCGAGGGCGCTGCGCGCCTGCAGCAAGCCTTGGACGACTTCCACACAAGCGCGCATGCAGGATCAAAAGAAGAAGTGCAAGCGATGGCGTGGCTGGGCGGCTTGCATCAGCGCATCGGTGATTCTCGCAAGGCGGAAGCCTTGGGGGGAGATGCATTGGCCATTGCACGCCGGATACTGCCGCCTGACGATACGACCCTGACCGAGGCAGTCACCAACCTGGGCTGGGTATACACGGAAACCGGTCGCCCCACGGATGCCGTGTCGCTGCTGGGCGAGGCGTTGGCGAGCAAGCGCCGTCTGCTCGGCGAACAGCACGCCGATGTGGCGGATGCCATGGCATTGCTCGCGTCTGCGATGTTCAAACTCGGACGCTATGGCGAGGCCGAGCAGCTCATGCGTGGGGCGGCGGCAATCGACGCAAAGGCTTACTCGCGACCGCATCCTCGTGTGGCTTCGCATCTCAACGATCTAGCGACCGCGCTGGCCCTCGAAGACAAACTCGACGAAGCGATCGACTACTACCAGCAGTCGATCGCGCTGGGTCGCCGGATTTTTGCCAACGGGGATCTCAATAGCGCCATCGCGTTGACCAACGTGGCCGGAGTACGCTTTGAGCAGGGTTTGTATGCCGACGCGGAGGTGACCATGCGGAGCGGCATCGCCGAGAAGACTCGCCTCCTCGGCGCCGACTATATCGACAACGACTGCGATTACGACAAAGCCAGCCTGGCGCGCATCTTGATCCCTCTGGGCAGGCTCGACGAAGCTCAAGGGTTGCTGGACGAGGCCATCGCCGAAGGCCACAGGCGACGCGGCGGTAGTCATGCCGATGTCGCCTTCGCGCTGGTCGTCCAGGCCCGCCTCCTGGCTGCTCGCGGCGATCACGCGCAAGCGGCAACGAGCGCGCGCGAAGCCGTCGCCCTGTACGGGGCATTGGAGCAGCCAAACAGCAGCAAGGCTATCGCGGCGCTTCTGGTCCTTGGCGAGAACCTTCGGGCGCTTGACCGGAATTCAGAAGCGCGGACGATTCTCTCCGCGGCCTTGGATAACGCCCGCGCGTCCTCTCCGCCGGCACCATCCATGCTTGTGCGCGCGCTGACCGAATTGGCGCGCACCGAGGATGCGCTGGGACATTCCGCGAATGCACTCGAATTGCGCACCGAAGCCAGGGCGTCGATCCCCTCGATTCCGCCCGGCCGCAACATCGAACGTGACGAGGCGAAGCGATGGCTTGCGGAAATGCTCACGATGAAAGTGTGCTTGACTGATTAGGGTTCGTTCGCTGCAGCTGGCTACCAAACGCCGCTGATCATTATTGCGAGCGCCTTGACGCCATGATGACGCGACGCTGAGGAGCAGTGGCTGTCTCAGCGTCGGCCGGCATGCTTCGTCCCGCGACGCCTATGCCCACGATTGCGGCAGTCTCCTCAGTCGGGAGGCCAAGGGGATAGCGGTGGTTCTGTGCATTTTATTTTGCTTAATGTGGGAGGCAAAGAGAAGCGCGATAGGTGCACAGGGCCGCGAGAAGACCCTTTTCATCAGCCAAGATCTTGGCCTTCTCCGATTCTCCGACGAGATGGATAATGTAGCTTTGCTCAGCGACGCCATCTTTGATAACAAACGGAGAGAAATTGCTGGAGGAAGCCGGGACGGCCCCAATGTCATCGTTGGTGATATTGGGGGCATAGAACATCAGGTGCGGCATGGGCATGGTGTGAACGTTTCCATCGGGCATCCATGTACGCATGATTGGCGCGGCCATATAAGATAGACCAGATTTTTCCGGAGCTTTATAGGTCCTGTTTTTGTAGCGTTTTACAATTTCGGCTTTCAAGGCAACAGGACTCATTCCTTGAACGCGAAGCGTGGCCACATCCATGATGACTTTCAGGAAGGTCTTTGAGCCTTCAGCGTCGTAGCAGAATGGAACATAGATGTCGTTGCGAAAGTCAGCCTGATCCCATTCAGTGCGCGATACAAGACAGGTCACGCCGCTCGTTCCCTGCAGGGAACGTTGATAGCCTTTCGCGGGATCAAGGAGATAAACGGTTGCCTTGTCTCGCATCTCTGGGGGCAATGCGCTTTGTGCAAACTGAGTTTCGAGCTTGGCTGGCATTTGCTCGATAGTTGTCTCAGCCGCCCGGCTCGGAGATGCCGATATACCGACCACAACAAGATTGATCGTGGTTATTGCCAGAAAAAATTTAGTATTCATAACTCTCCATTCTATTTTACCAGATAGCCCGCTGATGTGAGCGAATAGCTGACGAGCAAAGCAATAGCGAGAACAATATTCTCTGAATATTGGACTCCTCAGATTTTCTTGATCGATCTCGTGCCGTCAGATCGTCAAGTCAGTGCCGGCGTGCGCGCCTCCGCAGCGCGAATCCTGTAACCCGCGCATGAGTGACGCGAGTGCGCAGCGATCGAACATCGGCCAGAACGAAGAGGCAAGCCCAACCCGAGCACCGTTCGCGCTTACTTCACTAACGACGTTTGGTTCGCCTATGGACGTTTACACACGCGATGCCGTCGCAGCTTGCTGATGTACTGACCGGAACTGTGGTCACGGCTGTCCATCGAGACACTGAATACCCTGAAGATTCCCCTGTTCGTGGGGAATTCGCGCACCGAGACGGGCTCTTTGGAATCTGCACGCACGGCCACACACCCGCCGGTTTGGAGGCCCTATCTCCAAATCGGCTTTTTATGCGTCGCATGCGGGAATTTGGGGAATCGCCACCGGACAATTTCGGTCTCTGCTCCCCTGCCCCGAATTCTGGCGCCTGTCTCTGCCGCCCTGTTTTTGCGGGTCCCGGTTCCCGCTGATCTGGATTGGACAGGCAACTGGGTTAGTACGGGTGTCTGCCGCCCTTCAGTCGCGCAGACGCTGCGACGGGGGCGGCCCAGTGATAACCGAAGCGGGTAGTGGTGCGGATGGCCGTGTGCTCGCCCGCCGTGTCTCCGATCGCTCGGCGCGCTCGCAGCATCGTCTGCACAAGCAACGTCTCACCGACTTCGGCGCGGCCCCAATCGGCCGCAATCAGCTCATCGCGACCGACGGCGCGGTCGCGACGCTCGATCGGATACGCGAGGCACTCGAAGGACTTGAGCGGCAAGGAAACACGCTCGTCGCCCCTCCATAGCTGGAGCGCCGCGGGATCGAGGCGGAAGTTGCGGAATCGAAAGATCGGTCGACGCATACGCGTCAGCGTATCGCAGCGCGCCCAGCGTTTGCCATATCGCGAACGGCCCTTCCAGAGAACGCTCCTGCATGGGGCAACTCAAGCAACGCGCAGCGATCGATAACCGGCCACTGAGTGTGGCCTTGCGGCAACCCTTTGCTCCATTCCTCTTCTACGACCTGATCGGCATGGTTGTGTGGTGCCTGGCGGGCATCGTCCTCGGTGCCGTTTTCTCCTCAGCGATCGGCGATGTCCTACATTTCCTGGATCGTTTTTTCGTGAATCGCCCCCGGTACTCGCCCCCACCCGACCCACAAAATTCCAGAGCCGGGTGGGGGCTGATCCGGTTCAGTAGACCCGGATCCCACGCTTCGAATCACGCAAGAGCAAAACGATCCAGATTCATCACCTTGTTCCAGGCCGCCACGAAGTCGTGGACGAACTTCTGCTTCGCGTCCGAGCTTGCATAGACTTCGGACAACGCCCGGAGCTGAGCGTGCGAACCGAAGACGAGATCGACGCGCGTGCCGGTCCACTTGAGTTCGTCGGTCTTGCGGTCACGCCCCTCGAACAGGTCCTTGGCATCCGCGACCGGCTTCCACTCCGTGCCCATGTCGAGCAGGTTGCGGAAGAAGTCGTTGGTCAGCGCCTCTGGTTGTTGGGTGAAGACGCCGTGCTTGGCCTTTCCGACGTTGGCGTTGAGGACGCGCAGGCCGCCTACCAGCACCGCCATCTCCGGCGCGGAGAGGTTCAGCAATTGCGCCTTGTCGACCAGCAGCGCCTCGGCCGAAACACCGTATCCGCCCTTGAGGTAATTGCGGAAACCGTCTGCGATCGGTTCGAGCGCGGCAAAGGATTCCACGTCGGTCTGCGCCTGCGAGGCATCCATGCGCCCAGGCGTGAAGGGAACCGTCACCGCGTGACCGGCATTCTTCGCCGCCTGCTCGACACCGGCGCAACCGGCCAGCACGATCAGGTCGGCAAGGGAAACCTTCTTGCCGCCGGATTGCGCAGTGTTGAACTCGCTCCGGATGCCTTCGAGTGTTTTCAATACCTTCGCCAACTGCTCAGGCTGGTTGACTGCCCAATCCTTCTGCGGCGCCAGACGAATGCGCGCGCCGTTCGCGCCGCCGCGCTTGTCGGAGCCGCGGAAGGTGGACGCCGACGCCCAGGCGGTCGACACCAACTGAGAAACCGCCAATCCGGAAGCGAGGACTTTCTGTTTGAGGGAAGCAATGTCCTTCTCGTCGATCAGCTTGTGATCGATGGCGGGAATCGGGTCTTGCCAGATCAGTTCTTCGGCGGGCACTTCCGGGCCGAGATAGCGCGCGCGCGGTCCCATGTCACGATGAGTCAGCTTGAACCAGGCACGCGCAAACGCGTCGGCGAGCTGGCCTGGGTTTTCCAGGAAGCGCCGCGAAATCTTTTCATAGGCCGGATCGACACGCAGCGAGAGGTCCGTGGTGAGCATCGTCGGCGCGCGGCGCTTCGACGAGTCGAAGGCATCGGGAATGGCGCCTGCGCCGGCGCCGTTCTTCGCAACCCACTGATGCGCACCCGCCGGGCTCTTGGTCAGTTCCCACTCGTAACCGAACAGGTTTTCGAGGAAATTGTTGCTCCATTTCGTCGGCGTAGTCGTCCAGGTGACTTCCAGCCCGCTGGTGATCGCATCGCGCCCCTTGCCCGTGCCGAAGGCGCTCGCCCAGCCGAGCCCCTGCGCTTCAAGGCCGGCAGCCTCGGGCTCGGGCCCGACGTGGGAGGCGGGGCCAGCGCCGTGGGTCTTGCCGAAGCTGTGGCCGCCCGCGATGAGCGCGACGGTCTCTTCGTCGTTCATCGCCATGCGCGCGAAGGTCTCACGAATATCCCTGGCTGCCGCGATCGGATCGGGATTGGCGTTCGGGCCTTCCGGGTTGACGTAGATCAGACCCATCTGCACCGCAGCGAGCGGATTTTCGAGATCGCGTTCGCCGGAATAACGTTTGTCTCCGCCGAGCCAGGTTTTCTCCGAACCCCAATAGACATCTTCGTCCGGCTCCCAGACGTCCTTGCGTCCGCCACCGAAACCGAAGGTCTTGAAGCCCATCGATTCCAATGCGACGTTGCCGGTCAGGATCATCAGGTCGGCCCAGGAAATCTTCCGGCCGTACTTCTGCTTGATCGGCCATATCAATCGTCGCGCCTTGTCGAGGCTGACGTTGTCGGGCCAACTGTTGAGCGGCGCAAAGCGTTGCTGGCCCGATCCCGCGCCGCCGCGGCCATCACCCGTTCGGTAGGTGCCTGCGCTGTGCCACGCCATGCGGATGAAGAGCGGGCCGTAGTGGCCGAAGTCCGCCGGCCACCAGTCCTGCGAGTCGGTCATCAGGGCGAGAAGATCCTTCTTCACCGCGGCGAGATCGAGGCTGTTGAATTCCTTCGCGTAGTCGAAGTCTTCCCCCATCGGGTCCGACTTGGAGGAATGCTGCTGCAGGATCTTCAGGTTCAACTGGTTCGGCCACCAGTCGCGATTGGACGCGCCGCTGCCAGCCGCATGATTGAACGGACACTTCGCTTCGGTCGACATGGCTTCTCCTTGGGTGAGTGGGTTTGACTGTCGAGGCCAGTCTGGAACTCGAGCTCCGATGGATCAAATTGTTCTTGCCAATGACTTCCATAGTGACGGCATATCAATGACACGAGTCATCTCTCCCTCGTGGTTCCGGAGGGTGAGGGACAAGGGTGACCAGGGGAGCGGCGTCAGAAACTCATGAGCACAGGCAACGAGCACTGCTGATGATGCCGAAGCGGCCTCAATGTCGCTCAAAGTGGCGGATATCTCCTTGCGCCCGAGTGTCGCTGAGCTCGTGAAGTAAGCAAGGCCCGGAAGCGACTCCTTGAAATCCAAGAGCCAGCTCTCTACAAAAGCCCCTTCCCTCCGACGTTGGTGGTTTGGCGCTCTCTGGAGAAGATGTCCACCGTGGGTCGAAAGCAGTCTAGCCCGCGAGGGTGCTGACGATCCGTATTCCGGATGCCAGCGAGCGATGCACCGGGCATTTGTCCGCGATCTCCATGATCTTCGCTTTCTGCTCGGCGCTCAGCGACCCGCTCAGCTCGATCTCGCGATCGATGCGGTCGAGCATCGCAGGCCTGGTTTCACAGTCCCTGCAGTCGTCGATATACGTCTTCGAATGTCTCAGGCGTACGAGAACCCTTTCGAGCGGCCACTTCTTTCGCCGCGCGTACAGTCGCACCGTCATCGACGTGCAGGCCCCGAGCGCCATCAGCAGCAGCTCATACGGACCCGGGCCTCGATCATTGCCGCCCGCGTCGACCGGTTCATCCGCGATCAGGCGATGGCGGCCGTCGAACAGGTTTTGTTCGAAGTCTCCCTCGCCCGTCTCGACGACGACCGTGCGCGGTTCGACATCGAATTCGCGAGTGCGCACATCCTTCATTGCATCCGTCATGAACGATTCCTCATGGCGAAGGGCGCGCGACCAGATCCTGGAATTCCGGATGCTTCTGGATGTACGCAGCGACGACCGGGCACTGCGGGATGACTTTCTCGCCGTGCGTGCGCGCCGCCTCGAACACCGCACGCGCCAGGACGGAAGCGAGACCGCGACCGCCCAGCGGCGGCGGCACCACGGTGTGGATGAACGTGATCAGGCCCGGTTCGCGCCGATAGGTCACGAACGCCGTGTTGCCGTCGATGACCAGCTCATAACGGTGATGCGAAGGGTTGTCCACGACCTCTTGCGACATGATCGATGCTCCAGGTTCGCTCGTTGATGGTGTGATCTAATCCTGTCTCCTGAACAATTCGATCAGGCTGTCGGCATCGCGCGGACCGTCGTAGCGCTGTCCGTTGATGAACAGGCAAGGTGTGCCGTTGACACCGCTGCGTACGCCGCCGGTGAAGTCGTGGCGCACGCGCTCGGCGAAGTCGCCGCGCAAGGTGGATTCGATGAGGGCCTTGTCGAATCCCAACTGGGCCGCGTAGCCGACCAGGCTGCGATCATCGAGTGCTTCCTGGTTTTCATAGAGCAGATCGTGCATCTCCCAGAATCGACCGATCGTCGTCGCTGCTTCGGCGAACTCCGCTGCGCGCTCGGCATGCGGATGCGCATTGGTCAGCGGGAAATGGCGGAACACGAAGCACAGTGCGTCGCCCATCGCCTGCTGCAGGGCCTTGAGTTCGGGATACGCCTCGCCGCAGTAGGGACATTCAAAGTCGCCGTATTCGACCAATACGATGCCGGCATCGCGCGGCCCCTGCACGTGATCGGCCGGGCCAACCGCAGGTGTGAGATGGCTCATGAGGAAGATCCCTGTTTGCGCGGCAACTTGTCGAGTGCGTCGAGGATGCCGTCGGCGCCCGGATTGATGCCGATCGGTGACACGTAACGCCAGCGCACGATGCCGTCGGCGTCGATCACGAACAGCGCGCGCTGGCTGGTGCCGCCGGATGCCTCGTAGACGCCGTAACGCCGGGCGACATCTCCCTTCGGTTCGAAGTCGGCCAGCAACGGGAAGTGCAGCTTGCGATCGCCCGCAAACGCGGCATGGCACCAGACGCCGTCGACCGATATGCCGATGATTTCTGAGTTGTAGGCGCGAAACTCGGCCAACAGTTCGTTGTACAGGCTGACCTGGTCACCACACACCGGACTCCAGTCGGCGGGATAGAACACGAGGACGACGGGACGGCCGCGAAGCTCGGACAAAGAGACCGTTTGATCCGGCGTTGAATGCAGGGTGAAGTCCGGCGCGGGCTGGCCGATCTCGACGGTCACCGGAGTTGCACTGGACATCGCGGACTCTCCTATGGCGCTCAACTCACACGAACGTTCGATGCTGCACGCGCGATTCGCCACCTCGCATATTGACCGCTGCGCTTTCGCTCAGCCTTGGCTCCTGAAACCGATGCGGGCATGGCTCCCATCGCAGAAAGGTTTCGTGTTGCTGGCGCCGCATCGACAAAGACGCGCACTTTGCACGCGGGCCACGACGCGCCCGGTGCCGCTCGTGATCTCGAGGTTGCCGCGAACCTGCAGTGGACCGTCGATCTGTGGATCGACGCTCAGCGTGCCGTCCCTCGTCTCGAGCATGTCTGCCTGACCGGTTGCCGGTTCGCCCGTGGCTGCGAATCCGACATCGTGATGGGAACCGTCACAGAACGGCTTGTTCTTCGAGGCGCCGCAACGGCACAACGTTGCGCGATAACCGGCCGCGTTTCCATCAAGGCGGATGTCAGCGCGGACCGCATACGGTCCGGCCTCGCGGATCGCGATCAGGTTGACCGGCGGCGCGGTTTCATCGGGACGCCCGTCCTTGCGCTTGTAGCGGATCGCCCCGGACGGGCACGCATGCGCGATCGCGGCCAGTGCCTCGACATCCATCGCATCGGGGTGGATCCATGGGCCCTGGACGTTCGCGAGAAAGACACGCGGCGCGCCGGTCACGCAGAACCGCGCATGGATGCAGCGTTTCGCCTCGAAGTCGAGCGTGAGGTGCGTGCCTTCGACCACCTCCACGCCGTCCACGACGGAAGACTCGACGACGGTCTCGACGGGCGTCGCTGCAGCGGTTTCACGAACCGGCGCTGCCTCAACATATGCGAACTCACGTTCCCCGCGCGCCGCCAGCGCAACGAGTTGCCGAGCGGCCGCATCGACCCGCGAATCCGGTGATGCCACGCGCAAGGCCTCGGCCGCTGCGGAAAGTTCGTACAACCGTTCGACGAAGAAACGTCGCGCGGCCGAACCCTCGGGAAACGGCGCGGAGTCTCGCAGCGCCGTGAAAGACACGCCAGCGTGACACTCCGGATTCGACGGGCCTGCAGGCAGCCGAGCCGCGCGTTCGCCGAGCAGCGCCATCGTCTGCATCAGCGCGATCGCGATGTCTACGGCCAGCGCCTTCTCCGGATGAGGCCCGCGGACCGAATACGCATAGGCGATGAGCCGCAGCATCAATCCGTAGGCGGCGTTCGCGAGGTCGACCGTCGTCGAGGCCTGCTCGTTCTCGATCCACACGCGCCCCTCGGGTCTCGGCGGCCGGCGCAGCACCGGATTGCGGGCCGCCGGGAACGCGGGCGCGAAGGACGGATTGGCGGCGAGCAGATGCGCGTACTCCGTCCGTATCGCGACGAATTTCTCGAAGTGCGAGTCCGTGCTTCCCTCCGGCGCGCCTTCGCCCTGCGCGACGATCGCATCGAACGCGGCGAGCGCAGTCTTCAGGCAGATCACGCGCGCCGCGCCTTTCATTTCGACTTCCGAGGGCGAAAGCTGCAGCGCCGGGTCGCCGCAGAACGCGGCCTTCTCGCCGACGCCATCGGCGAACCGGCGCAGGTTGACGCTGAGCTGCGCATAGAACGCGCCCACGGTCTCGTAGTCGAGCGCCATCGGCGTCAGGCGCGGCGCCCACATGCCGCGCGTGAATGTGCGTTCCGGCTCGAAGCCCTGGCCGTCCGGCTCGTTCGATCCCGCGGGGCGCTCGAGATAGACGAAATGCTGCAGCGTGCTCGCGTCGAACGGAGCCAGCTTCACGACGACGCCGGCTGGAAGATAGCCGGGGTCGAGCGGAAAATTGCCACGACCGAAGCGTGGAACGCCGCCCAGTGCGGAGGTGATGTTCCACACCGCGACGAGGTGCCCCATCTCGCCGATCGCGATATCCAGGATTGCCCGCCGCCAGCGTGCGATGGCAGCCGCTTCATCCGGCGTCAGCCCCTCTGCCTCGCCGGATTTCAGGCTGAACGCGGCATAGAGATACGTACACATGAGGTTGTGCTCGAGCTCGGCCGCCTCGTAAAGCGTATGAATGAGCTGCTCGCGGCTCGGCACGCCGGAACTCGCAGTAGATTCGTTGAATGTCATCCAGTCCTCGTCATCATCACGATCGATCAGCCGCGACGGCCGGCTTCGAACAGGAACCACGTGCGCCGCTCGGTCTCGTCGATCCAGTTTTCGATCAGGCTGGCCGTCGCGATATCGCGATGCACGTCGCAGACGTCATGCACCTCGCGCAGGCGCGCGGCAAGCATCTTGTTGTCCTCGCGCAACTCGGCCAGCATGTCCAGCGGATCGACATACTCGGCGTCGTTGTCCTTCACCCGCTGCATGCGGGCGATCTGACCGATCGAACGCAGCGTCGCGCCGCCGACCTTGCGGATGCGCTCGGCGATCGGATCGGTCATCGCATAGAGCTTGTCCGCCTGCTCGTCCAGCAGCAGGTGGTAGTCGCGGAAATGCGGCCCGCTCATGTGCCAGTGGAAATTCTTGGTCTTCAGGTACAACGCGAAGACATCCGCGAGGATCGCATTCATGCCGCCGGCGATGTCCCGCGTCGCCTTGGGTTTCAGGTCCGTTGGCGTGATCAGCGGCGCTTCCTGCCGGCGCTTGAGATCATCCGTCTTGCTTGCACTCTGCTTGGCCATGGTCGTTCCTCGGGGGATGTGACGCGTCCGGAGATTACGCCTCGAACGCATCGTGAAAAAGTCGATCGTTTCGGCTCGGCGCCCTACCCCTCCAGTATGGCGGTTACGCCGAGGCCTCCGGCGGCGCACATCGAAATCAACGTGCGGCCCGACGTCCCCGTCTTCGCACGATGCAACGAGAGTTGCTTGGCGGCGCTGGCGAGAATGCGCGCACCGGTGGCGCCGAACGGATGACCCAGACCCACCGAACCGCCATTGACGTTCATGCGGGTGCGATCGATCGTGCCCAAGGGTGCGCCAAGGCCCAGAGCGTTGCGGCAGTAGTCCGCGCTTTCCCAAGCCGCCAAGGTGCACAGCACCTGACCGGCAAATGCCTCGTGGATCTCGTAGAAATCGAAATCCTGCAAGGTGAGCCCGTTGCGGGCGAGAAGCCTCGGCACGGCGTACGCCGGCGCCATCAGAAGGCCCTCGGGCTTTGGACCGAAGAAGTCCACCGCCGCACTCTCCGCATCGACCAGCCATGCCTGCGGCGAGTGACCGCGATCGGCGGCCCACGCCTCCGACGCAAGCAGCACCGCGGCGGCGCCGTCGGTCAACGGCGTCGAGTTGCCGGCCGTCAGCGTGCCATGGCCGGACGTGAGATCAAAAGCTGGCTTCAGCTTCACCAGCTTCTCCATCGACGTGTCGGCGCGCAGATTGTTGTCGCGCTTCAGTCCGCCGAAGGGCACCAGCAGGTCGTCGTAGAAACCCTGCTCATAGGCGCGAACACCATTGCGGTGGCTGGCCAGAGCGAGCGCGTCCTGCGCTTCGCGGCTTATCTTCCATTGCTTCACCATCTGTTCGCAATGCTCACCCATCGACAGCCCCGTACGCCGCTCGTTGACGTTCGGGATCGAGGGTTTGAGCATCGACGGGCGAAGCTGCATCAGCATGCGCACGCGCTCGGATGTCGTCTTGCCGCGGTTCAAGGCGAGAATCAGCTTGCGCAGTTTCTCGTTGACCGCAATCGGCGCGTCCGATGCCGAATCGACACCACCGGCGATGCCGACTTCGATCTGGCCCAACGCGATCTTGCTTCCAACCAGCACCGCCGTCTGCAGCGACGTCGCACAGGCCTGCTGCACGTCATATGCGGGTGTCTGCGGCGAGAGCCCGCTGGACAGTGCGGCCTCGCGGCTGATGTTCGCGTCCCGCGAGTGCTTGAGAACGGCGCCGGCGGCGACCTCGCCAAGCCGCTCGCCGTTCAAACCAAAGCGATCGACGACCCCTTTCAGCGCGGCGGTCAGCATGTCGATGTTGCTAGCATCCACGTACTGCGTGTTCTGGCGCGCGAACGGAATGCGCGCGCCGCCCAGGATCCCGATCCGTCGAACAGGTTTCATGCCTTGGTCCTTTTATGCGACGCCAGCGGCGAGAGCATCCACCCGTGTTGCCGACAAGCACACGGCGATGCAGTGTCACTCACCTGCGCGTCCGCGTCGACCGGAAAGTGCTTGCGAGCCGACTGGGCCAGCACGACGCTTGGTTGTCCTTGCGCAATGTGCACGGATAAACGGATAACAGGAATGCGCCAGCCGTGCGACTTCCGGCCTATGATTTGAGCATGGGAAGAAGCCCGATGAGGGCGCGATGCGGACGCGTCATGCGAGTCCGGCTGCTCGCGCGATCAGAAACAACCCTGCCCCAACGACGACGAATCCAATGGCTCGGGCGATGCGCTCACCGGCCGGCGCGAGGCGTTCGACAGTGATGGCTGCCGTCACGACAACCATGGCATACAGGTCCATGACCCCGATGACGAAGAGGATTGCCGTCAAGCCGGCACAGCAGTAGCTGCAGTGGAGGCCGAGGTGCAGGCCGTGTCGCCAAGCCGTGCCGGCGTCTGCTGGAAACGTAGGGCCGCACACCGGTTCCTTCCGGCAGCAGGCAAGGTGATGCGCCTTCCATGCGGTGAACTGGAGCGCGCCGGCGATCAGCACAACCCCTCCGACCGCGATCGGAACGGTGCGCGCCAGCGCAGGCATCTGCATCTCGACCGCTGCCAGCGCGACACCCATCGGAAAGGCGGCCATTCCGAACACGGTCCACACGCAGAAGTACCCGGCGCCCACTAGCGCGGTCAGTCGACCCAGGCGCGTCTCGCCTGTCCTGCCGACGGCCTGGCGGTAGCGCCACAGCATGGGCACGAGGGACGGCAGCATCATCGCCACCATCATCACGAACCACATGCCGAGGAACGACGCCGCGGCGTTGGACCATGTCTGTCCGGGCATCCGCATCCACGTCATCGACATCGCCCAACCGCCGGGCATCGGCATCGCGCCCATCGCCGTCATGGACGCGCGCCCGACAATGGTCACCGCCGCGCTGGCGGCGAAGAGCAGCGCAGAGACGCCGAAGAAAGCTCGCTGCGAAGCTCGCTCGGCAACCATCTGTCGTGCGGCCTCCCGTTCCACGACTGCGCGATGACACACCATGACTTCGTTCAGTGCTTGCCGTACTCGTCGTGGCGCTTCCACCAGACGCCCGTCTCGTTGCGCCCCCTTGGTGCGCGATCGAGCCATTGGTACATGCCCCAGAGGCCATCGAGCCCACGCGCATAAGTGGAATAGGTGTGGTAGACGACACCGTCCTCGAGCACGAACGTGCTCATGCCCGGGCGGTCGCGCACGTACGTGGCCGCGTCCGTGCCGCACGTGGCCGCGAACTGATGGACGATCTCCGGGAGCTGCGCCTCGACGATCGGGTGGCCGCCGCGCCGGTAGTTGTATTCGACGCCGCCGGCGCGCTGCTGCGCCTCGGTGATCGAGACGTTGAAGTCGAAATTGAAATCACCGTCGCTCGCGGACGCCCACGGAAACGTCCACCCCAAGCGTCGCTTGTACGCCTGCAGTTTCGCGAGCGGCGCCCGCGACACCGCCGAAAGCGTGACGTCGTGGTTCGCCAGGTGCACGACGAAGCCGTCGAAGCCGTCCGCAATCATCGAGCAGGATGGACATCCCGCCGCGTAATCGGGCCCGAACATGAAGTGGTAGACGAGGAGCTGCGAGCGCCCTCTGAAGAGGTCCACCAACGAGGCGCCCCCCTCGTCAGTCTCGAATCGATACGCCTTGTCGATCCGAACCCACGGCAGCTCCTGCCGCCGCCGCGCCATCTCGTCGCTGCGCCGCGTAAGTTCCTTCTCGGCCTGGAGCAGCTCGAGCCGCGCTGCCAGCCACTCTTCGCGTGTTGCGGTCTTGTGGTCGTTCATCATTGTTCTCCTCTGTCTGCGCGCTCGAACTCAGGCTGCGACCGCTTCGTTGCGGGCGTAGTCGGCCAACTGATCGCGCAAGGCCGTCTGGAATGCCGGCCGCGCCTCACAGCGCTTGACGTAGGCGTCGAGAAGCGGGAATCCGGCGACCAGATCCGTATGCCGAATGAACCTCAGCGCGGTCGTCATCAGAATGTCGGCCGCGGTGAAGCGGCCCAGCAGATACTCGCGGCCGTCGAGCCATTCGGACAGCGCGGTCAATCGAACCCTTACCTGGTCCACGGCTGCAGGACGCCGCAGCTTTGCCCACTCTTCATCACGGTGCTGCAGATCCATCACCGAAAGAGTCCAAACCGGCGGTTCGACGGTATCGAGCGCAGCGAACATCCAGGCCAGCGTTTCAGCGCGCCGGTCTGAAGGCATGAGCGCCTCGCAATGCTCGGCGATGGCATGGACGATCGCACCCGATTCGATCAGGGTTCCCTCGCTGGATTCAAGCACCGGCACCAATCCAAAAGGATGCTTGCGCTGATAGGTATCGGAATGTCGCTCTTCGATACCGATGAACCGACTTTCATAAGCAAGCCCGGCCTCTTCGAGCGCCCAACGCACGCGCAGATCGCGCACTAACCCTTGCGCAAAAGCCGGCACCGAGCGAAAGCCCCAAACAGCGATCTTTTTCATGTCGTTTCTCCTCGCTTCTCGTGTTGTGGCACCGGTTGTTTCCGGCGCCTTGGTGGGTGGTCGTGAGATAGACTGCGACCGAACCATCGAACGGTGGGAGTGACAAGCTTGGCGCGATTGAAATGAGCCTGTTCCGATGGACTCACTGATCACGGCTGCGGCGCGCGCACTCGCGGCGGGTGATCCGCTCGGCGCTTTGAAGCGCGTCGCCCTGCGCGACGACGCGCCTGCGCTCGCGCTTCGAGGCATCGCGATGGCGCAGCTCGGCGATCACGTTCGAGCGAAAGCGCTCCTGCGAAGTGCCGCGCAAGCCTTCGGCAAGAAAGAGGCTGTAGCCCGCGCGAGGTGCGTGGTCGCCGAAGCCGAGATCGCGCTTGCCTCGCGCGACCTCGCCTGGCCTGCGAAGGCGCTCGACGCGGCGCGGGCGACGCTCGAAGAGCACGGCGACCGCGTGAACGCCGCGCATGCGCGGTATCTCGAAGTCCGGCGCCTCCTCCTGATCGGGCGCCTCGACGAGGCCGAGCGTGCGCTCGCCGAGCTCTACCCAACACCCTTCCCGCCTGCGTTAACAGCGGTCCACGAGTTGGTGGTCGCGGGGATCGCGATGCGGCGCCTCCGGGCGAAGGCGGCACGCGCGGCGCTCGCTCGGGCCGAGAGCGCAGCACGCCATGCAGGTATTCCTGCGTTGGCGGCGGAGATCGAAAGCGCACTCCTCGTCCTGAACACGCCCGCTGCGCGCCTGATTGAGGGTGGCGCGGAGCGACTCCTTCTGCTCGAGGAAGTCGAAGCGTTGCTGGCATCGAAAGCATTCGTCGTGGACGCTTGCCGTCATGTCGTGCGTGACGAAAGCAAGGTGGTCTCGCTCGCAAAGCGTCCGGTGTTGTTCGCGCTCGCGCGCGCGCTGGGTGAAGCGTGGCCGGGAGATGTATCGAGGGATACGCTCATTGCGCGCGCATTCCGATTGAAACTCGCCGATGAATCGCATCGCGCGCGCCTGCGAGTCGAAATGGGGCGGCTTCGCAGGATGCTGCGCACGCTGGCCGATGTGAGCGCGACGAAGCGGGGCTTTGCGCTGGCGCCGCGCCGCGCATGCGAAGTCGTGGTTCTGGCGCGGCCCGTTGAAGAGAAACATGCCGCTGTGCTCGCCTTTCTCGCTGACGGCGAATCGTGGTCGACCTCGGCGCTTGCGCTTGCCCTTGGCGCGAGCCAGCGAACCGTGCAGCGCGCGCTCGACTCGCTTGCGGCAGCCTGCAAAGTGCAGTCATTCGGTCGCGGGCGAGCTCGTCGCTGGACGACCCCGCCGATGCCGGGATTCGCGACGGCCTTGTTACTCCCGGCTCCTCTCGCGTTTGACTAGGATGAAACCATGAAAAGATCAACCGCTGATATCGTTCGCGAGTACGGACCCTTTCCCGGTGCCGATAGCGTGGGTGGCGTCACCTACGACGGCGAGAACGTCTGGTTTGCTTCAGGAGACAAGCTGAACGCCTTCGATCCCGCGAACGGGAACGCAGTACGCTCGATCGATGTCGCCGCGCATGCGGGAACGGCCTTCGATGGCCAGCACCTGTTCCAGCTTGCCGAGGATCGCATCCAGAAAATCGACCCGGGGACCGGTCGCGTGCTCGCCACGATTCCGGCGCCCGGCGGCGGCGGCGACTCAGGGCTCACGTGGGCCGAAGGAACGCTCTGGGTAGGACAGTATCGGGACCGGAAGATCCATCAAATCGATCCCCAGACCGGCACGATTCTTCGCACCATCGAGTCCAACCGCTTCGTCACCGGAGTCACCTGGGTCGATGGAGAGTTCTGGCACGCCACCTGGGAAGGTGACGAGAGCGAGTTGAGGCGAGTCGATCCTCGAACGGGAGAAGTCATGGAGAGCCTCGAGATGCCCGCTGGAGTCTACGTGTCGGGGCTCGAGTCCGACGGCGGCGATCGGTTCTTCTGCGGAGGCGGCAGCAGCGGGAAGGTGCGAGCCGTCCGGCGTCCCGGGCGAGGCTCCGAGATCTCCGTCGGCTCCACGAGCACGCAGTCGAAGCGGCCCTCGCGAGCGGCAAGCCGCAGGGATTGACCATCGCCTGGATTGACCGGCGGCGGCGCTCGATAGCCGCCGTGATCGTGCAGCTGGATCACCACTGATTTTTCGGACACCACAAGTCGAGAAAGCGGGCCGGCCCCAAGGGCCGGCCTGATCGAAGGCTCTCTACGAGCCTTATCTACTGGACAGTCAGAGTGACGTCATCGAGGGCGAAGGTTGTGTTCCCCGAGGACGAACTCTCTGTGCCGGTGAACTTGATCGTCACCGTCTGGCCAATATAGGCAGCGAGACTCGCCGTGTGCTCGATGTATCCGGACACCACATCGAGGTTCGAGAAGGTCGCCGCCGTTCCGAGTACCGTGCCCGACGTATCGAGCACTTGCACCGTCAGTGTGTCTTGTACGGTTCCGGTCTTGCTGCTGTCGACGTGCAGCCAATACGAAAGCGTTGTAGTCGTTTTGCCCGTCGGAATCGACACCTGCTGCGATAGCGTGTCGATGGCTGCGCTGCCATACCCGTCGAGCCAAGCAAAATAGCTGCCAGTATGCGGATACTGTCCGCTACCACAACTCGTCGCAGTACAGATATCGCTCGTCGTGCCCGTCCAGGGTGATGACCCGCTCTCAAAGCCCGTGTTGCCCAGCAGCTGGCGCGGACCACCGCTACCGGAGACTGCCACCACCTTGGTTGCTGAGTTGGTCCTTCCGCTGGCGCTGTCTGTGACCGTCTCGGTCACGCTAAAGGTGCCTGGCGCCGCATAGGAGTGGCTCGGGCTGGCCGCGGCGGAAGTGCCGCCGTCGCCGAAGGTCCACGCATGCGCGGAAATCGTGCCGCCGCTGTCGGTGGACTTGTCGGTGAAGTTGACCGACAGGCCACTGGCGACGAAGCCGAAATTCGCTGTCGGGGCGCCACTCGACTGGCCGACAAGCAGCAGCGACTCCCCCGCTTGGCCGCCCTGATAGATGTTCGATATCTCGCTGGCGCTGAGCACGCGCGACCAAATTGCCAGATCGTCGACATCGGCGGTCGCCGAATACGTACCGTTGCCACTACCGCCTATCAGTGTGTTGTAGTTCGCACTCAGCGAGACGGATCCCGTTGCGCCGAGCGTGCTGGTGTTTTTAGTTGCTCCATCCAGATAGGCAATGACCTGATTTTGCGTGCGGCTGAACGTCACAGAGACCAGGTGCCAGTTGCCGTCGGAGATCGAAAGGGCCACGTCGTGACGCGTGCCGCCAGCCGTATTCCAGTTGATCGCCTTGTTCGGCGTCGTCGCAATCACCCAACCGGGATAGCTGCCACTGGTCCAATCCTTGTTGCCGAAAATCGCGGCGTCCGTCGATGAGGTTGTGCGCACCCAGAGCGACAGCGTGAAATCGCCGGCATACACGCTGTCGAGATTGCCGAGCGAGGCGGCCCAATCACTCGGGCCGCTGCTGCTGTAGCCGTTGTTACTGAAACTGGCGGCCGCGCCGAACTTGCCGGCGACATAGCGCGCCGTGCCGCCGAGCACGTTGGCGCTCACGGTGCCGGCCTGGGCAGTGAGGTTGTTGTCGAGGTTGAGATATGTCACCAAACCCGTCGTATCCACCGGTACGATCGGATTGGTCCGCGCGACATACACGGGAGCCGAGCTGACGACGTTGCCGCCGTCGTACAGGGCTTTGACGCTCAACGTATCGTTACCCGCGGGTGCGTTGTTCCAGGTGAAGGTATACGGCGCCTGCGTCGCTTCGCCGAGCAAGCTTGCGCCGTTGTAGAACTGCACCTTGTTGATGCTGTGTCCGTTGGCGATGACGCTGGCGCTCAACGTGACAGTGCCGGCCATCGCGCTCGTCAGATTGCCCGGACTGTCCAGGGAGGCGATGGGCTGCGGGGCTGCGGTATTCCAGATGTCCGTGATCGGTGCAGCGCTCGCCGCGGCGCCGGCATGGCCGAGACCGTACATGTCCTCGAGCGTGCGCAGCACATTGTAGTGATTGATAGTCTCCGCGTAGTTTCCTGGCGTGACCATTGGCCCGATGAACAATGTCGCGATGTGATTGGTATCCGGCGCGTCTCCTCTCGATTCATCCCAGGTGAGGATCAACAAACTCCTGTGCGTCATCGCCCACTGCGCATAGCCGGACATGTGCAAACGCAGCCAATTGTCGCCGTGATGCACTCCGTCGTTGTGCATGTTGTCGTCTTCGGTCGCGTGTACGAAAGAGACGGTCGGTAGCTGGCTGTAGTCCGACGGAAAGTCCTGCATCGTATGCATGACTGAAGGCGGCATCGTGTTGGCCGGCTGGGGTGTAGCCGTGCTGGTCCACCAGACCGCAACGTTTTCGCTCGGATAGTAGGTGCCGTACGGACTGGAATATCCGCCCTCCGCCGTGCCGCCGAAACCATCGCTGGGCAGACCCTCTGCGTACTGGATAAACGTATCGCCAGCACCAAACAGTTGCGCGCCGAGGTTGGGTACCGTGAGCGGAAGATTGGCCGGCGTCTCATTCGCGACGATGCCCTGGGCACTTCCGGAAAAGAGTTCCATGTAGTTGGGTTCGCTCGGATGCTGCACGCCATGCGAGTCGGTGAAGCTGGCAGCGATCGGCAGCAGCGCATTGATGAACGGCGCGCCGGTATTCGGGTCGGCATTACCGACGATGTCCGCGTAGTCCTTGTTTTCCATCATGACGACGACCACGTGGTCGGGACGTGGAACGGTGGATGCTTGAGACTGCGTAGCCGCTCCAATGGCGGTCAATAGCAGCATGGAACTGCAACGCATGGCGCTCGCGAATTGACGCATGGTGCTGTCTCCGGAAAGGTGGGTGGAAGAGGCACCATCGCAACGACGCACCGGCCACACTGTGCCGATGCGAGTATGTGATCAGATACCTCACCCAGGGATTCCATACCTGGATGAGGTCAGTCGAATGTAGGTGCGGCTGCACGCCCGTTGCAGCGAGTAGCCAGACGCACGAACCTGTCTAACGCGTTCGGCTTTCGTGGCGCACCGAATAGATCGACGTAGCGAATTGCTCGCTGCGTCATCGCGTGGCGGTGACGTTTTCGCTCACCCTTGGATGAGGTCGAATAGACCCACTGGCTCAGACGATCAACCAACGCGTGGAGTGAATCGCTGGCGCTGGAATTGAGGTTGGGCCGACTGCGGGAAGTTGCTCGCGTGCAGGGCTACGCGTTGGAGCGGACGCCTGATACCAGGCGTCCGCATCGCCGACCACTCATCAAAACGACAGGTCGACAGTCAAGAATGCCTGGCGAGGAGCGCCGACCAACAAGGTGTCAAACGTGCCAGCCGGATCGCTACTGGTGAAACCATTGCTGTCGATCGTGGCAATGTACTTCTTGTTCAGCAGATTGCTGATCGCCAGCGACACCTTCAAGTTCTTCGTCCAGCCGACATTCCTGGGCTCCCACGACAGTCCTGCATTCCACAACCAGAAACCCGGAATGCGCTGGTCGTTCACGTACGTGTAGTAGCGCGCACCGGTATATTTTGTGCCGAGGTTCGCGCGAAAGTCGCCGTAGCGATAGGAAACATCGCTCGCGAACATCTGCTTCGGTGCATCGACCACTGTCTTGCCTTTGGTGGGAACGAGCACGCCGCCATCGGAGTAGCTATCGCGGTACGTCGAATCGTTGAACGTCGCGGAGTTGAACCAGCGCAAGTTCTCGGTCGGCTGCCACTGCAGCGTGAACTCGGCGCCGCGCGCGTTGACGCGGCCAACGTTTGCGATCTGGTTGGGACAACTGACCACGCCGGCGCAGGGCACGATGACGAGCAGGCGGTCCTTGAAATCGACGTTGTACAGCGCGAGCGATGACTGTATCTCCGGCGTCACGTAGCGCAAGCCCGCCTCGGTCGTAGTCGAGCGCTCGGGCTTGAGCGAGTTCTTCAACCCGTCGAAAGTCGCTTGGCTCGACGACCAGGCGCCGTTCGCGCCCGGCTCGAACGCATTCTGATTGACCGCCAGCGACGCGAATGTCTCGAAGCCGCCGCCAAGTCTGTAGTTGAGGCCGAGCTGCGGCAGGAACGCACTTTCAGCAGCCAGCGCACCGGCGGCGCGTCCCGGCACCAACGCCACCGCATTGGTGTTGACGTTGTGACCCTTGAAGCCGGCATCGACTTTGAGGTTATCGTCCAGGAAGCTCAAGCTGTCTTGCAAATACCACTGTCGCGTGAGCGTGGTGAAGCGCTGACGAAACTTGACGTGGTAGTAGGTATCGTAAATGGCGTCCTGATCGATCGGCCCCGGTATCGGTATCGGCTGGAAGCTGCGCGCGATGGTGTATTCGCTGTTCTCGAACCAGAAGCCACCCTGGATGTGGTGCATGCCGATGTCGTAGTTCAACGACGAAATCAGGCCCCCGCGCTGCATCAGATAGTGCGACAACCGAAGAGCGATCGGCTCTTCACCGGGCGCTGGGCTGTACGGAAGATCCGAAATTGGCGCGAACCAATGGCCCTGGCCGAGATCGTGATGAAAATACGGCTGCACGCTCAAGCTCAGGTTGTCGCTGAGATTGAATTCGCCCTTGAGCGAGCCGAGTTCATCGTGGCGGATGCCGTTGCCGTTGTAGTAGGTATCGTCTGGATTCGTGATGCAGCCCGAGTAGTTGCCGTTCGCGATCGCGACCGAGCGCTGCCAATCGGGAGCGAGGTAGTCGAAGTTGTAGCCACAGCGATGCAGGGTATCGATCGACATGTCGATATACGGCTGCTCGATGCGGCGTACCACGTCGAGGATTCCGGTGAGGCTGCCGCCGTTCCAGGCGTAGACGAATTTGCCGTTGATCTGTTTCTGCGTCTGGCTGTCGTCTCCTTTCCATTTGTCGGCATTTGTGAGCATGGCGGCCAGGTAGCCGCTGAAGCCGTTGAGATCGCCGGAGTCGCCGCGCACGAAAACGCGGCGGAAATTGTCCGAGCCGCCGGTGACGTTGACGCGCACGCCCGCCACGGCACTGGGGTTGTCGGTATGCAACTCGACCGTACCGCCGAGGTTGCTGGTCGATGCGGTGCCGAGTCCCCCGGACCCCTGCGCAAGCGTCAGCTCGCCAAGGTTCTCCGGGATCCAGGCGCGCGTCGTGGTGAGTCCGTCGCCCGTGTGGTAGTCGGTATTGCCCAGCGGGATTCCATCCAGCGTGTAGCCGAGCTGGGTATGGTCGAAACCGCGGATGGTAATGCGCTGCGACCACTCGTCCGTTCCGAACGGATCGTCGGAGACGAAGTGCACGCCCGGCAGTGTTCCCAGTATCTGGATCGGGCTCGTGCCCGGCGTGTACCGTTCGATCTGCGCTTTGTCGACACGTTGTACTTGCCGCGTTTCGCTTTGGCCAACGACCGAGATCGTCCCGAGGGCGCTTGTGTCTGGACTGGCATCGGCAGCGGGTGCCGTGTTTGCGTTGGACGCCGCGGCGTCGGGTTGTGCAATATCGTTGTTGCCGAGGGGATCGGCAAACGCAGGGGTCGCTGCGAATCCGAGCAGGGCCAGGTAGAGCGGGGTGCGTAGCAGATTCATTGTCGTACTCGTAGTAGATGCGTAGTCAGCGCGTGCGGGCCCTCCATGGCAGTCCCGAACGCACGCTTGCGTGGCGCGCATTGAACAGAGGGCGAGTTACGCGGCAGCGGCAGGTGATGGACTGCGCGGGTGGGTTGTCTACTGCGGACCGTGAAAGACCTGCGCCCGGCGGTCGTTGGCGGGCGCCTAATACATGCGAGCGCCGCGCACCCAGACGGCTTGCACGACGGGGAGACTGCCCGTCATGCGTACTCGCACGAGATCGGCACGCTGGCCCACGACGATCCCGCCGCGATCATCGAAGCCGAGCGCACGCGCCGGCGTACGGGTCACGGCAGCAACCGCACGCGGAAGGTCCCAACCTACGGATTCGTGCAGAAGGAAAGCGCCATGCAACAAACTGGCAGGCACGTAATCGGACGAAAGGATGTCGAGGCAATTGGCCTGAGCGAGTTCCAGCGCGGCCACATTGCCTGCATGCGAGCCGCCGCGTATCAGGTTCGGCGCTCCAGCGACGACCGCGAGGCCGGCTGCGCGCGCAGCGTGCGCGGCACCTCGCGTCGTCGGGAATTCAGCGATGGAGGCGCCGATCTGCAGCGCCTCGATCACATGTTCGGGCTCGGCATCGTCGTGGCTGGCGAGCACGAGCCGGTGCTGGCGCACCAGCGCAAGCACATCAGCCAGATGATTGTTGCGATAGCGGCTTTGTTGTTCGACGCGCGCCGCGATGAGCTTGATGAACTCGGCATCGTCCCAGGTAATGCCGCTGCGCGCGTAGAAACGGCGATACTGTTCGCTGTCGCGATACTGGCGTTGGCCCGGCGTGTGATCCATCACCGATAGCAAGCGCACGCGTGCGTGCGACACAAGCGGCCCCAGCAGCGCAGGCAAGTACGGATATGCAAGCTCGCAGCGTAGATGCAGGTAGTGTTCAGCTCGCAACAAGCCTTCCACGGAAGCGCGATCGAGCGCCGCGACCGTATCGGTCAGCGTTGCACTGCGCACACTGCCCTCTTCGAGATCGCCCAGCGTTACCGCAGCCAGCGCCGTAGTGATGCCTGCGGCGATCAATTGCGCATCGTGGCTCAGTACCGCCGACAGTCCCGGCCAGAGCACTCCGGCGCGGGGCATCAGATGTTTTTCCAGATTGTCGGTGTGCAGCTCGATCAAACCCGGCAGCACATAGTCGCCTGCGCAGTCGTATGTCGCGCCGGGCGCATCGCTTCGGCGTTCGATAGCTTCTATATGGCCGGCGCG
Organism: Dokdonella soli; assembly: GCF_039523175.1. Lineage (NCBI taxonomy): Bacteria > Pseudomonadati > Pseudomonadota > Gammaproteobacteria > Lysobacterales > Rhodanobacteraceae > Dokdonella > Dokdonella soli. Next base: position 40,305 of record NZ_BAAAEU010000024.1, read on the forward strand.
TATGCGTAGCGCGCCATGTACGACGGCATCGGGCAGGATAAGTCGCGCATTGGTTAGACGAACAGCTTGTTCGGCCTGCGCAATGGGAGGGGCAAGAACGGTCATGGGACTGCAATCAAGAGCGGCAATGCTGCTCTGCTTATGTAATTCGCATCACTTCTAGCAACTGCCGATGGAAGACTCATGACAATACGGGTAGCCAAAGTGCAGATGCGCAACGCCAGCCAGCCGCTCTGGCGTCAGATCGAGCACGACCTGCTGAAGCGCATCCAGGCGGGCGAGCTGCGCCGCGGTGAGCGATTGCCTTCGGCATTGGCACTGGCTCGGGATCTGGGCGCGAATCGCCATACCGTACGCCGCGCGCTCGCCGCGCTGGAACAGCGCGGTCTGCTGCGCACGGAATTGGGTCGCGGCAGTTTCGTGTGCGAGGAGTCCTACGACTATCCAATCGGCCGCCGCACGCGTTTCACCCAGAACATGTCCCGGCTCAATGTCGAGGGTGGCAACGACGTGCTGGCCACCGGCATCGTCACGCCGCCCCCGCGCATCGCCAAGGCGCTCGCCCTGCTCCCCGGCGAATGCGCCTGGCGGACCGAATCTGCGGCTTGTGCGGAGGGCAAAGTCCTTGATCATTGCGAAGCGTACTTTCCACTGAAGCGTTTTGCGAAACTCGATCAGGTGTTCCTGCGCACGCGCTCGGTCACGCGCACGCTCGCCGAGTTCGGCATAACCGACTATTTCCGACGCTATACCAAAGTGTCGGCCAGCCTTCCCGGCGAAGCGACCGCACGCGTGCTCGGCCAAGCTGCCCGGCGGCCGGTATTGGTCGTGGAATCGCTCAACGTCGACACGCAAGGCGTGCCGGTGCAATACGGCCTCACGCGTTTCGCCGGCGAACGCGTGCAACTGGTGCTGACGACCGACGATTGAAGGGCGGAGCCTGCTCAGGCCGTTGCGAGCGACCGCGTCGATCGATAGGCTCCGGCGACCACTTCATCGGCAAGACCCAGCGACAAGGTCATGCCGAGTCCGCCGCCACCGATGGCGTTGACGATCGTCACGCCGGGCTCGGCTTCGACGACGAACTCGCTGCTGCCATCGGTCAATTTCGGATAGATGCCGTGCCAGCTCTGCGCTATGCGCGGATCGGGGAATCGTGCGAAGCGTGCGAGATAGTCGAGCACCTTCGCGTTGATCGCGTGCTCGTCGAACGGATCATGGGTGTGTGCATAGGCATGCGAATCGCCGAGCGTGATCTCACCGCGGCCGTTCTGCGCTGCCATCACGTGGATGCCGAGATCGAGCAGGTCGCCATGCTCGGCTTGATAGCGCGCGCGTAACTGAGCGATGTCGGCCGCAGCCTCAAAACCGGCGTAGTGCACCAGCGACAGCCCACCGCACAATGCGGGCCCTATACGGAACCCTTCGGGCTGCGCGGCGAGGCGCAGCATCTGCAATTTGCAGCGCGTGAGCGGCGCGGCAGCGAACAGGTCGGGATAGAGCTGCTCGAACTCCGGGCCGTTGCAGACAAAAATGCGGTCCGCCTGGAACCTGCGCGTTCCGGAGTAAGCCACGCCTTGTGTCACCGATGTAACCGGCGTGCGCCAGTGGAAACGCACGCCGTGGCGTTCTCCGAGATACCCCGGCAGCGATGCAATCACTTCGCGCGGATCGATCACCATCTCGTCGGTATTGAATAGCGCACCGCGTAAACCGTCGGCAACCAGCGCCGGTGACATGGCGAGCGCGGCCTCGCGCGTCAGCAACCGGCACGGGCGAACTCCATGATTCGCCGTCGCGTATTGTTCGAGAACCGCCCATTCGTCGTCCGCATACGCAACGTGCAGAGAGCCGCAGCGGTCGTGCCAGAGGCGCGCTCCCGCCAGCAATTCGAGCCAGATGTTGCGCGTCCGCAGCGCTCGCTCGTAGGGCGCGCCATTCGGCACTCCGATTGGCCAGACCATGCCGAAGTTGCGAATCGACGCACCGACTGCACGTTCATGCCGTTCGAGCACGGTCACTTCATTGCCACGTACAGCCAGCGCGCGCGCGATGGCGAGACCGACGATGCCTGCGCCGATCACGATGACGGATTCTTTCTTCACTTGGCACCTGCGATGGCTGGAGCGGAAACCAGCGGCGCGCCGGATTCGTGGCGCGCCTTGGCGTAGAAATACATGGCCGAGCACGCGACGCTGACCGCACCCAGCAAGGCAAGACCGAGTACGCAGTAGGCAAGAAACCCTGTCCATGACACATGCAGCCAGCCACTCTCGCGGACAAGGACCACGGCGATGCTTCCCAGATATCCGAAAGCGTCGCACACGTACATCATGAAGCCGACGTTACCCGAACCTTTGAACGTGGCCACCATGCGTTCCTCGAACGCGCAAGTGAACGGCACATAGGCAAGATACAAGCCGAAGCCGACCAAACCGAGCCACCACAGCGGAGGAAGCGTGCCGGCACGAAACGCGAGCGTCGCGCATCCAGCGAGTATCACGCCGGTGAACATCATCGCGTGCACGAGCATGAGCGCGCGCAAATTCTCCCGCACCATCACCAAGCCGGCGGTGCACAAGAGCAACAGAAAGGCGATGGGTGTCTCGACCTGCGCAAACAATGCGATGCGATTGCCGTAACCCAACTCGGTGAACAGCTCGATTTCGAAACTGTCGCGAAAATCCCGCACGATGGTCAAAGCCGCATAACAGAAGACCATCAACGCGATACCAGGCAGAAAACGCGTCGCGAAACGGCGCCGATCGGCGGCCGACATAGGTACGCGCGCGCCGCGCAGACCCCTATCAGCCGCATCCGGCTGCGGCATCCGTTCCAGCACGACAAGACACGCCAGCAACAACGGCACGAACGCAACGCCGGTGAGCACAGGCATCCAGTATTCGCTGACGCCCAAAGCGAGGAAATAGCGGCCAGCGGTTTTCACAATGCCCGACGCGAAGATCATGCTCGAAGCCATCATCGCGCCCATCAACTCGGTCGAGCGCCGCCCCTCGAGATAACTGAACAACACGCCCCAGACCAGACCCAGCGGCAAGCCATTCAGGAACAGGAACGCGATGTTCCACGGCGATGGTGTCAGTGCGAAGCCAAGAAGCGCGAGCGCTGCTGCGCCGATCAGCAGCAGCAGGAAGCGCGCGCGGCCCACGCGCTTGAGCCCGGAAATCACGCGAATGCCGAGAAACTTGCTGCACATGTAGCCAAATATCTGCGCGATGACCAACCACGCCTTGTAGTCGAGGCCGAGAACGTGCTGGCCGGTGAACGTGGCTGCCGCGAACGGCCGGCGAAACGCATACATGCACAGATAGGCCGCCATCGCCGCGCCGCCAGCGAGCACGCTGGCAAACAGGCGACTGCGCCATGATGCGTACGAGACGGCAGGCGCGGCGGCGCACGGCGAGACGGCGTCTTGAGCAATCATCACGATGCGCCTGGGCTTACAGCAAACCCGGCAAGTCCTGCAGGCGATCTATGATGTGATCCGGCTCGAAAGGCAGGAGCGCCTGGCGCGTAAACGCGCCGGTCGTCACCGCGACGACAAGACCGGCGCCGGCGTTGCGGCCCTCGCGAATATCGACTTCGGTGTCGCCGACCTTTACGACGCTGCGCGCGTCGGTCAGGCCTTGCCGTGCCATCAGCGTGCGGATCATGTGGGGTTCGGGGCGACCAGCGGGCACTTCGTCGGTCGCGATCAGATCGTCGATCACGCCGGCTCGCAACCAGCCGAAGCGCTCCACAATCGCGTCAGCGATAGAGCGCGAAAACGCGGTGTTCAGTGCCACGCGCATCCCGCTCCTGCGCAGTTCGGCGAATACCGCTTGCGCGTCGGCCATCGGCGCGACTTCATCGCTTTCCTGATAGCAACGCAGCATGCGCGTTACGAAATCACCATGAATGCGTTCCACTCGATCAGCGTCGGCGCGCTGCTCCTGCGCAAGCAGAAGGCGCCGGATTGCCTCGGGCTTTTTGTAGCCCATCAACGGCTGAGCGGCGGCTTCGTCCACTGCACAACCATCGTCTGCCAGCGCCCCGACCAAGGCACGTGCGACCAGGCCCGGGTCGCGCACCGTGGTCCCGGCCATGTCGAACACGACCATCTTGTAATTCATGCTGTTTCCCATATGCCGGGACATATTGGCCCCGGCAAAGAGCATCACCATGACAAGATCGCGACAATCGATGGGACTTGTCTAAGGCGAACGCCAGCAGCTCCGTCCGTTACTCAGGAGTGGGACAGGGTCGTGAACACCCATTTGCGAGGCGTATTCCTGGCCATGAAATACGACATCCCGGCGATGCTGAAGGTAGAGGCCAATCGTTGTGGCGTCGTCGTCCAATGCGACCGCCACGACCGATCGCCCGTCCGCCTACGGCGCGAGTTCGCGCCATCTGTTTGCCCGAAGCCTGCTCTTCGCAGAGCTAGCTACCGAACTCGCGCGTCCGAGAAAGGCATTACTAAACCGCTCGGGCAGCCTCCTCGACTTTGAGCTACGCGTAAACCGCGCGTCGCCTCGGCCGTATCGCATCGAACGCAGTTCGTTGCAGGCGGCGGAGGGCCGCTCAGCGACGAGTAATTGAAGGTGGCGCCCGAGCCGGTGAAAACCGGGCGCCTGATCGAGGATGTTATGCGTCATCCAGCCCTCTGACGGGCTAACCTCGGCGACCCGCTTCGAACAGGAACCACGTGCGCCGCTCGGTCTCGTCGATCCAGTTTTCGATCAGGCTGGCCGTCGCGATGTCGCGATGCACGTCGCAGACGTCATGCACTTCGCGCAGGCGCGCGGCGAGCATCTTGTTGTCCTCGCGCAACTCGGCCAGCATGTCCAGCGGATCGACATACTCGGCGTCGTTGTCCTTCACCCGCTGCATGCGGGCGATCTGACCGATCGAGCGCAGCGTCGCGCCGCCGACCTTGCGGATGCGTTCGGCGATCGGATCGGTCATCGCATAGAGCTGGTCCGCCTGCTCGTCCAGCAGCAGGTGGTAATCGCGGAAATGCGGCCCGCTCATGTGCCAGTGGAAATTCTTGGTCTTCAGGTACAACGCGAAGACATCCGCGAGGATCGCATTCATGCCGCCGGCGATGTCCCGCGTCGCCTTGGGTTTCAGGTCCGTTGGCGTGATCAGCGGCGCTTCCTGCCGGCGCTTGAGATCATCCGTCTTGCTTGCACTCTGCTTGGCCATGGTCGTTCCTCGGGATGTGACGCGTCCAGAGACTACGCCTCGAACGCATCGTGAAAAAGCCGATCGTTTCGGCTCGGCGCCCTACCCCTCCCACGCCCGCGGCTGGCGATGCAATTCGCCTTGGCTTTTCGTGCGCAACGCACTTCCTGACCCGCCGGCAGTTGCTTCCGCACCACAGCCCGAGCGAATTGTTGCGCGTCAACCTTGCCTGATTGGCTGTGCGCTGGATTCACGGCTCGCAGCATGCGGGGACGCAGCGATGGCGCTGACAAACCTACGGGCGCGACGCCGATCGGTCCAGCGAGGCCAACGCAGCGACCGGCGCCGGCATGGATTCCAGTGTGCCGATCGAATGTCCCTGCTCGGCCAGGTATTCGAGCCAGCGGTTCAGGAATGAACTCATGCGCACGCGCTGCTGGAAGATGCTGCGCGCCGGACGCAACGGGCCGATTGCGCGCGTGAGACGGCGGTCGGCGCGGCAGTCGAGCACCTCGGCCATGTGCGCATCGTGGTACATGCGCAGTTGCGCCGATGGCGCGCTCTCGCCGGTCTCGCTGTCGACGAAGCAGTAGGTCAGGTGCAGATCGAGCGTGTAGCGATGGCGTTCGAGCACGTCGAGGCGCAGATCGAGGCCGTCATCGAGCGAGGAGACATAGCTGCCGATCGCGAGCGCTTGCGGCGCGAACAGGCGCGCCAGCCGATGATAATTTTCCGAATACAGACCCATCAGCCACGAGAAGCGGCTTGGCAACAGCGATTGCGGGCGTTCAAGGACGGCTGACATGGGGGCGATCATAGGCGCGGTCTGCAGGCGCCGACAGTCTTATGTAGCGCCCACCAGCGCGGTAAGATGGGGTTCCTCGCACGGCTTCCAAGCCGGCCGTCCGATCTCTCCGGCGCTCCCCCGAAGCGCGGTGCCCCGCTGTCCGGGGCCTCCCCTAGAACATGTGCTTCTCGATGCCGAGCTGGGCGAGGATCTTGCTCGCGATCTCCTCGATCGAGGTATGCGTCGTGTTCTGCACCGCGATGTTGTCGCGGCGGAACAGCTTGTCGGCCTGCTCGAGCTCCCAGCGGCATTGCTTGAGTTCCGCGTAGCGGCTGCCCGGCCGGCGCGCCTCGCGCACCTGGGCGAGACGCTGCGGATCGATCGACAGCCCGTACAGCCGCGCGCGCTGCGGCACCAGACGTTTCGGCAGTTCGAGACGTTCGAGGTCTTCCTCGGTGAGCGGGTAGTTCGCCGCTTTCACGCCGTAGTGCAGCGCCATGTAGAGGCAGGTCGGCGTCTTGCCGACCCGCGACACGCCGACCAGGATCACGTCGGCGTCGGCGTAGTTCACGTCGATGCCGTCGTCGTGGGTCAGCGCGTAGTTGGTCGCGTTGATGCGCGCCTCATATTCGGTGAAGTCGGTGAGACCGTGGGCCTTGCCGACGCGGGAAGCACGTTTCGTGCCCAGTTCCGCTTCGAGTGGACCGATGAACGGCGCAAACACGTCCAGCATCAGCGCGCCACTCTCCGCGACGATGTCACTGAGCTTCTGGTCCATGATCGTGTTCACCACGATCGGCCGCGCCCCGGTCTGCGCGTAGGTGGTCTTGATGCGCACGGTCGCTGCCCGCGCCTTGTCTTCTGCGTCGACGAACGGAATGCGGTAAGTATCGAATTCCGCCGTGTCGAACTGGGTCAGCACGCTGTGGCCGATCGTTTCGGCGGTGATGCCGGTACCGTCGGAGATGTAGAAGATCGTGCGGCGCATGGGTTTTCCGGGCTGCGGAAGCGAACGCGAGTCTACGGGAAGGCGCACCGCCGAGCGCTCCTTTCAGGGGGAGGGCCGGAGCCTGAAACTTGCCCGAACCCGCGCAAAGCCCGAAAATTGCCGGCCTTGCCGGCGCCGCCCGGCCTCTCCCCACATCCCGGAGTATCCCCTTGAGCGACCTGGTCCTTTGGCTCGATGAGCTGCGCATGTCCGATCTCGGCAAGGTCGGGGGCAAGAATGCCTCGCTCGGCGAGATGATCGGCAACCTCGCCAAGCTCGGCGTCTCGGTGCCGGGTGGCTTCGCGACCACCGCGCAGGCGTTTGAGGACTATCTCGAGAAGAGCGGACTGGCCCGGCGTATCCAGGACCGCCTCGCCACGCTCGATGTCGAGCACGTCGACGCGCTGACCGTGGCCGGCACCGAGATCCGTGGCTGGATCGTCGACACGGCCCTGCCGAAGGAACTCGACCAGGCGATCCGCGACGCCTACGCGAAGTTGTGCAAGGACGCCGGCGCCACCGATATCGCGGTCGCCGTGCGTTCCTCCGCGACTGCCGAAGATTTGCCGGATGCCTCATTCGCGGGACAGCAGGAAACGTTTCTCAACGTCGTCGGCATCGACGACGTGCTGCACAAGGTCAAGGAAGTCTTCGCCTCGCTCTACAACGACCGCGCGATCGCCTACCGCGTGCACCACGGCTTCAAGCACGAGGACGTGTTCCTTTCCGCCGGCGTGCAGCTGATGGTGCGCTCGGACGTCGGCGCGTCCGGCGTGCTGTTCACGCTGGACACCGAATCCGGCTTCCGCGACGCCGTGTTCGTGACCGGCAGCTACGGCCTCGGCGAGATGGTCGTGCAGGGCGCGGTCAACCCGGACGAGTTCTATGTCTACAAGCCGACGCTCACGGCCGGCAAGCCGGCGATCCTGCGCCGCCAGATCGGCGCCAAGCAGCAGCGCATGGTCTATTCGAGCAAGCCGGGCGAGCGCGTGACGATCGAGGACACGCCGGCTGCCGACCGCGCGAAGTTCTGCATCGGCGATGCCGACGTGCATGAACTCGCCAAGCAGTCGCTGGTCATCGAGACGCACTACGGCCGCCCGATGGACATCGAGTGGGCGAAGGACGGCATCACCGGCATGCTCTATATCGTGCAGGCGCGCCCGGAGACCGTGAAGTCACGCGTGCGTGCGACGCAGATCGAACGCTTCCAGCTCAAGTCACGAGGCCCGGTGCTCGCCGAAGGCCGCTCGATCGGCCAGAAGATCGGCGCCGGCACCGCGCGCGTGATCCGCTCGATCAAGGACATGGCGCGTGTGCAACCCGGCGACGTGCTGGTCGCCGACATGACCGACCCGGACTGGGAACCGGTGATGAAGCGCGCTGCCGCGATCGTCACCAACCGCGGCGGCCGCACCTGCCACGCCGCGATCATCGCGCGCGAACTCGGCGTGCCCGCGGTCGTCGGCACCGGCAATGGCCTCGATGCGATCAAGGACGGCCAGGACGTCACCATCTCCTGCGCCGAAGGCGACACCGGCTTCATCTACGAAGGCAAGCTCGACTTCGAGCGCATCACCGCCGACCTCGGCCATATGCCGCCGGCGCCGCTGAAGATCATGATGAACGTCGCCAATCCCGAACGCGCGTTCGACTTCGCGATGCTGCCGAACGCCGGTGTCGGCCTCGCCCGCCTCGAGATGATCATCGCCAGCCACATCGCGGTACATCCGAAGGCGCTGCTCGAATACGATCGGCAGGACGCGGAAACGAAACGCCAGATCGACGAACGCATCGCCGGCTATGCGAGTCCGGTCGATTTCTATGTCGACCGCCTCGCCGAAGGCATCGCGACGATCACTGCCGCGTTCGCGCCGAACCCGGTCATCGTGCGCCTGTCCGACTTCAAGTCCAATGAATACGCGAACCTGATCGGCGGCAAGCGCTACGAACCGCACGAGGAAAACCCGATGATCGGCTTCCGCGGCGCGAGCCGCTACGTCGATCCGAGCTTCGCCGACGCGTTCGCGCTGGAATGCCGCGCGATGAAGAAGGTCCGCGACACGATGGGCCTCACCAACGCGTGGGTCATGATCCCGTTCGTGCGTACCCTCGACGAAGGCCGCAAGGTCATCGAGGTGCTGAAGAAGAATGGCCTCGTGCAGGGAGAGAACGGGCTCAAGATCATCATGATGTGCGAAGTCCCGTCGAACGCGCTGCTCGCCGATGAATTCCTCGACATCTTCGACGGCTTCTCGATCGGCTCGAACGACCTGACCCAGCTCACGCTCGGCCTAGACCGCGACTCCAGTATCGTCGCCAACCTGTTCGACGAGCGCGATCCGGCCGTCAAGAAGATGCTGTCGATGGCGATCCAGACGGCCAAGAAGAAAGGCAAGTACATCGGCATCTGCGGCCAGGGGCCGAGCGACCACCCGGATCTTGCCGAGTGGCTGATGGATCAGGGCATCGAGTCGCTATCGCTGAATCCGGATACGGTCGTCGATACCTGGCTCAAGCTGGCGAAGAAGAAAGCCAGCTGATTCCACCTCGCCAAGCGCAGTCTTGAACGCCGCGACGGTTCACGCCGTCGCGGCGTTTTTGTTCGTGCCGACCATGAGCCTTCCCCGCGCGCAGCACCGCGGCTTGCCCGGCCGCCGCAGCATGCAAGCATCGACCTCGACAGCCTTTGGAAAAGGCGGCGAGATTAGGCCGCCGGATTAGGCGGCACGATCAGCGGAAGTCGTTGATCCGGCCAAAGAAGTTCCGATGGCCGATCCCCGGGTGGCTGGATTAGGGTGCGGGAATAGGCTTCACTTTCAAACCGAGTAGTAGTTAGGCGGCAAGGAGGGACGTTATGCCAGGTAGGTCGGTTGCTGCTGCCGCTGTAGTTGTCTCGCCCTTCATCGCACCACTTGCCGCATCTTGTATTTTTGCCCGCGCGGATTCGCACGTTCCCGTTTTCATCATCTTTGCCTCGTTGCCGGTTCTTTTGGCTGCGCTTTGCATTGGTTTCTTCGGTAGCCTATTTTTCGCATTCAAAACGCGTACGTTTGCTTGGGTTCTTATCACCGTGCAACTTTTGCGGCTGGCGGCATTTCCGCCTCAATCTTGCACGACACCTTCACGTTTGGTCACTAGGCTCGTGGCCCATGCCCTCTAACTATTCGCTCGAGCGGACCGCTGCGGATGGGCTGCGATAGACTGTTAGGCACTGCGGCAGCAGCCGCTTAGCTCAAGCGTTAGGAGTCATGCAATGCAGTGTTTTGCGCATTCGAACGAAATCGCCGAGGGCCTGTGCAAATCCTGCGGCAAAGGCGTTTGTCGCTTATGCGCAATTCAAATCGATCGCGGCCTTGCCTGCTCCGAGGACCGTAGGTTGGGGTGAGCTTGCGAACCCCAACATCACGCGTACACCAATGTTGGGCATCGCTGCGCTCAGCCCAACCTACCCCCATCACTCGGAACGTTCGGCACGCGCGATGGCCAACTCTGGCGCGGCAGACCAATCGGCGCTCATTTCGCCTGCCCGTATATAGCGATGGATCGACGAATACGGCCAATCCGACGCTCGGCTCGCGTGCCCATGCTTGACCGGATTGATGTGCACGTAGTCGACATGACGTCGCAGATCGCCGTCATCGCGGATCTGGTGCTCCCAGAATCTTCGTTGCCAGATCCCGCGCTCGCCCTTGCGTAGACGGCTCTCCCGGATGGATTCGCCACGTTCGATACGCCGCGAGAAGCCCGCTTTTATCAGCATCCAGCGGGTAGAGAAATCCGCATCACCGGACGGCAAGCTCCATACCGCGTGCAGGTGATCCGGCAGTACCACCCAAGCCACGACCCCGAACGGGCGCTTGTCCTTGACTTCTCGCACGGCGTTCCGCAATGCGTCGATACGTTCCACCAGCAGGCGGCGGGAACGGTCGGCGAGGTTGACCGTAAAGAAGTACGTGCCGCCTGGGGCGTTGGCTCTCCGGTAACGCATGTCGCATCATCAGCCGGTCGCGTTGGGGTTCGCAAGCTCACCCCAACCTACGCCCTGCGTAACACGCCCCTTCAACGCGTGAACGCCGTGGCCGCGAGCAGTGGCCGCGCCTTCTTCATGGAACGCCGCCGCTTCCCGCCGGGCTCCGCCTCCGTCCCGTAGATCGGTTGCCGCGTCGCGACGATCAGGCCGAGCGCATCGAACGCGTTCACCACGTCGAACACGTCGGCCATGTGCGCCTTCGCGGACGCGGCGATGCGGTGCAGCGGCGCCTCGCGCATCAGGGTCAACGCGATGCGATGCTGCTTTCGATAGTCGGTATCGACCTGGAACCAGCGCTTGAGCCGGTAGTTCGCGCTGGGGTCGAGATGCTCGGCGAGCCAGCCGTTCGAGCGCAGCAGCGCGTGCAGCCAGCGCAGGCGCGCGAGCGGCCTTGCGGGCAGCTCCTTGCGCAATGCCGCCAAGGCGTGTCCGCCGACGCGGCGGCGCTCCTGGCCGTTGACGGCATCGAGAAAGTAGGGCTCGAGGTCGAGCATGCGCGCGCTGGTGTGGAACGTGTCGGTGACCGGATCGATCAGCAGCGCCGGGAGGCCGGGGCGTTCGAGCAACACCGCTCCGCGCTGGATCAACGCATCGAGGTTGGTGCAGGCGCGTACACGCTGGATATCGAGGAAGCAGGCGCGTGTCGACGGGGCGGTGGTGGGCCTGTCTTCCCGATGGGGCGCCTTGCGTACCTGCGGCACCACGACGCGACGCTCGGGTGCGCTGAAGTCCGAGTGTCGGCGCGGACCCGGCGCCGCGGTGTGGCCGACGTGATTGAGCAGACCGGCAATCGCCTTTGCGCTGATCGGCCGGTGCACGATGAGTTCCGCATCCAGCACGTCCGCACCGGGATCGGCGAGTACGGCGAAATGCCGACCTTCGTCCAGCGCACGCACGCGCGCGCAGCGGCCGCCGAAGTCGGTGAGATCGGACAGGACCAGATCGATGTCGTCGTCCTCGCCGGCGAACGACCATGTGTGATCGAGCAGCGGCTGCACCACGCGCAGGAAGGTTGCGATCTCGGCCAGATCAGCGGCGCCTGCGCCGGCAACGACCAGATGTTTCCGGGTTTTCATCGCGGACAGGGGTTCCGACGCGCCTTGCGGACAGATGCATGACGCTTGTGGTCGCCATTATCCGAACCGGAGCCGGCAAAAGTGTGCGCGCCTGCGTGGTTTCGCAACCCGACGCCTGCCCCGGAGTGCCTGGATGCGGCCCGTCCCGGTCGCGACGGCCGGACCTGACAATGGATCATCCGTTTGCCTGATGCGCTCTCACCCCGTAGTCCGACATTGACGCGCACCTGCCAAGGATTCCCCATGCGAACCGCCCTGCCCGATACAGGCGCTGGCGGCAATGACGTGTCCACCACCTTCGCCATGGCGAGGTGACTGCGGTTTCGCCAACCTCGAATGGACACGCTATGCTGACCGCATCGAAGTGCTTCGGCCTGCCGAGTGGGTCAACTCGACGTTTCCTCAACGCTCCCGTCGCCCGTATTGTCGGGCATCTGGCTGCGCAACTACGCGGCTGCGGAGCTTGCGCGGGCGATCGCCTGCCTGGCGTGGCGCGGCGGGCGCTTCCACACCGGCATACATCAGGCGCGCAAATCCTTGCGCCGCACGCGCGCCACACTCGCGCTGGGCATGCCGGCGCTGGGTCCGGGCGCGATCCTGATCGATCGCGAACTGCGCCGCATGAACCGCCGCCTGTCGAAGCTGCGCGATACGCACGCGCTGGTGGAAACGCTGGACCTGCTGCTCGAGAAAGTCGATGACGACGCTGCATCACGCGTCCTGCGCCGCGCGCGCCGGATCGCCGCGCATGCGCGGGCCGGGTGTGCGCGCTCGACCTTGACCGACGACCCGCAGCTGCAGGACAAGCGCGCACTGCTGGCCGCCCTGCAGGCCGCGCTGCCTGCGCTGCGCTGGGATGCGCTGAGCGAAGCCGACATGTGCGCCACACTCCGGCTCGGCCAGATCCGTGCCGATGAAGCAGGCGCGCGGGCGCAGGCCAACGGCCGCGACGAGGACTGGCATCGCTGGCGTCGCCGCGCGCGGCGCCTGTCGCAGCAACATCGCGCGCTCGGCGACCTGGCCGCGCAATTGCCCGAGGCCGGACACCGCCACAAGGCTCTGGCCGTCCTGCTCGGAGAGGCTCAGGACTACTCACTGCTGCGCGAGCATTGCGGCAAACGGTCGGCATTCGCCGAGTCCGATCGCCAGGTGCTGCGTGCGTTGACGGACCAGGGCATGAAGCGTCTTCGTGAGCGTGTCGCGAAGGTGATCGTGGAATCCGCTGCCGACATGCCGGGCTAGCTTCATTCACCCTCGCGTACGTATCGCCTGATTGCATGGCGCGGCGCTTGCGGACTCTCAACGACGCAGCAGCGCCAGCACGATCTCGATCACGATCAGGAAGACGATCGCGAGTTCGAGCAGCTCTGCGCGGCGGCTCGAAGCTTCATCGTAAAGCGCGGCATAGGTGTCGCGGATGATCGCGAGCTTGCGGTCGACCGCTGCGCCCAGCTTCGGCACGCGGAACAGCTCGAGCGCGGATGCGTAGATGCGCGCGAGATAGACGTCCTCGGTGACCTGCAGCGCGTTGTCCACCTTCTCGGTGAGTTCGGTAACCTCCGCCACCAGCGTGTACAGATGGCGCGCGAGCCGCGCGAAGCGGCGCGCCGCGAGCAGCGACGCTGCGCCGCGCGCCTCCTCGACCAGGTCGTACATGCGCGGCAGTTCCGCATCGAGCAGTTCGTCGTAGTAGCGTAGCTCCAGCAACTGCGCGTTCGCGACCTCGAGCACTTCGGCGACATCGGAATCGCCGCGTGGTTCGTAGATGAATGCGCGATCCCAGGTCAGCACCACGAGATCGTCCTCGTAGTAGGAAAAGCTCTGGCGCAGCAGGTCGCGCCGCGCGCCATCCGAAAGTCTGCGGCGCTCGCCCGACAGCAGCGGCGCCAGGTCGACGCGGTTCTGCAGCTCGATCGCACTCAGTCGCTCGCCGAGTTCGTGGACCTCGGCCAGCAGATAGTCTTCTTCCAGTGCCGCGCTCGAAGGACGCAACAGCGCCGGTGCGATCAAAGCGCGCACCTGGCCGAGCAGGCTGTCCCAGATCGCGTGCCGCGCGGCAGGGCCGATGGCCTGGTCTACCGACACGACATGGCCGACGAATTCCGACCAGGGCAGGTCCGTCACCGGCACGCGCAGGGCCAGCACGACCACACCGAAATCGTAGAACCGTGCGGTCGCGCCAACCTCGACCTCCACCCCACCGACGCTCAACGTCACCGGGCCCAGCCCGAGCGACACCGGTGGCACACCGAACGTGAGGGCTTTCTCGGGAACCGAGTTCAGTCTTCCGCGGTTGCTCATGATGCTGGTCCGCGCCGAGCACAGGGCCTCGACCCGGCCGAGATCGATCGAGTACGCGATATCGAAATGCCGCAGCACGACGATGGAGCCCGATTTCACCGTGACTTCGGCGCTTGCGGTGGCATCGCTTGCCATGGAAACCCTTCGGATCGGCATCAGGAATGCCACGCGAGCATGGCAGGTGGAAGTTTGCGCGCACTGGATTGCGTCCGAGGGCTTGCAGAGAACAACCAATATACGTACATTAGTACGTATGGACGATTTCCGCCTCACCGCTAACCAGCAACGCGTACTCGAGTGCATCCGGCATCATCTGGAACAGCACGGCCGCGCGCCAACCCTGAGGGAAATCTCTGAAAATCTTGGACTTAGCAGCCATAGCTCAGCCCAGGACTACGTCGAGGCCCTGGTCCGCAAGGGCGCGCTCGAACGTTTGCCGTATCATCGCGGCCTGCGCCTTCCGCATCGCTCACGGGCGCTGGCGGCAACCCAGCTTCCCCTCGTCGGCCGGGTTGCCGCCGGCAGCCCGATCCTCGCTGCCGAGAACATCGAAGCGCACCACGGCGTCGATCCCGACCTGTTCCGCCCACGCGCCGATTACCTGCTGCGCGTCGTCGGCCTCAGCATGCGCGACGCCGGCATCCTCGACGGCGACCTGATCGCGGTGCACCGCAGCGCCACGGCCGAGCATGGCCGCATCGTCGTCGCGCGACTCGATGACGAAGTCACCGTCAAGCAGCTCGATCACCGCAATGGCCAAGTGCGCCTGTTGCCGGCGAATCCGGATTTCGCGCCGATCGAGATCGACCCGCGTCGCCACGCGTTCGCGATCGAGGGTCTCTATGTCGGCCTGATCCGTCCAGATGCCCTTCCGTCCCGAACCCATCGACAAGGATGAGTCACGATGTTCACTTCCAGCTCGCCTGACGTCAGCACATCCTTCCCCGAATCAGCGGATTTCGCGCGTATTGCGCCGACTTCGCCGCGCACGCTTGCGCGGCCGGCCTTGGCGCCCGCATCGGTGCGCCCAGCCCGTGACGAGACTGCACTGGCCGGCGTGCTGCGCCATCCCGGCATCTGGCGGCGCAGCACATCGACGGTCATGGCCGTCGATGCGCAGCCGACCGGTCTCGCCGAACTCGATGCGCTGCTGCCCGGTGGCGGCTGGCCGCGCGGCGCGCTCAGCGAGATCCTGATCGAACAGGACGGCATCGGCGAATGCAGCCTGGTTCTGCCCGCGCTCGCTGCGCTCACGCAGGCGCGTCGACGCATCGCGCTGGTCGCGCCACCGTACATTCCCTATGCACCGGCGCTGGCTGCGGCCGGCATCGATCTCGCCCAGCTCGTGCATATCGACGCAGGCGCCACGGACACGCACTGGACTGCCGAACAATGCCTGCGCGCCGGTTGCTGCGGCGCCGTTCTGAACTGGCTGCCGAACGTCGACTACCGCCAGCTGCGTCGCCTGCAACTCGCCGCCGAAACCGGCGCCGCGATCGGCTTCGTGTTCCGCCCGCTCGGCGCGGCGAGCCAGACCAGCCCGGCTGCATTGCGCCTGATGGTCACCGCCTCTGAAAACGGACCGCGCATCGAGATCCTGAAGTGCCGCGGGCGCATCGACGGCAGGACGCAGGCGATCCGCCTGCGCGCCTGACTGCGCCGAGGCATGCGTGTTCTGGGCCTGCCTCCGCTTTCCCCGGCTGGCGCTGGATGCGGTCCGCGCCGACATGGGCGCGCAAGCCTCCAACAAGCCTTTTGCGGTCATCGATGGCCCGACGCAGCGCCGGCAGATCGTGATTGCGAATGCGCCCGCGCGAAAAGCGGGCGTGCGCGCCGGCCAGCCGCTGGCGACTGCGCAGATGCTCTGCCCTCGCCTTTCCGCAACGCCGCGTGATCGCGCAGCGGAACGCCAGGTACTGGAATCGCTCGCGAACTGGGCCTACCGCTTCAGCGCCGGGATCAGCATCGCCGCACCGGACACGCTCTTCCTCGAAGCCGGTGGAAGCCTCGGGCTGTTCGGCGGCTGGCCCACGCTGGAGCGACGGCTGCGCAGCGAACTCGGCACGTTCGGATTCGCCTGTTCGCTGGCCGCCGCACCAACCGCAGCCGGCGCGTGCGTGCTCGCAACACATGCGGACGGCATCGCGATTCCCGCGATCGCGCAGCTGGCGAATGCGCTCGGCGCCGTGCCGCTTGTCGCGAGCGGATTGGACGACAGGATCGTCACGGCACTCCACGGCATGGGCTTCCGCGAATTGCATGACCTGTTCCGCCTGCCCCGCGCCGAACTCGCGCGGCGTATCGGAGAGAACGCACTCGATCATCTCGACCGCATGCGCGGCCTGCTCGACGAAGCACTCCCGCGCTGGCGGCCAGCGGACCGGTTCGAACGGTGCATCGAATTTTCGTTCGGCATCGAGGCGCAAGGAGCGCTCGCGTTTCCGCTGCAGCGGCTGGTCCGCGAGTTCGCGCTGTTTCTGACCGCGCGTGACGGCGGTGTGCAGCGCTTCGCGCTGGTGCTCGGCCATGAGCGCGGCGCAAGCACGCGTGTCGAGATCGGTCTGCTCACGCCGCAACGCGACGCGACGTCGCTGTTCGATCTTGCTCGCACACGACTCGAACGCATCGAACTCGTCGCGCCCGTGCATTCGCTGACCCTGCATGCCGACGACCTGCCGTCGCTGTGTCCGCTGCACCGCGACCTGTTCGACAGCAATCACCGCGAGCAGCTCGACTGGCCGATGCTGGCCGAACGCCTGCGTGCGCGACTCGGCGACGGGGCGTTGAAGGGTCTGCGCTGCGTAGCCGATCACCGCCCCGCTCGCGCATGGCACTTCGTGCCGGCCACCGATGCCGTTGTCGCCCCCACGAGCGGCCGTAGGAGCGGCTTCAGCCGCGATGCTCTTTCTTCCGGCGTTCCAAGACAAAGCATCGCGGCTGAAGCCTGTCCTGAGCCCAGTCGAAGGGCCGCTCCTACAGGGAATACACGGCCATTCTGGCTGCTGCGTCAGCCGATCGTGTTGCGCGGCACGCCACCACGCGTGCTCACCGGTCCCGAGCGCATCGAAAGCGGCTGGTGGGACGAACGCGACCAGCGCCGCGACTACTACATCATCGAAACGCGCTCCGGCCAGCGCGCCTGGGCATTCGTCGAAGCCGGAACCACGGTGAACTGGACGCTGCACGGCTGGTTCGCATGAAGCCGTCCAAGCCACCGAAGCGCCGGCATCTGCGCGCGCCGATCGAACCCGACATCGCGAACGAGAGTGATCACGATCCGCGCAGCGTGTTGCACAAAATACAGCGGCACCCTGCAGGCGATTCGGCCGAAGCCGATTCAATCGTGCACAGGGATAGCCGTCTCGGCATGGAAAAGGCCTACGCCGAACTGCACTGCCTGTCGAACTTCTCGTTCCAGCGCGGCGCATCGAGCGCGCCCGAACTGTTCGAGCGCGCGAAGAAACTCGGCTATGCCGCGCTCGCGATCACCGACGAATGCTCGCTGGCCGGCATCGTGCGCGCGCTCGTCGCGGCGGAAGCGAGCGGCGTGAAGCTCATCGTCGGCTGTGAAGTGCTGCTCGTCGACGGCCCGAAGCTCGTGCTGCTCGCGCGCAACCGGGATGGCTACAGCGACCTCTGCAAACTGATCACGACAGGACGTCGACGCAGCGCGAAAGGCGAATACCGCCTGGCTCAAACGGATGTGGAGCAACTCGGCGACGGTGTGCTGGCCTTGTGGTCGCCACCGCATCGGACGAAGCCCTGCGATGAAGAAGCCGCATGGATTTCGCGACATTTCGCCAACCGGGCCTGGATTGCCGTCGAGCTGCATCGTGACGCGGACGATCCATCACGTCTCGCCACGCTTCGGGCGCTCGGCGAGCGCCACGAACTTCCCCTCGTCGCGAGCGGCGACGTGCACATGCATGTGCGCCGCCGTCGTGCACTGCAGGACGTGATGAGCGCGATCCGGCTCGGCTGCACCGTCGCCGAAGCCGGCCATGCACTGTTTCCGAACGGTGAACGCCATTTGCGCTGCGTCGAAGACATCGCGTCGCTGTATCCGCCGTCGCTGCTCGCCGAGACACTGCGCATCGCGGCGCTGTGCACTCTCGACTTGCGCAAGCTCGACTATCGCTACCCATCCGAAGTCGTTCCGCAGGGACTCCACGCCATCGAACACCTGCGCGACCTGACCTGGAAAGGCGCCGCCGAGCGCTGGCCCGACGGCATCCCTGCCGACGTGCGCGAACAGGTCGAAAAGGAACTCGACCTCATCGAGTACCTGAAGTACGAACATTTTTTCCTGACCGTCGCGGACATCGTGCACTGGGCGTGTGGGCGCGAGCCGCCGATCCTGTGCCAAGGACGCGGCTCGTCGGCGAACTCGGCCGTTTGCTACTGCCTTGGCATCACCGCGGTTACGCCCGAAAGCGGCAATCTTCTGTTCGAGCGCTTCCTGTCGAAGGAACGCGATGAACCGCCCGACATCGATGTCGACTTCGAGCACGAGCGCCGCGAGGAAGTCATCCAGTACGTGTTCGACAAGTACGGTCGCGACCGCGCCGCACTCGCCGCGACCGTGATCAGCTACCGCAGCAAGAGCGCGGTGCGCGACGTCGGCCACGCACTCGGCATCCCGGATGACCAGCTCGATGCATTGAGCGGACTGTTATCGCGCATCCGCAGCGGCCAGCCGTTCGAGACGGTACTGCGCGAAAGCGGCTTCGATCCGGCCAGCCGCGCCCTGCGCCGGCTGTTCGCACTCGCCGGCGAGCTGCGCGGCTTTCCGCGCCATCTGTCGCAGCATGTCGGCGGTTTCGTGATCTCTGACCAACCGTTGCACCATCTCGTGCCGGTCGAGAACGCGGCGATGCCGGACCGCACGATCATCCAATGGGACAAGAATGATCTCGAGGAAATGCGCCTGCTCAAGGTCGACGTGCTCGCGCTCGGCATGCTGACCGCGTTGCGCAAATGCCTCGACCTCCTGCATGCGCACGGCCTGTGGACGCGGCCTCGCCGTGGCGGAAAGCCGGTCCTGCAAGACATTCCGCCGCCTGATGACAAGGCCAGCGAGGAGGTCTACGAGATGATCTGCGCAGCCGACACGATCGGCGTGTTCCAGATCGAATCACGCGCGCAGATGTCGATGCTGCCGCGGCTGAAGCCGCGCAACTTCTACGATCTCGTGGTGCAGATCGCGATCGTGCGGCCTGGTCCGATCCAAGGCGACATGGTCCACCCCTACCTGCGCCGGCGCAAAGGCGAGGAAAAGGTCAGCTATCCGCAATCGCGCTTTGAGCGCGAGTCGGGACGCGGCACTTCGGCGGTCAAGGGCGTGCTCGAACGCACGCTCGGTGTGCCGATCTTCCAGGAGCAGGTGATGAAACTGATCCAGGCCGTCGCCGGCTTCACGCCCGGCGAAGCCGACCAGCTGCGCCGCGCAATGGCCGCCTGGGGACGCGGCGGCGACCTCGAACCGTTCCGCGAGAAGATCCGCGGCGGCATGCTTGCGCGCGGCTACGACGAAGCGTATTACGAACGCATCTTCGAACAGATCAAGGGCTTTGGCGAATACGGTTTTCCGGAATCGCACTCGGCGAGTTTCGCCAACCTCGCCTGGGCCTCGTCGTGGCTCAAGCACTATCACCCGGCCGCGTTCACCTGCGCGCTGCTGAACTCGCAGCCGATGGGCTTCTACCAGCCCTCACAGCTGATCCAGGATGCGCAGCGGCATGGAGTGCACGTTCTGCCGGTCGATGTCATGACCAGCGAATGGGATTGCACGCTGGAACCAGTAAAGCCCTCTCCCTCGGCGATGAATCCGCTGCACGAAAAAGCTCAGATCAACGCGCGAGTAAAGCCCTCTCCCCTAAGCTCGCTTGGGGGAGAGGGTTGGGTGAGGGGGCGGGGGTCCGAGGTCTCGCAAGCAGTCGTCCCTGAAGCGCCCACCAGTCGGCATCCTGCCTCCTCCGAAAACGGCATACGCGATGCCTGTGGGCATCGCGTGAGCATGCCGTTTTCGACCCCAACGATGAAACCGTTGGGGGAGAGGGAGCAGGCTGCGCTGCGCTTGGGCCTGCGCGAAGTCCGGGGACTGTCGGAAGACGTCGCCACACGCCTCGTCACCGCACGTCGCGAGGCGCCTTTCCACGATGTCGCGGACATGACGCGCCGCGCCCGCGTCAGCGCCCCCGAACGCGCGCGCTTGGCCGATGCGGGCGCCCTGCAGAATCTCAGCGGTCATCGCTATCGGGCGCGCTGGGAAGCCGCCGGCGCGGAACTGCCGGCGCCCATCCTCGAAAACGCGGTGATCACAGAAGCCCGGGTCACACTGCGCAGTCCCTCGCTGCGTGAGGACGTGATGACCGACTACGCAACACTCGGCCTTTCACTGACGCAGCATCCGCTGTCACTGGTCCGCGATGAACTCGCTCGGCGGCGTGTGTCTCCGGCAAGCGTGACCACGGACTCGGCGAATCGCGGACGTCCGCTGCGCTGCGCGGGGCTCGTCACCGTGCGCCAGCATCCAGGTACAGCGAAGGGCGTCACCTTCGTCACACTCGAAGACGAAACCGGCCAGGTCAATGTCGTGGTCTGGCGCGCGCTGGCGCAGAAGCAGCATCGCGTGTTGCTGGAATCGACCGTGATGGCGGTCGATGGCGTGCTCGAAGCCAGCGATGGCGTGCATCACCTGATCGCGAAGCGGCTGCACGACTTCAGCGCGCTGCTGCCGGAGTTCTCGTTCGCGTCACGGGATTTTCATTGAACGCAACCGCCACGACCTTGCGCTGCGGCCCGCTCCAATTCCGCGAGTACCGGATGCGACGACAGCATCGGGAACATGCGCGCCTTCGGCATGAACATGATCGAGTCGCCGAACGGAGTTGTGCGGCCGAAATGGACGGTAACGGGATTGCTGTTGATCCAGCGAATCTCGGTGACGCGATCGATTGCAGTCACGGGCACGGCAATCTCGCGCACGTAGTTCGAGACGTGCAGGACCGTACCTTCAAGCCGCACATGTTTCAGGAATACACCGTATCGCCAAAGCATTGCACTGATGGCGAGCTAGGCGCACAGAACGATCCATTTGAGGATGGCAGGGGTTGGCTGACGGTCGCTTCCCACCGGAGCCGGGTCCAGGAACAGCAGCACGGTCGTAAAACCCAGTGCACAGAACATGAGTGGCGGAAGCACGAACTTCCATCAGGAACGTCAGTCCGGATGACAACGATTCCGCCCGCGCTTCACTGCTCCCATGCCTTCCGCTCATCGTGCTCGCACTCCATTCAACGCGCGCTCTCAGGGCGCTTCCAGCGTCCCCGCGATACGCCCCATGAACGGCCGGTAGTAGCGCAGCTCGGCGATCGAATCGCGCACGTCGCTGAGCGCCGTATGCGCGGAGTCCTTGGCGAAGCCGCGACTCACCTCGGGCGCCCAGCGCCGCGCAAGTTCCTTGATCGTCGAGACATCGAGGTTGCGATAGTGGAAGAACCGCTCCAGGCGCGGCATCCGCCGGTACAGGAAACGGCGGTCCTGGCAGATCGAATTGCCGCACATCGGCGACTTGCCGGCCACCGCCCACTGGTTGAGGAATTCCATCGTCAACGCCTCGGCCGTCGCGAGATCGATGCGGGAATCGATGACGCGCTGCCACAGGCCCGACTTGCGATGCTGGTTGCGGTTCCAGTCGTCCATCGCCTCCAGCCGTTCGACCGGATGTGCGATCGCGAACTCCGGCCCTTCGGCCAGCGGGTTCAGGTCCTTGTCGGTGACGACCGTCGCGATCTCGAGGATCGAATCGTTGTCGGGATCGAGCCCGGTCATCTCCAGGTCGATCCAGATCAGGTTGTCCTCGCTCGGCTCGCGCATGCATTCCTCCGGCAGTCCGAGCCCGAGTCTAGGCAAGCCGCGGCGTGTTGGAAACCCTCGGCTCGCAGCGACCGCACCTGGCCCGCTATGCTCGCGGCACGATGACACAGACCTTCCTCTGGCACGACTACGAAACCACCGGCGCGGATCCGCGCCGCGACCGGCCCGCGCAATTCGCCGCAATCCGCACTACGCTCGATCTCGAACCGATCGGTGAGCCGGTCTCGCTGTACTGCAAGCCCGCACCGGACGTGCTGCCACATCCGGAAGCCTGCCTGATCACCGGGATCACGCCGCAGCAGATGCAGCGCGAGGGCGTGATCGAGGCCGAATTCGCCGCGGTCGTCAACGAACACATGGCCGAGCCCGGCACCTGCAGCGTCGGCTACAACTCGCTGCGCTTCGACGACGAGTTCACGCGCCATCTGCTCTATCGCAACTTCCACGATCCGTACGAGCGCGAGTGGAAGGATGGCAATTCGCGCTGGGACCTGATCGATCTCGCGCGCCTGTGCTACGCACTGCGCCCGGACGGCATCGAATGGCCGCGACGCGAGGACGGCTCGCCGAGTTTCCGCCTCGAACATCTCGCCGGCGCGAACCATATCGTGCAGCAACGCGCGCACGATGCGGTCTCCGACGTCGAGGCACTGATCGGCTTCGCGCGCCTGATCCGCGTGCGCCAGCCGCGGCTCTGGGAGTTCTATTTCGGCCTGCGTCGCAAGCAGCGCGTGTTCGAGCTGCTCGATGTCGCACGCATGACGCCGCTCGTGCACGTATCCTCGCGCTATCCGGCCAGCCGCGGCTGTCTCGCACTGATCGCGCCGCTGGCGATGCATCCGACCTTGCCCAACGGCGTGATCGCCTACGACCTCGACATCGATCCGGCGCCTCTGCTCGAACTCGACGCCGACGATGTCGCGGACCGCGTCTTCACCGCGCGTGCGGACCTCCCCGAAGAGGTTGAGCGCATTCCGCTGAAAGTCATCCATGCGAACCGCGCGCCAGCGCTGGCCCCGATCAGCGTGCTGAAAGGCGTCGATCTCGCGCGCATCACGCTCGATCCGGAACGCGCGCTCGCGCATCTGGAACGCCTGCGCGGCGTCGACGGGCTCGCCGCGAAACTGCAACGCGTGTTCTCCCGCGGCGAGGCACGCGCCGCAGCCGCCGACCCGGAACTGGCGCTGTATGACGGCTTCCCCTCCGATGCCGACAAGCAGTTGCTGCGCAGTGTGCGCAAGACGCCGCCCGAGCAGCTCGGCACGCACGCATTCCCGTTCCGCGATGCACGCTATCCGGAACTGCTGTTCCGCTACCGCGCGCGCAACTGGCCGGGCACGCTGAGCGCGGATGAAAGCGAACGCTGGGATGCATTCCGCCGCCGCCGACTGGACACCGCCACGCCGCTCACCGCACTGACGCGAGAGGACTATCTCGCGACGATCGCGCGCCTGCGCGCCGATCCCGCCCTGCCCGCGGACCAGCAACCGCTACTCGACGCGCTGGAGAGCTGGGAAGGCGAGCTGCGCGGATGACCGCGTCGTCAACCCACCATGCGAACACTCCGCCTGAACGCGGAGCGAACGCTCGACCAATTCGTCGCCCCCGGCGAACGCCGGGGTCCAGTGCCTTTCATGCACGCCCGGCGACGGCGCTGGATCCCGGCGTTCGCCGGGACGACGAGCATTCTTCGCGCAGGGTGCGAATACTCGGCCCGGGCGCGGAGCGAATACTTCACCCGGACGCGATGCGAACACCCCACGAACGCAACGCGAACACCCCACCAATTGGTCGCCCCGGCGAAGGCCGGGCCTGGTGCCTTTCATGCACGCCCGGCGACGGCGCTGGGTCCAGGCGTTCGCCGGGATGACAAGTATCGGGATGACAGGTATCGAGACGACGAACGCGCAGGCACCATCGACTCCGCATGACGCATGCAAGGAGGCAGCTCTGCCCTTGCCGCAACTACAATGGCTCGGCGACTACCCTGTTTCCGGACGCATCCTGCTTCGAGCGAATCCGCTCGCGGGTAGACTGCGCGCCGGTCCCGCTTGGTGAATCCTTGAATCGAGGCATTTCGGAATGATCCTGCGCTATCTCAAGCGATTCGTCGGAATCGTGCTGGCACTCGCACTGACCGTGGCCGTCTGCATCGCCGTATTCGGCAGAGACCTCATGCACATCGCCACCGGCTCGGTGAGCCATGCCCTGTGCGCAGCGACGTTCATCTCCGGCTTCGACCCGGACCAGGTGTACAGGGAACAGGAACTGCCTGAAAACGGCATGCACTGGATCGACTGGGCGCTGCACTACGACATCGACCGCGTTCGACAGGAGGTCCGCACCACCGTTGTCGGCGCATTCGGCGCTCGCGCGGTGTTCCGCCAGGGCCTCGGTTGTGTCCTCGTCCATGGCAATGACGAGATACCGCGCGTCGATGCCGAGGTGAGGGAACCCGTCGCGGCCAGCGCGTTCGCCGGACCGAACGTCGTGGAACCGACCGATCCGGCGCTGCGCAAAGCGCTGGATTTCGCCTTCGCCGAACCGGACCCGGTGCACCTGCGCTGGACCAAGGCCGTCGTGGTCCTGCATGACGGCAGGCTGATCGCAGAACGCTATGCGCCAGGCTACGGGCCGGACACGTCGATCTGGGCTCACTCGCTGTCGAAGTCCCTGACGAGCGCTCTCATCGGCATTCTCGTCAACCAAGGCAAGCTGCGGCGGGAACAACCCGCGCCGATCGCTGCCTGGGGCGACCCGGCGGACCCGCATCACGCGATCACCGTCGACCAGCTCGTGCGGATGACCAGCGGTCTGCCGTTCGACGAAACCAACAGTCCGGTCAATCCGGCGACGCGCATGTGGTTTCTGGAGCGCGACATGGCGGGCTATGCGGAGCACGAGCCGCTCGCACATCCGCCGGGCACCGCCTGGGGCTACAGCAACCTCGGCTACCTGATCCTCTCGCGCATCGTCCGCGACGCGGCCGGTGGCGGCATTGTGGACGCCGAACGCTTCGCGCGCCGCGAGCTTTTCGAGCCGCTGGGCATGCGCACGATGACGATCGATCACGACATCACCGGCACGCCGCTCGGTGCGAGCCACACCTACGGCTCGGCGCGCGACTGGGCGCGCTTCGGCCAGCTCTACCTCGACGACGGCGTCGCCGACGGACGTCGCATCCTGCCCGAGGGCTGGGCGTCCTACAGTGCTTCGCAGTCCCTTGATACCGGCTACGGTGCCGGTTTCTGGACCAATCTCGTCAACGAAGGAAGCGTGCCGATCTGGAATGCGCCCTGGGGCATGCCGCGGCTTCCGAAGGACATGTTCTTCGCTCGCGGTTACCTCGGGCAGTACATCGTGATCGTGCCGTCGGAACGCCTGGTGGTGGCACGCTTCGGCCTGACGCACGACGGCAGCACCGGCATCGGCGGCGCGGTCGCCGACATCATCACCGCACTGCATGGACAGCCGGCCCAGCCATAACATGGACATCGCGCGCCGCGCGCTGCCGTCGGCACAGCGCGATGCGCTGTACGACTATCAGTGATAGGAATGCCCCTCGCTCCAACGACCTTCAAGCATCGAGTCCGCCAAGACCTATGGGAACGTCCTACTTCAGCAACGCCACGTTCAAGTTCCTGCGCGACCTTGCCGCCAACAACAGTCGCACGTGGTTCGCCGCGAACAAATCACGCTACGAGGACGTGCTTCGCCAACCGTTCCTGCGCCTGATCACGGACTTGCAGGCGCCTCTTGCAAAGATCAGCACGCACTATCGCGCCGATCCGCGTCCGCAAGGCGGCTCGCTGTTCCGCATCCATCGCGATACGCGCTTCGCGAACGACAAGGCGCCCTACAAGACCTGGGCCGGCGCGCGATTCGCGCACGAGCGGCGCCGCGAGATCGAGGCGCCGTCGTTCTACCTGCACATCCAGCCGCGTGACAGCTTCACCGGCGGCGGCATCTGGCATCCGGAGCCGTCGACGCTGAAGAAGATCCGCGAATTTCTCGGAGACAACCCGGCGGCGTGGAAGAAGGCGACGCAGGCGAAGGCGTTCCGCGAACGCTTCGAATTCTTCGGCGAGAACCTGACGCGCCCGCCACGCGGCTTCGATCCTGCGCACGAACTGATCGAAGACCTGAAGCGAAAGAACTTCGCGGCCGGACAGAGTTTCGCGGATGCGCTCGCGTGCTCGGATGAACTGCTGCCCTTCACCATCGATACGTTCAAGCGCATCGCGCCGATGATCGACTACCTCTGCGCAGCGGTCGAACTCGAGTTCTGATCGCGCCGCTGCTGCATCGGCCGCAACACCACGGTCGCCGTCATGCCAGCCGCGAGCGTGACGCCGGCTGGCAGGTAATCGGGGTCGATCGCGATGCGCACCGGCACGCGCTGGGCGAGACACACCCAGCTGAACGTCGACGCCACATTGGCGAGCAGGTTCACGCAGGTCGGATTGTCGATGTCGCCACTTCCGCGCCTGTACGCACGCGGCCACCCGACTGTTCGCTGGCGGACAATCGTTCTGCGACGCCCGCTATCCGCCTGAAAATAATCCGCAGAAACAACACAGTAGATAGCATCCTCGGCGTGGCACGATCCCTGCTGTAATGCCGGCATGGATATCGCCCGCCCCGAACTCAAACAACGCAAACGCCGCCGTCAGTATCTGATCGGCGCTGGCGTCGTCGCTCTGATCACCGCCGCCGGCGTCGGACTCGCCGCACTCGGACCGGCGATGCCATCGGTCGATCGCTCCGGTGTGCTCATCGGCACGGTGAAACGCGGCGAGCTGCTGCGCGAGGTGCGCGGACCCGGCACGCTGGTGCCGAAGGAGATCCGCTGGATCGCCGCCGAGACCGCCGCGCGCGTCGAACACATCGTGGTCAAACCCGGCGCCACCGTGCAGCCGGATACCGTGATCCTCGAACTCAGCAATCCGGAAGTCGACGACCAGTTGCTCGCCGCCAAGGCGGCCGTGACCGCGGCGCAGTCCGATCTCGCCGCCAAGCGCACCGACCTCAGTTCGAAGCTGCTTGACGAGCAATCCGCATTCGCGCACGCAAAGAGCGACTATGAAGCCGCGCGCATGCAGGCCGAGGCGGAGAAAGTCGTCGCCGAGAAGGGCGTGATCCCGGCCGTGCAGTACAAGAAGAGTCTGGTCGTGCTCGAACAGCTGAAGAACCGCGTATCGATCGAGGAGCAGCGCGTGGGTGAATTCCGGCGCAATATCGCCGCGCAGATCGCCGCCGAACAGGCGCGCCTCGACCAGCTCGCCGCCACGCGCGAACTGCGCCAACGCCAGGCCGACGCACTGCATCTGCGCGCCGGCATCGCCGGCATCCTGCAACAGGTGCCGGTCGAGGAAGGCCAGCAGGTCGCGGTCGGCACGAACCTCGCGCGCGTCGCCAAACCCGGCGAACTGATGGCCGAATTGCGCATCGCCGAAACGCAGGCAAAGGATGTCGCGCTCGGCCAGCCGGTCAAGGTCGATACGCGCAACGGCATCGTCGATGGCAAGGTGCTGCGCGTCGATCCGGCCGTGCAGAACGGCACGGTGCAGGTCGACGTGGAACTCGTCGGCATGCTGCCGGCCGGCGCGCGGCCGGATCTGTCGGTCGACGGCACGATCGAAATCGAGCGCCTGCCGGACGTGCTCTATGTCGGCCGCCCCGCGTTCGGCCAACCCGATTCCGAGGTGCGCCTGTTCAAGGCCGACCCGGCCAGCGGCGTCGCCAGCCGCCTGCCGGTGCTGCTCGGCAAGAGTTCGGTGAACCTGATCGAGATCCGCCGCGGCCTGAATGTCGGCGACCAGGTGATCCTGTCCGACACCAGCGCGTACGACCAGCATGACCGGATCAGACTGAAATGACCCAGGCGCCATCGTCCCGGCGAATGCAGAGACCCGGCGTCTCTCCCGCGCCCAACCACACCGAGTCCCGGCTTGCGCCGGGACGATGAACACCCGCGAGGACCCTGCACCGATGAACGAGCAAACCCAGAACGGTTCCCTGATCCGTCTCGACAGCATCAAGAAGGTGTTCCTGACCGACGAGGTCGAAACGCACGCGCTGGCCGGCGTGCACTTCGACATCCGCCGCGGCGAGTACGTGTCGATCTCCGGCCCGTCCGGCTGCGGCAAATCGACCCTGCTCGCGATCCTCGGCCTGCTCGATACGCCGAGCGAAGGCGCCTACACGCTGAACGGTCGCGAGGTCGCCGATATCGGCGCCAGCGAACGCGCAGCGATCCGCAACCAGGAAATCGGCTTCGTGTTCCAGGCGTTCAACCTGATCGGCGACCTCAGCGTGTTCGAAAACGTCGAGCTGCCGCTGACCTATCGCGACGGCGTGTCCAAAGCCGAACGACGCGAACGCGCGATCGGCGCGCTCGAGCGCGTCGGCATGGCGCATCGCGTGAAGCACTACCCGGCGCAACTTTCCGGCGGCCAGCAGCAACGTGTCGCAGTGGCGCGCGCGCTGGTCGGCCAGCCGTCGATCCTGCTCGCCGACGAACCCACCGGCAACCTCGACTCGAAGAACGGCGAGGCCGTAATGGCCCTGCTCGACGAATTGCACAAGGCCGGTTCGACGATCTGCATGGTCACCCACGATCCGCGCTACGCGGAATTCGCCGATCGCCGCATCTTCATGTTCGATGGCAGGGTCGTCGACGAGGCAACCATGCACCGCCTGCGCCACGAGGAAGACCAGCGCCTGATCCGGCCGCGCGAGCGCGTGATGCCATGAATCAACTGACCGACGACCTGCGCCGTGCGCTGCGCTCGCTGCTCGCGCGACCGACGTTCTTCGTCACTGCTGTACTGACCTTGACCCTCGGCATCGGCGCGGTCGCGGCGATCTTCACCGTCTACGACGCAGTGCTGCTGAAGCCGTTGCCGTTCGCACACGCGGATCGGCTCGTGCGCCTGACGCGCACCCAGCCGCCGGTCAAGCTCGGCACGCTCTCGATGCCGGCGTTCACCGACTGGCGCGATGGCAGCGGCACGGCCTTCGATGCGATCGGCGCCTACTACGCCGAGACGCGCAACCTCGTCGGCGTCGGCGACGCACAGCACGTGACCACCACCATGGTGTCCCCCGGATTCTGGGACGTGTTCAGCCAACCGCTCGCATTGGGCCGCAGCTTCGGCAACGAGGAGGAAAACCGCACGGAACGCGCGGTCGTACTCAGCGACGTGCTCTGGCGCGAGCGCTTCGGGGCATCGGCGGACGTGATCGGCCGCAGCATCGACCTCAGCGGCGAATCGTTCCGCGTCGTCGGCGTGGCGCAGCCGGGCTTCCGCTATCCATCGGATGCGCACGTGTGGATTCCGACGTTCATTCCGACTCACGCGGCGCGAGACAAACGCGGCATGCATTTCCTGCGCGTCGTGGCGAGGTTGCGCGATGGTGTTTCGATGGCTCAGGCCAGCACCGTGATGAAGGGCATCACCGACGACGAAGCACGCAACTTCGCGGACGAGGAAGCCGGTATAAGCGTCGGCATCACGCCGATGCAGGAGCTTGTCGGCAGCGACCTGCGCCAGCCGCTGCACATGCTGTTGATGGCGGCAGCGCTGGTGCTGCTGATCGCCTGCGCGAACCTGGCCAACCTGATGCTCGCCCGCGGCCAGTCGCGCGCACACGAACTCGCTTTGCGCAGCGCACTCGGCGCCGGCCAGGCCCGCCTGATCCGGCAAGTGCTGGCCGAGGCGCTGCTGATTGCGCTCAGTGGAGCCGCCGCGGGACTTCTCGTCGCGAAGCCGGCCATCGCCGGCCTGCTCGCGCTCGCGCCGGATCTGCTGCCGGCCTACAACGCGCCGGACATCGACCTGCGCGTGATCGCCGCGACCACCGCCATCGCGTTGGGCACGCTGCTGCTGTTCGGTCTGCTGCCCGCATGGCGAGCCGCCTCGATCGATCCGATCCAGTCGCTGCAAGGCGCCTCGCGCAGCCAGACCGGCAGTCGCAGACAGGTTCGCGCGCGTGCCGCGCTGGTTTCCGCCGAGGTCGCCCTCGCAACGACCTTGCTCGCCGGCGCCACGCTGCTGATCGACAGCCTGCGCCGCGTCAGCGAAGTCGATTCCGGCATCGGCTCGTCGCATGTGCTGACCGCCCAGTTCTCGATCTCCACACCGGTCGTGCAGCCCAACGAGAAGATGGATGCGTGGGCCGCGCGTGCGATGGGACAATTGGCTCCGCACCTCGATGCAATCCAGGCCCATCTGCGCGAGCTGACGGGCGTCGAATCCGTCGCCCTCAGCGATCGCCTGCCCGCTTCCGGCGACTGGGGTTGGAACGGGAATTTCGAAGTGATCGGCCAACCGCATGACGACAAGGCCGCCGTCGAGTACCGCTTCGTCAACCCTGACTACTTCCGCACCTTCGGCATTCCGATCAAGGCGGGCCGCGCCTTCGACGCGCTCGACGGCACGCAGTCGCTGTACCCGACTGCCTTGCTGGTCAACCAAGCATTCGCCGACCGCTACATGGCGGGCGGCGATCCACTCAGCCGCGAAATCAAGACCTTCGGCGGCCCCGCTCCGCTTCGCGTGATCGGCGTGGCCGGCGACGTGCGCCAGGCCGGCCTCGACCAACCCGCCAACCTCGAGGTCTATTTTCCGATCATCAAGGCGGTGAAGGGCGACCTGACCGTCGCGATCAAGGTGCAGGGCAACGCGATGAGCTACGCCGAGCCGTTGCGGCGCGCGATGCGCGAAGCGGTTCCCGACGCGCCGGTGTATTCGCTGCGCACGATGGACGAGGTTACGGGAGAGACGCTGCGCCTGCGCCGCTTCAACATGATCCTGATGAGCGCATTCGCCAGTGTCGCCGTGGCGCTCGCCGCGATCGGCCTGTACGGCGTGATCGCCTACTCCGTCGGCCAGCGCCGCCGCGAGATCGGCCTGCGCCAGGCGATCGGCGCGTCGGCGCGCGATGTGCAGCGTCTCATGCTCGGCGCCGGCCTGCGCATGATCGTTCCGGGTCTGATCGCCGGCATCCTCGGCGCGCTCGCACTCGGTCGCATGATCGCCGCGCAGCTTTACGGCGTCGGCGCCACCGATCCCGTCGTGCTCGGCGGCGTCACCGTCCTGCTCGCGCTCGTTGCGCTGGCCGCCTGCGCGGTGCCCACGCTGCACGCCGCGCGCGTACCGCCGATGGAGGCGCTGCGCGATGAGTAAGCGTTCACAAGATTCCGCAACCCACGCGTGTCGACGAAGGGACTGCCCATGAACTTCCTGCAAGATCTGCGCTTCGCGATACGCAGCCTGCGCGCCCGTGCCGGCACGGCCGGCTTCGCGGTACTGACCCTCACCGCCGGCATGGCGTCGGCGATCGCGATCTTCTGCGTGATCGACGCGGTGCTGCTGCGCGCATTGCCGTATCCGCAGGCGGATCGGCTCGTGCAGATCCGCGAGCTCGCCGACAACGGCCACAGCATGGCGCTGGCGATGCCCAACTATGCGGATCTGGCCGCCTCAGTCGATGCCTTCGACGCGATAGCCTTCCACAACGCCTATCCGGACACGATCCGCAGCGGCGACACGACGATCCGCGCCACCGTCGGCACCAGCGGCGGCGATTTCTTCCGCGCGCTCGGCCAGGCACCGCAACTCGGCCGCGTATTCGCCGCGAACGAACACGAACCGGTCGCGGTGATCGGCTATGGCCTGTGGCAGAACCTGCTGCAGGGTCGCGCCGATGTGCTCGGCCAACCGCTCGATATCGGCAGCAAGCGCTACACCATCATTGGGGTGATGCCGGCCAGTTTCGCGTTTCCGGAACGCACCGTCGCCTGGCTGCCGATGCTGGAACCCGACGGCAACTCGCGCACCTCGCACAATTGGGAAGCCTTGGGGCGGCTGCGCGCAAACGCGGATCTCGATCAGACGCGGCTCGCTGCGAACGCACTGGCGACGCGCCTGAAAGCGCGCTTCGGCAAGGACATCGACGCGGTCGCGTTCGGCCTCACCCCGCTCGGCGACGCGATTGCCGCACCGGTGCGCAGCGCGCTGCTGCTGCTCGCGGCCGGCACCGCATTCCTGCTGCTGATCGCGATCACGAATACGACCAACCTGCTGCTCGCGCTGAACGGATCGCGCACACGCGAACTCGCGGTACGCGCCGCGCTCGGCGCGAGCGCGGCGCGACTGGCGCGGCAAGTCCTGCTGGAAAGCCTGCTGATCACCGCCATCGCGACGACGCTCGCACTGGGCGTGGCCTACGCCGCGGTGCATCTGCTCGTCCGTCTCGCCGGCGACAGCCTGCCACGCGCGGACGAAGTCCAGCTCAGCGTCGGCATCGTCGCGCTCAGTGTGTCGGCCGCACTCGCGATCGCGCTGGTCGCCACTGCCGCGGTGCTGTGGAGCAACCGCAAGCAGAACCCGATCGGCGAACTTCGCGAAAGCGGCCGCGGCCAGTCGCCGAGCCGCAGCCATCTGCGCACGCGCGCGCTGCTGCTGGCCGGACAGACCGCGCTGACCACCGTGCTGCTGATCGGCGCCGGTCTGCTCGGACGCAGCTTTCTCGCGCTGCTTGACGTGGATCCCGGCTTCGATGCCGAGGGCGCAGTCAGCGTGCAGGTCTCACAGCCGTGGACGCGCGACACCGCAGCCGCCGCAGCCACCACTCGCCGTTACGACGAACTCATGAGCACGTTCGCGCAATTGCCGGGTGTCGGCGCGGTCGGCGGCGTCAGCAGCCTGCCGCTGACCGGCGGCGCCGATGGCGCGTTCTGGGACGGCAGCGTGACCAGCCTCGGCCAATCCCCGCCGCCACCGATCGGCTACGCCCAATTCCGCGTCGCCAGTGCGGACTATTTCAGGGCGGTCGGCATCCCGCTGCTGCGCGGACGCAGCTTCGACAGCAGCGATCGCGCCGATGGCGCACCCGTCGCCGTGATCAGCGCGGACGCCGCGCGCGCGGCCTGGGGCGAGCGCGATCCGATCGGCCAGCGCATCCAGGTCGGCAACATGGACGGCGACATGCGCGCGGTCACCATCGTCGGCGTGGTCGGCGACGTGCGCGAGCGAAGCCTCGACCGCGCGCCGATGGGCGCGGTCTATGTCGATCTCGATCAACGCCCGGTCGTCGCCGCCGAATTCAACATCGTGGTGCGTTCCACGCTGCCGATCGCCACGCTGATGCCGACGCTGCGCGGCACACTCGAACGCCTTGCCACCGGCATCCCGTACAGCCTGCGCCCGCTGGCCGACGTGCGCGCCGCGGCGCTCGCGGATCGCCGCTTCAGCCTGATCCTGCTCGGTGCGTTCGCCAGCGTCGCATTCGTGCTCGCGATCGGCGGCCTGTACGGACTGATGGCGTTCGCGGTCGGCCAGCGCCAACATGAATTCGCGCTGCGCCAGGCGCTCGGCTCGTCGCGCAGCCGCATCGCGCGGCTGGTGCTCGGCGGCGGCCTGCGCATCGGCGCCGGCGGCGTCGCGCTCGGCCTCGTCGCCGCATGGTTCGGCGCACGTGCGGCACGCAGTCAACTCTACGGCGTGCCCGCCAGCGATCCGTGGACCCTGATCGGCGTCAGCGCACTGTTGCTCGTCACCTTGCTGCTTGCCTGCCTGCTGCCGGCGCGACGCGCCTGCGCGGTCGCGCCGCGCGATGCGTTGAGTTGATGAGTTGAGTTGAGGTGGAGTGAGGTGAGCTTCCCTTCTCCCGTCGGGCGAAGGTGGCGCGAAGCGCCGGATGAGGGTTCGGGCAAGCGTGGTGGTTCACGCTCGTGCCGAACCCTCACCCCAACCCCTCTCCCGATGGGAGAGGGGCTTACCAATCGAGGAGTTTCCGATGATCGGCGTATTGCATGAACTCAAAACTGCCGCGCGCGCCATCGCGACACGGCCCGCGTTCTCCGCGCTGGTCATCGGCGTGCTGGCGGCGGGACTGGCCTGCGTGATCTTCATGCTGGTGATGGTGAACGCCTTCGTGGTCCGACCGCTGCCGTTCGCGGCGCCCGAACAACTGTTGCACGCGGGCATTGCGGACAACCACGGCAGCGACAGCCTGGACGACGTCGCCGGACGCGACCTGATCCAGCTGCGCCGCCAACTCGAGGGCAGCGCCGAAGTCGCCGGTTTCGAGCAGGCGACCGTGAACCTGAGCGACCTCGATCGCCCCGAGCGTTTCGACGGCGCGAAAGTCAGCGCGAACCTGTGGCGCGTGTTCGGCGTCGCACCGATGCTCGGGCGCGATTTCGCGGCGGACGACGAGCATCCGGGCAGCGCGGCGGTGGTCATGCTGTCGTGGGATCTGTGGCAGCACCGCTACGGCGGCGACCGCGCGATCGTCGGGCGCCAGGTGCGCGTCAACGCGCAGCCGGCGACGGTGATCGGCGTGATGCCGGCGGACTTCAGCTATCCCTACAAGGAAGTCGTCTGGATACCGGCGAGCCTGAGCGAGGCCACGCCCGCATCGGACGACGACGCCTACACCGTCGTCATCCGGCGTCACGCGAATATCGAAAACGCCGCGATCACGGCCGCACTCGATACCTGGTTTGCCGGCGCAGCGCGCGCGGAGCCGGACCGGTTTCGCGGCCTGCACATGGGCATCGAACCGCTGTCGTACCTCACTGTGAGCCGCACCACGCGCGCGGTGCTCGACGTCATGCTCGCCGCGGTCGCCTTGGTGCTGCTGGTCGCCTGCGCGAACGCGGCGAACCTGTTGCTGACGCGCACGCTCGGCCGCGGCCAGGAACTCGCCGTGCGCGTCGCGCTCGGCGCCAGCCGCGCACGCCTCACCTTGCATCTGCTGATGCAGAGCCTGCTGCTGAGCCTGATCGCGACGCTGATCGCGCTGCTGCTCGCCAAGATCGGCGTGGCCTGGCAGCACGCGCAATGGCACGCAGCCACCAATGGACCGCCCCATTGGCTGCGCTTCGACATGGACCCGATCGTGATCGCGCAGGTGGTTGGCGTCGCGCTGCTGACTGCCCTCGCGACCGGCCTGCTGCCGGCCTGGCGCGCCGGCGGCGAAGCGCTGGCCGGAAACCTGCGCGATGGCACGCGCAGCGTGGCCGGCGGACCGTTCGCGCGCATCAGCCGCATTCTTGTCGTCGGCGAGATCGTGCTGTCCTGCGCGCTGCTGATCAGCGTCGGCACGATGGTGCGCGGCATCGCCGCGCTTGATCGCATCGATGTCGGTATCGACAGCTCGCATCTGCTGACCGCACGGCTCGGCTTGTTCGCCAACACCTATCCGACCGGTGCAGACCAACTGCGTCTGTACGAGCGCCTGACCGACCGGCTGCGCGCCGATGCGGGCGTCGTCGACGCCAGCGCCTCGACCCTGCTGCCGCTGCGCTACAGCAGTGGCCTCGACGTGCTGCCCGAAGGCACGCCGTTCGACGGAGGCCCGCTGCCGCAGGTGCGCCAGGGAGCCGTCGACGATCATTTCCTTTCCGCCTACGGCGTCCGGCTGCTCAGGGGCCGCTTCTTCGACGACCGCGACCACGCGGATGGCGAGCGCGTCGCCGTGGTCGACCAGCATTTCGCCGATCGCTACAAAGCCGGCGGCGACGTGATCGGTCGGCGCTTCCGCACCGATCCGCGACAGGCCGACGGACCCGTCGTGACCGTGATCGGCGTCATCGCGCCGCTCAGGCTGAACAGCCCCGGCGCCGAGCCGCAACCCGCTTTGCTGACTTCGCTGCGTCAGGCGCCGGCGCGCTTCGTCAGCCTGGCCGTGCGCACGCGCAGCGAGCCGGCTGCCTTCGCGCAGCATCTGACCGAACTGATGCGCCAGGTCGATCCGGACACGCCACTGTACTGGGTGCGCGACTATGCGGCGGTCGTCCGCGACGTCACCTTCGGCGAACGCGTGGTCGCGCAGTTGTTCGGCATTTTCGGAGTGATCGCGCTCGCTCTCGCCGGCGCCGGCCTCTACGGCGTGGTGGCATTCAACGTCAGCCAACGCACCCGCGAGATCGGCGTGCGTCGCGCGCTCGGCGAACCCAACGCCAGCGTGTTGCGCAACGTGTTTGCCCGCACAGGTTGGCAACTCGGCGTCGGCCTCGCGCTCGGACTCGCCGCCGGCATTCCGTTCACTCGCCTGTTGACGCGCTCC
Source organism: Dokdonella soli (assembly GCF_039523175.1). Lineage (NCBI taxonomy): Bacteria > Pseudomonadati > Pseudomonadota > Gammaproteobacteria > Lysobacterales > Rhodanobacteraceae > Dokdonella > Dokdonella soli. Next base: position 76,637 of record NZ_BAAAEU010000024.1, read on the forward strand.
CTGCCCGCCATCGCCGCCAGCGATCCGATGGCGATCGTCAGCGCCCTGCTCGTGCTGATCATCGCCGCATTCCTTGCCGTAATCCTGCCGGCGCGGCGCGCGCTGCATGTCGATCCGATGATTGCGCTGCGGCACGAGTGAGGAGTCTTACGTTGAATACCCTGCTGAAAGAATTCAGGAACGCCGCGCGCGGCATCCTGGCACGGCCTGCGTTTTCCGCGCTCGTGGTCGGTGTGCTCGGCGCCGGGCTGGCCTGCGTGATCTTCATGCTGAGCATGCTCAACGGATTCGTGTTGCGGCCGTTGCCGTTTGCGCAGCCGGACCAACTGCTGCAGGCGGGTTTTCACGGCGATGGCGGCCTCGGCGATGTGTTTCCGGTGACCAGCCAGGACCTGATCCAGATTCGCCATCGCCTTGCGGACGTCGCAGCGGTCGGCGGCATCGCGCGCTCGACCATCAGCCTCAGCGACCTCGACCAACCGCAGCGCTACAACGGCGCGCATGTCAGCGCGAACCTGTTTCAGGTGCTTGGCATTGCGCCCCTCCTCGGCCGCGATTTCGCTGCCGAGGACGAGCGACCCGGCGCGCCGCTGGTGGCGATACTGTCCCACGAATTGTGGCAAGCAAGGTATGGCGGCGATCCCGCCATCGTCGGCCGACAGGTTCGTGTCGATGCGCACGCGGCAACGGTAATCGGCGTCATGCCGAAGAATTTCAGCTATCCGCGCAGGGAATCGGTGTGGGTGCCGGCGGCACTGGTCGAAGGCGAAAAGGCCGACGCCTACGCCTATTGGCCGGTGCTGCGTCGGCATGCCGACATCGGCGACACCGCCGTCGTCAGCGCCTTCGAGAGCTGGTTCGCCGATGCCGCGCGCGCCGATCCGGCGCGTTTTCGTGGGCAAAGTCCGCAAGTGGAGCCGCTGGCGCGCATGGCGGCCGACCGCACGACGCGCTCGACGCTCGGCATCATGCTCGCGGCGGTGTTCATGGTGCTGATCGTCGCCTGCGCCAATGCGGCGAATCTGCTGCTGACACGCACGCTGGCGCGCAGCCAGGAATTGTCGGTGCGCGTCGCGCTCGGTGCCGCACGCAAGCATCTGATCACGCACCTGCTCGCCGAGAGTTCTCTGCTCAGCCTGATTGCGACTGTGATCGGATTGGCTCTCGCACGCGCCGGCGTGAGCTGGCAGCAATCGATGCTGCGCGAGTCGGAATTCTTCCCGCTGTGGCTGCGCTTCGATATCGACGACACGGTGGTCCTGTTCGCACTCGGCGCCGCCTTGCTGACCGCGCTGGTCACCGGCGTTCTGCCCGCGTTGCATGCCGGCGACATGGCTGCGGCCGGCCACTTGCGCGATGGCTCGCGCAGCGTCGGCAGCAGTTCCTTCGCGCGTGTGAGCCGCGTGTTGGTCATCGGCGAGGTGGCCTTGTCCTGCGCGCTGCTGATCTGCGTCGGCACCGTGGTGCGCGGCATCTTCGCGCTCGATCGCAGCGATCTTGGCGTCGACACCCACCATCTGCTCACCGCGCGCGTCGCGCTGGTCGCGAATGCCTATCCGACCAGCGCCGACCAGTTGCGTCTGTACGAACGAGTCGCCGCGCGCCTGCGCCTGGAAACCGGCGTGGTCGATGCAACGGTCGGCACCGCGCTGCCGGGCACTTATTTCAACGAAGGCCATACCGTGCTGGCCAGCGGCGTGGTGCCCGGCGACGGCGAACTGCCGCAAGTCTATTCGGGCGCGGTCGACGAACACTTCGCCGCAGCCTACGGCATCAAGCTGGAGCAAGGCCGCTTCTTCGACAGCCGCGATCGCGCCGACAGCGATCGCGTGGCCGTCGTCGATCGAACCTTCGTCACGCGCTACGGCAATGGCGAATCGGTACTCGGTCGCCAGTTCCGCCTCGACCCGCGCGATCCGAAAGGAACCACGGTCACCGTGATCGGCGTGATCGGCACGCTGACGCTCGACACGCCCGGCCAGCCGATCCAACCGGCCATGCTGGTTCCGCTCAGCCAGAACGTATTCCGCATCGCCAGCATCGCGGTGCGCACGCAGGGCGATCCGCTCGCATTCGCGCCGCGCCTTGCCGAGGTCATGCGCGAAGTCGATGCCGATACACCGCTGTACTGGCTGCGCGACTACCCGGCCGTGATCCGCAACATGACCATCGGCGAGCGTTCCGTGGCGAAGAGCTTCGGCGCGTTCGGCATCATCGCTCTGATCCTCGCCGCCGCCGGGCTCTACGGCGTGATGAGCTTCACGGTGGGACGACGCACCCGCGAGATCGGCGTGCGCCGCGCACTCGGCGCGCCGACCTTGCCGATCCTGCGCAACGTGTTCGGCCGCAGCCTGCTGCAACTCGGCGGCGGATTGGTTATCGGCGTCGTCGCCGGACTGCTGTTCGCGCGCCAACTGACCGGCTCGCTGCAGAGCATCGAAGCCACCGACTCGCTGGCCGTGCTCGGCGCGCTCGGCGTGCTGACCCTCGCCGCCACGCTGGCGGTGATCGTGCCGGTGCGCTGCGCGTTGCGCGTCGATCCGATGGTGGCGTTGCGCAATGGGTGAGTCACCCCTGCTCGTTCAACCAGAGGAAATCCCATGTTCGCGATCCTGATCCAGGACATTCGCCATGCGGCTCGGCAACTGCTGAGGCAGCCCGGCATGACGGTGTTCGCGGTGCTGTCGCTGGCGATCGGCATCGGCGCCAGCACGGCTCTGTTCAGCGCGGTCAACACCGTCCTGCTGGCGCCGGTGCGCGGCGTCGGCACGGCGCACGAGCTGGTCGAACTCGGCAGCACAAGGCATGGCGAAGGATTCAACACGTTCTCGTACCCGGACTATTCCGACTACGCTGCGCGCGCCAAGGACGTTGCCAACGTGTTCGCCTACGCGCTGGAGCCGCTCAACGTGAGTGTCGCGACCGAGCCACAACGCGCGCTCGGCATGGTCGTCAGCGGAAATTATTTCGACGCGCTGCAGGTATCGGCGTATCGCGGCCGCCTGCTCAATGCGAACGACGACCATGCCGGCGCACCGCCCGTCGCCGTGGTCACCTATGCCGCATGGCGCAAGTATTTCGACGCAAGCGATGCGGCGATCGGCAAGCCTGTTTCGATCAACGGCCACGCATTCACCCTGATCGGCGTCGCCGCGCCCGAGTTCAGCGGCACCATCGCCGTACTGGCACCCGCGTTCTATGTGCCGGTGACGCAACGCCCCCTGCTCAAATCCGGAGCGCCGCGGATGCTCGACCAGCGCACTTCCCGCTCGTTGAGCCTGGGTGCGAGGCTGGCACCCGGAGCGACCACGGCGGTTGCGCAAAGCCAGCTGTCGGCGATCGGTGCCCAACTCGCGTCGGAGTATCCGCGGCCGCGGATGGATGGCGGAATCCGCATGGTTCCGCTGCGCGGCATGCCGCAGGAGTTTCGCGGTGCATTGATCGCGTTCTCAGGTCTGCTGTTCGCTCTGATCTCGCTGGTGCTGCTGGTTGCCTGTGTCAATGTGGCATCCATGCTGCTGGCGCGCGGCGAAAGCCGTCGCCACGAGATCGCGATGCGTTTCGTACTCGGCGCGAGCCGCGCTCGCGTGATGTCACAACTGCTGGCGGAAAGCGTGCTGCTGGCGCTTGCGGCCGGCGCGATCGGCGTGCTGATCGGCGACTGGTGCTGCCATGCGCTGACGCGCGTCGATCTGCCGACGCCGATTCCTGTTTCGATGCAGGTGTCAATCAATGGCAGCGTGCTGCTGTTCGCGCTCGGCTGCACCGCCATCACGGCGCTGGCGTTTGGATTGCTGCCGGCGCTGCGTGTGTCGAACCGCGCGCCAGGCGCCAGCCAGGCCCTCGCGGGCCGCCAGATCGTCGGCCACCGCTCGCGACTCGGAGGCGCTCTGGTGGTCGCGCAAATCGCGCTGACCATGTTGCTGCTGGTCTGCGGCGGCCTGTTCCTGCGCGCGCTGCAGCGTGGGTCAGCGATCGACTCCGGCTTCGATCCGCAGCAGATCCTGACTGCCGATTTCAACCTCGATCCGAGCGGCTACCCGGAACCGAGGCAACTGCAATTGCAGGAGAGCCTGCTCGATCGCGTGCGCGCCTTGCCCGGCGTGGAACACGCGGCACTCGCCGCCGTGATTCCGCTGGATGCCAGCCAGCGCATGAATTTCGGCAGCTTCCAGGTGGCGGGTATCCCCGAAGACGCGCTGAGCCCCGATGCCAACCTGGTATCCCCGGGGTATTTCGAGACGCTCGACATCACCCTGCGTGGGCGCGGCTTCAATGCGCGGGATGTGAAGGGGGGCGCGGAAGTCTGCGTGGTCAACGCCACGTTGGCGCACCGGCTTGCCCCGGATGGCGACGTGCTCAACCGCAGTTTCAGCTTCGGCTCCGACAAGGACCTGCGCACCCTGACCGTGGTCGGCATCGCGCCAGACGGCAAGTACACCTCGTTCAATCAGGAAAACGAACCCTTCCTGTTCCTGCCGTTGACGCAATCGCCGCACGCGGAAACCTCGTTGATCGTGAAAACCGCGCTGCCGGCCAACGCATTCGCCGGACCCTTGCGCGGCGAACTGCGCGCACTCGATGCTTCATTGCCTGCTGGACAGGTTCATCCCTTGACCGATGTCATTGCGCTGTCGTTGCTTCCGCAGCGGATCGCCGGCATGACTTCGCTCGCGCTCGGCGCCATCGGCCTGCTGCTCGCCGGCATCGGTCTGTACGGCCTGATCGCCATGCACGTGGTGAGCCGCACCCGCGAATTCGGCGTACGCCTCGCATTGGGAGCGAGCCCCCAACGCATTCTGTCCGAGGTGCTGCGCCGTGGTGCGCTGCTGTCGGGGATGGGTCTGGCCATCGGCGCCGTGCTCTCGCTGGGCGCCGCCGCGCTCGTCTCCAGCCTGTTGTTTGGCGCCAACGTCGGCGACGCGATCGCGTTCCTCGTCGCAGGCGCGTTGCTCGCCGCCATTGCACTGCTAGCCTGCTGGCTGCCGGCACGGCGCGCTGCAGCGGTTGACCCGGTCGTCGCGCTGCGCAATGAATGACTCCAGCCTTCAGGACCAACCCATGCCTCTGATCGAACTCCGCGACCTCGAAAGATCCTATCCCCTCGCCGGCGGGCGCAGCTGGGTGCTGCGCAACATCCATCTCGACATTGGCGAAGGTGAGTTCGTCAGCGTGATGGGGCCATCGGGCGCGGGCAAGAGCTCGCTGCTCAACGTGCTGGGACTGATGGATCACGACTGGCAGGGCGGCTATTCGCTCGACGGTACTGCCGTCGAGAAGCTGAATTCGAAGCAACGCCAGACGCTGCAGCGCGAAAAGGTCGGCTTCATCTTCCAGCACTATCACCTGATCGACGATCTCAAGGTCTGGGAAAACCTCGACCTGCCGCTGCAGTACCGCGACGTTCCGGCGAAGGAGCGCGCGGCGCAGGTCGCCGACCTGCTCGACCGCTTCAACATCGTCGGCAAGAAGGACCTGTATCCGAGCCAGCTCTCCGGCGGCCAGCAGCAGCTGGTCGCCGTTGCGCGCGCGGTGATCACCAAGCCACGCCTGCTGCTCGCCGACGAGCCGACCGGCGCGCTGCATTCGAGCCAGGCACGCACGATCATGGACCTGCTGCACGAACTGCATCGCGGCGGCATGACCATCGTGCAGGTCACGCACAACGAGGGCTACGCGAAGGAAGCGCAGCGCATCGTGCGGTTGTTCGACGGCTGGATCGAGAAGGTGGCTTCGGCCGCTTGATCTTGCGCAACCGGCGGGCTCACCTCAGGATGCGCCAAAAGGAGAATTCATGTCCGCCAAGGAACGCCCCTGCATCCTGATTGCCGACGACCAGCGCGACGTGCGCGAGGCACTGCGTTTGCTGTTCAAGGCCGAGGGCATCGATGCGACCAGCGTCGACGGGCCGCGCGCCGCGCTGGACGCGCTGCGCCGGCAGCGTTTCGATGTGGCGCTGATCGATCTCAACTACACGCGCGATACGACGTCCGGTCGTGAAGGTCTCGACCTGCTGCGTGAACTCAAGAAGCTGGACAGCGAATTGCCCGTCGTCGTGATGACGGCGTGGGGCACCATCAATGTCGCGGTCGAGGCGATGCGTCACGGCGCCGGCGATTTCATCGAAAAACCATGGGACAACCAGCGCTTGATGAGCGTGCTGGGCAATCAGCTCGCGCTCGGCCGTTCGCGTGGCGAAGCCGCCCGATTGAAGCGTGAGAACGAGATCCTGCGCGCCGATGGCGATGCGGAATTCGTCGCTGAATCCAGGGTCATGCGCGCGCTGCTGGCCCAGCTCGACCGGGTTGCTCCCACCGACGCGAACGTGCTGATCCTGGGTGAGAACGGAACCGGCAAGGGCGTCATCGCGCAGCGGCTGCACGCCGGCTCGAAGCGTGCCCAGCGAACGCTGGTCAAGGTCAACATGGGCGGCATCCCGGAATCCGTGTTCGAGGCCGAGATGTTCGGCCACGTGCGCGGCGCGTTCACCGACGCCAAGAGCGATCGCATCGGCCGCTTCGAACTCGCCGACGGCGGCACGCTGTTCCTCGACGAGATTGCCAATATCCCGACGGCCCAGCAACCCAAGCTGCTGCGTGTCCTCGAGGACGGCGAACTCGAGAGAGTCGGCTCCTCGCGCACGCTGAAGGTCGACGTGCGCCTGATCTCGGCGACCAATGCCGATCTCGCCGCCGAAGTCGCGCGCGGCGCGTTCCGCAAGGATCTGCTGTTCCGCCTCAATACGGTCGAGTTGCGCCTGCCGCCACTGCGCGAGCGCGAGGCGGACATCGCGCTGCTCGCACAGGCGTTCCTCGCGCATTTCGCGAAACGCTACCAGCGCGACACGCTGCGCTTCGCGCCTTCGGCGCTGCGCGCGCTCGAAGGCTATGCGTGGCCCGGCAACGTACGCGAACTTTCGCATGTGATCGAACGCACGGCGTTGATGCTGGACGGCGATGTGGTCGATGACGCCGCGTTGAATCTGAAACCGGGCACCACGCACGCGCTGTCCGGCGCCGCGGCGCTCGCTGCCAGCGGATCGATGACTGTCGACGCCGCCGAGGAACAGCTCGTGCGGCAGGCGCTGGAAAGCACCGGCGGCAATATCCAGCGCGCCGCAACACTGCTCGGCTTGAGTCGGCCGTCGTTGTATCGCCGCATGGAGAAGTACGGAATCGAGTGAGTGGCGAGCCATCTTCGGCGAGTAGGTTGGCGGTGAGCGAAGCGAACCCCAACGGTCCAAACGCTCGATGTCTGCGACGTGTTGGGGTTCGCTTCGCTCACCGCCAACCTACGATGCACACGAAAACCGCAGTTGGGCAACGACAGTCACGATGCGCGACAAACGATTCCGCTGGAACTACGAAACGCGCGTTCTTGCCGGCGCGCTGCTGGCCACCGCGCCGGCCTTGCTCGCGCTCGCTGTCGCACTGGGATTCGCACTGGACGATCACGCGCGCGCCGCGGCGATCTGGGGCGTTGTTGCCCTCGTCACGATCGGCCTCGTTTTCGTCCTGCGCCGCAACGTGGTGTATCCGCTCTACACGTTGTCAAACTTGCTCGAAGCGCTGCGCGAAGGCGACTATAGCTTGCGCGGCTCGCGAGCCCGACGCGGCGACGCGATCGGCGAAGTGGTGCTGGAAATCAATGCGCTGTCGCAAACCCTGCGCGAACAACGGCTCGCATTCGAGGAAAAGAGCGCGTTGCTGGCGAAAGTTGTCGCTGCGCTCGATATCGCCGTGCTCGCGTTCGACGCGGAAGGCCGGCTCAGGCTCGCCAATCCCGCAGCCCAGCACCTGCTCGATGCCACTTCGGCAGAATTGGCCGAACAAACGGTACAGTCGCTCGATCTCGATGATTGCCTGGCCATCGCCGACGTGCGCATGCTCGAGCGCAGCTTCGCCGGCGGCAGCGGGCGCTGGGAAGTCCGCCACGCGCGCTTCCGCGAAAACGGGCGCCCTCACGATCTGCTCGTCATCACCGATCTCAGCCGCGCGTTGCGCGAGGAGGAACGCCTCGCCTGGCAACGCCTGCTGCGCGTGCTCGGCCACGAGCTGAACAATTCGCTCGCGCCGATCCGGTCGATGGCAGGCACGCTGACCAAGGTGATCGCCTGCGAGCCGTTGCCCTCCGATTGGCGCGACGACGTGCAAGGCGGCCTGCGCGTCATCGGCGATCGTGCCGAGGCGCTCGCGCGTTTCATGTCGCGCTACACGCAGCTCGCGCGGTTGCCACCGCCGAACCCGCGGGAAATCGAGTTCGGCGCGATTGCACGCCGCGCGGCGCTGCTCGAACAACGCGTGGCTATCGCCATCGACGCAGGTACGACGCTGCACCTGCATCTCGACTCCGATCAGATCGAACAGGCACTGATCAACGTGACGCAGAACGCGGCCGACGCCGCGCTCGCGGGCGGCGGCAGTGTGACGTTGCGCTGGCGCGTCGCCGATGACGCGCTGATCGTCGAGGTGATCGACGACGGTCCCGGCCTGCCTCCCAGCGAAAATCTGTTCGTGCCGTTCTTCACGACCAAACCCGGTGGCTCCGGCATTGGTCTCGTCCTGGCCCGCCAGATCATCGAGGCACACGGCGGCACGTTGACCCTGGAGAATCGCCGCGACGTACGCGGCTGCATCGCGCGGCTGCGCCTTCCCGTGTGAGCGCGACGCCCGACCTGTGCGTCGTACGCTTCCGCGCTGCTCGACGAATATGTCAGGCTCGGCGCCATGCGACCGATTCCCGCCACCCGCCTGTCCGGCTTCTATTTCGCCTACTACGCCGCACTCGGCGCGTTCACGCCGTACTGGAGCCTGTTCCTGAAGGCACGCGGGCAGGACGTGGCTGCGATCAGTGTGCTGATGAGCCTTTGGTACGCGACACGCATCGTCGCGCCGAGTTCGTGGAGCTGGCTCGCGGAGCGCTCACCGCGTCCGGTGCGCTGGCTGCGCATCGGCTGTGCGATCACCTTCGCCAGCTTTGCGCTGTTCCTGCTGCCGATCGACTTCGCGGGATTGTTCGTCGCGATGTGCGTATTCTGCTTCGCCTACAACGCGGTCATGCCGCAGTTTGAGGCGATCACGCTGTCACACCTGACCGGCCGCAGCGAGCTGTATGGCCGCGTCCGGGTCTGGGGCTCGATCGGCTTCATCACCGTCGTGGCCGTGTTCGGTCTCGCGTTCGATCACGTTCCGGTCACGTCATTGCCGCTGCTGATGCTGCCGCTCTACGCGGGCCTGCTGGCAAGCAGCTTTTGCAACGACTACGGCGCGGACATCCCCGACGCGTCACCGGCGCGGACCGGCTTTCGCGAGCACCTGCTGCGTCGCGAAGTCATCATCTTCTTCGTGGTCGCGCTGCTCACGCAGATCTCATTCGGCCCTTACTACACTTTCTTCTCGCTGTACCTTGAACAGCACGCCTACCGGCCGTCCGCGCTCGGCGCGTACTGGACGATCGGGGTCGCCGCCGAAATCCTGATGTTCTTCCTCTCGGCTCGTGTGTTCATGCGCTGGGAGCCGACCTACGTGCTGGTCGTCGCGCTGGTCTCCGCCTCCCTGCGTTGGTGGGTGACCGCACTGCTGCCCGACAACATCCTGTTGATGGCGCTGGCGCAGGTGACGCACGCGCTCAACTTCGCCGCGTTCTTCGCCGCCTGCATGCAGTTGCTCGTGCGCTTCTTTCCGGGACGCCTGAATGGCCACGGCCAAGGGCTCTACTACGGGTTCTCGTCCGGCGTCGGCGGCGTTCTGGGCGCCTTGCTGGCCGGTCGGCTGTGGGCGATCGACGGCGGGCGGACTGCGTTCCTCGTGGCCGGCGTGATCGCCGCACTCGCGACCATCCTCGCGTTGCTCATGCTGCGTCCACGCCGGCGTCCCACGTCCGTCGGGCACTGCACCGACGAAGACCGTCGCGAGAAGCTGAGCTGAGGCCCGACGCGCACGCCGCCGCAGAGACGCCGGCGGCTCAGGCGTTCGCGAACGGAAACGCGATCATCTCGCGAATGTCGTCGCTTCCGGCGAGGCACATCAAGAGGCGATCGATGCCCAGCGCGACGCCGGCGCAGGGCGGCATGTCCTGGAGCGCCGCAAGCAGACGCTCATCGACCGGCAACTCACGCTGGCCGCGCGCACGGCGGCGCGCGTTATCCCGCTCGAAGCGCGCACGCTGTTCGGCTGCGTCGGTCAATTCGTGATAGCCATTCGCGAGCTCGTACGGCCCGAGATACAGCTCGAAGCGCTCGGCGACCGGAGGATCGCCGTCGCGGATCTTCGCTAGCGCGCATTGCGTCGCCGGAAAATCGTGGATCAGCGTGACGTGGTCACGCGACAGCGCAGGCTGCAGGTGATGCGTTATCAACAAATCGAGCCAGTCGTCACGACTCAGGCTCTGCGCATCGATGCGAAATTCGGCGAGCGGCGCCTGCAGCGCCTCGATCGACGCGCAAAACGGGTCGATGCCGAGCTCCGCTGTGAACCACTCGCGATAGGTGCGCTCGACGACGTGCGCGCTGCGCCCTACCAGCGCGAGTGCCGCGTGCACGAGATCGCTTGCCTCCGTCATCAGGCGGCGATGGTCGATGCCGACGCGATACCACTCCAGCATCGTGAACTCGGGATTGTGGCGCTGCCCGGCCTCGCCATTGCGGAACACGCGACCCAGCTCGTAGCAGTCGCCGACGCCCGCAGCCAGCAGGCGCTTCAACGGAAACTCCGGCGACGTGCGCAGCCAGCGCTCGCGCGCGCCGGCATCGGCATGACCGGAGAACATCGTGCTGAAACTCTCGATGTTCGGCTCGGTGTTGCCGGCTTCGCTGAGCATCGGCGTCTCGACTTCGAGCACGTGTCGCTCGGCGAAGAACGCGCGGATCAGGGTGTAGAGCCTTGCGCGCAGGTGCAACGCCGACCAGGAATCCCTGACTTCGCTGGACCTACTGCCATTGGCCGGCAGGCTCGCGATCTGTGCGCTCCGCCCCCTCTCCCAACCCTCTCCCCCCAACGATGAAGCTGTTGGGCGGAGAGGACTTTCATCGCTCGCCCGTCTGGCGGATGAGTCGGGGACCGCTTGGCTCCCTCTCCCCCGACGCAGTCGGGGGAGAGGGTTGGGGTGAGGGGGCGGGGCATCGGTCAGCGCGGCGACGATGGCATTCAGAACATCGCCGGTTTTTTCCAGCGCATCGTTGTTCCAGAAACGCAGCACGCGAAAGCCCAGTGCTTCGAGTGCCTGATTGCGTTTCACGTCATAAGCATGCTGGTCAAAATGCTGGCTACCGTCGAGCTCAACAATCAGGCGATGCTCGACGCTGACGAAGTCAGCGATATACCCATCGAGTGGATACTGGCGGCGGAACTTCGCGCCAAGCTGGTTCGCGCGCAAGCGCGACCAGAGCTTCCTCTCGGCATCGGTTTGCGCCTTGCGCAGGGTTTTGGCACGTTCCACGCGTTACCTCTGGGCGACGCGATTGGCCCGCACTTCGCGCATTCGCGGCCCCGCCCCCTCACCCCCACCCTCTCCCCCAACGATAGAGCCGTTGGGGGAGAGGGAGTGGATCGGCACGCTCTTGAAGCCCTCTCCTCCAAGCTTGCTTGGGGGAGAGGGTTGGGTGAGGGGGCGGGGCTCCAGGCACGCGATCACGTTGGATGCCCAATGAAAAACGCCAGCAGGCGTTCCTCATCCCAGATCTCGACGCCGAGTTCCCGCGCCTTGTCGAGTTTCGAGCCGGCGGATTCGCCGGCCACCACGAAGCTGGTCTTCTTCGACACACTGCCGGCGACCTTCGCGCCGAGCGCTTCGAGCTTCGCCTTCGCTTCGTCGCGGGTCAGTCCGGACAACGTGCCGGTCAGCACGACGGTGCTGCCCTCCAGCGGCCCCGTTTCGATGGCCGCTGCGCCAGCGGTCGCCGCGCGCAATTGCTCAACCGCATGCTCGCAGCGCAGCAGCAGATCGCGCCCGTCGTGGGTGACGATGAACGCCTGCACGGCATCAGCCGTGTCGCGCGGCAGACCGGCACCGGCCAGCGCGACCGCATCTGCCTTCAGCATGGCGCCGATCGAATCGAACGCGGCAGCAACCTGTTCTGCGCGCTTTGCGGTGAGTTTCGGAATCTCGGCTTGCTCGAGCACGCTCGCCATCGCCAGCTCGGCGCGCAGCTTTGCCGACGGCGCGTGCATGTCGATGATCGTCACGCCGCGTGCGATCAGGTCGTCGATCACTTTCTGGTTGCCAGGCTGCTGGAAGAACGCATCGATCGCGCGCGCGACTTCGCCGCCGATGTCCGGCACCAGCTTCAGGATCGGCCACGGCAGATGACGAATCAGTGCGAGGTCGCCGAACCAGACGGCCAGCGCCTTCGCGGTGCTTTCGCCTACATGTTCGATGCCGAGCGCGTAGAGAAACCGCTCCAGCGTCGTGCGCCGGCTGTGCCCTATCGCTTCGATCAGGTTCTCGGCCCACTTGGTCGCGACCTTGCCGGCCTTGACCCCGCTCTTGAGGAGATGTGCCGGTGTGGTGCCATCGCGCTCGTCAGCGCGGCGTTTCATCTCGAGCAGGTCGTCGAGCCTGAGCTTGTAGAGATCGGCGACGGACGTGACGTAGCCGAGTTCGCCCAAATCCTCGATATAGCGCTCGCCGAGGCCGTCGATGTCCATCGCGCGGCGCGCCGCGAAATGGAAGATCGCCTGCACGCGCTGGGCGGCGCAGGTCAGTTCGCCGGTGCAGCGCGCGACGACTTCGCCTTCCTCGCGCACGATATCCGAGCCGCAGATCGGACAATGCGCCGGCATCTGCCAGGGCTTCGCGTGCGGCGGCCGATGTTCCGGGATCACGCGCACGACCTCCGGGATCACGTCGCCGGCGCGGCGCACGATCACGGTGTCGCCGACCCGCACGTCGAGGCGCGCGACCTGGTCGGCGTTATGCAGCGTCGCGTTGGTCACGGTGACGCCGCCGACGAACACCGGCGCGAGCCGCGCGGTCGGCGTCGCCGCACCGGTGCGGCCAATGTTGACATCGATCGCCTCGACCGTTGTCTGCTGCTCCTGCGCCGGGAACTTGTGCGCGATCGCCCAGCGCGGCGTGCGGCCGACGAAGCCGAGTTCGCGCTGGCCGGCGAGGTCGTCGAGCTTGTAGACGACGCCGTCGATGTCGAACGGCAGCGCGTCGCGCTGCGCGCCGATGCGCGCGTAGTACGCGAGGCAGCCGGCCGCGCCGCGCGCGGTGTCGACCAGCTCGCTGACCGGAAATCCCCATTCACGCAGCTTCTTCAGCGTCGCCGAATGCGTCGCCGGCAACTCGCCGCCTTCGACCACGCCCAGCGCGTAGGCGTAGAACGCGAGCGGACGCTGAGCGGTGATGCGCGGATCGAGCTGGCGCAGGCTGCCGGCGGCGGCGTTGCGCGGATTGACCAGCGGCTTGATTCTGCCTTCCGACGCGCGCGCCTTTTCGTTGTAGCGCTCGAAACCGGCGCGCGGCATGTAGACCTCGCCGCGCACTTCGAGCACGCGCGGCCAGCCCTTGCCACGCAACTTCAAAGGGATCGCCTTGATCGTGCGCAGGTTCGGTGTCACCTCCTCGCCTTTCTCGCCATCGCCGCGCGTCGCGCCGCGTACGAACATGCCATCGTCGTAGCGCAGGCTGATCGCGAGTCCGTCGAATTTCGGCTCGACCGAGAAGAGTGGATCGCGCACTTCCAGGCGCTGCTCGATACGGCGCTCGAACTCCTCGACCTCGGCGTCGCTGAATGCATTGCCGAGCGAGAGCATCGGGATCTCGTGGCGCACCGTCGCGAACGCGCCTGATGGCGCGGCGCCGACCCGCTGCGTCGGCGAGTCCGGTGTGACCAGTTCGGGATGCGCCGTTTCCAGCGCGACGAGTTCGCGCATCAGCCTGTCGTATTCGGCGTCCGGGATGTCCGGATCGTCGAGCACGTGATAGCGGTGATTGGCGTCCTCGATGCGTGCGCGCAGTTCGGCGGCGCGGGCGGCGGGTTCCATGTCGACGGCATGTGTGCGGTTCATTGCTGCGAAGTTTACCGGGCTTGCCGCAGGGCGGCGTGACGACCCACGCAAGGCGCGTTCAAACTCGGGCTGCCGACCCGCAACCACCGAGGATACGACGATGGCGAAGAAAGCCTGGGCCGCTTTTCCGTATCCGGACAAGGCCTTCGACTATGCCGGCGACAAGCTCGCCAAGGCGTGGCCGGCGCTGCATGCGGGTGACCAGGAACCGTTTCCGGACGAGAAGCGCGTTGCCGCCCTTCTCAAATCCAGCCCGAAGCTAGGCGAGGACCCGAAGGCGATCGCGACCGCATTGCAGGATGCCTGGCGCGCGTTCCATCGCGGCGACTTCCAGCAAGCGTTCGAGGACGCTGTTGCGCTGAAGGCGCTCGGCGCCTCGGTCGCGGTCAAGGCCGGCGGCATCCACGCGACCTATCTGGTCGACGATGCCAAGGCGAAGACCGCGCGCTACGAGGAACTGATCGATCTTGCCGATGCGGCGATCACGGCGCTGCCGGACGAAGCGAACAGCCACTACCGGCACGCGTTCGCGATCGGCCGTCTCAGCCAGACCATCTCGATCACCAAGGCGCTCGCGCAGGGCCTGGCCGGCAAGGTCCGCGCCTCGCTCGATGCGACGCTGGAACTCGCACCGAAGCACGCCGAAGCGCAGACCGCGCTCGGTCTCTATCACGCCGAGATCGTCGGCAAGGTCGGCGGCATGCTCGCCAAGCTCACCTACGGCGCGAGTGCGATCGATGCGGAGAAACACCTCAAGCAGGCGCTCAAGCTGACGCCGGCGTCACCGATCGCGTGGATCGAATACGGCAACGGCCTGCTGCTCCTGCATGGCGAGAAGCGCGAGGACGAAGTCGCTGAAGCCTACGACAAGGCCGCCAGGCTGAAATCGCATGACGCGATGGAAGCGCTCGATGCGGCGTGGGCCAAGGAGCAGCTCGCATAGGCGACCGCGCTCCGCCAGCCGCTTCTATGGCGCACTGCATGACGTCGCTGCGCGCAAGCTCGATCGGCCATGTCGCGCACGTATCCAGCTCCGCCCCCTCACCCAGCCCTCTCTCCCAACGATGAAGTCGTCGGGGGAGAGGGAGTTAAAGGCGAGCCTGAGCGTCGGGAGATCCTCAGCCCAAACCACCAGCGGTAATCAGCTCGCAGATCACGCGCACGTCGCCATCCATCGCGCGGTCGCGGGCCATGAACGCGATGTGTTCGCGGATCTTCGCGTGCGCACGTGCGACCGCGGCTCCCGCATGGAAGTCCTTCGCTCCGACGAGCGATTTCGCCAACGCCTGCACTTCGCTCTCGAACTGTGCGCGCGCCGGATGGTTCGCGTCCGGCGCGTTCGCGATCTTCGCCGCGAGCGCGCGCCAGTCGCCGCGCTGGGCGAGGCGGCGCGCGGCATTCAGCATGTCCTGCCGGTAGTCGAGCGCCTGCGCGGCGGTGTACAGCTCCAGCGCGAGCACATGGCCGAGGTCCTCGGTCATCTCGAGCACGTGGCGCGCCTCGTTCGCGCCCATCGAGACATGATCCTCGGCGTTCGCGCTGGTCGGAATCGAATAAACCGAGGCCGGATGCGCACGCGTGGCCAAGTCGTTGACCAGCGCGGCGGCGGTGTATTGCACGATCATGAAGCCTGAATCGGTCGCGTCCTCGTTGCCGATCAGGAACGCGGGCAGGCCGTCGTTGGTCGCCGGATCGACGAGCTTGTTGAGACGCCGCTCGGAGATCGACGCAAGCACCGGGATCGCGGCCTTCACATAGCTCATCGCCAGCGCGAGCGGCATGCCGTGGAAATGGCCGGCCGAGATCACCTGATCCTCGATCACCATCGTTCCGGATTTATCAGGAAATATCAGCGGATTGTCGGTGACCGCGTTGAGCTCGATGTCGATCACGCGGCAGGCCTGATCGAACGCATCGCGCACCGCGCCGTGCACCTGCGGCATGCAGCGCAGGCAGTAGGCGTCTTGGGGCTGGTGCTTCTTGCCGCCCTTGAACGGCAGGAAGCGCTGATAGAACGCCTCGCGGCCATGACGCTGGCTGGGTGGCACGTAGTCCCAGGCGATGTCGAAATGCTGTTTCTGGTCCTCCGCGTCGCTCCACGAGTCGGCGAGCCAACTGCGGAAACGAGGCACGAGGTGATAGGGAATATCGGTCAGCGTCGAGCCATCAAGCAGCTCGCGCACGTGTCGCGCGGTCTCGACCTGGCCCGGATGCGGGCGCAGCGCATGCACTTCCTCGCGCAACGCGCTGCCGCGACCGGCGAACGCGTCGAGTGTCATCGCGGCGGCGAGATCCGCGGTCGCGAGCAGACTCTCCATCCGATCCAGCGCGAGCACGGCGGTCGCGAGCATCTGCGTGGTGCCGTTGTTCAGCGCGAGGCCTTCCTTGAACGACAGCCGTACGGGTGCCAGGCCCGCGCGCTTCAACGCCTCGGCGCCGGACAGGCGCTCGCCATCGAAGAACGCCTCGCCGCCACCGAGCAACACGATCGCGAGATGCGACAACGGTGCGAGATCGCCGCTCGCGCCGACCGAGCCTTTCTCCGGGATCACCGGAATCACGCCGCGATTGAGCAGATCGGCCAGCGCCTTCAGCGTGGAGACGCGGATACCGGAATACCCGCGCATCAAGGTGTTGATGCGGATCGCCAGCATCGCGCGCACGACTTCGGTGCTGAATGGCTTGCCGACGCAGACCGCATGCGTGATGACGAGGTTGTGCTGCAGTTCCTCGAGCAGCGTGCCGTCACGCTGCTCCGGATTGCCGCCCGGCAACTCGTCACGCGCGCGGTGAGCGCCGAGCAACTTGTCGGCATTGCTGCCGAAGCCCGTGGTGACGCCGTAAATCGGTTCGCCGCAGTTGACCTTGTCGGCAAGGAAATCCGCTGCGCGCTGCACGTGCGCAAGCTGCGCTTCGTCGAGCGCGATGGCGGCGCCGTGGCGCGCGACCGCGACCAGTTGTTCGCGGGTCAAGCTGTTGCCGTCGAGAAGAATCGTCTGCATGTGCATGAAAGAGTTGGGTAGGAGCGGCTTCAGCCGCGATGCTCTTTGTGAAAGTTGCCAACCAGGAATCGCGGCTGAAGCCGCTCCTACAGGTCGGTTTTATCCGGCAGCGGCTTTTCCCATCACCGCCGCCTGCTCGATCTCCACGCGCAAGGTCTCGGCGAGTTCCGCACGCGCGACCTCGAACTGGTCCTGCTTGCGCAGGTCCTTGACCGTGACGACGCCCTTCGCAATCTCGTCCGGACCGAGCACGAGCACGAAGCGGATGCCGGCGCGGTCCGCGTACTTGAACTGCCTGGCCAGCTTGCCCGGCTCGACGACCGCCTCGGTATTGATCCCGGCATCGCGCAGTTCGGTCGCGAGTTCCAGATAACGCGGCAGTTCGTTCTCGTCCATCTGCGCGACCAGCGCCTGCACCGTGCTGCGCCCACCCTTCAGCAATCCCGCTTCGCGCAATTGCCAATACAACCGCGTCGCGCCGATCGAGATGCCGACGCCGGGCAGGCGCGACTTCGTGTAGTGGCTGGCAAGGTTTTCGTAGCGCCCGCCCGAGCAGATCGATCCGACCTGCGGATGCCCGTTGAGCGTGGTCTCATAGACCGTGCCGGTGTAATAGTCGAGGCCGCGCGCGATCGAGAGATTCAGCGCGAAATGCGATTCCGGCACGCCGAATGCCTTGACCAGGCTCAGCACTTCCTTCAACTCCGCCCTGCCCTGTTCGAGCGCCTCGCTGCCGATGCCGAGCGCGTCGAGCTTCGTCAATGCGTCGGCGAGCGAGCTCGATCGGAACTGCACGAAGTCGAGCAGCTTGGCGGCGACATCGGCCGACAGGCCGAACGCGTCGCCGGCCAGCGTCTCTCGCACCGCATCCGCGCCGCGCTTGTCGAGCTTGTCGACTTCGCGCAGCACCGCACCCTGTCGCTCGGCATCGGCGATGCCGAGGCCTTCGAGCCAGCCGCGCATCAGCTTGCGGTTGTTGATCTGGATCGTGAACGCGCCGATGTCGAGGTCGCGGAACACGTTGTAGATGACCGCCGGCAACTCGGCGTCGTAGCGCACCGACAGCTGATCCTTGCCGACCACGTCGATATCGCACTGGTAGAACTCGCGGAAGCGACCGCGCTGCGCGCGTTCGCCGCGGTAGACGCGCTGGATCTGGTAGCGCCTGAACGGGAACACGAGATCGCGCTCATGCTCGGCGACATAGCGCGCGAGCGGCACCGTCAGGTCGAAACGCAGCGCCAACTCCGGCACTTCGCCGGCACCGGCGGCCTGCAGCGCGCCGGTCGACTGCACGAAATAGACCTGCCGCTCGGTCTCGCCGCCTTCCTTGGTCAGCAGCACGCTGGAGAACTCCATGACCGGCGTCTCGATCGGCAGGAAGCCGAAACGCTCGAAATTGCGCCGGATCGAATCCTGCATGGACTGGAACGCGACCTGGTCGAGCGGCAGCAGCTCGAGCACGCCGGGCATCGTGCGGGCTTGGGTGACGGCCATCGGTTTCCTTCGGATCGGCGCCGCGGCGGGGGAACGCACGGCGCGTGGAACAGTGATCGTCTAGATTACCAGATGGGTCGCGGATCCCGATCCTGCGCGCGTCGTCGCCCGCGTATCTGCGCCGCACGAAACCGGCCCACCGACCGGATGGTTCGATGATCGGTTGCGCCAGCGCCGGAGCGCCGTTAGAATTCGCGCCCCGCTACGGCGGTCCGGTCGGGGTGTAGCTCAGCCTGGTAGAGCGCTACCTTCGGGAGGTAGAAGTCGCAAGTTCGAATCCTGTCACCCCGACCAATAGAATCAACGAATTAGGCCACCGTGACCCGGTGGCCTTTTTCGTTTCTGCATGCCTTGAAGCAAAGCCTCGAGAGCAGCTTGGCGCACCTCGGCCGCACACTGTGTTCCAACGTTGTCACCGAGGTGACGACAAGGATACCGTTCGGCGTGCGGCGTCCTGATCCTGCGACGATGGATAACCGCCTACCACCTGCTGCTGCGTTGCAATTACCCCGTTTTGCAGAGATCCATCCATGACCAAAACATCGCACCGCCACCATGGTATTACGGTCAAAGTGGGTCAGGTCGAAGTCACCAAGCTCGGCGTACCGCGGTTCAGTCCGCACGATGCTTATCACCTGATCATGTCGCTGACCTGGCCGCAGTTCTTCGCCGGCGCCATAACGGTGTATCTACTCGCGAATCTCGTGTTTGCGACGGTCTATTTCCTTGGCGACCACGCGATCAACAACGCAGCCACATTCTCCGACTGCTTCTTTTTCAGCGTCGAGACCCTGGCGACAGTCGGTTACGGAAACATGAGTCCGGCCACCTTCTATGGACACTGCGTCGCGACATTGGAGATCCTCAGCGGCATGTTGAGCATGGCGGTGATCACCAGCCTGGTGTTTGCGCGCTTTTCCAAGCCGACGGCGCGCATCCTGTTCAGCCGCGTTGCGGTCATCTCCCCCTACAACGGCGTGCCGACGCTGATGCTGCGCGTGGCGAATCAGCGGCGCAGCTATATCGTCGAAGCAGCGGCGTCGCTCGTGCTGGTGCGTGACGAAGAAACACCGGACGGGCACAGCTTGACGCGCTTCTACGATCTGAAGCTCGAGCGTGCGCGTTCTCCGATGTTCGCGCTCAGTTGGCAGATCATGCATCGCATAGACGAGGCGAGCCCGCTGCACGGCGTCACCGCGGAGGCGATCAGGGACGGCGACATGCGTCTTGCGGTGACACTATCGGGCGTGGACGAGATCTTTGCTGCCGGTATCACTGCGCGCCACTCATACTCGCACGAAGACATTTTGTTCGAACGCCGCTTCGTCGACATCTTCAGTGAAGGTGACAACCCGCGGCATACGTACGTGGATCTGGGGCGTTTCCACGATCTTGAGGCCGAGGCCCCGGCGACCGAAATTTCCGCAGGATGAATGAAGCCAACAACGGATGAGGACACCAAAGCTCGCCTCGGCGCCCTGACCTTCAGGCACAAAAAACCCGGCACGAGGCCGGGTTTTTTGTGTCGATCGCGACGCGCTGGCCGAATGCGTCAGCGCTTCGATTGCTTGCGGTCGCCCGGACGGCTCTTGGACTGCGGGCCGGCCGACGGCTGCGGGTCGAGGTCATTGAGCAGTGCACGCAGGTCGACGGATATCGTGGCGCCGTTGCCGGCGATGTCCAGCGCCGCCATCGAACGTTTCGACAGTGCTGCACGATCGATGTACAGCTCGCGATCCTGTTCCGGTGGGCGCGTCGAGCTGCACAGGTTGCGGTTCAAGCGCAGCAGGCTGGTGCCGGAGCGCTGCCAAGGTTGGTCGGGCGAGAGCCGCTTGACCATCACGCTTTCGAGTTTGACGACGACGGTGTCTTCACTCACTTCCGCGCAACGCCCGATCCCGATATCGTAAGTCATGGAGTCTTGCATCCTCTAACAGTCAACAGGTTACACTCGTCCTCTCGCGCGACTTGAAACACGACACTTTCGGCCGTGGGCTTTCGCCGGGCGTAGGAGAACTGTCTATTATGAGGCCCCGCCCGTAAGATTCCGTTAGCCAAGCTCGAAATCGCTTTGCGTTTACATTCCAATAGTTTGATTTAAATAATAATTATTACAAATCCATGGCGGTCATGGATGGGACGCATTTGTCCCTCTGGCTTCGCGTAGACGCCGGCTGTCCCGCATCTACGTCACCCGTGACGTGCTCGGCCAACCACGCTCAACCGCCTCTGGTGTCCTCGATCGTCCACGCAGGCGGCCGCAACGCACAACGTCGCCCCATCGACCATCGCTGCGCCGTGCGTGCGAACTGGCGCCAGCCATCACTCAGGTCAGGCCGGCCGCAGGCCGCCGTTCGACGAACGGCGCGGAACCCTGCAGCAGCTCGTGCGTGTCGTGCCAGCATTCCCTGTCGAAGATGTTCAGGCGCGGCTTGACCCGATCGAGCTTCGCGTAGACCGCGAGCAGCGGCGCCGCATGCGCCGGCAAGGTCAGAATCAACGCGCCATCGGTCCATTCGACCGGCAACCTGCGGCCGTGCGTGTCGATGAGGGTTGCGGGCGCCGCACCCCTGGCCGGGAGTCGTGGCAGTGCGAAACGGAACCTCAGCGTTTCCGTCTTCGTCGCAAGTACGACCAGCAGTTCGTGACGGCGATGCAATGCCCAGCCGGGACGATGCGGGATGCGGATTTTCACGGACTCGGCGTGCGGTACGGAGACCGTGTTATTCGCATCGAAGTTTTTCGCATCGATAATGTCGAAGCACTCGGGCCGGGCCGCAAGAGCGAGCAGGCGGCGCCGACTCAGCGCGATCTGGCTGAGGTGAGCGAGCATGGCCTGCTGCTTGCGATGCTGGCCTGCCGCGTCAACCGCGGCCACGCGCGCATTCTCGAGGGCCTTGTCACCATGCACGACATAGCCGAGGCGGACACACGCACGGCCAGCGCGCAGCAACGCGAGATCGAACATCACGCGCAGCGCGCTGTGGTCCGGATGACGATCGCCCAATGCCGGCAGCGCGACATGGGTCGGCGCGAATGCGGCGATCTCGTCGGCGAGCGCGACGATCGCGCGATCATCACGCATCAGGTCATCGGTCAGGCCCTGGTCCGGCCAGCCCAGGAAGCGGGCGGACTGCATGTCCACGCCCAGCACCGCTAGCGCCGCTGTCGCCTCGCGACGCCGCCGCTCGCCCCAACGCGCACGCTGCTGGGGTCCGATGCGCCATCGCCGTTCGAGCCAACGCTGTGGCCACGGATTGTTGTCGCCATCGGTCGCGAACACGACGCGCAACGCTGCACCCGCAGCCAGCGCGGACTGGATCAGCGCGCCCGTAGCCAGCGTTTCGTCGTCCGGGTGCGGCGCGAACACAAGCAGGCGGTCATTGGAGGACAGTAGCAACGACGCCGTCATCGATCTTCCATTTCGGTAAACACGGGATCGCGGCGGATCGCCGCGTGATGTGCGGCAGCCTACCTGAAGTAGCCGGACAGCGGCGAGATCAACGGTACGCGCTGTACCGCGACGACAACAACACGCCTGATTGAAATTGCATGGTTCCGTTCATGCACGGTTATCGCATGGACCGGAAGATCGCGCCCTTCGAACACCCGTGTTCCTCTCATGCAGAATCCGACAGCAGCGGCGCGGCCGCAGGGCTCTACGCGCCGCGCGCACGACTACCATGAAATCCCGGGCGACAGCTTCTACCGTCTCGTGATCCTGCTCGGCTTCGCGCTGATGCTCTATGCGAGCTGGCGTTTCAACGTGTTCCACGGTGTGCTGCATTCGGCGCGCCATCATGAATGGGGCCGCTTCGTCGTCGGTCCGGCGATCCTGTGGGCGGCGATGGGTCTCTTGATGCTGCTGTTCCGCACGCTGCTCTGGTTCCGCTACCGCACGCCGCCGCTGGCGAACGCAGCCGATGCTCCGACGATGACCGTGATCATTCCGGCGTACAACGAGGGCGCGATGGTCGCGCGCTCGATCGAATCGGTCGCGCAGGCACACTATCCGCACGACCGCCTGGAGATCTTCGTCGTCGACGATGGCAGTGAGGACGACACCTGGGCGCACATCCAACGCGCGGCCGACGCGTTTCCCGCTCTGGTCACGCCGCTGCGCTTCGAGCGCAATCGCGGCAAGCGCGCCGCTCTCGAGGCGGGCTTCCGGCGCGGTCGCGGCGAAGTGATGGTCACGATCGATTCGGACAGCGTGATCGAAGCGGACACGTTGCTCGCGATGGCTGGCGCATTCCGTGATCCGAAAGTGGGTGCGGTGGCCGGCAAGGTCAGCGTGTTCAATCGCGAGGATGGGCTGATCCCGCGCATGCTGAAGGTGCGTTTCGCGCTGTCGTTTGATTTCCTGCGCGCGGTGCAGAGCACCTATGGCACCGTCTACTGCTGTCCGGGTGCGCTCGCCGGCTACCGATCGAGCGTCGTGCGCAAGGTGCTGGATGCGTGGATGAAGCAGCGCTTCCTCGGCCGCGCCTGCACCTACGGCGAGGATCGCGCATTGACCAATGACATCCTCAACGAGGGTTACGACTGCGTCTACCAGCGTGCCGCGATCGTGCATACGCTGGTGCCGACGACCTACCGACGCCTGTGCAAGATGTTCCTGCGCTGGGACCGCAGCTACGTGCGCGAGGAACTGCGCTTCATCGGCGGCATCGTCTGGAAGCGGCCATTGCGCGCACGCGCGATCGCGATCGTGGAATTCCTGATCACCAACCTGCGCTATCCGATCGGCTGGGCGACGCTGGCGCTGCTGGTCTCGATGACGCCGGTGCATCCCGAAGTGCTGCTGCGCTTCTGCTGTGCGTTGCTGCTGGTTTCCGCGTTCAACATGCTCTACTACCTGCGCAGCGAGCGCAGCTGGGATTTCATCTACGGCATCGGCTACGCGTTCTTCTCCGCGTTCGCGCTGTTCTGGATCTTCCCGTACGCGCTATGCACCGCGCGCGCAGGGCTGGCTGACGCGCTGACGCTGCGCGACTGTGGGTAGGAGCGGCTTCAGCCGCGATGCTTTCCTCGCGCTCGTCAAAAGCGCAAGAGCATCGCGGCTGAAGCCGCTCCTACAGAGGCGCGCAGGCGCCCTTACAGGGCCTTCAGACGCGCGCGCAACTCGTCCAGGCGCAGATCGGCGGCAGCACCCGGCGACACGCGCGCGGCCAGGCTCGACTCCGGCGTGCGGCCCTGCCCGGCTGATGCGGCGGTTTCCGCAGCCTGGCGGTACGCCTCGCGGAACGGCACGCCGGCCGCGGCCTGCTCGATCGCGACATCGGTCGCGTACATCGCAGGTTCGATCGCGGCACGCATCGCCGGCGCATTCCATTCGAACCGGGCGAGCAGGTCCGGCAGCAATTCCAGCGCCGCGAGTCCGTGCGTGAACCCGTGGAACAGAGACCCCTTCGAGAACTGCAGGTCGCGCTGGTAGCCGGACGGCAGCGACAGCAGGTGCTCGATCTCGGTGCGCGCCGCAGCAACGCTCGCATAGCTCGCACGCATCAGCTCGACGACATCCGGATTGCGCTTGTTCGGCATGATCGAACTGCCGGTCGTGTATTCGGAGGGCAGCGTCACGAAGCCGAACTCCGCCGTCGTGAACAGCGACAGATCCCAAGCCAGGCGACGCAAATCGAGCAGCGCAGTGCCGAGCGCATCGAGCGCGCCGATCTCGAACTTGCCGCGCGAAAGCTGCGCATAGATCGGGTTGACCTGCAGCCGCGCGAAGCCGAGCGCTCGCGTCGTGTACCCGCGGTCGAGCGGCAGGTTTACGCCATAGCCGGCCGCGGTGCCGAGTGGATTCGCATCGATCCACGCGAGCGTGTCGCGCGCGCGCCGCGTGTCATCGATGAACGCCTCGGCGAAGCCGGCGAACCACAGTGCGGTCGACGACACGACCGCGCGCTGCAGATGCGTGTAGCCCGGCAGCGGCAGGGACTCGCGTCCGGCACGGTCAAGACAAGCCTCGGCGACTGCGCGGCACGTCGTGAGCAATTCGCCCAGCTTCGCCTTCAGCCACAGTCGTGTCGCGACCAGGATCTGGTCGTTGCGGCTACGCCCGGTGTGTACCTTGCGGCCGGTGTCGCCAAGGCGTTCGGTCAGGCGCGCCTCGATCGCCGAATGGCCATCCTCGTAGCGCGCGTCGAGCACGAAGCGTTCGTGGCGGAAATCGTCGGCGAGCATGTCGAGTTCGCGCGTGATCGCATCGGCCTCCGCCACACTCACGATCCCGATGTTCGCGAGGCCACCGACATGCGCCTTGCTCGCTTCAATGTCGTGCAGGAAGAACTCGCGATCGAGCATCACGTCGTCGCCCGCGAGGAAGCGCATGATGCGCTCGTCGGTGCGCGTGCCGGATTTCTGCCATAGCAGGTCACTCATGCCGATTCCTCTCTGTGCTCGCGTCGACCAGCCGCGCGACAACCGCTTCGATCGGCAGTTCGCTGCGCTCGCCGCTGCAACGCCGTTTCAGTTCTGCCATGCCATTCGCCAATCCGCGTGGGCCGACCGCGATCTGCCATGGCAGGCCGATCAGGTCCATGTTCGCGAATTTCGCGCCGGCGCGAGCGTCGGTGTCGTCGTGCAGGACGCCGATGCCGCGCGCCTCGAGCTTCGCACGCAGCTCGGCGCAAGCCGCCGCGGTCGCCGGGTCGCCCGGCTTGACGTCGAGCAGGCCGACATCGAACGGCGCGACCGCATCCGGCCAGACGATGCCGGCTTCGTCGTGACAGGCCTGGACGATCGCACCAACGAGACGCGACACGCCGATGCCGTACGAGCCGCCGTGCAACGCGCGCGCGGAACCGTCCGGCATCGTCACCTGCGCACGCATCGCCTCCGAATATTTCGTGCCGAAATAGAAGATCTGGCCGACCTCGATGCCGCGAGTGCGCAGCCGCCGCGGCTCGGGAACCTCCGCTTCGTAACGTACCGGATCGTGCACGTCCGAGGTCGCCGCGTAGCGCGTAGTCCACTCGCGAATC
Organism: Dokdonella soli; assembly: GCF_039523175.1. Lineage (NCBI taxonomy): Bacteria > Pseudomonadati > Pseudomonadota > Gammaproteobacteria > Lysobacterales > Rhodanobacteraceae > Dokdonella > Dokdonella soli. Next base: position 102,137 of record NZ_BAAAEU010000024.1, read on the forward strand.
ACCGGTTCGAGATCGCCATCGTAGTCGACATCGGCATCCGGAACCGGCAGGTCCAGCACGCCACGATCGCAGTACACCTCGGACTCGCCGGTCTCGGCGAGCACGATGAACTCGTGCGACAGGTCGCCGCCGATCGGTCCGGTTTCCGCGCGCATCGGGATCGCCTTGACGCCGAGGCGCGCGAAGGTGCGCAGGTAAGCGACGAACATGCGCTGGTACGAGCGACGCGCGCCGGCCTCGTCGAGGTCGAACGAATAGCCGTCCTTCATCAGGAACTCGCGCCCGCGCATCACGCCGAAGCGCGGCCGCTGCTCGTCGCGGAACTTCCACTGGATCTGGTAGAGGTTGCGCGGCAGGTCGCGCCACGAGCTGACCCCGGCACGGAAGATCCCGGTGACCATCTCCTCGTTGGTCGGTCCGTACAGCATCTCGCGCTTGTGACGATCGCGGATGCGCAGCATCTCGGGGCCGTAGGCCTCGTAGCGGCCGCTCTCGCGCCACAGGTCGGCGAGCTGCAGGGTCGGCATCAGCAGCTCGATCGCGCCGGCGCGATCGAGTTCCTCGCGCACGATGCGTTCGATGTTCTTCAGTACGCGCAGGCCGAGCGGCAGCCAGGCGTAGATGCCGGCTGCCTCCTGCCGGATCAATCCGGCGCGCAGCATCAGGCGATGCGAGGCGATCTGTGCCTCGGCGGGATTGTCCTTCAGGGTCGGCAGGAAGTAGCGGGAGAGTCGCATGGGTTTCCTCGATGCGGATTGGCGATTTCGGATGCGTGACGCATACGCGTCACGGTCGCGGGATCGCCTCCATCTCATCGAAACCGAACGCGAGGTTGAGGTTCTGCAGCGCCTGCGTCGCGGCGCCCTTGAGCAGGTTGTCGAGCGTCGCGACGATGACGACGCGCTTGCCGCCGGGTGCGACCGCAAATCCGCCGACTTCCGCATAGTGCTTGCCCGCGATGGCGCTTACCCACGGCGCCTCATCGATCACCCGGACCAAAGGCTCGCCGTCATAGAACTCACGATAGTGCGCCTTGACCGCATCAGCGTTCGTCGACTGCTGCAGCCACAGATTCACCGTCATGGTGATGCCGCGGAAGTGCGGCCCGACGTGCGGCATGAACTCGACCGGCACGCCGAGCTGGCGCGTGACTTCGCGCTCGTGCAAATGATCGACCAGTGCATACGGCATCAGGTTGTCGCGCAGCTTTTCCGGGTTGTTCTTGTCCGACGGTGTGGTGCCGGCGCCGGAATAGCCGGATACGCCGAAGCAGGCCGGTGGCGCAGCGAGTTCGTCCTTCAGCGGCGCAATGGCGAGCTGCATCGCGGTCGCATAGCAGCCGGGGTTGCTGATGCGCTTCTGGCCGGCATAGCGCGTGCGCGTGAGTTCAGGCAGGCCGTAGTACCAGGCATTGTCGAAGCGGTAGTCCGCCGACAGGTCGACGATCACGGCGTCCGGCTTCTCCGCATCGATCGCGGCGACGATCTCCTTCGCCTTGCCGTTCGGCAGCGCGAGCACGACCGCATCGGCGCGTCCAGCGGCCACCGCCTCGTGCGACAGGTTCTCGTAGCGCAGCCCGCCGGCGAATTCGGCGACGTGATCGGTCACGCGCTGGCCGTCCAGCTCGCGCGAGGATACGAACGCGAGTTCGAGGCCGGGATGGCGCGCGATCAGGCGGATCAGCTCGGCGCCGGTGTGGCCGCGCGCGCCGACGATGCCGACCGATTTGACGTCATGGGCATTCATCGTCTCAGTCCGTCAGCGTCGGAGTGCGTTCGCGGCAATGCGCGACGCAACGCTCGATGTCGGTGAAGTCCTCGATGCCGTACCAGAACACCTTCCACTTCGGCATCTTGATGCAGCCGTCGCTTTCGGCGAAGTAGAACGCATTGACCGGATTGCCGCGACGCGAACGCCAGAACAGGTGCGGCGTCTGCTCGCGCATGACCTGCCACACGGCACGGCCGAGGCCTTCACCCTGCGCGTCGTCGAGCACGGCGAATTTGTCGAGATAGATGTGGTTGTCCTCATCGGTCAGGATCACAGCCGCACGGTAGTTCTCGCTGACATAGGCGCGCTGCAGGCGCGTGCGCTGGAAATAGTCCGGCAGCAGGCGACGCCCGAACGCGGATTCGATCAGCTCCTTCAGGCGCGGCAGGTCGAGTTCGTCCCATGCACCCACGCGCAGCACGCGTTCGCCGCGCCGCACCAATGTGCCCGAGCCCTTGTGGGTGAACAGCTCCTTGGCCAGCTCCGACGGTTTGGTGATCGACACCGACGACGACGGCGGCAGGCCATCGAGCAGGTCCTTGATCTGCTCCAGCTTCACCCGCATGCCACCGTTGATCCACGGCTGCGCGATCAGGTGCTCGTACTCGGTGGACAGGTTGATCGAATCGATCACGCGGCCATGCTCGTCGAGCAGGCCGCCGGTCCCGGTCAGGAACACGATCTTGTACGGCTGCAGCACCTGCACCAGTTCGTTCGCGGCGAAGTCGGCATTGACGTTGACGATCTGGCCGTCGCCGGTTTCCGCGAGCGAGGCGATCACCGGGATCGAGCCGACCTTGATCGCGGCCTCGATGCCGTCGGTATCGACGCGCACGACCTTGCCGACCAGGCCGTAGACGTCGCGATCGAGGTACTCGGCCTCGAACACGCCGGACTGGATCGAAGTCGCGCGCACGCCCTGCGCCTGCAGCGCCTCGACCAGCTTCAGGTTCTCCTGCCGCATGACCTGGCGCACGACCGCGAGCACGGCCGCGTCGGTCACGCGCAGGTTGTCGACCGTGCGCTTCTCGATGCCGGCCGCCTTCATGCGCTCGTCGAGCTGCGGGCCGGCGCCGTGCACGACGATCGGCGTCAGGCCGACCTGCTGCAGGAATGCGAGCGAGGACACCAGCGCGTCGAGTTCATCGCGCAGGATCGCGCCGCCGACCTTGACCACCGCGAAGCGGGCAGCGTCGAGCTGCGAGAAGCGTTTCAGGTATTGCTGGATCTCCTTCGTGCTGGCCATGTTGGACAGCAGGCGGACGATCGTGGTGCGCATATCGGCCATGGTCACGTGCGACTCAATTCCCGCATACCGGAAGCAACCCCCGATCGCCGCGGGCGTTCGAGGACGAGAGCGCGGCGCGCGCGGACAGCGGGGCAGTCATGGTGTCTTCTCCAGCAGGCGTTGATAGGTAGTAGCGACGGCTTCGAGCTGGTCCAGCGCGACCCATTCGTCGGCGCTGTGCGCCTGCGCAATGTCGCCGGGGCCGTAGACGATCGTGGTGTAGCCAGCCTGCGAGAACAGCGCAGCCTCGGTCCAGAAATCGACCGCGTTGCCGATGGTCAGATCCAGCGCATCGGCTAGATCGCGTGCAGCGAGCCGGCGTGCCTCGGCGTGTGCGATATCGCCGGCCGGCAGCGACGGGCCGCGGAAGGTTTCCGTGAATTCGACAGGAGCAACCTCGGCGAGATCACGGAACGTGCGCAGCAGATCGTCGGTGTCCATCGACGGCAGAGGACGGAAGCCGAAGCGTACTTCGGCACCCGGCGCGATCACGTTCGCCTTGATGCCGCCCTCGACACGGCCGATATTGAAACGCAGACCGGTGAGTCCGCCGAAGCGCGCATGCGAGAGCGAGTCGACATGATCGAGCGCCCGATCGCCCCAGCGGATCGCCTGGTGCAACGCGCTGTCGGTCATTTTCTGTTCGCCCGACGCATGGCCCGCGCGACCGGCGAAGCGCATCAGTACCGAGCTGATGCCGCGATGCGCGAGCACGGCTTCGCCGCGCGTCGGTTCGGCAACGATGACTGCATCGATTGCCGGCGACTCACGCAGGAACGCTGCGATACAACGCGGATCGTTCGCCTCCTCGTCGCTGGTGAACAAGAACGCGGCCTCTCCGTCACTCGCCTGCGCAGCGGCGACCAATGCCGCCGCGGCGCCCTTGATGTCGCAGGCGCCGAGGCCGATCGCGCGATTTGCGCTCACGCGCAGTTCGTGCGGGCTGGCGGTCCACGCCGGCGAATCCGGCACGGTGTCCAGGTGCACGTTGAACAGCCATTTCGGCGCGCCGCGCACGGCGTACAGGCTGACTGCGCCGGCGCCGTGGTCGGTGACTGTGCAATCGAAGCCCGAGAGCTGCGCACACAAGTAGTCGAAGATGCCACCGGTACCCATTGCACGCGGCGGATTGCGTGTGTCGAATGCGACCAGCGCACGCAGGTGAGTGAGCGTGGCATCGAGCAGGTCGCTCACTTGACGGAGCCCCGGTTCACTTCCGCCCACAACGTCGAGCTCATGCCGAACAGCTTGATGAAGCCCTCCGCCTCGGCCACGCCCCAGTCCGCCGCCTGCGCATAGGTCGCGCCCTTCGCGTTGAGGATGTGCTTCGACTCGATCGCGACCGCGTTGACGACTCCGCCGCTGGTCTCCAGCATCACTTCGCCATTGACCATCGCCTGGCTTGATTGCAGGAATGCCTCGAGGTCGGTCTTCAGCGGGTCGTGGAAGAAACCTTCATAGACCAGCTCGACCCACTTGCGCGCGACTTCGGGCTTGAAGCGGTTCTGCTGCTTGGAGAGCACCGCTTCTTCCAGTGCTCGGTGCGCGGTCAGCAGCGCGGTCAGGCCCGGCGCTTCGAAGATGATGCGTCCCTTGAGGCCGATCGTGGTGTCGCCGGTGTACAGGCCACGACCGACACCATATTGCGCGAACAGGCCGTTGAGCTTAGCCAGCATCGTGTGGCCGGCGATCTTTTCAGCGTCCAGCGCGACGGCCTCGCCGTGCTCGAAGCTGATCTTCACGCGCAGCGGCTGCGACGGCCATTCCGCACGCGGCTTGCACCAGCCGCGCACACCCTCGCCGGGCGCCTGCCAGCGGTCGATCTCGCCGCCGGACATCGTGAGTCCGAGCAGGTTCTCGTTGATCGTGTACGCCTTCTGCTTGGCGCGCACGCCGAAGCCGCGCTCCTCGAGGTACTTCTGCTCGTAGGCGCGGACCTCGGTGTGTTCCTTCTGGATCTCGCGGATCGGCGCGACGATCGTGTAGTCACCGAGTGCCTTGACAGCGAGGTCGAAACGCACCTGGTCATTGCCCATGCCGGTGCAGCCGTGCGCGATCGCCTTGGTGCCGAGCTCGGCCGCGCGCTTCAGCGCCGCCTCGACGATCAGGTAGCGGTCCGACACCAGCAGCGGATACTGGCCCTGGTAGCCCTCGCCGGCCCAGACGAACGGTTTGACGAAGTCGCTCCAGATCGCCGGGCCGCCGTCGACGGTGACGTGCGAGGCGACACCCAGTTCCTCCGCGCGCTGCTCGATGAACGCACGCTCTTCCGCGTCCACGCCGCCGGTATCGGCGAACACGGTATGCACGCTCCAGCCGCGCTCCTTGAGATAAGGCACGCAGAAGCTGGTGTCGAGGCCGCCGGAGAAGGCAAGAACGATGGATTTGCTCATTTCGATTCTCGTAAGGTGGGCCTCGGCCCACCGTGGTAGTGGAATGGATGGGGTGGCTGAAGCCCCTACGACACCAGCGCCGCCATCACCGCCTTCTGCACGTGCAGCCGGTTCTCGGCCTCGTCGATCGCGATGCAGGCGGGTGAATCCATCACCGCGTCGGTGGCCTTGACGTTGCGGCGCAGCGGCAAGCAGTGGCTGAACACGCCATGGTCGGTCAGCGCCATCTTGGCTTCGTCGACGATGAAGTGCTTGTGCGCATCGCGGATCGGCTTTTCATCAGCCCAGCGACCGAAGTACGGCAGTGCGCCCCAGCTTTTCGCATAGACGACATGCGCGCCGCGGTACGCGCTCTGTGGATCGTGGCTGATCGTCAGCGACCCGCCGTTCTCGGCGACATTCGCCCGTGCGAAATCCATGTAACGCGAATCCAGCACGTACTCTGGCGTCGGGCACAGCAGGGTCACGTCCATGCCGTAGCGCGTGGCGATCTGCAGCGCGGAGTTCGCCACCGCGGTGTTCAGCGGGCGCGGGTGGTAGGTCCAGGTCAACACGTATTTCTTTCCGTGCAGGTCCCTGCCGAAGCGCTCCTGCAGCGCCTGGATATGCGCAAGCTCCTGGCATGGATGGGTGATCGTTTCCATGTTGATCACAGGCACGGTCGCGTACTTCGCGAACGCATGGATCACGCGGTCCTGGCGATCGATCGACCAGTCCTGGAATTTCGGAAACGCGCGCACGGCGATCAGGTCGACATAACGAGAAAGCACACGCGCGACTTCGGCCACGTGTTCCTCGGTCTCGCCGTCCATGACCGAACCGACATCGAATTCGATCGGCCACGCGTCCTTGCCTGGTGCCAGCACGACGGCGTGACCGCCGAGCTGGAACGCACCCAGCTCGAAGCTCGTGCGCGTGCGCATCGAGGGATTGAAGAACAGCAGCGCGATCGACTTGCCTTCGAGCTGACGACCGGCCTTCGAGCGCTTGAACGCCGCCGCCTGGTCGAGCAGCGCGTCGAGATCGGCGCGGGACCAGTCCTGGGTACTGAGAAAATGGCGTAGCGTCATCGAGGGTTCCTGTTGTTTCGTCGAAGATCAGGCCGGAAAAAGCTCAAAAACAAAAACCCGGCGCTCGGGCCGGGTTTTATAGTCGAAGCGTATTGAAGACGCGCGACAGCCTACCCGGCGGAATGGCGGGGTTCCGGTCGGCGCGCGCGCGAAGTCATGCCAGCGGCCATGCGGGCGCTGGTGACAATCTGCGGCTGGGCGGCGACTCTGGACATCGGGCTGGTCGTAGGGGGAAACAAAACGGAAACGCAACTTACCGGCAAACGTGACGCAGTGCAATATGCGGTTCGCGCGAGCATCTAAAGCAAAACGACCAGGCAGTGCCTGGTCGTCATTCCTACCGCGAACCCAAGTGTGAGGTCACTCGGCCGGTTCGATGCTCACGCGCACGCGCAGGCGGTCACCCGGATCGTAATTCAGGCGCGACATATAGACGTCGCCGCGATAGCGGTACTGCACGTCGTAGGCAACGATCCGACGCTCGTCGGCCATGTCCTGGACGACCCGGCAATGACGCTCCGTATCGGTGTAGTAGCGATCATCGCCCTTCGCGACGTTGTTACCGACCGCGCCGCCGACGACCGCACCGGCGACCGTCGCCGCCTTGCGACCGTCGCCCTTGCCGACCGTACTGCCGAGCACGCCGCCGACGATGGCACCGAGCACGGTGCCGGCTGCGCGATTGCCATTGTCGACGTGGCGTTCGACAGGCACGTCCGCACATTCCTCGCGGGGAGCGCTGGTCTGCACGCGGTCATAGATCGGGTCGACGCGCAGCACGTCGGCCCACGCCACCTTCACGTTGTCCGGCGGGCCGCCGCGGTCGTAGCCGCGATCCTGTGCGCTGGCCTGGGTTCCCACCAGGAGCAGCGCGAGTGCCACGAAAACCATCACTTTCATCACAGCCTCCAAACTTGAAACCGCCACGCTGCGCCGGTCGATGCCGGTCTGGTCACGCGCGCAGTTCCTGCAAATTCGCGACGATTACAGCATCCGATCGCTGAACCCAACCCTAAGCCCACCTCCGCATAACCCCTTCCATGCGTTCAGAAAAGTCGCCGTTCCGGCAGAGGGCGCAGGCTCCTCCTGCTATCATCGAAGACCGCAGAGGCCAGCCCTGATGCAACTGAGACTCCATAACAGCCTGACCCGTCGCACCGAGGATTTCGTCCCCGCCGACCCCGAGCGCGTGACGATGTACGTCTGCGGCCCGACCGTCTACAACTACGTGCATATCGGCAATGCGCGCCCGCCGGTCGTGTTCGGCCTGCTCGCGCGGCTGTTGAAGCGGCGTTATCCGAACGTGGTCTACGCGCGCAACATTACCGACGTCGACGACAAGATCAATACAGCCGCCAAGGATGCCGGCGTGCCGATCGACGCGATCACCTCGCGCTTCGCCGCCGCCTACGTCGCGGACATGGCCCGGCTCGGCGCGGACATGCCGGACGTCGCGCCGCACGCAACCGGGCACATCAGCCAGATCGTCGCGATGTGCGAGCGCCTGATCGCGAATGGCCACGCCTACGCGGCCGAGGGCCACGTGCTGTTCGACGTCGCGAGCTTCGCCGAGTACGGCCGCCTGTCCGGCCGCTCGACCGAGGACATGATCGCCGGCGCCCGCGTCGAGGTCGCGCCGTACAAGAAGAACCCGGCCGACTTCGTGCTCTGGAAGCCGTCGACGCCGGACCTGCCCGGCTGGAACAGCCCGTGGGGCCGCGGCCGCCCCGGCTGGCATATCGAGTGCTCGGCCATGGCCGAGGCCCACCTCGGCGAGACGATCGACATCCACGCCGGCGGCAACGACCTGATGTTCCCGCACCACGAGAACGAGATCGCGCAGAGCACCTGCGCGCACGGCGGCAAGGTGTTCGCGCGCTACTGGCTGCACAACGGCATGCTGACCTTCGACGGGCGCAAGATGTCGAAGTCGCTCGGCAACGTGCTGATGCTGCACGAACTGCTGGAGAAGTACCCGGCCGAGGTGCTGCGCTTCCTGCTGCTGAAGGCGCACTACCGGCAGCCATTGGACTGGTCGGACACGGCGCTGCAGCAGGCACGCGCGACCCTGGATGGCTGGTACGGCGTGCTGCGCGACCTGGCCGACGTCGAGGTCGACGCGGCCGATTGCGCGGTGCCTGCCGACCTCGAAGCAGCCCTGCTCGATGACCTCAATACACCCGAGGCCTTCGCGGCGATCGCGCGCCTTGCCAATGCCGCCCGTGCAGCCGACACGTCCACAGCGAAGCACGCCGCCAAGGCGGCCCTTCTCGGTGCAGGCGAGATGCTCGGCATCCTGCGGCAGGACCCGGAGCACTGGTTCAAGCAGGATCTGCAGCACGTGGATTTTCGGGGAAATGACTCCATATCCGCAGATGCACAGGCTGACACGGCAGTCCTGAAGGTCAAGGAGATCGATCGCTTGATCGCAGCGCGCGACGAAGCGCGCAAGGCGCGCAACTTCGCCGAGGCCGATCGCATCCGTGACCAGCTCGCCGCCATGGGCATTGTGATCGAGGACAGCGTCCACGGAACACGTTGGAAAGTCGTGAACAATGAATGCACTGCTTGACTCCGTCGACACCAGCGCCGAACAGGCGCAGGCCACGATCGCCGACGAATTCGCGTTCTTCGGCGACTGGACCGAACGTTACCAGTACCTGATCGACCTCGGCCGCAAGCTGCCGCCGTTTCCGGACTCGCTGAAGACCGAGGAACGCAAGGTGCACGGTTGCCAGTCGCAGGTCTGGCTGCTGCCGAGCGGCGACGCGCGGCGGCTGGATTTCCAGGCGACCAGCGATTCATCGATCGTGTCCGGCCTGATCGCATTGCTGCTGCGGGTGTACTCGGGCCGCTCCGCGCAGGAGATTCTCGCGACCGAGCCCCGCTTCATTGAAGCGATCGGCCTCGCCAAGCATCTGTCACCGACCCGCTCGAACGGACTCGCCGCGATGCTCGCGACGATCAAGCAGTACGCGCGCGAGGCGCTCGCGCACTGATCGGAAGCGGCGCCGCTCGAGCTTTCGGCTCCTTCCATCGCTGCGCTCCGGACCGCTCGCCGTCAAACCCGCCGACGCCTATCCGCCGCGGCGCTCGGCAATACGCGCACGAGCGCGCTGCAAGGCTCCGTCCAACAAGCGATCGCTGCGGCTGCGCCGATACTCGAGCCAGGCACGCAGCAGGCTGGCAAGCATCAGCGGGATCCAGATCAGGGTTGCCAGCGGCCACACGTTGACGTCCTGGCAAATTCCCGTCCAGAGGTCGCAGCGCGTTACCGTGCCGAAACGAAGGAGCGTTTCAAGTCCGCGCGTGAACAAGGCCCAGGCAGCGACACCGAGCAGGATGGGCAACGTCAGGTCGAGCACGATGGCCCACCACGGCATCACCAGTACCGTGACCAGAAGACCGAAAAGGAAACGCTGGGAAGAGCCGGCCAGCAGCAGGGCCATCACCAGGCTGACCAGACCGCGCTTGATCAGCCATGGCAGGTGGCTGGCCAACCATTGAAGGAATCCACCGGCCGCCACCAGCGTGGCTGGGGGCTGCTCCACGAGCTGCACGGAGCGCTCGACCAGCGCATCGACGGCATGCCCACCGATCGCGCCCAGTCCGCGGCTGATCGCACCGGCCGTGGTCGTGGCAGCCGCCAGCGCGTCGCCAGGCTCTTCGGGGGGCATTCGCCGGGCGTTTGGAAACATCGGCTCACCCCGCCACGCGGCGGCTGTCCGGGCCACACGTCGGGGTTCGAATACGAGGAAGGCCACGCCCGCAACCATCCACCAGAAGGCCAGCGCAAATTCGCTGGCACGATGCAGGTGCCGGTCGATGTCCACGTCCGCCGCACCTGCCGACAACGGTTCGATGTGATCGACGAGGCCTGAGCCGGGCGGCAGCAACAACGGAAACGTCTGAATGAGCACCGGCCAGCACAGGATCAACAGGACGGTGAAAGCGGCGAAAACCAGACTGCGCATGGATCAGTGTCCGATCGCCGCTGCCTGCGACAACTCGTGGACACGCACATGCGCGAGCGCTGCAGCGAGCAGCGGCGTGTCGAGAGCATGCGCCCATGCGCGTTCACGCAGGTCGCCGAGAATATGTTCGCATTCGGTGCGTGCACCGCGTTCGACGTCTCGCAACATCGACGCCTTCAGCGGCGAACCCGGCATCGTCAGGATGCGCTCGGCCTCGGCCATCGCGACCGCCGACGGAGCATGGCCGCAACGCTGCGCGGTTTCCGCGCATTCGGCATACAGACGGCGCGCCAGTTCGACGCCCTCGGGACTCGCGACGATCTCGCCGACCGAGCCGCGCAGCAGGCAAGTCAGTCCCGCAAGGGCCGCAATGAAGACGAACTTGTCCCACATTGCCGCCAGGATGTCATTGCGTTCGATGACATTCGCACCCAGCTTGCGGAGGCCGGCGCTCGTGACCGCCGGCACCGGCGAGGCCGGATCGCGGCTGCCGAAGGTCAGTCGATCCAGTGTCCCGAACTGGCGGATCGCGCCGTCGGCATCGAGCGTCACGGAGATATGGCAGAGGCCGCCCAGCACACGCGCCGGGCCGAAAGCGGCATCGAGCATGTCGAGTTGGCGCAATCCATTCAACAGGGGCAGCACTCGAGTATCGGCGCCGACCGCGGGAGCCATCGCAGCGATCGCCGAAGCGAGGTCGTAGGCCTTGCACGACAGCAGGACCAGGTCATGGCGCGCGCCCGGCGCGATTTCGGTGACTGCGGTGATGGGTTGTGCGAAAACACCGGCGTCACTGCGCAGGCGCAAACCCGTTTCAGCAAGCAATGCCGCGCGGGCCGGACGCACCAGGAACGCGACGTCGTGTCCCGCCTCGATCAGGCGCGCGCCGTAATAGCCGCCGATCGCGCCCGCACCGAGGATCAGGACGCGCATGCGGACCGCCTACATCGTGTGGGTCGGGCGTTCCTGGGTCAGGATGCCGGCCAGGATCGATTCGATCTTGGTGCGCGCAGCCTCGCCGTCGGAGGAATCGTTGAACTGCACGCCGATGCCGGCCATGCGGTTGCCCTGCGCACCGGACGGCGTGATCCAGACGACCTTGCCGGCGACCGGCAGGCGGTCCTTCTCGTCCATCAGCGAGAGCAGGATAAACACCTCGTCGCCGAGGCTGTAGCGCTTCGCGGTCGGCACGAACAGGCCGCCGCCGCGCACGAACGGCATGTAGGCGTTGAACAACGCGCCCTTGTCCTTGATCGCGAGCGACAGGATGCCCTGTCGCGGTGCTCCGCCCGATGCCGGCGTGGCCATGTCTACTCTCTCCGTGCAGTGGTTTCCCCCGACTGCCACGCGCGCAGCAGATCGAGCAGGACCAGATCGATGCGCAGCGTCGTCGCGAGCAGGCCGCGCGCACGATTGGCGCGGCCGGACCACGCCGCTAGCTTCGGGATTTCGTCGCGCGCGGTCAAGCCGAGCGCACCACTGCCCCCTAGGGCGAGGCTGCGCGCCTCGTCGCGCGCCAGTCCTGCAGCGAACCAGAGCCGTACGTCCGGACGATCCGCGGCCCAGCGCTCGGCGACTTCGGATGCCGTCCGGCGTCCACGCACAAGGGCGGCGAGATCTTCCGCGCAGGCCTTGCGCACCGTGATCGTCTCGTCGGCAAGCCAGCCGAGCGCCAGCCCCGGGTTGCCGAGGCTGGCGTCGAGCGCGGCCGCGGCCTGCGCCGGCTCGATGCGCTGCGCGCGCAGCCACGCGATCGATTCCTCGCGCGTCGGCGGCCGGATCTTGATGCGTTGGCAACGGCTGCGGATCGTCGCCGGCAGGCGTGCGGGATCGTCGGCGATCAGCATGATGATCGTCGCGGAAGCCGGCTCCTCGAGGGTTTTCAGCAAAGCATTGGCCGCGCTCGCATTGAGGCGGTCGGCCGGATCAATCAGAGCAATCTGCAGGCCGCCGAACTGGCTCGACATCGCGAGCCGCTGCGAGAGCGCGCGCATCTGGTCGATCGTGATCTCGGTGCGCGGCTTGCCGTCGTCACGCAGTTCGAAGGTGACGCGCACGAGGTCCGGATGCGAGCCGGCGGCGACCAGCTGGCAGGCACGACACACGCCACAGGCATGACCATCGGCCGTGCGCTGCGTGCACAGCGCGGCGGCGACCAGCGCATCGGCGAGTGCGCGCTTGCCGAAACCGGCCGGCGCCGCAAACAGCAAGCCGTGATGCAGGCGCTGCTCCGCCAGCGCACCGGCGAGCACGCGCCAGGATTCCGCAAGCCAAGCCTGCAGGCTCATGCGTCCCTCGTGACGGAATCGACATAGGCATCGATCGCCGCGCAGGCGGCTTCGCGTACCGCATCGACCGGTTGACCCGCGTCGATCACGCGGAACCGCGCGGGTTCGGCCGCGGCGCGCGCACGGTAGGCGGCGCGCACGCGCTCGAAGAAATCCCCGTTCTCCAGCTCGATGCGGTCGGCCTGGCCGCGCGCACCCGCGCGCGCCATGCCTTCGGCGACCGGTAGGTCGAGCAGCAGGGTGAGATCCGGCTTGATCAGGGCGGCCCAGCGTTCCAGATCCTCGATGCGCGCGAGCGGCTGGCCGCGGCCGCCACCTTGGTAGGCAAAGCTCGCATCGGTGAAACGGTCCGACAGCACCCAGCGCCCGGCGCCCAGCGCGGGTTGGATCACTTCGCGCACCAGCTGCGCGCGCGCCGCGAACATCAGCAGCAGTTCGCTTTCGGGGCAGACGTCCTTTCGCACCGGATCCAGCACGATCGCGCGCACCGCCTCGCCGAACGCGGTGCCGCCGGGTTCGCGCGTGACCACCACATCATCGAGGCCGCGGCTCGCGAGACGTTCGCGCACGGCTTCGAGCACGGTGCTCTTGCCGGCGCCCTCGCCGCCTTCCAGGGTGATGAGCCGTCCACTCATGGGGCGTCCGTTCATGGATTCCGGTGCAACTGGTACTTCTGCACCGCACGGTTGTGCGCGTCCAGGGTCGGCGAGAATTCGTGGCTGCCGTCGCCACGTGCGACGAAGTACAGCGCGTCGCCCGCAGTCGGATGCAGTACCGCCTCGATCGCGACTGCACCCGGCAAGGCGATCGGCGTTGGTGGCAGGCCATCGCGGGTATAGGTGTTGTACGGCGTGTCGGTATCCAGATCGCGGCGGTGAATGGTGCCGTCGTAGGCGTCGCCGAGGCCGTAGATCACGGTCGGATCGGTCTGCAGGCGCATGCGGAACTTGAGGCGACGCAGGAACACGCCGGCGATCAGCGGCCGCTCGTTCGGCTGCGCGGTCTCCTTCTCGACGATCGAGGCGAGGGTCAGTGCCTGGTATGGCGCATCCAGGTTAACGTCGGCTCCGCGCGCGGCCCAGAGCTTGTCCAGGGTCTTCTGCATCGACGCACGCGCGCGCTTGAGCACGTCGAAATCGGACTCACCCTTCACCCAGGCATAGGTTTCCGGCAGGAACCAGCCCTCCGGTTTGCCGTCGTCAATACCGACACGTCGGGCGATGTCCTCGTCGGATGCGCCTGGCAAGGTCTGTACGAGTCCGGCTTCCGCAGCGAGCGCGAGCCGCAGCTGCCTGAACGTCCAGCCATCGACGATCGTGAAACGATGCTGCACAACCTCGCCGGCGGCCATGCGGCGCAGCAGTTCGCGCGGCGTGATCCCCGGCGGCAGCGCGTACTCGCCGGCATGCAGGCGACCGGCGACGCCGAGTTCGCGCCCCAGCAGGCGCCAGTACAGCGGTGCGGCGCGGCTGACGCGCTCGCGGCGCAACTGGCGCACGATGTCGCGGTAGCGCGCGCCGCGTGCGATATCGATCGTCGCATCGGCGTGCGCGCCGGGCAGCGGCGACTCGGTGAAGCGCCGGTAGTCGAGCCAGGTGGCGACTGCGACGCCGACGATCATGAGCAGCACGAGGAGGATCAGCAGGCGCATCGCGGCGCCCCCTCGCACTGCATGCGGATTCAGCGGGTTTCGGAAGGTCGGCATAGGTCGGGCAGCGTAACCGGATTGGGTAGCGGAGAGCGAGGGATTGGGGTGATCAGGAGCTGAAACGGCATCCATCGTCGCCCCGGTGCGTCGCTCTCGGCCTTCAGCCCTGCGCACCCAGTGCGCGCAACATGCCGCGCGCCTTCGCGCGTGTCTCATCGAGCTCGCGTTCCGCGATCGAGTCGGCGACGATGCCGGCGCCGGCGCGCAAGCTCACCTCGTCACCACGCAGGGTCAGGGTGCGGATCAGGATATTGAGGTCGAGGTCGCCGTCACGGTTCAGATAGCCGAGCGAGCCGGTGTAGGCGCCGCGGCCGACGCGCTCGAGGTCGGCGATGATCTGCATGCAACGCACCTTCGGGCAACCGGTGATCGTGCCGCCCGGAAACACCGCGCGGATCGCCTGTCCTGGTGTCATGCCGGCGCGCAAGGTACCGCGCACATTCGAAACGATGTGGTGCACATGCGCGTAGCTCTCGACCGCCATGACCTCGTCGACGACGACGCTGCCGGGCACGCAGATGCGGCCGAGATCGTTGCGCTCCAGGTCGATCAGCATCACGTGTTCGGCACGTTCTTTCGGATGGCCGACCAACTCGCGGACCATCACTGCGTCGTCATCGACGCCGCGCGGGCGGGTGCCGGCGATCGGTCGCGTCTGCACCGTGTCGCCACGGATTTCGATCAGGCGCTCCGGCGACGAGCTCGCGATCGCCCAGTCCTGCGTTTGCAGCAGCGCGGCGAACGGCGCCGGATTCGCCTGCCGCAACGCGGCGTAGAGATCCGCTGCGGCCGGCGCGGCCGTGCAGCGCGCACGCCATTCGCGCGAGAGGTTGACCTGGAAAACGTCGCCGGCGCGCAGATGCTCGTGGATGCGCGCAACGCCCTCGAGAAAATCTGCCGGCGCGTCCTCGCCGATTGCAGAAACTACAAGCGGCGAAGGTTGCAGCACGGGCGCCGCATCGAGATCGGCCTGCAAGCGGTCGAGCAGGTCGCGACGCCCTGCCTCGGCAACCAGAACCGTGCGTTCGCGCTCGTGATCCACGACGACGGCGGCCGGGCAGCGCAGCGCCAGCGCCATCGGTAGCGCTTTGTCGCGCGGCGCCGGCAGATGCAGGCTCGGCTCGATCTCGGCCGCGAGTTCGTAGCCGAGATAGAGCAGCCAGCCGCCACGGAACGGCAGCTCTACCGCGTCGGCGCGCGGCAACCGCGCGGCACGCCACGCCTCGTCCAGTGCTTCCAGGAAGCGCGCACCAACGCGCTGGCCGTGTGCATCGCGCACCCCATCCGCATCGAGCCGCAGCGTGGCTTCCGGAAACGCGAACAGGATGTCGTAGCGCGCCCGCGCGTTGCCACGCGCGACGCTTTCGAGCAGGCCGGGATAACGGGCGGGATTGGCAGCAGCGAGCGACAGCAGGTCGCGAGCGCCCGGAAGTTCACGAATGAGCGAAACCATCGCCTGCCGCTTCCTGTAGGAGCGGCTTCAGCCGCGATGCTGTAGCCCTCCCCTTCAAGCCTGTCCTGAGCGCGGTCGAAGGAGGGAGGGTTGGGTGAGAACGGTATTCGGCAGCGAGAGCATCGCGGCTGAAGCCGCTCCTACAGGCGACGGAAGACCAGGGTGCCGTTGGTACCGCCGAAACCGAATGAATTCGACAGCACGACATCGAGTTTCGCCTCGCGCGCGGTGTGCGGCACGAAATCGAGGTCGCAGCCTTCGCCCGGATTGTCGAGGTTGATCGTCGGCGGCACCACGTTGTCGCGCAACGCGAGCACCGAGAAGATCGCCTCGACACCGCCCGCCGCACCGAGCAGATGGCCGGTCATCGACTTGGTCGAGCTGACCATCAGCTTGTTCGCGTGATCGCCGAACACGCCCTTGATGCCGTAAACCTCGGCGACATCGCCGGCCGGGGTCGAGGTGCCATGCGCGTTGATGTACTGCACGTCGGTCAGGTTCAACCCGGCGTCCTTGACGGCCGCGGCCATGCAGCGTCCGCCGCCCTCGCCATTCTCGATCGGCGCGGTCATATGGAACGCGTCACCGCTCATGCCGAAGCCGACGAGCTCGCAATAGATGCGCGCGCCACGCTTCTTCGCATGCTCGTAGTCCTCGATGACCAGCACGCCCGCGCCGTCGGAGAGCACGAAGCCGTCGCGGTCCTTGTCCCACGGACGGCTGGCCTTCTCCGGCTCGTCATTGCGCGTGGACATCGCGCGCGCCGAGCAGAAGCCGCCAACCGCGGTGCCGACCGTCGAAAATTCAGCGCCGCCGGCGACCATCACGTCGGCATCGCCGTACTGGATCATGCGCATCGCGAGGCCGATGTTGTGCGTGCCTGTGGTGCAGGCCGTCACGCAGGCGATGTTCGGACCCTTCAGGCCGAGCATGATCGACAGGTTGCCGGACGCCATGTTGATGATCGAACTCGGCACGAAGAACGGCGAGATCTTGCGCTGGCCGTGTTCGTGATAGGTGATCGCGGTCTTCTCGATTGTCGCGATGCCGCCGATGCCGGCGCCGACCGCGACGCCGATGCGTTCCTCGTCGTGCTCGTGCGGATGCAAACCGGCATCCGCGAGCGCCTGCACCGAGGCGGCGATGCCGTAGTGGATGAACGGGTCCATCTTCTTGACGTCTTTCGCCGCCACGTACTGCGCGGGATCGAAGTCGCGGATCTCACCGGCGATGCGCGTCGGGAACGTCGACGCATCGAAATGCGTGATCGGGCCGATGCCGCTGCGTCCGGCCGTGATGTTCGCCCACGCACTCGCAACGTCGTTGCCGACGGGACTGACGATGCCGAGACCGGTGACTACGACGCGACGCTTGCTCATGGCTAAAACTTCTCGATTCCAGCGATCGGCGAGATCGCGATTGCTCTTGTCGAAAAGTGCGGCCAAGGATGGCCGCTTCTGGACTCTCACGGCCGAGGATGCCCGCAAGCAGGACCATACTTCTCGATTGCGGCGATCATGGATGATCGCACGAGTAAAACGAAAGCTGCGCCTCGTGGGCGCAGCATCGCGTGACGCTTGAGGCCGAGGCTCAGGCCTTGACGTGTGCCTTCACGTAGTCGATCGCCTGCTGGACCGTGGTGATCTTCTCGGCTTCCTCATCCGGAATCTCGCATTCGAATTCCTCTTCGAGCGCCATCACCAGCTCGACCGTATCCAGCGAATCCGCGCCGAGGTCGTCAACGAACGACGCGTTCGGCGTGACCTCGTCTTCCTTCACACCCAGCTGTTCGACGACGATCTTCTTGACGCGCTCTTCGATAGTGCTCATGTGTACCTGTACCTCCCGATGGGAATTCGTGCGGCGGGCGGCGCATTCGGCGGCGCCGAGCCCGAAAAAGACGCCGCATTGTAGATGAAGCAGGGAACAGGGGCTAGGGATGAGGTGCGACGGCGCCAAAATCGGGATTCGCCGCCAGCGGCCGCGCCACAGACGGGTATTCCGACGGCAGCGCCCGACTGCACACCCGCTTCCCTCGATCCTCAGGGCATGTACATCCCGCCATTGACGTGCAGCGTCTCGCCGGTGATGTACGCGGCCGCCGGCGAAGCCAGAAACGCGACCGCCTTGGCGATATCGTCGGCGGCGCCGAGACGACCGAGCGCAATCTGACCGAGCAGCGCGTTGCGCTGCTCTTCCGGCAATGCACGCGTCATGTCGGTATCGATGAAACCCGGCGCGACGACGTTGACCGTGATGCCGCGCGAGCCGATCTCGCGCGCCACCGACTTCGAGAACGCGATGATGCCGGCCTTCGCCGCCGCGTAGTTCGCCTGACCCGGATTGCCGGTCAGGCCGATCACCGAGGCAATCGAGATGATGCGGCCCTTGCGCGCCTTCACCATGCCGCGCAGCACCGCCTTCGAGCAGCGATAGACCGAACTCAGATTGGTATCGAGGATCGCCTGCCAGTCCTCGTCCTTCATGCGCATCAGCAACTGGTCGCGCGTGATGCCGGCGTTGTTGACCAGGATCGAGACCGCGCCAAATTCCTTCGTGATCGCATCGATCAGCGCCTCGACCGCAGCGCCGTCGGTCACGTTCAGTGCGCGCCCGGTGCCGCCATGCGCGGAGAGACGTTCGCCGATCGCGTTCGCGCCCGCTTCCGTCGTCGCGGTGCCGATCACTTTCGCGCCGAGCGCCGCCAGTTCATCCGCGATCGCCGCGCCGATACCGCGGCTCGCGCCGGTGACCAGCGCGATTTCACCTTCGAATAGCTTGCCCATCGTCCGGCCCGTTCGTTTATGCGATCGTCCATGATCGCAAAAGACCGAGCAACCATCCATGCCTGCACTGTTCAAAAACGCGAGGGCGCGAACCTTACACGGAATCGTTGGTGCCCTGCACGCCGGCCTGGGCCGACTGGCGATTCTCCAGCGAGCCGCAAATCCCCTGTCGCATCACGCCGCTTCGCGCTGGTGCGGTACGGGCGGCCAGAAGTGGCGAATCAGGGACGGGTCTTGTCGTCGACCCGACGCCAGCTCGAACGGGTCTCTATGCCGGTAATCGTCGTGGTCGATGTCATCGACTTGCCGTCTTCTGAAATCACGTACTTCTCGTCACGTCGACTGCCATCGGCGAACAGCAACGTGGCAGCGATGTGCTGATCCCCGGGATCTTCGGCGTCGACTCTGTATTGGTGGTGGAACCCCCCCCTGACTGGATGGACATGCATCAGGACATAGCCGCCGGTCTTGTAGGTCGGGTCGACCGCGTCGAAATACAGCTCGTCATTGCCGTCACCCCAGTGCCCGACCAGCTGGGTGGACGGCAATCCGAGGCTGGAGAGATCCCTGTCGACGTCCGTGCGATGCGAGCATGCACTCAGTGATATCGCGAAAAGCGCGCACCAAAGAATCTTCCACCGCATACAGCCCCTCCCGGTAGTGGTATGCCAGCGAACGATCCCGCATCGATCGTACGCGATCCGAAGGCACGGACCTTACATGGAATCGCCGGAGCGCGGCATATGCCGTCAATGGCAACAGGCGGCACCCAGGTTGCCGTACCCGTCGTGCCGGCGCAGCCAGTACATGCCGCGATCGCCCTCGTCGCGCCTCGCCGGCACGATGTCGAGGTAGTGATAGGCGACGTTCAGCATGTCGAGGCCACGCGCATAGGTCGAGGTCGAGTACGTATGGAAGACCTGGCCTGACGGATCCTTGCAGAACACGCTGACTCCCTCGCGTTCGGAGAGCGCGGGATCCTGAAGCGTGAAGTTGTAGTAGGCCTTCTTGTTCGCCACCTCCTCATCGATCGCCGTTGCCGGACGACACCCACTTGGACGTCCATCCCATTCTTTTCCTGTATGCAGCGATTTTTTTCCGGCGACGCGCGCGAAACGGCGATCAGCGTGACGTCCGTTGCCGCGGCACGCCGTGCAGATAGCGCACATCGGTTGTCTTCTTCTAGACCAGACGCTTGATCAGCGATTCCAGGAATTGCGACCAGCCGCCACGATGGTCTTCGGCCAGCGCCTCGGTCGGCAGTCCCTCGTGGGTCAGACGCAGCTCGGTCTGCTTGCCGCGCGACGTCAGCTCGATCGTCACGACCGATTCCTTGCCCTGCGTGCCTTCGCTGACCCAGGTGAATTCGAGCAGGCGCGGACGCTCGACGCGCAGGTAGCGGCCGTAGTGCGGATAGATGCGCTCCTGCCATGGCATTTCGATGTAGAACAGACCGTCCACACGAGGATCGACGCTCGCGTTCTGGCCGTCGGCGAGCCACGCCTTCACGCTGGCCGGATTGACCCAGGCGTCGAACATGCGCTCCGCACTCGCCTCGTAGGTGCGCGGCACGCTGGTGCTGAACGGCCCCATCGCTTTTTCATTGCGCTCAGTCATCGACTTTCTCCCCGTTGTCGGTCCTCGCAAGAAATTCGCCCAGCGCATCGAGACGCTGGTTCCAGAAGCGTTCGTACTGTGACGCCCAGCGCGCGATCTCGCGCAACGGCAACGCACGCAGGTGCAGGTAATGCTCGCGCCCATGCCGGTGCCGGCGCACGAGCCCGGCACGTTCCAGCACCTTCACATGCTTGGACACCGCGTTGAGCGACATGTCGAACGGCTGCGCGAGATCGGTCACGCGCACCTCGCCCCGTGTCAGGCGGGAGACGATGCGGCGCCGGGTGGGATCCGCAAGCGCGGCGAACGCGAGATCGAGTTTCGACATGGCAGCAGTAATTCAACCTTTAGGTTGAATAATACGCCACTCAAAAAGCGCGTCAAGCGCGTGCATTCAGCAGGGAAGCTTGAGGTGCAGCGGTGCGCGGTGCAGCGTTCAGCCGCGCCAGTCGCCCAGCGCCGCGTCGAATTCGCCTGGCGTACCCAGCGCGCGACCGTCGATCGCCTTGTCGATGCGCTTGACGAGACCCGTCAGCACCTTGCCCGGCCCGCATTCGGCGATGCGTGTCGCACCGTTCGCAGCGAGCGCCTGCACGCATTCGGTCCAGCGTACCGGCAGGTAGAGCTGGCGCACCAGCGATTCGCGGATCTCCGCGAGTCCGGGATGCACGCGGGCATCGACGTTCTGCACCACCGGAATCCGAAGCTGGCTCCAGCTGTAGGCCTTGATCGCCTCGGCGAGACGATTCGCGGCTTCGCGCATCAGCGGCGTATGCGAAGGCACACTGACCGCCAGCTTGACCGTCTTGCGCACCCCACGTTCGGTGAGCTTCACCAGCGCGGCGTCGACGGCCTGCACGTGGCCGCCGATCACGATCTGGCCGGGCGAGTTGTAGTTCGCCGGCGTGACCACATGATCGCCCGAGACTTCGCGGCAGACCTCCTCGACCAGCGCATCGTCCGCGCCGAGCACGGCGGCCATTGCACCGACGCCTTCCGGCGCAGCTTCCTGCATCGCCTGGCCACGGATGCGCACGAGGTGCGCGGCATCGTGCAGCGAGATCGCGCCGGCCGCGACCAACGCGGTGTATTCGCCGAGGCTGTGCCCGGCCAGCCGCGCCGGCATCACACCACCGGCCGCGAGCCATACGCGCCAGACCGCTACACCGGCCGCGAGCAGCGCCGGCTGCGTGTATTCGGTGCGATTCAGCATCGCTTCCGGGCCGCCTTGCGACAACGCCCACAAGTCGACGCCCGCGCCTTCGGACGCTTCCGCGAACGTCTCGCGCACTTGCGGATGCAGCTCGCCGAGTTCGGCCAGCATGCCGATCGACTGCGAGCCTTGGCCCGGAAAGACGAACGCGAGCACGGAGGAATGCGTATTCATCTCAAACGTGTTCCGTATGAAGATTGTTGTAGAGCGCGAGCATGGACCATGCCATCACGAGCACGGCGAAGCCAGCCGCGCAGATGCGGTTGACGTGGGCGTCAAGAAGGCGGCCGTGCGGGTAGCGCCCCGCCGTCATCAGCAGAAGCGCGTAACGCCCGAGGTTGAACAGCACGATGTTCCAGACGAAAGCGATGAAAACCGCTTTCAAGGCGGCGGCGACAGCGTCGATCGCTTCCGACAACATCGCCGCAGCAGCCGGTCAGTATTTCAACAACGCCGACGACCAGGTAAAGCCGCCGCCGAACGCTTCCAGCAACAGCGTCTGCCCGCGCTTCACCTTGCCCGAGCGCACCGCTTCGTCGAGCGCGAGTGGCACCGAGCCGGATGAGGTGTTGCCATGGCGGTCGACGGTCACGATCACGCGCTCCATCGACAGCTTCAGGCGCTTCGCGGTCGCCTCGATGATGCGCAGGTTGGCCTGGTGCGGAATCAGCCAGTCGATGTCGGATTCGTGCATGCCGGCCGCCTCGAGCGTCTCCTCGACGATGCGGTCGAGCGTCTTCACCGCGACCTTGAACACCTCGTTGCCGGTCATCAGCACGCGCACGCCGGCGTTCGGCTCACCGAGCTGGAAGCCGGCGGAAACGCCGACCGGGTTGTACAGAAGATGCTTGTAGGCGCCGTCCGCGTGCAACTTGGTGGTGATGATGCCGGGTTCGCTCGAGGCTTCCAGCACGACCGCGCCGGCACCGTCGCCGAACAGCACGCAGGTGGAGCGATCGCTCCAATCGAGCATGCGCGTCAGTGTCTCGGCGCCGACGACGAGCGCCTTCTTCGCCTGGCCGCTGCGGATGAACTGGTCGGCCACGCCGAGCGCGTACATGAAGCCCGAGCAGGCGGCATTGACGTCGAACGCGGCGCAGCCGTTCGCGCCGAGGCGGTGCTGCAGCAGGCAGGCGGTCGAGGGAAAGATGATGTCCGGCGTGGTCGTGCCGAGCACGATCAGGTCGAGGTCCGAACCCTTGATGCCGGCCGCGTCGAGCGCGTGGGTGGCCGCGTAGAAGGCCAGATCGCCGGTGGTCTCGCCGTCCGCGGCCATGCGCCGCTCGCGGATGCCGGTGCGCGAGGCGATCCACTCGTCGGTGGTGTCGACGCGCTTCTCGAGGTCGGCGTTGGTGACGATTTTCTCCGGCAGGTAACTGCCGGTGCCGGCGATGCGTGAGTAGATCAGGGTCGTTCCCCGGTCGATGTTTGCGGAATCAGGCGACGAACGCCTGACTCGTCCTGACGCCCGCCGCGCTGCGGTGGGCGGTGCCGCCAAGCCTCGCCTTCCCGGCTTCGCCAAGCGACCATGCCGCGGATGTCCCTCCCGCGGCCTTCATCCGGGCGCGATGCCTTGCGGGGCGTCGCGCAACCGAAGGACTCAGTCTTCGTTGCGAGCCTGCGTCTTCGACTCGATGACCTTCTTGCCGCGGTAGTAGCCGTCCTTGGTGACGTGGTGGCGAATATGCACCTCGCCCGAGGTCGGATCGGTCGACAGCTGCTTGGCGGTCAGCGCGTCGTGGGAACGGCGCATGCCGCGCGTGGAAGGGGTTTTGCGACTCTTGGCAACAGCCATGACACTCTCCGGTTGTGGTCCGCATTGTGCTGCGAACCGCTTTCAATGTTTTTTCAGCGTCCCGAGCACCGCAAACGGGCTGGTCGGCTTGGTATCGGACGGCACCTCGTCGTCCGAACGGTCACTCCACTCCAGCGGAGCGCCAGGCTTCAGCGGCACCACCGGCAACGCGAGAATCAGTTCATCCTCGATCACATCGGCGATCACCAGTTCACCCTCCGGCACGAGCAACGGCTCGTAACCCGGCGGCAGCGAAGCTTCTTCGCTTTCGTCCGCGATCAACCCGAGACGCTGGTCGATCGACACACGATAAACGAAGGGCTCCAGTGTACGCTGGCAGAGCAGCGGCAATCCCGCCTCCACGCGCAGCGCGAGGTAGGAGACACCGAGCCCGTCCTTGCCGAATTCGACCGCATAGTGCGCCTCGCCCTCATCCGAGACGAGGCTTCCGCGCAAACGATGCATCGAGGCCAGCGGCAGCACACCATCGAATGTGCGCCGCGCCTGCACTTGGCGTGCAACATCCACGCGATCTGGCAGGGCCGAAGACATAGGGCGCGCGATGGTAGGTGCGCACCCCTGCCCTGTCAACCCGAATCGCCGGATTTGCCCCCCGCCGGCCCGGACAGCAGACTAGGCGAAGCCGGGTATACCGGCCCACGCCCTCCCGCCAGCAAGGTAGCCGTGACCATCCTTCTCCTGTGTGCCGCGACCGCGCTGCTGGTCGTACTCCTCGCCTGGTTGCGTGAGCGCCAGCTGCGCCGCAAGCCGCGCCTGCTCGGCGAGATTCTCGACCTGGCCGACGCGCTGGAGCGCGAGCTGCTCGAATGCCGCACGCGGCTGCGCGAGATCCCGGCACTGACCGCGAACCTGCCGCCATCGGACCAATTGTCGGCCCGTACGACACTGGCGGCCGAGCCGCAGGTGCAGGACGCCTTGCGCGACCTGCTCGCGCACCGGCTCTGGCTGAAGGAACATGCGACACAAGCCACCTACACCGAACTGCTCTCTGCGCGCGATGCGCTGGCCTCCACGCGATCCGCGCTGGCGACCCAGCTTGCACGCCTCGCCGACGTGCGCGCCGACTTCGAGCACACCCGCGCGACGCTGCGATGACGCCCGCCCGCATCGATCTGGTGCTGGCATCCACATCGCGCTACCGGCATGAGCTGCTGGCGCGCCTCGGCCTGCCATTCCGTGCGTTGGCCCCTGATGTCGACGAAGCCCCGCAGGTCGGCGAAACACCCGTCGTCCTGGCCGCGCGCCTGGCGGAAGCAAAAGCCCGCGCAGTCGCTGCGAACTGCCCGGACGCGCTGGTCATCGGCAGCGACCAGGTCGCCGACCTCGACGGAAGCGCGATCGGCAAACCCGGCTCTCCGGACGCCGCCCGCGCCCAGCTCGCCGCGTGTTCCGACCGCAGCGTGGTCTTCCGCACCGCGATCTGCCTGATCGACACGCGTGCCCGCCCACCACGGGCGCATGCCGAAATCGACCTCACGCGCGTCGTTTTCCGCCGTCTGGACGCCGAAACGATCGCCCGCTATGTCGCTGCCGAGCAGCCGCTCGACTGCGCCGGCAGCTTCAAGGCCGAAGGACTCGGCATCGCGCTGTTCGAACGCATCGAGACCGCAGATCCGACCGCGCTGATCGGGCTGCCGCTGATCGCACTGGCGCGGCTGCTGCGCGCGGCCGGCGTGGCGTTGCCGTAACCCGTGCCCGAAGCGCGATGGGGCGCGCGTTCACCGACCAGCGCGCGTCGCTACACTGCCGGCTCCGGCATGCCTTGCGTTGCACGGCCAAGCACCCAGATCGAACGTCATGATCGAATCGCCGAAAGCCGCCCTTCCAACCGAACTGCGCGATCCGCTGGCGCGCGCGATCGCCCAGGTCAACACCGTGGTACTCGGCAAGCGCCGCGAGGTCCGCCTCGCGTTCGTCTGCCTGCTCGCCGGCGGCCATCTGCTGATCGAGGACCTGCCCGGCGTCGGCAAGACCACGCTCGCGCATGCGCTCGCGGCCACGCTCGGGCTCGGCTTCCAGCGGGTGCAGTTCACCTCGGACCTGCTGCCGTCGGACATCATCGGTGTCGGCATCTACGAACGCGAGGCGAACCGCTTCCGCTTCCACCCCGGTCCGCTGTTCACGCAATTGCTGCTCGCCGATGAGATCAACCGCGCGATGCCGAAGACGCAGAGCGCGCTGCTCGAGGCGATGGCCGAGGAGCAGGTGACCGTCGACGGCACCACGCACCGGCTGGCGCCGCCGTTCTTCGTGGTCGCGACGCAAAATCCGCTCGACCTCGCGGGCACCTGGCCGCTGCCCGATTCGCAGCTCGACCGCTTCATGCTGCGCATGAGCCTTGGCTACCCGGACCGTGACGCCGAGCGCGCGATGCTCGGCGCGGCCGACCGCCGCGGCGTCATCGAGGCGCTTTCGCCGTGCCTGACACCGGAACAGATCATCGAGCTGCGCCACGCCTGCACCGCGGTATTCGCAAGCCCGGCCCTGATCGACTATGTGCAGGCATTATTGGCCGCCAGCCGCACGCATGCGGAAATCCGCGTCGGCCTGTCGCCACGCGCCGGTCTCGCACTGCTCGCGGCGGCGCGCGCGCATGCGCTGCTCGCCGGGCGCCCGCATTGCGTGCCCGAGGACGTGCAGGCGGTGTTCCCGTTCGTCGCCAGCCATCGCCTGACTCCGGGTGCCGGCGCGCGCGTGGATCGCGACAAGCTGGCGCTGCAATTGCTCGAGTCGACGCCGGTGCGGTGAGCCGATGTCCGCGTCGATCGCCGGGCTGCGCACGCGTGTCCTCGCCGCGGCCGAACGCCGCCTCCCCGCGCTGACCCGCCTGCGCCGCACGGAACCGCTGCCGATCCGGCTCGACCGCCGCCGCATCTATGTGCTGCCGACGCGCTTCGGTCTCGGCTTCGCCGCGTTGCTGTTCGTGATGCTGCTCGGCGCGTTGAACTACGGCAACAACCCGGCATTGCTCTTGACCTGCCTGCTCGGCGCGGCCGCGGGCGCGAGCGTGTTCTTCGGCTTTCGCATCCTGAGCGGCCTTTCGCTGCAACGGCTGCGCGCCGACGAGACGCATGCGGGCGAGCCACTGCGGCTGCATCTGTGCTTCACGCCCGGCGCGCGTGTACGCCCCAGCCTGCGCCTGCGCCGCGGTGACACCGAAACCGCGTTCGCAGTGCAGGCGAATGTGGATTGTGACGCCGCCCTGAGCGTGCCAGACACCCGGCGCGGCTGGTTCCGGCCCGGCCGGATTCGTGTCTGGACCGAGTACCCGCTCGGGCTGTTCCAGTTGTGGAGCTGGCTGCATCCGGACAGCGAATTCCTCATCTATCCGGCGCGCGAAACGCCGCCGCCACCGCTGCCTTCCGGCGACGGTCGCCTCGGCGAGCAGCTGAATGCCGGCGCCAGCGAGGAGCATGCCGGGCTGCGCGACTATCACCCGACCGATGCCTCGCGACTGATCGCGTGGAAGGCCTCGGTGCGCCACGACAGCCTGCTGGTCCGCGACGTCGAACGTCGCTCGGGTGAGGCGCTGACGCTCGATTACGCCGGCCTGCGCGGCCTCGACACCGAAGCGCGTATCCGCCGGCTCACCGCGTGGGTGCTCATCGCGGAATCCGCGCAGCGCAGCTACACCTTGCGCCTTCCGAACGAGACCATCGGCCCCGGCCTCGGCGCGTCGCAACGCCGCGAGTGCCTGCGCGCGCTTGCGTTGCTGCCGGCGGATGGCGCGCATGACTGAGCGCCTCGACGATCGCCAGTTCGCGATACTGACCGCAACTGTCGCGGCGACGCTGGCGACGCACCTCGGTCACCTGCCGATCTGGCTGGCCGCATCGCTCGCGATCCTGCTGCCGCTGCGCGCATGGACGCGACGGCGCGGCGCGGCCGCCGTCGGCGCCTGGATCCGGTTGCCACTGACCGCGCTGCTTTTCGTACTGGTGATCACGAACTTCGGCAACGTGTTCGGTCGCGAACCCGGCAGCGTGCTCGGCTGCGGCCTGCTCGCGCTGAAGCTGCTGGAGACCGAGAAGGTGCGCGACGCGCGCGTTGCACTCGGCTTCGCGGCATTCGTGCTGATGTCGGCATTACTGTTTGCGCAGAGCCTGTTGTTCACGCTGCTGATCTGCGCCGTGCTCGTGCTGTTGCTCGCCGCGCTGGTCGCGCTGCAGCCGGCGCCGATCGCGCCGTCGCAACCTTGGCGTGCGCCGCTGCGGCTCGCCGCGCTGCTGCTCGGCGCCGGCCTGCCACTCGCCGCTGCCGCGTTCGTGCTGGTACCGCGACTCGGCTCGCCGCTGTGGGGTTCGCCCGGCAACGACACGCTCGCGCGCACCGGGCTCAGCGAACGCATGGCGCCGGGCGACCTCACGCAATTGCTGATCGATGACTCGCCGGCGTTTCGCGTCGACTTCGATGGAGCCGTACCGCCGCCGCAGCAGCGCTACTTCCGCGCGATCGTGCTCTGGGATTTCGACGGCACCAACTGGACGCGCGGCCGCTTGCACGACTACGGACCACCCGAAGCGCTCAAAGACGCCGGCGCGCCGATCGACTACACGATCACGCTCGAGCCGACCGATCGTCGCTGGCTGCCCGCGCTGGACCTGCCGCTGGGTGCGCCCGCGACCACCCGACTCGGCGCCGACCGCACCCTGATCGCGAACGCGCAGGTCGTGCAGCCGCGCCAGTACCACGTGCAGTCCGCCCCCGCCTACACGCTGGCGCCGACGCTCAGTACTGCGCAGCGCACCCGCGCGCTGGCGTTGCCGGACGCCTTCGACCCGCGCTCGCGTGCGCTGGCCGGGCGCTGGCGCGCCGAGGGCCGCGACGACGATGCGGTCGTCCATGCAACGCTCGAGCTGTTCCACGCCAGCTTCACCTACACGCTGAGTCCACCGCTGCTCGGTCGCGACTCGGTCGACGATTTCCTGTTCGACACCCAACGCGGCTTCTGCGAGCACTATTCGTCCGCGTTCGTGTTCCTGATGCGCGCAGCCGGCATCCCCGCACGCGTGGTTACCGGCTACCAGGGCGGCTGGTGGAGCGCGGCGAACCGTTACCTGCTGGTGCGCCAGTCCGATGCGCATGCCTGGGCCGAGGTGTGGATGACGGGTCTTGGCTGGCAGCGTGTCGATCCGACCGCAGCAGTCAGTCCGGCGCGCATCGAACGCGGAGCGGCGGCTGCGAACGGCAGCGCCGGCTGGGCGCAATCGGACTGGCTGCGCGGGCTACGCAACCAGCTCGACTTCGCGAACCGGCTCTGGACCGAAGGCATCATCGGCTTCGATGCGCTGCGCCAGAAAGGCCTGCTGACACCGTTCGGCGTCACCGACGCGAATCCGGGCGACCTGCTGCTCATGCTGTCCGCGGCGCTCGGCATCGCGATGCTGATCGCGGCAGCCTGGGCGATGTGGGGCAGCCCGCGTCGCCACGGCGACGCGCTCGATCAGGCATGGGCGCGGCTCGGCACGCGGCTCGCGCGCGCCGGTATCGCGCCGCTCCCGAGCGAAGGCCCATTCGATCTGCGGCAACGCGCGCATGCCGCGGCACCGGCCTTGTCCGCGATGCTCGACCCATTGATCGAGGACTACGTCAGCCTGCGTTACGGCATCGGTGAACCGGCACCTGAACGGATTGCCGCATTCACCGTGGCGGTGCGTAAACTTCGTGTGCCCCAGCGCGTACAAACATCATGATGGCGCAACGAATGGGCATTCAGCCACGTCCCGGTATCATGCGGACTTGGCAGGTATCCGCCGATTGACAGAGGTTTCCGATGAGCAAGCAATACGCGATCGTTCTCCTTGCGGCTGGCCTCGCATCCTGCGCGACCGTACCGACGCCGCTGCAGGGCCAGTTCTCGGCGGCGATGCCGCGTGACACGGCGAATGCCGGCAGCGGCCAGACCGTGCGCTGGGGCGGCGAGATCATCAAGGTCGAGCCCAAGACGGATGCGACCTGCTTCGAGATCCTCGCGCGCCAACTCGACGACAGCGCGCGCCCACGCTCGAGTGACGCCAGTGGCGGACGCTTCATCGCCTGCCGCAATGGCTTCTATGACCCGGAGGAATTCCAGCGCGGTCGCGATCTGACCATCGTCGGCCGCGTCACCGGTACCGACCGCGGCAAGGTCGGCGAATTCGACTACAGCTATCCGCATGTCGCCGCCGACGCGATCTATCTTTGGCCGAAACGGCCGCTGTATGTGCGGACGCCGTACTACGACCCCTGGATGTACGGTTTTGGCCCGTACTGGGGTTACGGCCCGTACTGGGGGCCGTACTGGGGCGGTGGGACCGTGATCATCCGCGAGCGCCCGAACACCCCGCCGAATCCAAAGCCGACCGGCCACTGAAACCCGGCGCTGGCCGGTTCAGCCGGGCGGCCACTGCATGACACGGCCACCGAGCAGGTGCAGATGCAGGTGGAACACGGTCTGGCCGCCGTCGCGGTTGCAGTTCATCACGCAACGATAGCCATTCTCGGCGAGACCTTGCGCCTTCGCATAGCGCGTTGCCGCGAGCACGAGCTTGCCGACGCTGAGCGAATCGGCGTCGGTCAGGTCGTTCAAGGTCGCGATCGGCGTCTTCGGCACGAACAGCACATGCACCGGCGCCTGCGGGTTGATGTCGCGGAACGCGAGTACGGCTTCGTCCTCGTAGACGATGTCTGCGGGAATCTCGCGGCGGATGATCTTGGCGAACAGCGTGTCGGTCATTGAGCGGCGAATCGGGAATGGAGAATCGGGAATGGTAGAGCAGGTTTCCCCAATTCCCAATTCTCCATTCCCAATTCCCGGCCCTAAAGCGTCTGGCGCCCGCCGAACGCGTGCGCGAGCGTACCGCGATCGATGAACTCCAATTCGCCGCCGAGCGGCACGCCATGCGCGAGCCGGCTCGCACGAATGCCAGCCGCCCGCGCGAGCTGCGCAAGCAGATGCGCGGTTGCCTCGCCTTCGACAGTCGGGTTGGTCGCGACGATGAGCTCCTGCACCTCGCCTTCGGCCAGCCGCTGCGCGAGCAGGTCGAGGCCGAGTTCCTTCGGTCCGAGCCCGTCCAGCGGCGACAAGCGCCCGAGCAGCACGAAATAGTGACCGCGGAAACCGGTCGCCTGCTCGATCGCGAGCTGATCGACCGGTGTCTCGACGACACAGAGCAGGCTGCGGTCGCGCGAAGGATTCGCGCACAGCGCACAGATCGGCTCTTCGCTGAACGTGCGGCAGCGCGTGCAGTTGCCGATGCGCTCGACCGCGGCAGCGAGCCGCTCGGCCAGTTTCCTCGCTCCGGCACGGTCGCGTTCGAGCACATGGAAAGCCATGCGCTGCGCGGTCTTCGCGCCGACGCCGGGCAGGCAGCGCAGCGCGTCGATCAGGTCGGCGAGGAGTGGCGAACCGGAACTCACGTCAGAATGGGAGCTTCAATCCGGCCGGCAGGTTCATGCCCGCGGTCAGGCCACCGAGCTTTTCCTGACTCAGCGCGGCGATCTTGTTGACCGCGTCATTCACCGCCGCTGCGACCAGATCCTCGGCCATCTCCGGATCGTCGGCGAACAGCTTGCGGTCGATCGTCACGCGACGTACCTCGTGACGGCCGCTCATCAGCACGCTAACCAGACCGCCACCGGCCTGACCGGTGACTTCGGCCTGCGCAATCTCCTCCTGCGCGCGCTTCATGTCTTCCTGCATGCGCTGCGCCTGCTGCATCAATCCGGCAAGTGGACCCTTCATGGCGACTCCATGTTTCAGTTTTTTGAGAAGTGCGGCCAAGGATGGCCGCTGGTAGATCTTCCGAACTCTGAACGTCCGCAAGCCACGCGGCCGTCCAGATCACAGCGATCCCGGAAGGATCGCTCAAGTTTGAAAAGTGCGGCCATGGATGGCCGCCGGTAGATCTTCCGAAGCCTGAACTTCTGCTAGCTTTGCGGCCGTCCAGATCGCGGCGATCCTGGAAGGATCGCTCAAGTATCCGCCGGGCGCACGCTCTCTGGAATCACGCGTGCGCCGAAGGTGTCGATCAGGGATTGCACGAGCGGATCGCCATGCACCGCATCCGCGGCGGCCTGCCGGCGCGAGTTGTCGGCGCGCGCGCGCTGCTCCGCAGGGCTTTCCGAGCCGCCGGTGTCGCGCTCGAATTTCACCTTGACCTCACGGCCGAGCGCCGCACCGAGGCGCTGTTCGAGCTGCGCGACCATCGGCCCGACCGCGAGATGCTCGTGCGCCGGCTTCAGCGCGAGCCGCACCAGCCGTTCCTCGATCGCCACCAGGCTCGCGTGCCGCGCAAGCTGACCAACCGGGCCGCGCAGCTCGGCGCGTTCAATCAGGTCGGACCAATCGTTCGTCGAATGGGGGGCGCTGGCGGTCCTGGGGACGCTTGTGTCGGCGACACGCGACGGCTCCGATGCGGAGGGCCGAGCGCCGACCGCTGGGGGCTGAGGGCTGGACACCGCAGCACGCGTGGATGCCGGCGTCGCACGCGCGGCATTCGGCGTCGCCGCGACCGACGGTGTACGCGATGGCGTGACGCCGGCTGGAGCAAAGGCGAGCATGCGCAGCAGCGCCATTTCGAAACCGACGCGCGGCGTCGGTGCCAGCGGCAGGTCGCGCCGGCCGGTCACCGCCATCTGGTACCAGAGCTGCACGTCCTCGGCACCGACGCGACCGCTCAGCGCGAGCAGCTCCGCATCATCCTCGCCGGCTGCAGCCGGAATCAGCTGCAGCAACTGGATGCAGTGCAGCAGGCCGGCCAGTTCGTCGAGCACCTGCGCGAAATCCGGCGCGAAGCTTGCGATGCGCTCGATCTCATCGAGCAGCGCCGCCCCGTCACCGTTCGCGAGGACATCGAGCAGCACGCGTACCTTGGCGCGCTCGACGGTACCGAGCATCGCATGCACCTCGCCCGCGTGCAGCGCGCCGCCGCCGTGTGCGATCGCCTGGTCGAGCAGCGAGAGTCCGTCGCGCAGCGAGCCGTCCGCCGCGCGTGCGAGCACGTCAATGCCCTCCGCATCGAACGCAATGCCCTCGGCGCGGAGGATGTGCTGCATCTGGCCGGTGATCTGCTCCGGCGTCAGGCGCTTCAGGTTGAACTTGATGCAGCGCGACAGCACCGTGACCGGCAGTTTCTGCGGATCGGTCGTCGCAAGCAGGAACTTGACGTGCGGCGGTGGCTCCTCGAGCGTCTTCAGCAGCGCGTTGAACGCGCTCTTCGAGAGCATGTGCACTTCGTCGATCAGGTAGACCTTGTGGCGGCCACGGGTCGGCGCGTACATCGCGTTGTCGATCAGCTCGCGCACGTTGTCGATGCCGGTGTTGCTGGCCGCGTCGATCTCGAGCAGGTCGACGAACCGGCCTGCGTCGATCTCGACGCACGCGCTGCATTCGCCGCAGGGGTTCGAGGTCGGGCCCTTCTCGCAATTCAGCGACTTGGCGAAGATGCGCGCGATCGTGGTCTTGCCGACGCCGCGCGTGCCGGTGAACAGGAACGCATGGTGTAGCCGCCCGCTGTCGAGCGCGTGGGTGAGCGCGCGCACGACGTGCTCCTGCCCGACCAGTTCGGAAAAGCGGCGCGGACGCCATTTGCGCGCGAGGGCTTGGTACGACATCGGAGATCCGCGTATGCAGGGCTGGATTGTAGCAAGCGGGATGTTAGCCGACTGGAGGTCCGGCGCCTCGCCGGGAAGCGTTCCGCTTGTATGCGGAGGGTGCGCCTAGTATCCTCCGCGGCCCGCAATGCGGGCGCGACATGAGGTGAGGCAGGATGCCGATCGGCGATCGCTCCATGGACGGATCGGATCGCAAGGTTTCAAATGCGGAGAGGTGTCCGAGCGGTTGAAGGAGCACGCCTGGAAAGTGTGTAAACGGGTCAAACCGTTTCGCGGGTTCGAATCCCGCCCTCTCCGCCAGTTTCGAAAAGGTAGCAAGCATCACGTCTGATCGCAGCTTCGTCGAAGCTGAAAGGGCGGGATGCGAACCCGCGAAATAGGTAAACCGGGTTCGACAAATTCGTCTGGAACGAATTTGTACAGCGAAGCTGCCCGCAGGGCGAGGCACAGGATGTGC
The DNA here is from genome assembly GCF_039523175.1 of Dokdonella soli. Taxonomy (NCBI): domain Bacteria; kingdom Pseudomonadati; phylum Pseudomonadota; class Gammaproteobacteria; order Lysobacterales; family Rhodanobacteraceae; genus Dokdonella; species Dokdonella soli. Next base: position 135,564 of record NZ_BAAAEU010000024.1, read on the forward strand.
CGAGTACATCCCGCCATCCAAGTTTATGGCGGCTCCGTCGGTTCTCCCGCGACGATAGCTTGCAAACCCCGCCAGGTCCGGAAGGAAGCAACGGTAGTGAGTGATTCGGGCGCCGGGATGTAGCTGGCGGAGCTGCCACCCTCCAAAGCCTTAGAGCAGTCCTCAAGCAGCCCTCCCTTGGCCGGCCCGGCCGCCCACGGCCGGTCGATCGGCCATGCGCGCAATGCCCGATGGCGTTGCGTGAGCACGGCGCCTCGCTCGCCAGACCGAAAGGAAGCGACGGAAGGCGATTCGGGTGCCGCCAAAATGCGACGGGCCACCCGGCATCCGTCATCGCAGATACGCGAAGACAATTACTGCGAAACGGATCGCTTATTTCATTATTTCCAATGTCACCCGTTTCCAGTATGGTCCAGCGCGGTCGATAGACGTCATCGCGCAACGGTCGCCCCTGCCCGCTCGCGAAACAATCGGACGATTCGACACCGTCGCGGCGCCGCATCTCCGGTTCCCCGGATGCATGCAGCGTCGAACACTGCCAGGCAAAGGGGGGATACCGTGGGACTGTTCAGCAACTGGTTCAAAGGCAAGCCCGCCCAGCAGACGCCGCCGGCACAAACCGTGCTGAGCGCAGTCCAGCCACCCACCCGCTCCATCAAGTACGACGCGAGTCTGGTCGCCAAGCTGAAGAGCGACCACGGCGAGCTGGTCGAGCTTTACGGCACGCTTGGCAAGGATGCGCAAGCGGGCCGCTAGCCGGTATCCCGAACAGTCTGCTCTCGTTCAAGACGCGTCTCGAGGCTCATCTGCTGACCGAGAACGTGCATTTCTACGTCTACCTCGAACAATCGTTCAGGGGCGACGAAGAGAACAAGGCGCTCATCCACGACTTCCGACGCGAGATGAACGGCATCGCGCGCGGCGTCGTCGAATTCGTGCGTCGCTACCAGCAGGCTCCGGTAAGCGCAGACAACTGCGCCGCATTCCTCAAGGAATACGAGGCCGTAGGCAAGCTGCTGGTGATGCGGATCGAGCGCGAGGAAGGCAATCTGTATCCGCTGTACCAGGCCTAGGACTGCGCGACCACGCAACCGGACCCCGCGCGATCCGGTCGACGGCATCACGACAACGCGATCGCCGTCGGCTTGGTCTCGAGAGCGGTGCGCCGCTTCAGCCAAGCGCGGTCACCTTCTCGTACACGATGCCAAGCCGAGCGGATAGTCAGTCGGAAGCGGGCCCGACGGGCGTATTGTCCGGATGCAACCACCCCGACTCGCCGTCGGCGTAGTGCTCGTTCTTCCAGATCGGCACGCGCCGCTTCACCTCGTCGATGATCCAGCGGCAGGCCGCGAACGCGGCGTCGCGGTGGTCGGCGCTGACACCGACCCAGACTGCCATGTCGCCGATTGCGAGCGCGCCCACACGGTGGATGCAACGCGCCTCGCGCACGCGAAAACGCGCAAGCACCTCGGCGAGGACCGACTCGCCTTCATGCTCGGCCAGCGGCGCGTATGCCTGGTAGTCGAGCCGCTGCACCGCGCGTCCATCATTGTGGTCGCGCACCCAGCCCTCGAAGCTGACGTACGCGCCAGCGGCCGTGTGATCGAGCGCGCTGCGTTCGCTGGCGATATCGATCGCCGTATCGCTGAGTCGGAAACGTCTCATCCGCCGGACACCGGCGGCAGGAATACCACTTCGTCGCGATCCGCAAGCGCATGGTCCCAGCCGACGAACGCGCCGTTCACGGCGACGCGCAGGCGCTCCACGGCGAACGCAAAGCCGTGCGCATTTGCGACCTCCGCGTACAGCTCACGCGGCGTACGTGCAGCACTGTCGCACGTTTCCTCCGCGCGACCGGCGCGGTCGGCGAGGCTCGCGAAATACAGCAGCCGGTAGTTCATGTCACCACCTTGCCCTGCCGCACGCGGCGCTTGCCGCCGCTCTTCTCGACCAGATGCAGATGATCGATAACGATCTCGTGCGACAGCGCCTTGCACATGTCGTAGACCGTCAACGCGGCAACACTGGCGCCGGTCAGCGCTTCCATCTCGACGCCGGTCTTGTGCGTGATCGCGACCGTGCAGCGGATCACGAGCTCGGTCTCCGACTCGAAGCCGATCTCGATACGGCAGTTCTCGACCGGCAGCGGATGGCAGAACGGGATCAGCTCATGCGTACGCTTCACCGCCATCGTGCCGGCGATGATCGCGGTGTCGATGATCGGCCCTTTCGCGGAGCGCAGATCCTGTGTGCGCAGCGTCTTGGCGATGTCCCATGGGAATCGCACGCGGACCTCGGCTGCGGCTTCCCGGCGGGTCGCCGGCTTCGCGCCGACGTCGACCATGCGTGGCCTGCCGTCTGCATCGAGATGGCTGAGCAGAACGTTCTCCTGCTCGTCATTCCGGCGCAAGCCGGAATCCATTGAAAGCAAACCGGACCCCGGCCTTCGCCGGGGTGACGGCTTGTTCTGCGAAATCCTTGGCGCGCGCTTCGTCAAATCATCCTCCGATCGCGTACATCTCGACATGTTCGCGCGATACCGGCGTCGCTTCGCTGCGGATTTCGCTGTAGCGGTCGTCGCGCGCGTTCCATACCGCGCGGATCAGGCCGGATAGCTCCGCATCGCTCGCGCCCGCGCGCAACGGGCCGCGCAGGTCGTGTCCGGAATTCGCGAACAGGCAGGTGTAGAGCTTGCCGTCCGCGGACAGACGCGCGCGCGTGCAGTCGCCACAGAACGGCTCGGTCACCGAACTGATGAAGCCGATCTCGCCCGCGCCATCGGCGAACGCATAGCGCCTCGCGACCTCGCCACCATAGTTCGGCTCGAGTTCCACCAGCGGCCAGCGCGCAGCAATGCGCGTGCGCAACTCGGCACTCGGCACGACCAGATCGCGGCGCCAGTCGTTGCAGGTGCCGACATCCATGTATTCGATGAAGCGCACGACGTGGCCGCTGCTGCCGCGGAAATGTTCGACGAGGTCGAGCACGTGACCATCATTGGTGCCGCGCATCACGACACAGTTGATCTTGAGCGGCGCGAAACCGGCGCGTTCGGCGGCCGTGATCGCGGCGAGCACCGTCCCGATGTCGCCGCGACCGCCGGACATCACGCGGAAGGTTTCCGGATCGAGCGTGTCCACGCTCAGTGTGATGCGTTTCAGGCCGGCCTCTCGCAGGGCACCGGCCTGCTCCGCGAGCAGGTTGCCATTCGTGGTCAGCGCGATGTCGTCGATGCCGGGCACTGCGGCGAGCTTGCGCACGAGTTCGGGCAGGTCGCGGCGCAGCAACGGCTCACCGCCGGTCAGGCGCAGCTTGTGCACGCCGAGGCTCGCGAACAGCGTCGCCAGGCGCTCGATCTCCTCGAAACGCAGACGCTCGGCCTTGCTCAGGAATTCATGGTCGCGCGGATACTGGTCTTCCGGCATGCAGTACGGGCAACGGAAGTTGCAGCGATCGACGACCGAGATGCGCAGGTCCGAAAGCACTCGCCCGCGCTGGTCGCGCGGCGGCCCGAGTTCGAGCTTGAGGGGAATCGCAGCGCCCATCTCAACCCACCTTGGCCGGCGCCGGCATCGGCACCCGCGGCGTCGCCAACGCGGCCACGTCGCCGCGCCGCGCGACGCGATAGCCGCGCGCTTCCATCGTCGCCGCATCGGCTTCGTTGGCGTAGTGGTACAGCATCAGGCGGCTCCGCATTTCGGCGGGATACTCGCGTGCCAGATCGTCGAGACCGGTGTGCGAGGGATTGCCGACGAGTGCGCAATCGTGCGCGACGAGCTCTCCATGCGCAGCATACTCGCCCAGCATCTCCGGTACTGGCCGGGTGTCGCCGGTCCAGACGACGCTGCCCTCCAACGCGATGCCGAATGACGTGTTCGGCGCGTGGTGCCGCGTCGCGAACACGTCGAACCAGAGCCCGTCGCACCAGAACCCGCGCGAGACCGGAATCAGCCGGAACGCATCCCAGAAATTCGCACCGCCTTCGGCGAGCACTTCGGGATAGTCGGCGACACGCGCCTGCAACAGCGGCACCAGTGCCGCGTGCGCATAGATGCGTACGGCACCACGCAATTCGGAGTCGAAATAGATCCGGTAGAACAAGCGCTCGAGGCCGCCGACATGATCCATGTGCGTGTGCGTGATGTAGATCGCATGCGGAGGTCCGGCATAGCGGTCCAGGTACGCGGACAGCGCCTCGGCGCCGCAATCGATCATCAAGAGCGGCGAGCCGTCCTGCTCGAGCACACCGCAGGCCGAGCCGAGCTCCGGTGCCTGGGCGCTACCGACGCCGAGAAAGCGCAGGGCGAGATTCACGACAACGCTCCATCCACATGCGCGGCCGGTGGATCCTGCGACAGGGCGGAATGATAGGCCGCCAGCAGCGGATGCCAGAACTGCGCATCGAAATCGCCGACTCGACGCGCGCCGAGCTTTTCGAACGAGCGGCGCAGGCGCGCGATATTCGCCTGCTGCCAGGCGAGCTTCGGCTTGCGCATGCGGCCGCGGTCGAAATCGATCAGCCAGACCGCGTCGGCGACGTCGACGAGGATATTGTGCGCGTTGAGATCGGCGTGCCAGACGCCGGACGCGTGGAACCGCGCGATCGTGCGACCGACGCGAAGAGCGAGCGCCAGTCCGAGCGCACCCACGGCGAGGCGCTCGGCCAGCGTGTGCGAGGATTCGATACGGCGCGTCATCAGATCGGCACGGTAGTACAGGCCGTCGCGCACGTAGCGTGCGACAACCGGCGCGGGCACGGGCAAACCGGCACCGGCGAGTTTCGCCAGCAGATGGAATTCGCGGAACGCGCGCGTGCGCGCGGCGCCGGTCCACAGATAACGGTCGGCGCTGATGCGCGCGGCGAAACCGCCGCGATGGTAATGACGCAGCGCGCACTCGCCCGCCGGCGTGTCGACGAACGCGACGCCGCCGCGGCCACCGCTAGGCACGGCCGCGGCAGCGCCTGATGCGCGCGCGCGATCGAACCAGGCATCATCCGGTGCGATGCCGAGCGCGCGGTCGAACACGATCGCGCCGGTTGCCGTCGATTGAACTTGCGCCTCGATCATGCGTCTGCCAAGTTGCGTTTTCGCGGGGCGCACACACTTCCGCCCACACCCACCCCAGATGGTAGCAAGCGTCGCATGGATCAAGCTCCAATACCCGGAACGGAACCCGGCTCGCTTTGCCTGTTGCGCACCTCGGCGATCGGCGACGTCACCCACGTCGTGCCTCTGCTGCGCACCGTGCAGCGCCATTGGCCGCGGACGCAGCTGACCTGGCTGATCGGCAAGCTCGAACACCGGCTCGTCGGTGATCTGCCCGGCGTCGAGTTCATCGTGTTCGACAAGCACGCCGGGCGTGCCGGCTTCCGCAGCGTACGCGAGAAGCTCGCCGGCCGCCGTTTCGATGCGCTGCTGCACATGCAGGTCGCGCTGCGCTCGAATCTGCTCAGCCTCGCAGTGAAGGCGCCGCTGCGGATCGGCTACGACCGCGCCCGATCCAAGGACCTGCACGGATTATTCGTGAACTGTCGCATTCCGGCACGCCGCGGCGATCATGTGCTCGACGCGATGGCGAGCTTCCTGGAACCGCTCGGCTTGAAGCAGACCGAGGTGCGCTGGGACATCCCGATTCCTGACGAGGCGCACGCGTTCGCACGGATGCACCTGCGCGACGACACGCCGACCCTGCTGGTCAGCCCGGTGTCCAGCCACCGCCTGCGCAACTGGCGGCCGGAGCGCTATGCAGCGGTGATGGATCACGCCGCGCTCGCGCTTGGCTGGCGCGTCGCGCTGTGCGGCGGCCCGAGCGCGTTCGAGCGTGAATTCGGCGACGCGATCCTCGCGCACACGAAGACGCGCCCGCTCGACCTGATCGGCAAGGACACGCTGAAACAACTGCTCGCGCTGCTGCAACGCGCGAGTCTGGTGCTTTGCCCGGATTCGGGTCCGATGCACATGGCCAATGCGGTCGGCACGGCGGTGCTCGGCCTGCACGCAGCGAGCAATCCGGCGCGCTCTGGCCCGTATTCCGATCGCCAATGGTGCGTCGACCGCTACGACGAGGCCGCGCGCAAGTTCCGCAGAAAACCGGCCGAGGCGCTGCCGTGGGGCACCAAGCTCGAACATCGCGGCGTGATGGACCTCATCGAGGTCGACGACGTCATCGAGCGCCTTGAGGCGTTCGCGGCCGCCCATGGCGACCGCATGGTGCTCCGCGCGGAGTCGCCTCAGCGGTAGTTCTCGTAGGACTTTTCCTCGACCAGGGTCGAACCCAGCTTTTCGTTGATCGCGCGCTTGATAGCGGCGCGTTCATCGTTGCGGATGTAGACCGAGCGAGCGAGTTCGATGAACTCCGCGTCGAACGCCTTCGCCTTTTCCTTGACGCGGATGCGGTCCTCGATGTCCCACAACGCCTCGTTGACCGCACGCAACTGCGCGCGCTCGGTCGTGATGTCGGTTTGCGAGGCCGGATGCGCGCCCCAGGTCGTGTTCAGCAGGTCCAGCTCGGTGCGCACGTTCGCGCGCTTGGCCGGATCGCCGATGCGTTCGGATTTGATCTCGAGGATCGTGATCTTGTCGATCAGTTCCCCGAAGGAAACCGGGGTGGAAATCGTGCTCATGCTGGATTGGCCCGGGAAGGGAAAGCGCCGGCGGCGGGGGGCCCAGTTTAACGGGACTGCGCGCCATCTTGTCTCGCGGACGTTCACCCCGTATCATGCGCGGCCCACTTCGGAGAGGTGGCAGAGTGGTCGACCGATTCGCCGGGAGCGAATCGGGACAGCCGCAGGCTGGCCCTGCAGCGCACAGCGCGGAGGGTGAGTCCCACGGATCGGATGAACAATACGCCGGTGCGCGCGACACTCCGTGTCGCCGGCAGATTTCTGGAGAGGTGGCAGAGTGGTCGAATGCGCCGGATTCGAAATCCGGTTTACGGTTATGCCGTAACGTGGGTTCGAATCCCACCCTCTCCGCCACGCAGTTGGCCTATCGAAGACCCGGTCTCTGTAGAACCCCAAAAGCGCGCCAAATGGCGCGCTTTTGCGTTGTGGCGCCGGACTCCTGGTCAGAGTTTTCAAGCCAATAGGCCGATTCAGGCGACGAGTCTCGCGGGCGAGGAATGCGGAGTCCGGAGTTGCCAAATCGAATTCGCTTGCCGAACGAGGGGTTTTGCCCGACTGCGCGCCCACCGCGCAGGCTCTACGCGGACGTGATGCCGAACTGCCGGCGCTGCTCAGCCCAGTCGATCGGGGGCGGATCGAGCAGTTGCCGGACCGTGAGACCAACCGGCTGATGACCATCGAGGATGCGCTGCATCCACAGCGGCAAGTTGGCGCCATCTGAGCAACGCATTTGCGAGGTGGTGGCCGCGCGACATCCCCTGGATTTCTCTTGCTGTCGAGTCCGGCTCTGAAATTCCTGTTCGTTCGCCCTTCGACGTGCATTGACTACGTCGAAAGGCTTTCGACTCTTCAGGGAGACGTGTCATGCGTTACGGATTCGGCGTCAAATGCATTCTTGGCCTGCTGTTGGTTGCGCTAGGGGCGAGTTCCTCCGCGCACGCCTATTCGGTGTTTTGTGTTGGCAACGCGCCGCAGCTCAACTTCGCTCTGCAGCACGCGCTGTTCGCATCCGACACCACGGTGATTGAGCTGGTGCAGGGCACCTACAACCTCAACGGAACCTTGCTGACAACCGCGTCAGCGAGCGACGCCGGGGTTCAACTCAACGCCGTGAAGCTGCTGGGCGGTTACGACAGTACGTGCGCAAATCGCACTCTGAATCCGGAAAACACCGTGTTCGACGGAGGCGGCCTGTTCGGCAATCTGGATATGCAAGGCAGCCTGACGATCGAGGGCATCCGCTTCCAGAATTTCAACGCCAGCACCGAGTTCTATGTGCGGATGGCACATATCGACAACACGTCCACGACCGTGCGAAACAACCATTTTGCCGGCACCGGGTTGCGTGTTCTTTATCTTTGTTCAGACGACGGTTCCGTTGACGTCACCAATAACCTCATCTCGCGCTCTCCGGTCAACGGGTTGTGGCTGACTTCAGCCTGCCACAGCTTGCTTACCGGAACGCTGCACACTACGAACGGCCTTCGGATTGTATTTGTCACCAGCAATACCGTAGTGGATTCGGCGGGACGGGGCGTGATTATGCAGTTCGGCGAGCCAGTCCCACCGGGGGTCACTCCGCCTGTCGGCGAGGGGGGGCTGACCAACAATATCGTATGGGGCAGCGCCGGGCAGGACGTGTACTTGCAAACCGGCGATCTCGATCACAACAACGACCCTAGCTCCGATATTTTCATAGACAACATCTATGGCTCGCTCTTTGGCAGCGAAATCAGCAACTCTTCCGGTTCGATGAACATTGATCCGCAATTCGTCAATCCTGGTGCGATGCCCGACGGTGATTTCCGCCTGCAAAGCAGCTCCCCGGCGATCAACAGCGCATTCGCGTTTGACGGCCTCACGAGCACGGACCTCGACGGCAATCCGCGCGTGATCGGTTCCGCGCCGGATCGCGGCGCCTATGAGTCGAACGTCAACGATATCGCGTCGACCACCCTGATCGTCACCAACGCCCACGACAGCGGCGAAGGTTCCCTGCGCCAGGCGATCATCGACGCGAACGCCTCCGGTGGTACGCACTACATCGAGTTCAACATCGACAGTAGCGGTTGCCCGTTCGTGATCAATCTGGCGAGCGATCTGCCGAATATCACCGTGCCCACATTGAGCATCAATGGATTCACCCAGCCCGGATCGAAGAGGAATACGGTCAGCAACGGCGACAGCGCGATCCGTTGCATCGTACTCAACGGCCAGAGCCGGCCAAACAGCACGGGCTTGCTGTTTTACGGTGCGCGCAGTGGGTTCTACCAGGTGCAGGGCCTGGCTTTCGAGGGCTTCACATCCGCCGCGTTGAATCTTTCCGCCGGCCAGAACAATCTCGTCTGGGGCAACCAGTTCGGCGGCCAGTTGCGCGGCGCAAGCAACCTGCACTTGAGCCCGAATGCGATCGACATCTGGCTCTATGGCGCCAATACAACGTCGCAGATCGGCGGCACGGATCCCGGCAGCCGCAACATCATCGCCGGCGCCAGTGGCAGCGATCTGAACTATGGCGGTCGCGGCATCGCGCTACCGAACTACGGCAGCGCTTCATCAACCGGCAACTCGATCATCAACAATCTGATCGGACTGGACTATCGGGAATCGACGAGCGGCGGCAAAGCGGTCGGCGTGCAGATCGAAACGGCCGGCAACAGCGTCCTCAACAACGTCATCGGCAACAGCAATAACGGCATCCAGGTGCGGGGCGCCAGTACATCCGGTAACGTAATTCAGAACAACCGAATCGGCCTGACCGAGCCGTTCTGCTCGCCAGCGCTTCCGCCACTCACGGGCTGCATCTGGTTCGACGGCACTTCGGCGCCGAACCAGGCAGGCATCTATTTCTGGCAGGGTGCGCACGACAATCGCGTGCTGGGCAACACGATTACCAACAACACGCTATTCGGTATCGAGCTGACCAACGACGGCACCTATCGCAACCAGATTGCATCGAACAGCATTTACGCCAATCCCGCAGTTTGGGCTGGGTTCATCGGCAATCACCACACGCGTCACCGCGCGCAGATCAATCTGGATGGGTTCAAGTACGGCTACAACAACCCCGATTCGACGGCCCCCAATCGCGGCTTGAACTATCCAGTCATCCAAAGCGCCAATGGTGGCCCGCTCAGCGGAACGATCACAGGCTATCTGTCGTCCAGCAACGACAGCTACGCCATCGAGGTCTTTTCGACGCCGACGTGCGAAGCAGGTGGTGCTGTGGCACATACTCCGAAAGGTGCGACGACCATAGCGAACGGGCTACCAACATTGGGTGCTAACGGTGTTGGAACCTTCTCGTTCGCGTTCACTTCGCCGCCGGGGCTCAATCTGGCCGGCCGCTACATCACGGCGACTGCCACGGACAGCCATGGCAACACATCGCCGTTCTCCCACTGCGTCGCCTACCAGTGCGTCAATCCGATCAAGGGAGGAGGCTGTCAGTGAATACTCCGAAGCGGCCGCTCGCGAGCGGCCGCTTCGGGCCGGAAGCCGCTCAGCTACTGCTGAAAAAAAAGTTGCGGCTTTCCTGTTCCCTTCCCTGGAGACGGGTTCTCACTGATCTGCGCACACCGCCACGCAGTTAGCCGATCGGAGACCCAGTCTCTGAAGAACCCCAAAAGCGCGCCACATGGCTCGCTTTTGCGTTGTGGCGCCGGACTCCCGTCTAGAGTTTTCGAGCCAATGGACCGATTCAGGCGAGGCGTCTCTCGGGCCCGGATTGCGGAGTCCGGAGTCGCCGAGTCGAATTCGCTGGCCGAACGAGGGGTTTTGCCCGACTGCGCGCCTGCCGCGCAGGCTCTACGCGCGCCGGTTCGCTGCAGCGGCTGGGATAAGACAAGCGTAAAGTGACGCCAGTCCCATGAGGGAGAGCGCGATGGTTCTTTGCCCTGTTGCAATTGCGGTTGGCTGCAAGCGCTGCCCAGTCTTCAACGTCTGCCCAGTGAAAGGAATTATCGGCGACTACCGGCCGCCGGATGAGTCCGGTCAAACTGCACAGGACAGGCAGAAAGCTGCCACGGGAGCCGAGAAAAAGCAGTGAGCTGTTGAAGGCTGCGGCATCGACATCGGTCGCGCTACCCGCTCCGCCGAAGAGCGCCAGGTGCAAGGGGGATTCATACTTCGCCGATCAGCTGGCTGTACCGCCCACGTCAGGCCGAGTGCAGTTGCGCGGCGGGAATTGCCGCGTGGAATGTGCTCGACGGTCGAGCATCTGGTCGAGATCGCCGGGATGTCCGGCGTAGCGTTCGATTGGCTGGCGACGGGGCGCGGTCCTGTCGCGCTCGCAGGCTCGCGGCGCAGGGCGGAGCAACGTCCTCGCATTCGGCTGGCGTCGCGTTGGCGACGCCAGCCGAAGCGAACCGATTACTCGAAACCGTTGGCAAAGATCGTGTCGCTGCCGATCAGCAGCGAGAAACTTGTCGAGGCGTGGTCCGATGGGTTGTTCTGGTCGCTTACTGTCACCGTAACGACCGTGCTGCCAACGAAGTTGGGGTCCGGGATGAGATCGAACGTGTCACCGGGTGCGTTGCCATGCACGACGGCGGTGACATGGGCGCCGCTGACGCTTACCGTGTCGGGGCCAGTGCCGTTGTCGTGATACAGCACCGGGATGTCGTGCAGCGTTGTGTTGGGCGCCGTAATCTGGTCCGCGATGCCCGCAAGCGTCAGATTTCCGACGACTTGAATGACCGCATCGACATTGCGATCCGTCATGCCATCGATGTGGCTGGCCCAGTGCAACAGTTGATTCGTTCCCGCGGCCAATTCACTGACCCGAACCTTGAAGTTCAGATCGAACTGAGTTGATTCCGGTCCACGATAGTCGTAGCAGACCAGCAGGCCATTGCTAAGCTTCGATTGCAAATCATTGTAGGCGTAATTGACAGCAAGATCGCCATTGAGCGGACCAAACGAAGTCAGTGGGCCGTGATAACCCTGGACACCGATCGAACCTTGGCTGGCCTGGCTGCCGAAATTCAAATTGTCGTACGCCATGATCATCTCGAACTCGCCATCGCCGAAGCGGTAATCACGATTCAACAGCAATTCGAAGTCGTACTTGTCGTCCAGCGTGGTGGTCACGCCCGTATTGAGATCGATGTGCTCGCTACGCGCGCCGACCCATTCGAATATCAAATCGTGGCTGTTCGTGCCGTACGCAACGGCCATGCCGGTGGTTTGGCTGGGGTCCATGCTGATATTCAACGGCGTAGCCAAGGCGTCGACCGCGCTCGGGCCATTAAATCCCAGACCCTGCGGCGTGCCCTTCCACAACACACCGATCATCGGCGTATAGGGCAAGGTGAGGTAGGGGAATTTCTGATGCAGAAACATGGTGTAGCCAAAGTTCGGCTCCATGATCACCCAACCTTGCGGCGATATCTGCAAATCGGGGTACGAGAAGAATTCGCTGTTGTTGTACAGCGAGTAACCGCCGTCCCAGTAATTTGCCAGCGGTATGGTGGCCGAGGCCGTTGCATACAGGTCTGCATGACCGCCGAAGTTCGGCTGCAGTCCAAGCGTCTTGACCAACCCGACAAAGCCGCCACTGCTGGATTGCCCATTCGCGGAGAAGATCGGCGTGCGGCAAAGGGGATCGTTCCGGCTCGTGGTGACCACGTAGTCGCGCGGCCAGTTCTCCGAGTCCTTTTGGGTGCCAGCAATTTGCAAGCTGTTGCCGGCGACGCTCAGATTCGCGCGCTGGGCGCTGGTGTTGACCGTGGCCGAGCCCGGTACCAGGGTGAGCCCCGATGGCAGGATGGATTGCAGATTGAAAAAGCGGTCCATACCACTGTCGTTCTCACGCACATGCATATGGACGTCGATCACATCGCCCGGACGGGCGCGTGTCTGGCTCACGGTCATTCCGACGTCGTCGCCGCCGCGCGTGATCTTCACCGGAACGAAACCGACGCTGCCCGGTGCGTTGCCGAGTCCGACGTCGAAGGCCGCATAGGCGACGTCGTCCGTCGCCATCGGTGGCAAGTTCCAGTTCAGATCCAAATCGACAGGCGCGCCGGTGGTACTCGCCGGCCCTGAAACCTGGACACCCACGCCGGGCGTTTCCGGCACGACCGCGGTAGCGAGGCGATAGGTGTCGAGGATGATCGTTGGATCACCATCGGCCAGACCGCCGCGCACGTTGTTGATGAACACCCAATAGCGCCCCGCATCCGGATGACTGATGCTGCAATAATTGAGTTCCACTTCGGTATTGGAAACGCACAGCGTTTCGTTGGTGAAATCCGGCACACCGGTGCCGTTGCTGTCGATCCCCACGTAAATCGTCAACCAGCCCGCCTTCCAGCGCGCATCAGCGGTCGTCGCGACATTCTTCAGGTTCTCGACAACGAGCCGCGCACTGCCGGCCGGCACATCGACCAGGTACGTCCGCGTGTTGTTGTGGCTGTAGTCGCCGTCATCCTGCGGCGGAATGTGATCGATGTCCTGGTTGAGTGAGATGTCCTGCACGGACGGTCTCGTGAGGCCGTAAGTGCGGTAGCTGGTGCTCGCCATCGCCGGCAGGTTCACGTTGTGCAACCGGTACGAACCTTGATCGCGATGCGCATTCAATTCGAGCGTTTTAGGCAGCACACCGTGATCGAAGTTGACCGAAATGGGCCAATGCGCGGCGGGAATCGCGCTGTTGCTCGGAGTGAAGAGCACTTTGCTCCACAACTCGATCTGCTCCGACGCGCTGGTGTGTGTGGTGCCGTCGTAGCGGAATTGCGCGTCGGTAAGATCGGCGCGCAGCAGTATCGATTTGCTTTCGCCGGCACGCAGCGTAAACGTTGCCGGATAGGCATCGAACCGGATGCCGTTCTGCGAAATCTCGCCTTCGCCCGTGCTCCAGCGATCGAAGGTCCAGGGTCCGGCGCTGACCGTCCAGGTGCCATCGCGTGTCGCGGTGACCGTGCGAATCCACGAGCAGACATCGCGACAATGGCTGTCAACGAGTTGCGGCAAGTTCAGTTGCAGCACATCGCCGCCGTTGTGCGGATTGGCCCAGGTGAAATTCGCCGCAGACTCGTCCATCACAAGGCCCGCATTCACCGCCGCGAGCACGTCGACGCGGCCGGACCCGGCACGATAGGTACCGGCGGGCTTGGCCGGCGTGTACGGGGTGGCACCGTAGGTAACGGTCTGAGAAGCGGTCATCTGCAAGGCCGACTGCACTTCGGCAGCTGTCCAGTCGGGATGCGCCTGGCGCACCAATGCCATCGCGCCGGCCACGTGCGGACTGGCCATGGAGGTGCCGCTTTCCAGTGCCCAATCGCGCGACAGCGCCGAACCGGGATCGAACGGATGCTCGTCGGCGAACGCGGCGAAGATGTCTACGCCCGGCGCGCTGATGCCCGGTGACAGGCTGCCCTCGAACGTGCTGCTGGGGCCGCGCGAGGAGAAATCTGCGAGTTGATCGCCCGTGGCCGGGTCGAGACTGCGCGTAATCGTTGTCGCGGAGATCGTCGCGTTGTGCGCGCTGACGCCGTCTGCCATCCAGGCCTGCAGCGCCTGTCCGTCCCACGAATGAAGTTGCACGCCCGGCAGCGGATACACATCGTTGCTCAGATCGTCCAGGTCGTTGGGGTAGCCGGCGTTGACTAGCACAAAGCCGCCGGCGCCGCCGGCGCGGACGTTCGCCGCTTTGGCCAAGTGTGCGACTGCGCCACGCTTGCAGACGACAATCTGGTTACTGGTAAAAGTCCCGGCCGCGAACGGGTTCGCGCAAAGCCCGTCGCCGGTGGCGTTGACCAGGATCCCCGTGACTCCGCTGGCAGAAATGCCGCCGTAAGTCGTCGACGGATCAGTGGCAAATGCAGGCGGTGCCGTGGCGCCGCCGGTTAACGTCAGTTGTTTCTGCGGGATGTTCAGCACACGATCGTGAGTGCTGGCGGCGACTGCTAAATACCAGGGCGCAGAGTGCGACAAGGTGAAGAAATTAGGTCCATTGTTTCCTGCTGCCGCTGCGATCGCAATGCCCGCTGCGCGCGCCGACAAGAACGATAGTGCAAGGGCATCGTCCCATGGAAATCGTTCGTTGCCCCCGATCGAGAAGTTGATGACATCGACACCATCCTGGATGGCCTGATCGACTGCCGTAATGACTGCTTCGTCTGGGCAGCCGCCGGTCGGGAAGCATACTTGGTAGGCGATGATGTTCGCATGCGGTGCGACTCCCGAGACTTTCGCGAAGGAGAATCCGGTCGGTGTACCGGCTCCATCGCCAAGCGAGGACCCAACCAGCGGCACATTGTTCACAACGTTGCCCGCTGCGGTGCTCGCGGTGTGGCTGCCGTGGCCGTTGTAGTCTTCGCCGCTGGGCGGACGAACGCCCTGGTAGCTATTGGTGATGACGGGCCAGCTCCACACGCCAATCAACTTGTCGTTGCAGACTGCGGTACCCTTCGCGCAATCGCCCAAATAGTGGCCCGAACCGAGCGGATTGGTGTGGACATAACCGTCGCCGCCGACTGCGGCGAACGAAGGATGATCTGTATTGGCACCGGAATCGAGCATTCCGACCACGATGCCTTCGCCTTGGTAGGGTAGGCCCGAGTTCGAGCCGCCCGTCCAGACGGTCTTGGCGCCGATGAATTCGGGGCCGCGATCGGTCAGCATCGGGCGCAGATCAGAGCGTTGCACGTAGGCGACCTGCGGCAGCTGTGCCAGTGTCGACGCCTGCTGCTGGGTCAGCGCGACGGTGAAGCCATTGATGGAGTCGGTGAAATGACGCCGTACAGGCGCGTCGATGCCTTTGCTGTGAGCCGCCGCCAGCACCGCCTCGTGCCGGCTCTGGAGGTACTGGCGGTAAGCAGCAACGGGCGCTGCATTGCTGATCGGCGATCGAGCCGACATTGAATGGTGCTGCAGCGCATCCTTCGTTGCGGCGTAACCGCGCACGCGTCCATCGTATGTGGCTACCGACAAATCGTGCAGACGAACGATATAGACATCGGTGCCGTTGCGATCCGGTTCCGCGATGAACTTGCTGCGACTGGAGGGTTTCACCTGTTGGTTCAGGCCACCTGGATGGCCTTGATGCACGCCCGCGGAGTCGACGGCCGTGGCGCCCGCCTTGGGCGGCAACAGAGGGACCTGTTGGAGGCTGGTGGGTGCCGAGACACCGGCTGCGACGGTTATGGATGAAACAAGAGTCAGCAGAACGCCGGCGGATGCCCGTCGCCGCCAATATGATTTACGCACGAGTGAATTCCCCTAGCGAAACGGATCCGGCACAGCGCCGTGCCTCGATAGTCTTGGTCGCCTAGGGGATCACGCCATTCACAGGGGATTCGGGTTTCATTCGGGTTTCATTCGGATCTCATCGGGGCTTCGTTCTTGCCACGTTTTCGGTGCGCTCGACAGCGCGACCGGTATCGGCCCGACGCCGAGCTTTGCCACGCAGCAGACCTTCGCCACCGGAACGCTTCCCCAGTCGGTCACGGTCGCCGATGTGAATGGCGATGGCAAACCCGATCTCGATGTGCCGTCAGCGATCTGATTCGTATTGCCTGGCGTTCAATGCGCGGGGGCTTCGCGGGCCGATACAGGCACGGCTCGAGCGTCTTGCGGGATCGTCCGCTCCCCGGCGAGGACGCCAGCCCTTGCCAGCGCCGCCTGGTGCGCCTCGTCGCGACCGAGCGCGGCATACAGACGCGCTTCGAGAACAGCGCAGCCAAAATCGCGGTCAGACCAGCGTGACAGTCGCCCGACCTCGACGGCAGCGGCTTCGAGGTCGCCCTCGGCCATGAGCGCATTGGCATACGCCGAGGCGACCGCCGCGACATCCGCGGGCACTGCCTGCTGCTCAGCGAGCGAGCGAGCGCTGTCGAACTCGGCGCGCCATTTCCGGCTTTCATCGAAGTGCTGGCCATAAACGGCGCGTGCCAGCTGCGCGAGCAACCTGGCGCGGGGCTCGCCGATCTCGTCCGCCCAAGCCTTGAAGGCATCAAGCTGCGCGGATGCCCTCGCCGCATCCCGCGCGCGTGACAGCGCTTCAACCTCGATCAGCCAACCCCGCGCTCGCAGGTCCGTATATCCCGGTTGCCCCAACGTGTCGACGGCGGCGGCGGCCAGTTGCGCGGCGGTAGCGAAATTCTCGCCATCGAGTTCGAGCTGCGCTAGCGGAATCGCGGCGGCCGCGGAGGTTGCGTCCCCCGCCGCGGGATGGGCATCGCGGACCCCGGCGAGGACGGCACGCGCGTCGCGCAGGCGGCCGACCCCGGCAAGCGCCTTGCCGCGCGATATCGAGAGTGAGTCCCGCGTATCCTGGTTTTCGATTCGCGTGGCGAGCTTCGCCGCAGCGTCGACTGCGTCCATGGCCTTGGCGGGTTCAAGCAGCGAGAGCTGGCAGCTGATCTGGCCGATATACGTGAAGATCGCCTCGTTGAGCGCGCCCCACTGCTCGAAGCCCGCGCTGGCGCGGACGAATTGGGGCAGCGCCTGCGCCGGCCGGCCCTGATCGAGATCGAGAAAGCCCTCGTTCGCCTCTACACGTATGAGCGCAAGCGTATCGTTGGCCTGCTTGAGCGCGATGCGTGCGCGTGAGTAGTCGGCGGCGGCAGCCTCGAAATGACGCTGCTCTTTCGCTGCCCCCGCGCGGCCGAGATACGCCTGCCCCAGCTGCGCGGGTTCGGACCGCGCGACGAGCAGGTCGATGGCTTCAGCGAAAAAGCGTTCGGCTTCCTGCGGTTGATCGCTGCGAATCGCGACTGCGCCGAGTCCGTTCAGAACCGAGGCGCGCAGGACCGGCGCCGTCTGCGCGGGCGCCTCGTTGAGCAATGCGACGAGACGGCGGCGAGCGGCATCCAAATGTCCACCGCGAAAATCGATCTTGGCCAGCCGCAAGCGAACTTCCGGCGCTTGCTGCTCGACCGCCGGCGTGCGCTCGATCAGCGCCTGGGCGGTGGCGGGGTCATCGGCCAGAATCGCGGCATCCATACGTTTGATCAACTCCGCATACGGCGCAGCATCATTAGTGACTGCGGGCGCTTCGCGGCCGAGCGCGATCAGCAGCTTGTCGGCAGCGAGGCGCGCCGCTTCAGTCGCGTCGTGCGCCGTCGCTTCGGCGACATGGTGCTGCCCTTCCCCGTCGTCAGCGTCGAGGTGTACGCGCCAGCCGTCATCGCTGCGGCTCGCTCGCGGCGACACCAGCAGGCGGAATCCGGCCGCGTCGCGCAACGAACCGCTACGGCGACTGGCCGGCAATTGCAGCAGTGCGATCATGTTTTCGCTGGGCACGGTCGGCACGCCGGATTTGCGCAAACGCGTCGCAACGACATCCATGACACTGAAGCGCAGCCAGCTCCAGTCGGAGCCGGGTTCAACCTCAGCAGGAACCACGGCCGCAGTTATCGCTCCTTCGGCCGGCGACACGGCGACTGGGCGCTCGCGCCGTGCTTCGTCGCGGAAGTACGGCCTGACAAGGATGGCCGCGAGCAGCACGAGACCCACCAGAGCGATCGGCCCAAACACGTGGAATCGACGTTTCGTCGCCGGCGTCGTGGCAGACACGACGCTCGTAGATGCCACCCGCGTGTGCGCTATGGCGAGCGCGGCCGCGGAATCGCCGCCGTCCGCAGACTGCTCCGGCGCTATGTCTACCGAAGCGGCCCAGCGATAGCCGAAACGCGGGATCGTGCGAACGATGCGCTGCTCCTTGCCGTCGTCGCCGAGCTCGCGTCGGATGCGCAGCATCGTCTGTCCCAGCAGCGTGTCGCTGACTTCGGCCCTCCCCCACACCGCCGCCACGAGCTCGTCGCGCCCCACCGCTCGATCGTGATGTTCGACCAGGTACGCCAGACAGTCGAACACGTGGGGCGGCAAGGCAACCAGGCTGCCGGCGCGCCATAGCTCGCGGCCAGCGGGATCCAAGCGGCAGTTGTCGAAACAATAGATACAACGTGTCATCCGACCAGCCTAGCCGGTTCGCGCACGCCGCGCATCCGAAGAACGCACCGCCGGGCAGCCCGTACCTCTGACCGCGCGCAGGCGGCAAGCCCTCGTCGGCGACCTTGTACGTGCCGTGCACGACGTACTCGGCGGCGGCGTGCGCGCCGTCCGGATTCGACGTCACAACGATGTCGTGCAGCTGCTCCGAATAGCTGCGGCCCATGCGTGCGGATTCCGGTCAAACTGAACATCGATTCCGGCGAGGGCTGAACATGCTACTGGTGGTAACCAAGCCACCGTAATGAGCAAATTCCGGCCTGGCTAAATACGGTCGCTGCCGCTATGGGGGCGTGCCCGGATGCTGAATGGCGCCAATGGTTGTGCGTGCCACGCGTCATGCTTCCGTGGATCGCCGCCCAACGCAATAAGCCATCCGCTTTCCGGGCGAAGCCTCGGACATCCGCAAATTAGCTCGATACGCGCCCTGGACAAACGGGAGTAGGGCAAACAACGAGGTCAAAGCATCAATGAGCCAAGCCGGGATCGTTTCTGGCGAGCTGATCAATGCCGGAGTGTCTTGCTCCAGTTCGACCTTTTCGATCGTTGCCACTGCCCCGGTGCTTAAAGGACCCCGATCTCTTCCGGATACAACGTGCCGTTGGTGTCGTTCATATTGTCCTGGGGCGCCGCCGGGCTCGATGAACCGAGCGAAAAGCTCGAAGTACCGGGCACGGCTGGGGCGCCGAGCTTTGAGCTCGGACTGTCGAGTTCGATGCCCGGCACGCCAGGCTTCAACCCTGCGGATTGATCTGCCCTTCCATCGATGCGAATTCCAGCACCATGAAATCAACCAGCGCACGGATGCGCGGGGTGTCCCGCATGTCGGAATGAAAGCCGACACGCACGGCGCGCACCACGCCGGGATGCGGCACTGCCACTCGGCGCAGCGAGGGCTCCCGATTCGCCAGCAGGCAAGGCAGCACGGCCATGGCCGTGCCACTGCGCACGGCCGCAAGGTGCGCGCGCAACCCGTTGGCATGAAGCACCGTGCGTGCGCGATGCGCCAACACCGGTAGCCAGGCCTCATGGGGCACCTCTCCAGCCGCACGATCCAGAAGCACCAGCAGGTGGCCGCTGAAGCCATTGGTGGCTTCCGGCGATCCATGACGTTCGAGATAGTTTTCGGAGGCGTACAGCGCGTAGGCGATTTCGCCTATGCGGCGCTCCACCAGGTTTTCCTGCGCAAACGACCCGAAACGGAAGGCCAGGTCCGCCTCGCGGCGCGCAAGGTTGAACACCTTCGTGTCGTTGACCAGTTCGATCACCAGTCCGGGATGCACCGCCCCGAACCGTGCCAGCATCGGGGCGATCACCTCATCCCCCAGCCAATCCAGGCTGGTCACCAGGATCTCGCCACTCAGGCCGGTATCGCGCGCGGCCACCTGTCGCTGCACCGACAGGGCGCCCGCATCCATCCGCTCCAGGCCATCGACGAGGGACTGGCACAACACGGTGGGGCGCAGGCCGCCCGCTTCGCGGTCGAACAGTTTCGCGCCCAGGCGTCGCTCCAGCCCATCAAGCCGTCTGCTTGTAGTGGGCTGCGTCGTACCGAGTGAGCGCGCAGCGGCGCTCAAGGTGCCATGGCGCACGATGGCCAGCGCCACTTTCAGATCGTTCCAGTCCATCGTCATCGGGCAGGGCCTTCCCCATGCGTTTTTGAATGACGGGTATGCCAAATCAATGACTGCATCCGCCCATAGCGCTTCCTAGACTGTCACGCATCTTCCGCTGCCAAACAAGCCGCGCGCGCCGATGCCGCGGACCGCGTTCCGACTTCAGGAAACCGACGACATGCTCCAGATCGACCACCTCATCCTTCGCGTCAGCGACGCCAAGGCATCCGCCCGGTTCTACTGGCAATTTCTCGGTCTGCGCCACGAGGGAACCGCGGCGTCATTCGAAGTGCTGCGCGTCAACGACCACTGCACGCTCTACCTGCTGGCCGAGTCCCCGAAGGATCCCGTCCATCTGGCTTTTTGCCTGGACCGGAGCGCCTTTGAAGGCGTGCGCGTGCGGCTGCAGGCGGCGGGCGTTCCGTTCGGAGGTGCGCCGTTTGTCCGGGATGGCCAACCCGCCTCGCAACTTGGTGCCCGCGGGTGGGCAGAGGCGCTGTACTTCTTCGATCCCGATCAACACAACATCGAGGTGCGAACCCATGACGAACACTGATGCTTCCGACCTTGCCGGCGGCGCCATTCTCCCCACGTTCCCGGGCCTGCAAGGCAAGGTGGCCGTGGTCACTGGGGGCTCGCGCGGCATTGGCGCCGCCACCTGTCTAGCCCTCGCACGCAACGGCGTGCGCCTGGCAATCAACGGACGCGACCGCGTGGCGCTGCAGGCAAGTCTGGAGGCCGTGCAGGGTATCGGCGGGGAAGCGATCACCGTGGAAGCCGACTGCTCGGATTTCGCGCAGGTCCAGCACATGCGGACCCGGGTTGAAGCGCACTTCGGCGTGCCGGATTTCGTGCTCGCCTTCGCAGGCGGCGGTACGGGAAAGCCCGTTCCCGTGCAGGACATCACCGAACAGGACTGGCGATCAAGTATCGACAACAACCTCACGTCGACATTCTTTACGCTCAAAAGTTTCCTACCCGGCATGCTCGCACGCGGCAGTGGCGGCATGTTGACCATGGCCTCTGCCGGCGCGCGCGTGGCATCGGGAGCGCCAGCGGGATATGGCGCGGCGAAGGCCGCCATCATCATGCTGACGCGCCACCTGGCGCGGGAGGTGGGCCCGGAGGGGTTGCGCGTCAACTGTATTTCGCCCTCGGCGGTGCTGACAGAACGCACGCGGGCCACACTCCCGCCCGAGCGGCAGACACGCATGCTGGAGGCGTTTCCACTCGGACGCCTGGGTACGCCGGAAGACATTGCCGCCGCCTCCCTGTTCCTGCTGAGCGGTGCCTCCGCGTGGATCACCGGCGTGGTGCTTGATGTGGCGGGAGGCCGGGTCATGGTGTGACCAGTGCGCGAAGGTCCACCATCGGTCGGAAGCGATCGCTGGACGGAGCGAGCGGTGGCAGGCAAGCCGGTTGCCCGTTGGGCAATACGCTGTATGGCAAGCGAGAAATCACTCCCCACACAAATTTCCCAGTCGTGACGCAAGGGCTCACGCAAGAGCCACTTGCTCACTTCCAGCAACCGGTTCAATACCAACGGCGTGTTCAGCCTTCATCGGAACAGATGTTCAATCTGACCGGAATCCGCATGCGCGCGAGAAACGTCTTGAACGCATCGCGGCCGGTCTCGCGCGGCCCCTGGTTGAGGTCGTGCACGACATCGTCGGTCAGGTGTAAGCAAACATACTTTGCGCCCACGGCCAAGCCGGTGACGTACCTGTTCTCTTCCCTGATCGTTCCCTGAGCCTTCCCTGTTGGCTTCCCTGTTCAGATCACAGGAAAGTGGCGTCTCTATCGGCTCAATCTGGCCAGACAGGTTCTCTCGAATCTGCGCCCACCGCCACGCAGTTGGCCCATTGGAGACCAAGTCTCTGCGAAGCCCTCCAAAGCGCGCCACATGGCGCGCTTTTGCGTTGTGGCGCGGACTCCTGGCCAGAGTTTTCGAGCCGATGGGCCGTGAGATCGACCGGCTGACGACCATCGAGGATGCGCTGCATCATCTCGGGTGCGAGCAGTGCGCCACGGAGCACCGTCCAAGCGCGGATAGTCACAGTGCAGCGATCGACAACCGGCCCTGAGTGTGGACGATGGCCCGCAGCGGGACGTCAATCAGCCTCCGAACGTGCCGAACGTGCCGAACGTGAAGCCAACGCAAACCACGCACACCGTTGGTATGAGGCGGCGACGACCCACGCTCCTGCAGCGATCGCCATCGAGATGAAGAACGCCGTCCATTGCGTACGGTCGCCGGGCTTTGCAAAGAGTCCCAAACCCCATACGAGCAGCGTGATGATCGTGAGCATCGCTGCTTCGAGCGTGGCCGCGAGGCGTGGAACGACCCCGAACAAAATCGCTACGCAGGCAGCAATGCTGCCCGCGCCTGTGAGATACGCCCACCCGAGCTTGTAGGGTAGCCAGACGGGCACGAACGCGGCGGTCTGTGCACTGTAGATGAAATGGGAGAGCCCAATCATCGGCAGCGACAGAGCGAACAAGAGCCTCGCATAGCGCACGCCGCTCGCGCCGTTCGCAAAGCGGAGAAATCCCTGCTCACCACCCGCAGCACTCGACCAGAGAATCCATGCGCCGGTGAAGATGACTGCGATCTCGCCAAACCCGAGCCAGGTTGCCTCCATGCCCGGTACGGCGACGACCGCCGGCAGCTTGAGCAGCACGACCCAGATCAGAAGAAACGCCGTCAGCACGCCGACTGAGAGTCGGAAAAAGCGCTCGAACAACAGGCCGAAACCGGTCGCCAGTTCGATTGCGGCGAAGAGGTAGGCGAACAATCGCCTTGCGGGCAACTGTTCCATTGGAATGCGTTGCCAGACGAGCGCGAAATCACCGTAGATGAAGCCAATGACGCCGAGGCCGATCATCGTGCCCGCAAGCAATGTCCTGGACCAGCGCATCTCCTCGAAGATCTCGGAGGTAGCGCCGCTGACTTCATCTTTGCGCAACGCCGGTAGCACGAAGCGAGCGCTGGAGGTTGGCGTGGACGGGTTCATTTTTCTAGTCTCGTTCGCGGACGGCGCAAACTACCCATGGATACCGAAAGAGCGAAATTCGCCACTGCTTCGATAGCACCAATACATGAAATTCGTGCTCTCACTTCATAAGCGAAGACGAGACGCAGGAGATGACAAAAAGTGCTGGTTTGCGTGCTCGATTGAGCCGTATTTTCGCCCAGCGTTGAGCCAGGTCGGCCCGGTCTTCGCTGGGCGCCGCGGCTGTTCACGAGACGGGCTCTCTCGAATCTGCGCGCACCGATACGCCGCCGGAAGTCGCCCACTCTCATCGCCAGCAGCATCTGCGCATGTGCTGCCGAGCGGTGCGAGTAGCGGGAAACAGCGATGTGAACTACGACTACGCGGACCTGGCACGCACAAATGAAGAAGAGAGCGCCTCGGCATACAGGTAAATGCCTTGACCACTATTGCAACGCAATCCAGCTGTAAGTTCTCGCAGGTTTCATTTAGCACTTGACGGGGCAATATCGCTTCCACGAGAGAGCGTGGCACGCGCGCTAGCGAGGGAGGGGCCTGTTCGACTCGCACACCACTGCCCCCGGCAGGGCCGTCTGACAATGCAGTCGTCGACACGCTGAGGCGGCAGATCGTGTTCGTCACTCCAGCTGTCGATCGCGTCGCCCGGCGCGCATCCACTACCGTTCGGTGAATATCCAGCTCGAAGACATGCCCGCGCCGTCCAGGTTATCGACGCTGCTCCAAGGACGTTCCGCGCTCGATCCGGGCAGGAAACCGAACAGCACAGACTTAACGTCGTTTTGGGAATTGGCGTCTCAAAAGGAGAGTGCGATGAGAAGCAAAGTGTTCTTCGCAAGGTTGCGTGGTTGGGGCTCGCTCGCTCACCTGCTTTTCGTTGCGGTCCTGATCCTGGCATTCCCGGTTTCGGGGTTCGCCAAGATGTACGAGGAGCCCAGGAGTTTCTCGTTGAAGGACAAATCCATCGAACGGGTCGAGCGCAAGACTCTGCCCAAGCTCAATATCGAGCGCCTGCTGGAGGAAGATCGCGCTCGCGGCAAGGAACCGCAGCATCCAGGCCCGCACCGCTTCGCGGTTTCCGCCGATGTCGCTTATGCCCTGGACAACTCCGGCACCTGGCAAAAGCTGCCGGACGGACGCCTGTGGCGGCTGCGCATTCAGTCGCCGGGAGCAAAGAGCCTGAACCTCGGCATCACTCGTTTCGAGATGCCCGAGGGCGCGAAGCTCTGGATCTACGATCCGAAGCAAACGCATGTGGAAGGTCCCTACACGTCCAGGCATCGCAACCGCCTCGGCGGCCTATGGACCCCGGTGATCGAGAGCGACGAAATCGTGGTCGAAGTTTTCGTGCCGACCGGTGTTTCCCAGCCGGTGGTGGAAATCGGCAAGGTCAACCAGGGATATCGCGGTTTTGACAAGGGCGTTTCCGGTGGTGGGACGGAGGGTGCCTGCGAGAACGACGTGATCTGCCCTGTCGGCGACCCATGGCGCAACCAGATACGCGCGGTAGGCGTTTACACGCTCAACGGAACCGCTGATTGCTCCGGCACGCTGCTCAATGACACCGCGCATGATTTCAAGCCCTACTTCCTTTCAGCAAACCACTGCGGAGTAAACAGTACGAACGACTCCACTATCGTCGTTTACTGGAACTATCAGTCGGCAACTTGCGGTACCCACGGCCCTGGCTCTCTCACCGACAACCAGACTGGCGCGACGTATCACGCCAGCTATGCGCCCAGCGATTTCCTGCTTTTCGAGCTTTCCGCCGTGCCCGATCCCAGCTTCAACGTCTTCTATGCGGGTTGGGACGCCACGGGAACGACGCCTCCGTCGACCGTGGGCATCCATCATCCCGCGGCCGACGTAAAGGCCATCAGCTTTTCGAACAGCGCACCGGATACCACAGCGTACATGTCGCCCACGCACGATCCGTCGGGCAACCATTGGTATGTCCTCTGGAACTCCGGGGTCACGGAACCCGGCTCCTCCGGATCGTGCCTCTTCAACACCGGCAACGGGCGATGCATCGGTCAGCTTCATGGCGGACCTTCGATCTGCGGAGGCTCTGACCTGCATGACTACTACGGAAGATTGAGCGTGAGCTGGAACGGAGGCGGTACGGCCGCCACGCGCCTCAAGGACTGGCTCGACCCCGGCAACACCGGCAGTTTGGGCATCGACGGCGATCCGCACATCACCACGCTCAACGGAATACATTACGACTTCCAGGGCGCAGGTGAGTTTGTCTCTCTCCGCGACTCTGACGGTCTGGAAATCCAGACGCGCCAGGCACCCATCGCGACGACGTTCAACCCCGGACCCGATGCCCACGACGGACTCGCAACCTGCGTGAGCCTCAACACGGCCGTCGCGACGCGCGTAGGCAAACACAGAGTCACCTACGAGCCGAACTTCAGTGGCGTGCCGGATCCCGCGGGACTTCAACTCCGCGTGGACGGCGTCTTGACGACGTTGGGTTCGGCGGGCCTCGATCTGGGGGACCGCGGTCGCATCGCGAAAACGTCGGCCTCAGGTGGTCTTGAAGTCGACTTCCCGGACGACAGCATCCTGTTCGTGACGCCAGGCTGGTGGGCCGACCAAGGCAAGTGGTATCTCAACGTGGACGTTGTCCGTCCTGCGGCGACGAATGGGACCCCGGGTGCCGCGCCGGGCAGTTTCCCCACGGGAGGAATCGCAGGCGCCATCGCGCCGGACAACTGGTTGCCGGCACTTCCGGACGGTACCTCGATGGGGCCGATGCCCGGCTCGCTGCATCAGCGTTACCTCGACCTCTATCAGAAATTCGCCGATGCCTGGCGCGTGACGGACAAGACCAGTCTGTTCGACTACGCATCGGGTACGTCCACCGACACGTTCACGATGCGAGATTGGCCACTCGAGAAGCCGCCATGCGTCCTCCCGAAGACGAAGCCGGTGCGGCCGGCCAGCGAACGTGTCGCGCAAAAGGCCTGCCGGCCGGTCACGGGCGAGAATACGCACAACAACTGCCTATTCGACGTGATGGTCACGGGCAACCTCGGCTTCGCGAAGACTTACGCCATCGGCCAGCGGGCCCTCGCTGATTCGACCAGGATCACGATCAGCGACAACAAGGATCCGACGACGGTCGAGGAACCCGTAACGTTCACTGCGACCGTGAATCGGATCGCGCCGACCGGAAGCGACGTTCCGACCGGGATGGTCCAGTTCGCCGTCGATGGAAACAAGGCGGGCGACCCTGTCAAGCTCGACGCGAAGGGTCAGGCGATGTGGAGGACATCAGGCCTCAAGCCCGGCAACCACAAAGTGGCGGCCAGCTTCCTGCCTACGCAACGCAGCGCGTTCCTGGCGAGCACCAGTCCGGACAAGGAACACACCGTCCGCGGTGAGCGGCAGGACCAGGGCCGTTGACGTTCGGTAAAACGAGCGCCGGACCGGTCTTCTCGTGTCGAAGGAGACCGGTCCGGCGAGTTCCATTTCCAAAGGGCCGGCCTGCTCGAAGGATCTACTCCGAGCAAACACAGTGTGGCAGCGGTTTGGTTGCGATGTACGTGAGGTTGTTCGTGTAAGACACGAATCCTCTGCGCCGACCGTAGAGCCGCAATAGACACTCAGGCTTCTTGAGCTGAACGAAGAACGTATAGTCGGTTCCAGATGGTGAGGCTACGAGGAACGGACGCGGGCCGTGGTCAGAGAGGTTCTTGGCTGTCCGCTCGGCGAGGCTGTCCGCAATTTCCTGCGTCTCATCTTGCTCGACGAGCACGGAAGAAAGTGCCTGTGAAAACGTGCTCTGACACGCGATGTCGGTCAGGTTTCCGACCCGACCGATCGTAGCGCACCCCGGAGTAAGCGCCAGGGTGACGAGGGACGCAAGAATGGCAAGATGAGACGTGAAGCTCATGCTGGGCCTGCGCGAATTAGGCACTCATGCAAAGCGGTCGCCATCGCATACATTAAAAGTATACAGCAGACCGGCGCAGCAGTCCGTTGACTTGTCTGAGAACCGCCGCTCGTCACCGCTCGTTTGGGGTCGAAAGCCGACGATGGTGCGTGCCAGCCCTGCCCACTATAGCCTCCAAGGTACGTTACTAATGAAATGACTGACTTTGCCTAGTTCCGGGCCGCGACCGTGTCGCCATCCCTCTTCGCTGGTTCGACCGGAAAGGAGCCATGCAATCGAGCGGCCCTGCTGTCGAAACGCCTCAGCTGCGTCAGCCAGATGCAGGAAGCCCATAACGCGATACGATTTGCCTGCAACCACAATCAGGGGCGGGTGCAATGAACAAGAATTGCAGATTCTTTCTGTTTTCGTGGATGGCTCTAGTGACGTCGGCACCCGGTGCGGCGACCGATACCTATCTCATTGATTCAATGCATAGCATGCCTAGCTTTGCCTACAAACACCTCGACTTTTCCACGTTTCGAGGCCGTTTCGACAAGATCAGCGGTGTCATAACGCTCGACTCGGTCGGGCACACCGGCACTGCGGATGTGACAATTGAAGTTCGCTCTGTCAGCACCGGCGTCCCGATGTTGGACGAATTCTTGAGGAGCCCAAAGTTCTTTGATGCCGCGAAATTCCCATCTATCACCTTCAAGTCCGGCACATTCATGTTCAATGGCGACAAGCTTGCATCGGTTATCGGTGATCTGACCGTGCATGGGGTTACTAAGTCGGTCGCTCTCGATGTTGTTTTTGTCGCTTGTCACCAGCACCAGTTGCTGAAAGTTCCCGCTTGCGGTGCCGATGCCCGCACCACGATCAGGCGATCGGACTTTGGCCTTGCGATGTTCATTCCCAACGACAGTGATGAGGTGACGCTCGAGATTGGCGTTGAGGCCTTGAAGAAGGAGTAAATGGCTGCGCGTTTCCGAAATACCAATGAGTCTGCCACCGCCGGCGCCGGTTGGCGCGACAACGTGACGTGCGCGCACCGTCGACCGTGGTTATCGATGACCCGCGGCGGCGCGGTCCCGCAAACGAAGCAGTCCCCTGTCCCCGTCATCCTGCCTAAACAGTGACAAATCCGTCAGAAACGAATTGGGACGCCGCAGGCTTGGCCTGTGCACTCCACCGGCAAGACTTCGCGGATCGCCTCGGCCGCGTCGCACGCGCAGTGCTGTTCGCCGGATTGAACTCGCGCGGCGCCACGCCGGTCCCAACCGGGGTTGCCGCATGCAGGCTTGCCCATGATTGCGATGCCAACGACGCGGACGCTCGCCGGATGCCTCGCCGCGCTTTTGTTGTCGATCGCCCGGCCGGGCAGTGCCGCCGCGCCAAATGTCTTTCCGCAGATCGCGCAGCGCGCAGCGGCCTGCGTCGCCGACCAGCGGTTCGCTGTCGGCGATTCCGTCGTCGAACTGACGTTCGATCCCGCCGCGTTCGCGGTCGGCGCGACGCCCGTCTGCCGCTGGGTCGCGCAGGCGGCCACGGCGGTCGCGGGCTATTTTGGACGATTCCCGGTGCGCCACGAGCACGTTGTCATCCGGCCCGTCGACGGCGACGGTGTGCATGGCGGCACCACGTGGGGAGCCGGCGACACGGATGGCCGGCCGCTCAGCGTGATCCGGCTCGGCCGAGCGGTCACGCTCGCGGAACTCGATGACGATTGGGTGATGACGCACGAGATGGTGCACCTTGCGGTGCCGTCCGTGCCGCGCAACAGCCACTGGCTCGAGGAAGGCATCGCGACCTATGTCGAGCCGATCGCGCGCGTACAGCAAGGCCAGCTCTCTGCGAAAAAGGTCTGGGCCGACATGCTGCATGGAATGCCGAAGGGATTGCCCGCGGAAGGCGATCGCGGACTCGACCGCACGCCCACCTGGGGCCGCACGTATTGGGGCGGCGCGCTGTTCTGCCTGCTCGCCGATGTGGAGATCCGCCGCCGCACGCACAATCGATCCGGGCTGCGGGAAGCCTTGCGCGGCGTGATCGCCGCAGGCGGCAACATCGAACAGGACTGGCCGGTGGCGAAGATCATCCGGATCGCCGACGACGCCACTCGCGACGCGGGCGCGCTCGCCGGGCTCTACTCCGAAATGGGCGACGCACCGGGTCCTGCCGACATCGACTCGTTGTGGCGCCGGCTCGGCGTCGTCGCGGACGGAGCCGGTATCCGCTTCGTCGATGACGCGCCGGATGCGGCGATCCGCAAGGCGATCACGGCGACCGATGCGACCGGCGCCTACTCGAGTCCGGCGCTGACCCTGGGCGGCCACTATGTCGTGGCGTTTGGAGCGATTCCTCCCGACCTTTCGTTCTACTACCCTGCCTATGTCTGCGCGTATCCGAATTGTTCGCTCGCGAACGCCCAAGCCGTGCAACTCGGTGCGGCCCAGAACTACCCGAACATCGATCTTGCGATCCCGCACCTCGACCTGATCTTCCGCGGTGGATTCGATCCGTGACGCAGCACGTCGCCGTCATGCGTTGACAAGTTGCGGGCCAGCACTTCACGTTGACGAGTCGTGCGGGACGTTTGCTCGGCGCTTTTCGCGGATCGCGACATCGCGTTCACAAATCACGCGCAACGCGGATTCCGACGCGCGCGCTGCGCGTGTCAGCCGGCGCGGCGATGCGGAACGCGGAGCGCACCTGGTCCGGATCACTGCCCCAGGAACCGCCGCGCACGACACGCTGCGCGCAGCCGGGATTGACCCAGGCTGCGCTGTCGCGCGGGGCGCGCACGTAGTTGTCGTGCCAGCAATCCTCGACCCATTCCGAGACATTGCCTTCCATGTCGTACAGGCCGAATGCATCCGCGGGGAAACTCTTGACCGGCGCCGGCCCCCAGTAGCCATCGCTGTAGTGCGGGAACGCGACGCTCCAGCTGCGCTTGGTCGGCGAGCGGTCGCCTTCGCCCGTGAAGTTGCCGACGACTTTGTCGGGATTGCCATCGCCCCATGGATAGCGCGTGTGCGATCCGGCACGCTCGGCGTATTCGAATTCCGCCTCGCTCGGCAACCGGTAGTGCTTGCCGGTGCGCGCGGACAGCCAGGTGAGATAGGCGCTGGCGTCGTTCCATGAGATGTTGATCACCGGCAGGTTGTCGCTGGCGCGCTCGCCGCGGTAGTCGTTCTGCCAGGTCATGCCGCGGCGATCGGCGATGCGTCCGGAGCTTTCCTCGTAGACCGCGCTGGCGCCGAGCTTCTCCGCGTCGCTGACGTACTCGGCGGCACGCACGAATTCGCGGAACTGGCCGACCGTGAGCTCGCTCTGGCCAAGCGCGAAACCAACCTCGATGCGCACACGCCGCTGTGGTTCCTCACTGTCCGTGTGCCCGACCTCGTCGGCCGGCGATCCCATCACGAATTCGCCAGTCGGGATCACCACGACCGCCGGCGCGTTGCCGGCGATGTCGAGGAAACGGTCGCGGATCACCTGACCCGGCGACAGGCTCGCGTACAGGCGCGCGTTGCGCAGGCGCAGGTTGAACTTGTCGAGACCTGCGAGATCGGGGCTGATCGACTGCGCCTTCCTGGCCAACTGCTCGGCGAGGTCCGCGTTGCCCGAATCGAGGGCCGAGCGCGCCTGCGCAAGCACGGTCTCGGCACGCTGACCACGGATGCCGTCGATGCGCGTACGCGTCTCCAGCAACGCCTGCGATCCGGGGCGGATCGCGGAGGCCTGCGCCAACATGCTGTCGGCATCGGTGAAATTGTCCTGCGCGGCGTCGGCCAAGGCGTGATCGAGATAGCCGTGCTCGATCTCGGCGAGGCCTGCGTCGGCGAGGCGATTGCCCGGATCGAGCTTGAGCACGTTGCGATACACCGCGAGCGCGCTCGCGTCCGCGGGCTCGGTGGCGTGCCCCGCCTTCATCAGGCTCGCCGCATGCGTCAGCATCGGCAGGATCTGGCGCAGCGTCTTCAGGCGCGCACGCGCGCTGGCGAGCTCGTCGTCGATGTGAGGCAGCTCCGCATACACCGCGAGATAGCGCTGCGCCGCGTTCTCGTCGCCGCGATCGATCGCCGCAAGGGTCCAGTCGCGCAGCGCGCCGCCGATGCGCTCGAGCGCGGCCTCCGCCTCGATATTGTTCGGCGCGGCCGCAAGCACCTCGCGATACAGCGCGATCGCATTGCCTTCCTTCGGCTCCAATAGCGCGCCCTGCTCCTCCGTGTTGCGCGCCTTCTTCAGCAGGGCCGCGACCTCTTTCGTGGTCGCGACCGGCGGGCCCATGCGCACCGCCTCGGCGAACGAGGTGCCCGATTCGGGCTCGGGCGAGGCGCTCGCCGGCGCCGTCTGCGCGGGTGGCGCCTGCACCGCCGACCAGGTCGCCGGCGCCGATACGTGCTGTCCGGGCAGGCTCGTCGCGAACCGCTGCTCCGGCTGCGGCTGGATATGCAACACGCCCGGGAAGAAGCGGTACGCCAGCGCGAAGGCGAGCAGGGCCAAGCCTGCGGCGCCGCCGAGGGTGTGCTGCTTGCGTGCGACTTCGGTACCGGGCATCGTGCCTCGATTATCGGCGCTCGGCGCCGCTTATTGAAGCCGTCATCGATCATCGTCGCGACGATGGGCGCCGGCGTCAGACCCCAGCCACCGCTCGTCCTGAGGTATCGAAGGATGAACGGTCGCGCAACTCACGACCGGACGCGACATCCATCGTCCGCACAGAGGGACATCACTTGACCGACTGGATCGAACGCAGCGACGCGCTGCACCGCCTGCTGGATGCGGCTCCGATGTCGATAGGACTCGACACCGAGTTCATGCGCATCGACACCTTCCTGCCGCGCCTCGCGCTGGTGCAGGTCGAGATCGACACACGCATTGCCCTGATCGATCCGACCGCCGAAGTCGATCCTGCGCCGCTGGCCGCCCTGCTCGCCGATCCCGCGCGCACGATCGTGATGCACAGCGCCAGCGAGGACCTGGAAGCGCTGGCGACCTGGTCCTGTTCGATCGCGCGGCTGTTCGACACGCAGATCGCCGCCTCGTTTGCCGGCCTCGGCGCCGGACTTGGCTACCAGAAACTGGTGCGCGAGCTGACCGGCGTCGAGCTGCCGAAAGGCGAGACACGCTCGGACTGGCTGCGCCGTCCGCTCAGCGAGCACCAGCTCGAATACGCCACGCAGGATGTCGTGCATTTGCCGGTGCTGCACGCAGAACTCGGAGCGCGCGTCGAGCGGCGCGGCTACAGTGCGTGGCTGGCCGAGGACTGCGCGCGCATGCTCGAACGCGCGCGCCAGCGCGAACCCGATCCGCAGCCGCAAGTCGCCTTGCGTGGCGCCGCCGAGTGGCCATCGGAACGCCAGGCACTGCTGCGTCGCGTGCTGCTCTGGCGCGATGCGACCGCGCGTGCGATCAACCGGCCGCGGCCTTGGCTGCTCGATGACGCGCATGCGCTCGATCTCTGCGCGCGGCCGCCGGTGGATGGCGATGAACTCGCGGAGCGCAGCAGGGGCCTGCGCGCGCTACGCGGCCCGCAGCGCGCCGAACTGCTCGCGGAGCTGACCGCACCGCTGGCAGCGGACGAGCTCGAGTTCGCGCCGATCCCGCGTGCACCCTCCGCGGGCGACAAGACCGTGATCGCCGCGATGAAGGAAGTCGTCGCCGCACGCGCCACAGAACTCGACTTGCCCGAAGGCCTGCTCTGCGCGCGCAGGCATCTGGAATCCCTGCTGGCGGCGCGACGCTGGCCGTCCGCACTCGACGGCTGGCGCCGCGATGTGCTGCACGACGCATTGGTCGCGCTGCTGCCTGCTTGACCGAAGCCACTCCGCCTGGAACTTGACAAGCCCCCCGCGCATGCCCGCACACTGCAGACCATGAACCTCAGTCACGACCACCTTGCGCACATCCTTCCGGCGATCCGCCGGAGCGCGCCGGTGTGCGCGACCGCCTGCATCACCGCTTCCGCGACGACGACCACCACGACGACCACGACGACCACGATTACTACCGTGGAACGGGTGCCCGCGCGCGATTGATCCAATCCAGCAACGGCCCCGCCCCGCAAGGGACAGGGCCGAGCTGCATAGCCCTGACCGCGCGGAACGGGGCCTCCACATCAGGAGGCCATTCCATGTCCGAACCCGCCAGTCACGTTGCCGTCAAGGCCCCGACGCCGGCCCAGCAGATCGTCGCGCACAAGTTCGGCGGATCCAGCCTCGCCGACGCGAGCTGCTTCCGGCGCGTCGCCGCGATCCTGCATGCGCAACCCGAATTTCGTCAGCTCGTCGTCGTCTCGGCGATGCATGGCACCACCAACGCGCTGATCGCGCTCGCCGAGACGGCGGCGAGCGGCGCACCGGACTGGAACACCGGCTGGCAGGCGTTGCGCGACCGCCATCTCGCCATCGTGCACGACCTGCTCGATGCACGCGCGCACGCGACACTCGCGTGGATCGAGCAGGGCTTCGCGCAACTTGCGAATCTGCTGGGCGCGTTGGCCGTGCTCGGCACGCCGAATCGCGAGGCATTCGAATCGATCCAGGGGCTGGGCGAAGTCTGGTCGGCACGCCTGCTCGCGGACTTCCTCGCGATGCAAGGCGTCGACTGCGCCTGCCTCGATGCGCGCGAGGTGCTGGTCGTCAACCACGGCGAGCTCGGTGCGGCTGTCGACTGGAGCGAGAGCGGCGCGCGGTTCGCCGAATGGCGCGCGCGGCATGCGCAATCCTGGCTGATCGTGACCGGATTCATCGCGCGCACACGGACCGGCCGCGCGACCGTGCTCGGCCGCAACGGCAGCGACTATTCCGCGGCGATATTCGCAGCGCTGTGCGATGCCCGCGAACTGACCCTGTGGGGTGACACCGACGGCGTGCTCTCGGCCGACCCGCGCCTGGTGCCGGATGCGATTCCGCTGCCTTCGTTGAGCTATGACGAAGCCTGCGAGCTCGCATACTTCGGCGCCAAAGTCATCCATCCGCAGACCCTGACGCCGGTGATCGCGCGCGGCTTGCCGGTGCGCATCCGCAACACGTTCCACCCTGAGCATCCCGGGACCGCGATCGGTGAGGTCGCCGCGGTGGGCGCGCATTCGCCACCGGTCAAGGGCATCAGCACCGCGCGCGAGCTTGCCGTCGTCACGCTCGAAGGCGCCGGCATGATCGGCGTGCCCGGCACCGCCGAGCGCACGTTCGGTGCGCTGCACCGCGCCGGCGTATCGGTGGTGATGATCTCGCAAGGTTCGTCCGAGCACTCGATCTGCTGCGTCGTGCGCGACGCCGACGTGGCCGACGCGGAAACGGCGCTGCGCCGCGCATTCGCGGCCGAGATCACGCGCGGCGAGATCCACAGCGTCGGCGTGGCCCGCGACATCAGCGTGCTCGCCGCCGTCGGTGACGGCATGGCCGGCACGCCAGGCATTGCCGCGCGTCTGTTCGGCGCGCTCGCGCGCACCGGCGTCAACATCCGTGCGATCGCGCAGGGCGCCTCCGAACGCAACATCTCGGTCGCGGTCGCCAGCGCTGACGCGCCACGCGCGCTGCGCGCCGTGCATTCGGCGTTCTGGCTCTCGCCGCAGACCCTGTCGATCGGTCTGATCGGGCCGGGCAAGGTCGGCGCGGCGCTGCTCAGGCAGATCCAGTCGGCGCGGCCGAGGCTGCTGCACGACATCCAGCTGGATCTGCGCGTGCGCGCCGTCGCCACCAGTCGTCGGATGTGGCTCGGCGAGGCCGGCGCCGCAGACGGCTGGAACAACGCGGCCGACATGACGTGCGATCTCGACGCATTCGCACGCCACGTGCAGGCCGAGCATCTGCCGCACGCGGTCATCATCGACTGCAGTGCCAGCGATGCGGTCGCGCAACGCTACGCGGACTGGCTCGGCGCCGGTATCCACGTGGTCACACCGAACAAGCACGCCGGTGCCGGTCCGTCCGCACGCTGGCGCGCGATCCGCGCCGCGACCGCGGGCGGCGCACGCTTCCGCTACGAGGCGACCGTGGGCGCCGGCCTGCCGGTGATCTCGACCCTGCGCGACCTGCTCGACACCGGCGACGAGATGATCGCGATCGACGGCATCCTGTCCGGCACGCTGGCATGGCTGTTCAATCGCTACGATGGCACGCAGGCGTTTTCGGATCTCGTGCGCGAGGCACATGCGCTCGGCTACACCGAACCCGATCCACGCGATGATCTCTCCGGCACGGACGTCGCGCGCAAATTGGTGATCTTCGCGCGCGAGGCCGGCGTCGAGCTCGATCTCGCCGATGTCGCGGTCGAGAGCCTTGTTCCCGAATCCTTGCGCACCCATTCCGCGGAAACATTCATGGACCATCTGCCCCAACTCGATGCTGCGATGGCCGCGCGTCACGCGCACGCGTCGCGCAACGGCAGCGTGCTGCGCTACGTCGCGCATCTCGATCACGTCGGCACGGCGCGCGTCGGTCTCGTCGAGCTGCCGTCCAGCCACGCATTCGCGCATCTGCGCCTGACCGACAACATCGTGCAGTTCACGACGCGGCGCTATCGAGACAATCCGCTGGTCGTGCAGGGCCCGGGCGCCGGCCCGGAAGTCACCGCAGCCGGCGTGTTCGCCGATCTGCTGCGCGTCTCCGCCGCACTCGGAGCGAAATTATGATGTTTGCGCTCGTCCATGATCGCGTGAATCAAACGCCGGCCATCCATGGCCGCACTTCTCACCAAAAGCGTCATTCCTGCCGACGTTCCCAGGAACATTCAGCGTGAAACAAATTGCCACTGCATTCGCGCCGGCCAGCGTCGGCAACGTAGGCGTCGGCTTCGACATCCTCGGTCACTCGATCATCGGCCCCGGCGACCGCGTGACCGTGCGACGCATCGCCGAACCGACGGTGCGTATCGCCGCGATCCGCGGCAGCATGGCACTGCTGCCGTTCGAGGCCGAACACAACACCGCCGGCGCGGCGCTGATCGCGATGCGCGCGGCGCTCGCGCTGCCGTTCGGCCTCGAGATCGAGATCGACAAGGGCATTCCGTTCGGCTCCGGCATGGGCGGCTCGGCCGCATCGGCGGTCGCCGCGCTGGTTGCCGCGAATGCGCTGCTCGACCGCGCGCTGCCGCGCGAGCTGCTGTATCCGTTCGCACTCGCTGGCGAAGCGGTCGCCAGCGGTGGTCGCCATGGCGACAACGTCGGGCCGATGCTGCTCGGTGGCCTCGTGCTGGCAACCGCGGACCAGCTCGTACGCATTCCCGTGCCACACGGGCTGCATTGCGCGCTGGTGCATCCGCATGCAGTGGTGGAGACGCGCGAGGCGCGTGCCGCGCTCGAAGGCAGCTACGCCCTGCCGGACTTCGTCGCGCAGAGCGCGAACCTGGCCATGCTGCTCGCCGGCTGCCATGGCAACAACATCGGGTTGATCCGCGCCGGTCTGCACGACGTGCTGGTTGAGCCGCGCCGTGCGCCGCTGATCAAGGGCTTCGCCGCCGTGAAGCAGGCCGCGCTCGATGCCGGCGCACTCGGCGCGAGCATTTCCGGCGCGGGACCCAGCGTGTTCGCGTGGTGTGCCGACGAGCGCTTGGCCAAGATGGCGGCGGACCGCATGCGAGCGGCGTTCGCTGGCGCGCACCTTGGCAGCGACGCCTGGATTTCGCCAGTGAACGGGCCGGCAGCGGAACTGGTTGCATGAAGTACGTCAGCACCCGCGATGAATCGCCCGCGCTCCACCTCGGCGCCGCGCTCGCCGCCGGACTCGCGCAGGATGGCGGGCTGTATGTGCCGCAACGCCTGCCGCGCTTCACGAGCGCCGATTTCGACGACCGCAACAATCTAGCCAGCGTGGCCTCGCGTCTGTTGCAGCCATTCTTCGCTGAAGACCTGCTCGCGCATGAACTCGATGCGATCTGTCGCGAGACGCTGGATCTGCCAACGCCGCTGCGCCAGCTGGATGCGCGTACGCAATCGCTGGAGCTGTTCCATGGCCCGACGGCAGCCTTCAAGGATTTCGGCGCACGCTTCCTTGCCGCCTGCCTCGCCCGCACCCGCCCACTCGATGCGCCGCAATTGACGGTACTCGTCGCGACCTCCGGCGACACCGGCGCCGCAGTCGCGGCGGCATTCCATCGCCGGCCCGGATTCCGCGTCGTGATCCTGTATCCGGATGGTCGTGTGTCACCGCGCCAGGCGAACCAGCTTGGCTGCTTCGGCGACAACGTGCTCGCGCTGCGGGTGGCCGGCACGTTCGACCAGTGCCAGACGCTGGTCAAGCAGGCGCTCAACGACGATGCGCTGAAACGCAGCATTCCGCTGACCTCGGCGAACAGCATCAGCCTCGGCCGCCTGCTGCCGCAGATCACCTACTACGCGCTGGCCGCACTGTGGCACTGGCGCATGCACGGCGAGCCGCTGAGCTTCGTGATCCCGACCGGCAACCTCGGCAACGCGCTGGGCTGCGTGCTCGCACGCACGATGGGCCTGCCGATCGGCGACATCGTGCTGGCAACGAATGCGAACCGCGTGCTGCCGGAATTCTTCGCCGGCACCGACTACGCACCACGCCCGAGCATCGCGACCCTGGCCAACGCGATGGACGTCGGCGCGCCGAGCAATTTCGAGCGCCTGCGCTGGCTGTATCCGGACGCCGGCGAGCTTCGCCGCGCGTTGCGCGCCGAGGCCGTCGACGACGCGCAGATCCGTGACGCGATCCGCGCGAGCCGCGAACGTTACGGCACCCTGGTCTGCCCGCACACCGCGACCGCGCTGCGCGTGCTCGAACGCATGCGCGTGCGCGGAGACGAGCGACACTACGCCATCGTCGCGACCGCGCATCCGGCGAAATTCGATTCCGTCATCGAGCCGCTGATCGGAGCGGCCGTCGACGTCCCACCGACGCTGGCTGCGCTGCTCGCCCGACCCTCGCAAGCCGAGCCACTGGCTGCGGACTACGCGGCGTTGCGCGAGCGACTCGTCGCATCGAGCGGTCGGGTGTGAGCGGCTATGAACATTGGTCGACTTGCTTCTGCTTCCCTGCGCAACGGGGAACGAAAAGCCGATCAAGTCATCGTTCCTGGCCACGTGCAGGCAGCCGAACGGGCCGATCATGGGTGTCAGGCTTGGCGATCCGCGGTTCGCACGCTATCATTCGCGCCCCTTTCGCGGCCGATTGGCCCGAAAACAGTATCGTGGGGCGGTAGCTCAGCTGGGAGAGCGTCGCGTTCGCAATGCGAAGGTCGGGAGTTCGATCCTCCTCCGCTCCACCATTCAATCCAGTGCGAAAGCCCCTGAAAGCCAACACTTTCCGGGGCTTTCTTGCTTCTGGACTCGTTGCAACACCGCCATCGCCGAACGGGCCGGCGCCGCTCGCGGGCCGGATCTTGCGGGTGCCGAGGTTCGCGAGCAGACTTTTGCCGCGGGGTAGAGCAGTGGCAGCTCGCTAGCCTAACCTGCTGGAGGTCAGTGGTTCGATTCCACTCCCCGCTACCACGGGGGTGCTTCCGGCGCGGCCGGAGCGATTTGCGACCCCTGTTCCCTGGACCGTCAGACTGGAGGTGTCGGGTTATTGCAGTTACCGCAATTCCTCTGCCCACCCTGAGCGACATCTGCCTCTTTGGCATGGCCGCGCTCATGTGCGTGGTGGCCTACCGACAGCTGCGCAAGACAGCGCGTTAGATCCAGATCCACGATTCGTTCGAACGGCACCGCTCGGTGCCGTTTTTTTTTACCGCAGGCGGTCCGGATACGACGATCCTCGCGGCAGGCGCGCTGATGCTCGCCCGCCTCGTGCTCAGCCCGTACCACTGTGCGCATACACGCGCTTGCCTCCGACCCAGGTTTCGAGCACCTGCGTCTGCCAGATCCGTGCCGGCTTCACCGCGAACAGGTCACGGTCGATCAGGATGAAGTCGGCCCACTTGCCCGGCTCCAGCGTGCCGAGCGTCTTCTCCTGGTGCGCGGCATACGCGGCATCGAGCGTGAACGCGCGCAACGCTTCCACCAATGTGAGGGCCTGCTCCGGATGCCAGCCGCCGGGCGGATGGCCCGCATGATCCTGACGCGTGACCGCCGAGTACAGGCCGTAGAACGGATTCGGCGATTCCACAGGGAAGTCCGATCCGCCCGCGACCACCGTGCCCTGCTTCAGGAACGTGCGCCACGCATATGCGCCCTCGATGCGATCGTGGCCGATACGATCCTCGGCCATGTTCATGTCGGACGTCGCGTGGGTCGGCTGCATCGACGCGATCAGCTTGAGCTTCGTGAAGCGCGGAATGTCCTGCAGCGAAACCACCTGCGCGTGCTCGATGCGGTTGCGCAGGTTTTCGCCGCCATGCGCCATGTAGGCCGCGGCAAAGCTGTCGAGCACCTCACGGTTCGCGCGATCACCGATCGCATGAATGCAGACCTGATAACCCTTGCCGAGCGCCTTGCCGATCATCGCGGCCAGCTCGTCGGGCTTGTAGAACAGCAACCCCTGGTTGTGCGGGTCATCCGAGTACGGCGCGAGCATCGCCGCGCCGCGGCTGCCGAGTGCGCCATCGGCGTACAGCTTGACGCTGCGCGCGCTCAGGAAATCGTCGCCGTAGCCGATCAACGGACCACCCTTGCTGATCGTGTCGAAATCCTCGCCTGTGCCTCGGATCATCGCGTAGATGCGCGCAGTGAGCTTGTGCTCGTCGGCATAGCGTCGGTAGAGCGCAAAGGTCGCCGTGTCGATGCCGGGATCGTCGACCCCGGTGAGGCCGACGCTGGCCATCTCGGCCAGCGCCGCATCGAGCGCGGTGGCGGATTCGATAGGTGTGGGTGCCGGCATCCTGCGTTCGATCAGCTCCATCGCGCCGTCGACGAACACGCCGCTCGGATTGCCGCTTGCGTCGCGTTCGATGCGGCCGCCGGCCGGGTCCTTTGTCCCCTTGTCGATGCCGGCGAGTTTCATCGCGGCACTGTTGGCCCAGCCCGCGTGGCCGTCGACACGGCTCAACCACGCCGGACGATCGCCGACCACCGCATCGAGTTCGTGCGCCGTCGGAAAGCGACCCAGCTTCCAGATCACCTGGTTCCAGCCGCGACCCTGCACCCACGCGCTGGCCGGATGCGCGGCCGCGAACGTCTTCGCGGCGGCCAGCGCCTCGTCGAGCGTCTTCGTCGCGGTCAGATCGAGCTGACTCTTCATGAAGCCGAGGCCCATCACATGCCCATGCGCATCGATCAGTCCCGGTAGCAGCGTGCGGCCCGTGCCGTCGACGACACGGGCGCCATCCGCGCGCTTCGCGAGGTCGGCATGGCTGCCGGTTGCGACGACCTTGCCGCGATCGACCAGCAACGCCTCGAAGCGTTGCAGCTTGCCCGCACTGTCCAGCGTGTAGCCGTTGACGTGGTCGACGAGCAGGTCGGCGCCGAGCGCCAGTGGTGCGACCAGCAGCATGGCGAGCAGCAGGGGAAAACGGAGCGGAACCGTCATGTCGCGAACTCCCGGCGATGGAATCGCAACGATACGCGATCGGCGCCAGCGATCGCATCGCCGATGGATCCGCGGGCTGGGCCACAGTCCGAGGCTTGGCCGGGCGCCTCGGCCAACGCCCCACCCCGGCTCGCAGGCGAGCGCGGGCACGCGAACTTGCGCATGGCGCAAACTCGGCGGCATCCTATGCCGCCACGGCGCCGAAAAGGTGGCCGCATGCGCCCGTGAGAAGGCGTTGGCCCCTTCAGGAACCCTGCCCTGCGCATGATCGAATTCGGACACAGCACCCACGTCGGCTTGCGTCGCGAGCACAACGAGGACACCTACTACGCGGACGCGGAGCTCGGCCTCTGGCTGGTGGCGGACGGCATGGGCGGGCATGAGCACGGCGAGGTCGCCAGTGCACTCGCGCGAGATACCTTGGTGCGCGAGGTCGGCAACGGTGTTGAACTCGTGCGCGCGATCCAGCTCGCCGACGAGGAGATCATCCGCCACTCGACGCGCCGTTCCGAGGCGCTGCCGATGGGCACCACGATCGCCGCGCTGCGTCTGTCCGGCAACGAGTTCGAGGTCGCCTGGGTCGGCGACAGCCGTGTTTACCTGTGGAACGCGGACGGCCTCAAGCAGCTCTCGCAGGACCATTCCTATGTGCAGGAGCTGATCGACCAGGGCGCGATCACCAGCGAACAGGCGCGCAGCCATCCACACCGCAACGTGGTCACCCAGGCGCTCGGCGTGACCGATCCGCAATCGCTGCGCGTTGAGAGCGTGCGCGGCCAGCTGCTGCCGGGCATGCAGCTGCTCCTGTGCAGCGATGGCCTGACCGAGGAGGTCAAGGACAGTGCGATCGCCGCGATCGTCGGTCGCCAGGACCTGACTCCGCAGGAATGCGTCGATCACCTGATCCTCGCCGCGCTCGACGGTGGCGGCTCGGACAACGTGACCGTGATTCTGGTGCGCGCGCGCTGAGCACGCGTGCTCCTGCGCAGGGGTTCTGTAGGAGCGGCTTCAGCCGCGATGCTCCGAGAGCGTATCACTCAAGAGCAGAAGCATCGCGGCTGAAGCCGCTCCTACAAGGGAGCTCCTGCGGGTATCTTATTGCGCGTCCAGCCGTTTCCAGACGCAGGCGCCACGGCTCGCCTTGTCGATCGCCTCCAGGCGCGCGGCATGCAATGCGAGTTCGGCATCGGGCGCTCGCAGCACGCGTGGGCGCACCAGGATCTGCATCTCGGCCGCCACCGCGCGCACTTCCGCCGGCGTGCGCTCGTCGGCGAAGCCGAGATGGCCCTGTCCCGCGGTCAGCGCCAGGTAGACATCGGCGAGCAGGTTCGCATCGAGCAGTGCGCCATGCATCTCGCGATGGCTGTTGTCGACACCGAGCCGCTTGCACAACGCGTCCAGGCTGTTGCGCTGGCCCGGATATTTCTCGCGTGCGAGCGCAAGCGTGTCGAGCACGCGCGCGCGATCGGCAAGCCGCGCGTTCTCCACGCCGGCCCGCGCGAGTTCCGCGTCGATGAAGCCGACATCGAATGTCGCGTTATGCGCGATGACCTCGGCGCCGTCGATGAATTCCAGGAATTCGACGACAATGTCGCGAAAGCGCGGCTTGTCGAGCAGGAACTCGTCGCTGATGCCGGTCACCGCGCGTGCGCCTTCGTCGATCGCGCGATCGGGATTCAGATAGGAATGGAAGGTGCGTCCGGTCGCGCGGCGCTGCACCAGTTCGACGCAACCGATCTCGATCAGGCGATGTCCGCGCTGCACTTCCAGCCCGGTGGTCTCGGTGTCGAGGATGACTTGCCTCATGCGTCCTGCTGCTCCCTGAATACCAGCGCGGCGTCGCGCGCGAGCGTGTCGACCCGTTCGTTCTCGGCATGGCCGGCATGGCCCTTGACCCAATGCCAGGTCACGCGGTGGCCGGCAAGCGCCGCGGACAGCCGCTCCCAGAGATCCTGGTTCTTGACCGGCTTTTTGTCGCTGGTGCGCCAGCCGTTCGCGCGCCAGCGCGCCATCCATTCCTCGACGCCGCGCTTGACGTACTGCGAGTCGGTGGTCAGCACGACCTCGCACGGGCGCTTCAACGCCTCGAGGCCGGCGATCGCGGCCATCAGTTCCATGCGGTTGTTCGTGGTCTGCGCCTCGCCGCCGCTGAGCTCTTTCTCGCGTGCACCGGTGCGCAGCAACGCACCCCAGCCGCCGGGGCCCGGATTGCCGAGGCAGGCGCCATCGGTGAACAGCTCGACGCGGTCGACGCGCTCCCTTGCGGCCGTCATGCGCAGGCGCGTCGGCTCGGCGTGGCCAGGTGCGGCTGGATCACGACCCTTTCGCGCGCCGCGCGCGGACGCAGCGGCGTCAGCACCGCGCGCTGCTTCGTCGCGGCGATCAGCCAGGCACCGCGCAGTGGTGAAAGGAGGGCGCTGCGCCCGATCGCCGAGCGCTTGCTGCGCTGCGGCCAGCAGGTGCCGAGATAGTCGGTGCCGGCCGGTGCAAGCTGCCGCTTCAGCAGGCGCATGCGCACGATGTCCGCGTGCATGACGCGCGGCACCGGCAGACCACGTCGCGCCTGCCAGTGGATCCAGGCGAGCCATGGACTCCACGGATTCAACCCGCACCAGAGCAGCACGCCACCCGGTGCAAGCACGCGCGCCAGTTCGTCGATCAGCGCACGCGACGACGGCAGCACATCGCCGACGTGCTGCGCGAACACCAGCTGGAACGCCTCGTCCTCCCACGGCAGCGCGTCGGTGGTACAGGCCACGTCACCACGCAGCGCATCGCGCTCCACATGCCCGCGTATCGCGCCCAGATGGCGCGTGTCGACCGGCAGACCCCGGTTCGCCGCGCAGGCTTGCAGCAGCAAGGCGCGGCCGGCCGGCTGGCGCGCCGCGCGCACGGCCAACGTCGCGAGCTCCTCGCGCAACAGCGCCTCGAGTTCGGGCAACGCAAACAGGTTGTCGGGGCCGGTGATCACGGGCGAGTGCGGGGTCCTGAACGGCAGCGGGAAGTGTAGCGCGTTCATCCACCAGCTAATGTTTGCTTAACGTCAATGTCGGGGGCGCT
Source organism: Dokdonella soli (assembly GCF_039523175.1). Taxonomy (NCBI): domain Bacteria; kingdom Pseudomonadati; phylum Pseudomonadota; class Gammaproteobacteria; order Lysobacterales; family Rhodanobacteraceae; genus Dokdonella; species Dokdonella soli. The sequence continues at coordinate 179,156 of NZ_BAAAEU010000024.1, forward strand.
GGCTATATTCGCGCGGCCCATGCGCGACTTGGAGCCTGTCCATGATCTTCCAGCACCCCGCGTTGCTCCGTAGAGGTCGTCAGGTGGAAGTGCGTCGCGCCGGACAGGCTGGTTGCCCGTTCAAGCGGCGCGTTGCCGCATGGCGGCCTCTGCGGACCAACCCGTAGGGCCCCGGGGTACTGGAAGATCATGGACAGGCTCTTGCGCCTCACCGCCGTGCCCGCTTTCGCGGACAACTACATCTGGCTGCTCGCGAACGCGAGCGGTGATGCCGTGGTCGTCGATCCCGGCGATGCGGGGCCGGTGCGTGCGGCGCTGGCACGCGACCAGCTGCGACTGCGCGCGATCCTGCTGACCCATCATCACGCCGACCATATCGGCGGCGCAGCCGAGCTCGCGGCGGAGGCCGGCGCCACGGTCTACGCACCGGTCGACGCGCGGATCGCCAGTGCCGACGTGCGCGTCGGCGACGGCGAGCGGGTGGAGCTCGATGCGCCGCGCCTGCGTTTCGAGGTGATCGCGATTCCCGGTCACACGCTGAGCCATATCGCGTACTTCGGGCATGGCCTGCTGTTCTGCGGGGATACCTTGTTCAGCGTCGGCTGCGGGCGCCTGTTCGAAGGCAGTCCTGCACAGATGCTGGCCTCGCTGGACCGGCTCGCCGCACTGCCCGGCGACACTCTGATCTGCTGCGGCCACGAGTACACGCAGGCGAACTGCGCGTTCGCGCGTACGGTCGAACCGAACAACGAAGCGCTCGCGGCGCGCTCGGCGCAGGTGGAAACGCTGCGCGCGCAAGGTGCGGCGACGTTGCCGGTCGCGCTGGACGTGGAGCGTGCATGCAATCCGTTCCTGCGCATCGACAGCGCGGCGCTGATCACTGCATTTGACCGCCACAGCCATGCCGACCGCGTCGGACGCTTCGCCGAACTTCGGCGACTCAAGGACCACTTCCGGATGCCGGCTCCATGAGGCGCCCGCCGGTCGCGCAGGCGCGCGTCGCACTGCCCGGCGTACTGGCGCTGCTGCTCGCCGCGTGTGCGACGCCACCTGCGCGGCCCCCGACATCGCCATCCGCTCCACCGCCGGAAGTCGTTTCGAGCGCGCCACCGGCTGCCACATCGGCACCAGCGGCCAAGGAAGCCGACACCTCGCCCTGGCCACGCCTGCGCCAAGCCTTCGCGATGCAGGGCTGCGACTACCGGCCACAGGTGCAACGGTGGGCGCAGACCTATGCGAAAGGTGCGCGCCAGTTCGCTGCCAGCTGGAAGCGCGCGATGCCATTTCTGCTCATCGTGGTCGATGAGCTCGCCAAGCGCGATCTGCCGGGCGAATTCGCGATGCTGCCCTACCTCGAAAGCAGCTATCAGCCCGTCGCGACGCGCGGCGACCGGCCGGCCGGCATGTGGCAACTCGTGCCCGATACCGCGCGCGAAGCGGGCGTCGTCATCGGCGCCGGCTACGACGGCCGCCTCGATGCGCTTGCGTCCACCTCGGCTGCGCTCGACCTGATCGCGCGCTATTACAAGGAATTCGCGGACTGGCGCCTCGCCGACATGGCGTTCAACAGCGGCGAATTCCGGGTCCGCAAGCTGCTTGGTCAACGCGATCCGCACGCGCTGTCGGCCGACGAACTCGCGCGTTTCGCGTTCAATCCGGGCACGCACGAGCACCTCGACCGCTTGCTCGCGCTGGCCTGCATCATCGACGACCCGGCGCGTTTCGGCATCAAGCTGCCCGAACCGGATGAGGACGACCGCCTGCAGAGCGTTACGCTCGAAGCCGGCATGGACCTGCGCCTGGCCGCGCGGCTGGCCGGCCTCGGCATCGACGACGTGAAGCGCTGGAACGCCGGGTACCGGCGCAACCGCATGGCGCCCGACGCGGTGCATCGTCTGCTGCTGCCTGCAGCGCGCGTGGAGCGCTTCCACGCGGCCGCCGACGCGGTGCCGCTTGCGCTGTGGAGCGACTGGCGCGAGGAACGCGCGGCGCGCACCAGCGGCATCGGCAGCTGGGCTACGCAAATCGGCGTCCCGGTTGCGGTGCTCGCCGCCGCGAACGCGGTCGACGAGGGCGCGACCGTGATGCCGTCGACGACGCTGCTGCTGCCGGGCCACGAGCCGGAACCGGTCGACGACGGACGGCGGAAACCGGCACGCAACCCACGTGTCCATGTCGTGGTCGCCGGCGACACGCTGTCGCGTGTCGCGCACCATTACGCGATCCCGCTGGACCGCCTGCAGCGCCTGAACCCGCAGGCGCGTGGCACCCTGCACCTGGGCGAGCGGCTGCGCCTGGAACTCACCGACGACTGAGCCGGCGGCGCTCGGTTAAACTTTGCGCTTCCGCTTTACTCGACTCACGGAGAGCACATGGGTTTCCTGCACGGCAAGCGCGCCTTGATCACCGGTATCCTCAGCCAGCGTTCAATCGCCTGGGGCATCGCCAACGCGATGCATCGCGAAGGCGCGCAACTCGCGTTCACCTACGTCGATGAGAAGCTCAAGGATCGCGTCGACGAGGCGGCGACCACGTTCGGTTCGAACATCGTGCTGCCCTGCGACGTGACCCGCGACAGCGACATCTCCGCGCTATTCGAGAACCTCGGCAAGCACTGGGACGGCTTCGACATCCTCGTGCATTCGATCGGCTTCGCGCCGCGCGAGGCATTGCAGGGCGAATTCCTCGACGGTCTGACGCGCGAGAGCTTCAGCATCGCGCACGACATTTCCAGCTACAGCCTGGCCGCGCTCGCGAAGGCCGCGCGTCCACTGATGAAGGGCCGCGGCGGCGCGATCCTGACGCTGACCTATCTCGGCGCCGAGCGCGCACTGGCGAACTACAACGTGATGGGCCTGGCCAAGGCCAGCCTCGAGGCGAACGTGCGCTACCTCGCCTACAACCTCGGTCCGGAAGGCACGCGCGTGAATGCGATCTCGGCCGGCCCGATCAAGACATTGGCCGCGTCCGGCATCGCGAACTTCCGCAAGATGCTCGACCACGTCGAGCAGAACGCGCCGCTGCGCCGCAGCGTGACGATCGACGAGGTCGGCAACGTCGGTGCGTTCCTGTGTTCGGATCTCGCCTCGGGCATCACCGGCGAAGTGACATATGTCGACGCGGGCTACAACACGCTGGGCATGACGGGGCTGTGAGGCCTCGGTGCCGGTAGCCGGGCAAAACATCACCTATTCGTCGTCCCGGCGTACGCCGGGACCCAGCGACTCCGCTTGGCGCATGATCACGAGGCACTGGATGCCGGCATTCGCCCGAGCGACGAGAAACGAGGCGCGGGTCCCTGCGGGTTGCTACCGGCCGCAAGGCGCTGCCGGTGCTGGGTGCCCGTGAGCCGTTATCCGAACCGGAAGCCGATCAAAGCATCCCATCCCAACGCTCACCGGGGACCCAGCGACTGCGCTGGGCGCACCGTCACAAGGCACTGGGTCCCGGCGTGCGCCGGGACGACGAGAACGAAGCGCCGAGCTTGAGTTGCCCGTGTTCGGTGGTGAGTGCCTGCTTCCAGCTTACAGATCCTGCAGCTTGTCCGCCGAGATCTTGATCTTGGTGCCCTTGCGCAGCGCAGCGATGAATTCCTGCGTGACCGCCGTGCCGGCGCCCTGCGTCAGCGTGGTGCGCGCGGCTTGCTTGGTCTTCGCGTCCAGCGTCGACGGATCGCCGTCGACGACGCCATCGAGCTGAACCAGCGCATAGTTGTCGCCACCCAGATCGACGAGCTGGTTGCCAGGCTTGCCCTGCTGCGGACGCGGCATCGCGAACACCGCCTTGACCAGCGCGCTGTCCACGTTCGCGGCGTCGCGGCCGATGCCTTTCTGATTCTCGACCTTGAGTTTCTGCGCGGTCGCCAGCTGGTCCAGCGTCTCGCCCTTGCCGAGTTCCGCAAACAACGTATCGGCATGCGTCTTGGCCTGCTTGGCGACGCGCTCGGCGACGAGCTTACCGCGCACCTGGTCGCGCACCTGGTCGAGCGGGATCGGCGTCGCGGGCTTGTGTTCCGCAATGCGCACGACGGCGATGTGGTTCGTGCCGAGCTCGATCGGATCGGAGTTGTTGTTCTGCACGAGCACGCTGTCCGAGAACGCGGCCTTGGCCACCGCAGGATTCGCAGCGACGCCTTCGCCGCCGCCCTGGCGCGGGAACAGCGCGGTCTTCTGGACCTTGAGTCCGAGTTCCTTGGCGGCCGCATCCAGCGAGGACGGATCCTGATAGGTCAAGTCGGTCAGCTTGCCGGCCTTTTCGGTATAGACGCGCTCACGCTCGGAGTCGGCGAACTCCTTCGCGAGCTCCGGCTTGACCTCGTCGAAGCTGCGCGTCTTGCCGGGACGGACGTCGCGCAGGTCGATGATGTGATAACCCTCGCTGGTCAGCACCGGCGCGGAAACTTCACCCTTCTTGAGCGCGAACAAGGCAGTCTCGAATGCCTCGTCGGTGGTGCCCTTGTCGAGCCAGCCGAGGTCACCGCCCTGGTTCTTCGAACCGAGGTCGGCAGAATCCTGCTTCGCGAGCGTGGCGAAATCCTTGCCGTCCTTGAGCTGCTTCTCGATGTCCTCGGCCTTCGCGAGCGCCCGCTTCTGGTCGTCGGCACTGCCCTTGCCGCCGACCTTGACCAGGATGTGCGAGGCAAGACGCTGCTCGTTCGTGACGAAGCGCGCCTTCTCCTTCTCGTAGCGATCCTTGAGTACGCTGTCGTCGGGCGTCAGGTTGACGTCGAGCTTGGCGCCATCGAGCTCGATGTAGTCGACCGCGACGCGCTCGGGAACCATGAACTCGGCCGTATGCGCCTTGTAGTAGGCATCGATCTCGTCGGCGCCGACCTCGGTGTTCTCCGGCGCCGGCTTGTCGAGCTTCACGTAGCGGAAATCGCGGCGCTGGTCCTTCAGGCGCAGATAGGTGTCGACCTCGGCGTCGGTGACGAGTGCGGTCGCGGCGACCTGCATCGGCAATTCGCGCAGGCCGAGATCCTGGCGCACGCGTTCCTCGAAACCGGCCGGCGACATGCCCTGCGACGAGAGCACCAACTTGTACTGCGCGGGATCGAACTTGCCATCGTTCTGGAACGCTGGAATGGCGAGAATCTCCTGGCGAATGCGCTCGGCCGGAACCACCATGCCGAGTTTCTCGTTCGCGGAAAGCAACACCTGCTCATCGACGAGTTGGTCGAGCAGTTGCCGCTTCACCTCGGGCCTCTCGAAGAACGAGGCATCGGCCGCGCCGCCCATCATCTGGATCATGCGCTGGCGATACTGGTTGAAGCGGTCGCGGAACTGGTCCTGGCTGATCTCCTTGTCACCGACCTTGGCCACGCTCGTGCTCGTGTTGGCGACGAAGTACGACTCGATGCCGAAGAACGAGAAGCCGATGGTGATCAGCACCAGCGCGATCTTCACGAACAGATCGGATTTCTTTCCGCGGAGGAGTTGCAGCATGAGTTCAGAACCTGTTCTGGTTGAGCATGTGTCTGCGACGAGGCGCAGTTCGTCGAACCGGCGATTTTACGCGTTCGCCGGCGCCAGTACCGCAAACGGGGCACATCCGATGCGCGATCCGGGAAAAACGAGGGCGCCACGCGGGCGCCCTCGCTGGGTCATGCAGTGGCCGGGCATCGCATCGCACCTAGGCGGCGCTGCGTCCGGTACAACAGGTATCGACCGTTGCCCAGACCCGGATCCGGAAGCGATCCATAAGGATCCAGCCGGAAAGTCTTGGTGGGTGCTGAGGGTTTCGAACCCCCGACCCTCGCCTTGTAAGGGCGACGCTCTACCGCTGAGCTAAGCACCCGGAGTCTTCTCCGGGAAGTCCGGCCACGAATGACCGGCTCCTCCACGGAGGGACCCGCGTGGATCTTAACCCAGCGCGTCCTTGAGCGCCTTGCCGGCCTTGAACGCGGGCACCTTCGACGCCTTGATCTTGATCGTGTCTCCGGTGCGCGGATTGCGGCCGGTACGCGCGGCGCGCTTGCGCACGACAAAGGTGCCGAAGCCGACCAGCGAAATCGATTCGCCGGACTTCAGCGTCTTCTTGACGACCTTGAACATTCCCTCGACAGCACGCTCCGCATCGGCCTTGGTCAATCCGGAGGCATCCGCAATCGCGCCAACAAAATCGCCTTTATTCATTTAGGACTCCCGCACGGGGCTGTTGCCCCGCAGTGAATTTGATTGAGTCGAAACGCGCGTCTTCAGAGGTTCGCTCGCCTCGCGTTCGCGCATCTCGTTTCTCCGCAATCGCCCGGACATCGGCGTCACCTGGATCGCGGCGCGCTCTTTATACCAGCGCCTCCAAAGCCGCGCAACACAAGGCGCAGCGCGCTTTTCGGGCACTTCCACGACCGTTGCGAACGCGAAATTCCGCATCCGCCCTTGACAGCGCGCAAGAGATTTTCCGTCGCATCGATGCCGCCGGACCGAACTCCGTTCAGTGAGGTCGCACGGTCGACTCGACCGCGTGTTCGTCACGCGCGTGCGGAGCGTCGCCATCGGCGCGTGTCGCCGGCGCGATCGGGCGCTCCAGCGCGAGATCGAGCACCTCGTCGATCCAGCGCACCGGATGGATATCCAGCGATTCGGTCACGTTCTTCGGGATATCGACCAGATCCTTGCGGTTTTCCTCGGGAATGATCACGGTCGTGATGCCGCCGCGATGCGCCGCGAGCAGCTTCTCCTTGAGACCGCCGATCGGCAGCACGCGGCCGCGCAGCGTGATCTCGCCGGTCATCGCGACTTCCGAACGCACCGGCACGCGGGTCAGCACCGAGACGAGCGCGGTGCACATCGCGATGCCAGCGCTCGGTCCATCTTTCGGCGTCGCTCCTTCGGGTACGTGCACGTGCACGTCGAGCTTCTGGTGGAAATCGGGATCGATGCCAAGCCGGTCCGCGCGTGCGCGCACGACACTGAGCGCGGCCTGGATCGACTCCTGCATCACATCGCCGAGCTGGCCGGTGTGGATCAGCTTGCCCTTGCCCGGCACCACGGTCGCCTCGATGCTGAGCAGGTCGCCGCCGACCTCGGTCCAGGCCAGGCCGGTGACGAGTCCGATCTCGTTCTGCTGCTCGGCGCGGCCGAAGGTGAACTTGCGCACGCCCAGATAGTCGTCGAGGTTCTTCTCGGTCACGCTGACCTTGCGCTTGCGCTCCTCGACGGCCTTGCCTTTCTTCGCGGCCTTCGCCGCGGCCAGGCTGAGTTCCTTGACCACCTTGCGGCAGATCCTGGAAATCTCGCGCTCGAGGCTGCGCACGCCGGATTCGCGCGTGTAGTAGCGGATCATGTCACGGATCGGGGCCTCGGCAATCGACAACTCGGTCGCCTTCAGGCCGTTCGCCTTGAGCTGCTTGGGCACCAGATAGCGCACGGCGATGTTGAGCTTTTCCTCTTCGGTGTAACCCGGGATGCGGATGACTTCCATGCGGTCCGCGAGCGCGGGCGGGATGTTCAGCGAGTTCGCGGTCGCGATCCACATGACCTCGGACAGGTCGACATCGACCTCGAGGTAGTGGTCGTTGAACGTGTGGTTCTGTTCGGGATCAAGCACCTCGAGCAGCGCCGCCGACGGATCGCCGCGGAAGTCCATCGACATCTTGTCGATCTCGTCGAGCACGAACAGCGGATTCTTCGTGCCGACCTTGGCCAGGTTCTGGATGATCCTTCCGGGCATTGAACCAATATACGTGCGCCGATGGCCGCGGATCTCCGCCTCGTCGCGCACGCCGCCGAGCGACATGCGCACGAACTTGCGGTTGGTCGCCTTCGCGATCGACTGGCCGAGCGAGGTCTTGCCGACGCCGGGCGGTCCGACCAAGCACAGGATCGGACCCTTCATCTTGTTCACGCGCTGCTGTACGGCGAGGTATTCGAGGATGCGCTCCTTGACCTTCTCGAGACCGAAGTGGTCCGTGTCGAGCACCTCCTGCGCGCGCTGCAGGTCGCGGCGCACCTTGGTCTTCTTCTTCCACGGCACGCCGAGCAGCGAATCGACGTAGTTGCGCACGACCGTCGCCTCGGCCGACATCGGCGACATCTGCTTGAGCTTGTTGAGCTCGGCGCGCGCCTTCGCCTCGATCGGCTTGGGCATGCCGGCCGCGCCGATCTTGCGGGCGAGTTCCTCGAGTTCGTTCGGCGCGTCCTCGATGTCGCCGAGCTCCTTCTGGATCGCCTTCATCTGCTCGTTGAGGTAGTACTCGCGCTGACTCTTCTCCATCTGAGTCTTGACGCGGCCGCGGATGCGCTTCTCGATCTGCTGCACGTCGATCTCGCCATCGACCATGCCGACCAGCAGCTCCTGGCGATCGGCGACGTCGATCGTCTCGAGCACGCGCTGTTTCTCGGCGACGCGCACCGCGATATGGGCTGCGATGGTATCGGCCAGCCGCGACGGATCCTCGATGCCGGCCAGGGTCGACATCAGTTCCGGCGGAATCTTGCGCGACAGCTTGACCAACTGCTCGAACAGGCTGGTCAGCTGGCGGCCGATCACGTCGATCTCACGCTCGCTGCGCGTGTACGCCGCATCGAGCACGCGCGCATGCGCGACCATCAACCCGTTGCGCTCGCCAAAGGTGGCGATCTCGGCGCGGTCGGCGCCCTCGACGAGCACCTTGATCGTGCCGTCCGGCAGCTTCAGCAGCTGCAGCACGCTCGCGATCGTGCCGATCGTGTAAAGGTCGCCGGCGCCTGGCTCGTCGACATCCGGACTGCGCTGCGCGACCAGCATGATCTTCTTGTTGCCAGCCATCGCGATCTCGAGCGCGCGCACCGATTTCTCGCGGCCGACGAACAGCGGAATCACCATGTGCGGGAATACCACGACATCGCGCAGCGGCAGCACCGGCAGCTCGATGAGGTCGGCGGAAGTCTTCTGGGGCTTGTTCGGCTTGTCGGTCATCGGGTTCGGTCGGACTGGGTACTGGACGTATGGGTCTTGCAAACGCAAACGGCAGCGTGGACCCACGCTGCCGTATCGTCAAGTAAGGATTTTTGCCGCGTTTACAAGTGTCGCGCGCAGCAGCGGATCACTCCGCAGCCGCGCGGTTCTGCATGTTGCCGCGGTAGATCAGGTAGGGCTCGGCCTGGCCATTGATGACCGCCTCGTCGACGACGACCTTGCTCACGTGCTCGAGCGAAGGCAGGTCGAACATCGTGTCGAGCAGCACCTGCTCGAGGATCGTGCGCAGGCCGCGCGCACCGGTCTTGCGCTTGATCGCCTTGTGCGCCACCGCGGTCAGCGCATCCGGGCGAAACTCGAGCTCGACACCCTCCATGTCGAACAGGCGCTTGAACTGCTTGGTGATCGCGTTCTTCGGCTCGGTCAGGATCTTGACCAGCGCCGCCTCGTCCAGCTCCTCCAGCGTCGCGACCACCGGCAGGCGGCCGACGAATTCGGGGATCAGGCCGAACTTGATCAGGTCCTCGGGTTGCACGTCCGCCAGCAGGCGACTCGTGTCGGCCTGGCGGTTCTTGCTGCGCACCTCGGCATTGAATCCGATGCCGGTCGCTTCCGAGCGCTGCTGGATGATCTTCTCGAGGCCGGAAAACGCGCCGCCGACGATGAACAGGATGTTCTTGGTGTCGACCTGCAGGAATTCCTGCTGCGGATGCTTGCGTCCGCCCTGCGGCGGCACCGAAGCGATCGTGCCCTCGATAAGCTTCAGCAGCGCCTGCTGCACGCCTTCGCCGGACACGTCGCGCGTGATCGATGGGTTCTCGCTCTTGCGCGAGATCTTGTCGATCTCGTCGATGTAGACGATGCCGCTCTGCGCCTTCTCGACGTCATAGTCGCATTTCTGCAGCAGCTTCTGGATGATGTTCTCGACGTCCTCGCCGACGTAGCCGGCTTCGGTCAAGGTCGTCGCATCGGCGATCGTGAACGGCACGTTGAGCAGGCGCGCCAGCGTGTCCGCAAGCAGCGTCTTGCCCGAACCGGTCGGGCCGACCAGCAGGATGTTCGACTTCGCGAGTTCGACTTCCTCGCTGCGACCGCGCGTCTCGAGGCGCTTGTAGTGGTTGTAGACCGCGACCGCGAGCACCTTCTTCGCACGCGCCTGACCGATCACGTACTGGTCGAGCACCTCGAGGATCTCGGCCGGCTTGGGCAGGTCGCTGCGCGCGCTGGCCGCCTTTTCCTCGAGTTCCTCGCGGATGATGTCGTTGCACAGCTCAACGCACTCGTCGCAGATGAACACCGACGGGCCCGCAATCAGCTTGCGCACCTCATGCTGGCTCTTGCCACAGAAAGAGCAGTAGAGAATCTTGCCGTTGTCGCCCGATCGGCTCTGCCGCTCGTCTGTCATGCCCCGCCTCGGGATATCGCCGTATTCAATGCCGGCTCAGGATAGCACAGCGCGACCGGGCGACTAGCCGGGGCGCGCTGGCATCGGAAAGGTGAAAAATCGTGTGGCGTCCGGCGCTTACGCGCCGGTCGTGGTTTCGAGCGGGCGACGGTCCAGCACCGCGTCGATCAGGCCGTAGGCCTTGGCGTCCTCGCCGCTCATGAAGCGGTCACGCTCCATGTCGCGCTCGATCTGCTCGAGGCTCTGGCCGGTGTGATTGACATAGAGCTGGTTCAGGCGGCCACGCAGGTAAAGGATCTCGCGCGCCTGGATCTCGATGTCGGTGGCCTGGCCCTGCGCACCACCGGACGGCTGATGGATCATCACGCGCGAGTTCGGCAATGCGTAGCGCTTGCCCTTCGCGCCGGCCATCAGCAGCAGGGACGCCGCGCTGCTGGCCTGGCCGATGCACATCGTGCTGACGTCGCAGCGGATGTACTGCATCGTGTCATAAATCGCCAGGCCCGCGGTGACGACGCCGCCCGGGCTGTTGATGTAAAGGTTCACGTCCTTGTCGGGATTCTCCGACTCGAGGAACAGCAACTGCGCAACGATCACGTTCGCCATGTAGTCGTCGATTGGACCGACCACGAAGACGACGCGTTCCTTCAACAGACGCGAATAGATGTCGTAGGCGCGCTCGCCGCGCGAGGTCTGCTCGACGACCATCGGCACGAGGTTCAGACCGGTGGTCGGCCCGCTTGTCGACAGAATGCTCTGGCTGGACATTCGATACTCCCGAGCGCCAAGCGCGCTCAGGCGCCGGGCCGCATGACTTCGTTGAAACTCAACTGCTGTTCGCTGTGCTTCGCATGCTCGGCCATCCACTCGACGACCTGATCCTCGATCACGCGATTCTGCAGCGCACTCATCAATTGGGGGTCGCGTGTGTAGAGTTCAACGACCTTCTCGGGCTCCTCGTAGGTCGAGGCGATCGTCGCCAGCGCTTCGCTGACGCGGCGCGAATCGAGGCGGATGTCATTCTGACGCGCCAGCTCGGCGATCAGCAGGCCCGCGATCACGCGGCGACGTGCCGGCGCGAGGTAGGCAGCGACCGCTTCCTGCGACTGCGCACCGGCCTGGCGCGCAAGCAGGTTCGCCTCGTTCTCGACCATGCCCTGCGGCACTTCGAGTTCCGGATGCGCGTCGACCAGCTTCTCGATCGCACCCGCTTTCAGCCGTCCCATCAGCACGCCCTTGAGCTCGCGCTCGAGATTCGCGCGCACGTCCTCGCGGAATTTCGCGAGGCCGCCTTCCTTGACGCCGAAGCTGGCCGCGAAGGCCTCGTCGACCACCGGCAGCTGCGCTTCCTGCACGCGCACCAGCTTCACCGCTACATCGGCCGACTTTCCGGCGAGTGCCGGCGTGCGAACCGCGGTCGGGAAATCGATGTGCGCGGAAAATTCATCGCCGGCCTTATGCCCGGCGAGCTTGTCTTCGAGCTCCTTCGAATACGCACCCGAGCCGAGGATCGCTCCGACGCGGTCCGTGCCGGCTTCCGGATGACGGAAACCTTCGCCCTGCGCGGAATATTCGAACAGCACCATATCGCCAGCCTGCGCAGCGCGCTCGACCTGGGTCCAGCTGCGGCGCTGCAGGCGCAATGTCTCGATCATCTGGTCGATATCGGCGTCGGCGACGCTCGCGACCGGCTTGACGATCTCCAGGCCGCTGACGTCGAGTTTGCCGATTTCGGGCAGGATCTCGAACGTGGCCGTGTATTCGATCTCGCCGTTCTCGGGGCGGCCGGTCGTCGCGATCGACGGCTGCACGGCCGGGCGCAGCTTTTCCTGGCTGACCGCCTCCTGGAAGCTCGAGCCGATCATCTCCGACAGCGCTTCGTTGCGGATCTGGCTGCCGTAACGCTGCTCGATCACCTTGGTCGGCACCTTGCCCGGGCGGAAACCCTTCAGGCGCGCTGTGCGGCCCATTTCCTGCACACGCGAACGGATCGTGTCCTCGAGGCGCTGCGCGGGAAGGCGGACGGTGAGCTTGCGGCCGAGCGAGCCGACGTTTTCGATCGAGACTTGCATGGTGTTCCTCTAAACGATGTGCGGATCGCGCCAGGTCGCCGGCAGCACGCGGTTGGCTGCGCGGAAGGGCTCGATTCGATGCGAAGGCGTGCGAAAGGAGAGACTCGAACTCTCACGGGTCACCCCGCCAGAACCTAAATCTGGTGCGTCTACCAGTTCCGCCACTTTCGCCCGGATCGGACCCTCGCCCGCGCGGTCGACTGGTAGCCGCCGCGCGCGGTTGCGCAAAGGAAATTGGTGGGCCGTCTAGGACTCGAACCTAGGACCAAGAGATTAAGAGTCTCCTGCTCTACCAACTGAGCTAACGGCCCGCTTTTATCTTTTACTGCAGTCGCGCGCCAACGCGACAATCACTCCCCTCTCCCGCTGGCGGGAGAGGGCAAGGGGGCGAGCGCCATACGCCCCACCCAAACCCGAACTTCGGATTGTAACCAAATTGGGGTGAGCGAGGGGACTCGAACCCCCGACATCCGGAATCACAATCCGGGACTCTAACCAACTGAGCTACGCCCACCATTGAAACTGTATGAAACATTCCGCAGGTACGCGGAACGTTCCTGCATCTCGCTGCCAAGATCCTCGCGTACCACCGAGCGCTCGAACGACCCGCACTTTACCCGCTGGCACGCCCGACAGGACTCGAACCTGCAACCGTCGGCTTAGAAGGCCGATGCTCTATCCGGTTGAGCTACGGGCGCATCGTCAGCCGCATTGTCGCGGAAAACCGCAAGCGGAACGCGTTCCGCGAACAACTCACCGCTCCTGCGCGCGGGCCGGAATGGTCGGGGTAGAGGGATTCGAACCCCCGACATCCTGCTCCCAAAGCAGGCGCGCTACCAGACTGCGCTATACCCCGAAGCACCCGACTTCCGACGACCTCGCGACTATCGGAAGGGGTCGAAGATACTACGGAACCGAAGCCCGTCGCGTCAATCCGGCGCGTGCACGCAAGCAGCACGAGCACAACCGGTGGAGCAAAACAAAAAGGGTGCCGCAGCACCCTTCGTGTTCAAGTGGCGCGCCCGGAGAGATTCGAACTCCCGACCACCAAGTTCGTAGCCTGGTACTCTATCCAACTGAGCTACGGGCGCGCTGAAACCTGTTCCCGCCAACTGCACGGCCGCAAAGTTTAACACCATGCGTGCCGCCGGTGCTGCCGGCGAAGAGCGCGCGATTATTCTGATCGAGGTTGCGCGCGTCAACCTTTTTTTGCTGGGTTGGGCAAAATCGACGGATGCGGCGCGCTCTACGCAATCCTCGATTGGGCGGCGCGCATGGGAAGGAGGGGTTGTTCGCCCCCATCCCTGGGGCTCGCCCCTCCGCGCTGCGCGCTACTGGGTCGGCCATTCGGCCGTCCAAAATCGCTCCCGGCGATTTTGTGTTCGCCCATTCACAGGGTTCACTCGCCCACGCTGCGCGCTGCGGGGCCGGCTTGAAGCCGCCCCGATTCGCTTCAGGCAAATGGTCGAACCCGAGAGGGCTCTCCTGCGACCTCTCTCTCCGCCAGAAAAACGCCTCGCGAACGGCGATGCGCGCGGATGGGCGGAGGGATTGTTCGCCCCATCCATGGGGCTCACCCCTCCGCGCTGCGCGCTGCGGGGCCGGCCGTTCGGCCGTCCCAATTCGCTCCTGGCGAATTGGTCGAACCGGCATCTCCTTCGGAGCTGCCGGTTCTCCCTTCCCTCTCTCTCCGCCAGATACGAAAAACGCCCCACTAGGGGGCGTTTTTCGTATCTGGCGGAGAGAGAGGGATTCGAACCCTCGATAGAGCTTTTGACCCTATACTCCCTTAGCAGGGGAGCCCCTTCGGCCTCTCGGGCATCTCTCCGGATGTACGCTGGTGTCCGCTCTTCGAAGCAACGCACGCGCAGTGCGCTTGCAACTTTCGGGGCGCGGAGGATAACCAGTGCAGTCGCATCGGTAAAGCTCAACTTGCGGCGCCGCCTCCGGAATTGTCGGGAGCTTCCTCACCCGGCGCCAGCTCGCGCTTGATGCGCTGATAGATTTCCTCGCGATGCACAGCCACGTCCTTCGGGGCGTTGATCCCGATCCGGACCTGGTTTCCCTTGACGCCGAGAACGGTGACGGTCACCTCGTCGCCGATCATCAGTGTCTCGCCGACGCGGCGAGTCAAAATAAGCATGTGGTGCTCTCCGTAACACGATTTGTCGGTCCGATGGATGCCATCGCGTATTGCCTCTCACCCGCGCGCCGATGCAATCCCGGGAACCAGGCAGCCGCCTCCCTTGCTGCCGTTTCCCCTCCTGTCCTACTCGTCGCTCTTGTTCCGCCACGGCCTTGCGGGTGGCGGTGGCGACGATGTGGGACCAGCCGATACTAACCAAGGCACCCGGTGCACGCAATGAACTGAAGTACCGGGCAAAGCCACGCTTTCTTTACATTCATGCCAGCCGGTTGGCAATCCATTCCGGCAATGCGGCGAGCGCACTGTCCAGCGCCGGTGAATCCACACCGCCGCCCTGAGCCATGTCCGGGCGTCCGCCGCCCTTGCCGCCGATCAGCGCGGCAACATGCGCAACGACGTCGCCGGCCTTGACCTTGCCGAGCGCGGCGCCATGCACGCCGCCGACCAGCGAAGCCTTGCCATCGCTGCCGGTTGCCAGAAGAACGACGCAGTCGATGAGCTTCTGCTTCAACGTGTCGACACCCTCGCGCAACGCCTTCGCATCGAGCCCGTCGACGCGCGCGGCGACGATGCTGATGTCACCGACCTTGCGCGCGTTCGCAGCAAGATCCTGCGTCGCCGAACTCGCCGCCTTGGCCTTGAGGGATTCGAGTTCGCGCTCGAGCTTCTTCTGGCGGTCGAACAGCTGGCGCAGCTTGTCGACGAGTTCACCACCGTGTGCGGACAACAACCCGCCGATCTCGTCGAGACGCGCCTCTTCCTCAGCGACGAACGCGATCGCGGCTGCGCCCGTCACGGCCTCGATGCGGCGCACGCCCGCGGCGACGCCGCTTTCGCCGACGATCTTGAACAGACCGATATCGCCGGTGCGGCCCACATGCGTTCCGCCACAGAGTTCGGTCGAGAACTCGCCCATGCGCAACACGCGAACCTCGTCGCCGTACTTCTCGCCGAACAACGCGAGCGCGCCGAAATCGAGCGCGTCCTGGTACGCCATCTCGCGCACTTCCGCTTGCGTGTTGCGGCGGATTTCCGCGTTCACCAGATCCTCGATCCGGCGCAATTCGTCGGCGCCGATCGGCTGGAAATGCGAGAAGTCGAAACGCAGGCGATCCGGCGCGACCAGCGAGCCCTTCTGCTGCACATGCGTGCCGAGCTCCTTGCGCAAGGCCGCGTGCAGCAGGTGCGTCGCCGAGTGATTCAGCACCGTCGATTGGCGGCGCGCGCCGTCGACCTGCGCAGTGATGCTCGCGCCCGGTTTCAGCACCTTGCCGCCCCAGCGCCCGACATGGGCGTGGAACACGCCGCCGAGCTTGATCGTGTCGCCCACCTCGAAGCGGCCGTCCGCGTTCGTCAGAACGCCAGAGTCGCCAACCTGTCCGCCGGACTCGGCGTAGAACGGCGTGCGGTCGAGAATCACGATCGCATCCTCGCCGTCGTTCAATGAATCAACGGCGCGGCCAGCGCGCACGAGTGCGAGCACCTTGCAGCCATCCGCTGCCAGCGTCTCGTAGCCGAGGAACTTCGTTGGCGCGAGCGTGCTCGCGAGTTCGGCTGGCAAGCTCGCTCTGCCTTCGAACTGGCTCGCTGAGCGCGCGCGTTCGCGCTGCTGCTCCATCGCGAGCTCGAAGCCGGCCATGTCGACGGTCAATCCGCGTTCGCGTGCGATGTCGGCAGTCAGGTCGACCGGAAAACCGTAGGTGTCGTAGAGACGAAACGCCGCATCACCCGGAATCGCGTTGCCGGATTTCTTCGCGACGTCTTCGAATACCTTCATGCCCTGCTCGAGCGTCTCGCCGAAGCGCTCCTCTTCCGCCTTCAGCGCACGCTCGACGAATTCGCGCTTGGCCAGCAATTCCGGATACGCATCGCCCATGACCTCGACCAGTGCGCCGACCATCGCGTGGAAGAACGGCTGCTTCTGGCCGAGCCCGCCTTGTTGAAGCATGTAGCCGTGGCGCAGCGCGCGGCGGATGATCCGGCGCAGCACGTAGCCGCGCCCCTCGTTCGAGGGCAGTACGCCATCGACGATCAGGAACGAGCACGCGCGGATGTGGTCGGCGATCACGCGCAGCGACTTGTTCTCGAGATCCGCGGTATTGGTCAGCTTGGCGGCGACCTTGATCAGGTGCTGGAACAGGTCGATCTCGTAGTTCGAATGCACGTGCTGCAGCACGGCGGCTAGGCGCTCCAGGCCCATGCCGGTGTCGACGCAGGGCGCGGGAAGTTTCGACAAGGTGCCATCGGCGGCGCGGTCGAACTGCATGAACACGAGATTCCAGATCTCGATGTAGCGGTCGCCGTCCTCGTCCGGCGAGCCCGGTGGACCACCGGGGATGCCGGGGCCGTGGTCGTAGAAGATCTCGGTGCATGGTCCGCACGGCCCGGTGTCGGCCATCTGCCAGAAATTGTCCGAGGCATACGGCGCGCCCTTGTTGTCGCCGATGCGCACGATGCGCGCCGCCGGCACGCCGATGTCCTTGTTCCAGATGTCGAACGCTTCGTCGTCGGTATGGTAGACGGTGACCCAGAGACGGTCCTTGTGGAGCTTCAGCGTTCCGGTCAGGAATTCCCAGGCCCAGGCGATCGCTTCGCGCTTGAAGTAGTCGCCGAACGACCAGTTGCCGAGCATCTCGAAGAACGTGTGATGACGCGCGGTGTAGCCGACCGAGTCGAGATCGTTGTGCTTGCCGCCCGCGCGCAGGCAGCGCTGCACGTCCGCGGCACGCACGTAGCCGAGCTTCTCGCTGCCGAGAAACACGTTCTTGAACTGCACCATGCCGGAGTTCGTGAACAGCAAGGTCGGGTCGTTCGACGGCACCAGCGAGCTCGACGGCACGATCGTGTGGCCCTTGGAGCGGAAGAACTCCAGGAACGCAGAGCGGATTTCTGAGGTTTTCATGGACGAACGATCGCAATCATGTGGAATAGGACAATCGAAAAATCGCCTCGTCGTTCCGGTGAACGCCGGAACCCAGCGTCTTTGCCGAGCCGAAGAAGGCACCGGATCCCGGCGTTCGCGGGGACGACGACACAAGGGGGCCTGACACAGATACAAAGCCCCGCGCCAGGCACTCGAAAACCTAGCCCGGATCGCCTACGTCGGCGCGCGTGACGGCGCGTACTGTCGCCGGATCGAAGCCGCGGCGCAAGAGAAAGTCCGCGCGCCGGGCGCGCTCGTCGTGATCCGCTGGTGCGGCCGCGCCATGGCGACGGCGCAGCTGCGCGGACGCCATCGCCTGCCAGTCGATATCGACCGCCGCGATCGCCTCGCGGATCGCGGGATCGGCGAGGCCGTGGGATTTCAGCTCGGCGGCGATCCGGCGCGGGCCGTAGCCCTGCCCCGCCCTGCGCCGAGCGAGGCTCGCGGCGAAGCGGTCGTCGCTCTGGTATTCCTGTTCCTTGAGTCGATCGATCGCCTCGCTCGCCTCACCTGCCGCGTGACCACGTACAGCGAGCTTGGTCTTCAGTTCCCGAGTGGAATGATCGCGCCGCGCGAGCAGGCCGAGCGCCTTGTCGTAGACGCTGCGCGTGTCATCCTTCGGCTTGCGCGGCAACTCCTTACGCCTCCTCGACCTCCACCGCCGGCAGCGGCGAAGCACCGCCCTTCGCAAGCAGCTTCGCGCGCAGCTGTGCGTCGATCGCGGCACCGATTTCCGGATGCTCCTTGAGATACAGGCGCACATTGTCCTTGCCCTGGCCGATGCGATCGCCGTTGTAGCTGTACCAAGCGCCGGATTTCTCGACCATGTTGTGTGCAACGCCGAGCTCGATCAGCTCGCCCTCGCGCGAGGAGCCCTCGCCGTACAGGATCTCGAACTCGGCCTGGCGGAACGGCGGCGCGACCTTGTTCTTGACGACCTTGACGCGCGTTTCCGAACCGATCACTTCCTCGCCGCGCTTGACGCTGCCGATGCGGCGGATGTCCAGGCGCACCGAGGCGTAGAACTTCAGCGCGTTGCCGCCGGTGGTGGTTTCCGGATTGCCGAACATCACGCCGATCTTCATGCGGATCTGGTTGATGAAGATCACCAGCGTGCCGGACTTCTTGATGTTTGCGGTCAGCTTGCGCAGCGCCTGGCTCATCAGTCGCGCCTGCAGGCCGACGTGCGAATCGCCCATCTCGCCTTCGATTTCGGCCTTCGGCGTCAATGCCGCAACCGAGTCGATGACGACCACGTCGACGGAATTCGAACGCACCAGCATGTCGGCGATCTCCAGCGCCTGCTCACCGGTGTCCGGCTGCGAGACCAGCAGGTCGTCGACATTCACACCGAGTTTTTCGGCATAGGTCGGATCGAGCGCGTGTTCCGCATCGATGAAGGCCGCGGTGCCGCCATTGCGCTGGCAGCTTGCGATGACCTGCAGGGTCAAGGTCGTCTTGCCGGACGACTCCGGCCCGTAGATCTCGACCACGCGGCCGCGCGGCAGGCCGCCGACGCCGAGCGCGATGTCGAGGCCCAGCGAGCCGGTCGAGACCACTTCGATCGCTTCGTCGACGCGGTCGCCCATGCGCATGACCGCGCCCTTTCCGAACTGCTTCTCGATCTGGCTGAGTGCGGAAGCGAGCGCGCGGCGCTTGTTGTCATCCATCGTGGAATCCTCTGTTGTTGTCCCGGCGAGTGTGCCGTCGCCACGTCTCAGCAGTTAGGACGTAGCGAAGTCGAAGCGATTATCCCACAGCGATCGCGTCAGGCGATCCGCGGATTGCGCGTCAGCTCGTAAGAATCCGCCGCACACCGTCGAGCGCTGCGCCGACGGTCTGGCGACGCACGGCCTCGCGGTCGCCGTCGAAATGGAACAGCTCGGCGCGCGCGTAGCCGCCGCGGCGTTTCCAGCCGATCCAGACCGTGCCGACCGGCTTGTCGGGCGTGCCACCCGAGGGACCGGCAACACCGGTCACCGCGACCGCGACGCTGGCACCGTAGCGGGCGAGCGCGCCCGACACCATCTCGACGACGGTTTCGTGACTGACCGCGCCGGTGCGTTCCAGCGTCTGCGGCTGCACGCCGAGCAGCGACTCCTTCGCCTCGTAGCTGTACGCGACCACGCCGCATTCGAACCAGTTCGAGCTGCCCGGAATATCGGTCAGCACCTTGGCGATCCAGCCGCCGGTGCAGGACTCGGCCGCGACCATCGTCTGGCCGCGCGCGAGCAGGCATTCGGCGACGGCCTGAGCTTGCCCATTCAAGGTCTCGTCCGAGGGAACAGCGGCTACAGCCATGAATACTCCGACCTGGCGAAACGAAATGCCGAGCATACTCCCGGCGCCATCTGCCGCGGCATCGCGACGGTCTCGCGCGAGCACCAGACGTGCTGTGTGAAGGCAATCAGGCGCGGTCGAGCGCGCGCGCAACGGGCACCGCGCGCCCTGCCTCGTCGACCGCGACCATCACGAACTCGCCGCTGGTCGCCAGCTTCTGTGCGGCGCCGGGCTTGGCCTCGCTGAGCATCTGCACGCGCACGGTCATCGAGCTGCGCCCGACGCCGACCACGCTCGCGACCAGCTCGACGATCTCGCCAAGCTTCACGGCCTGCTTGAAGTCGATACGGTCCGAACGCGCAGTGACGACCGTGCGCCCGGCAAAGCGGCTGGCGACAAGGAACGCGGCCTTGTCCATCCAGGCCAGCGCCTGGCCGCCGAACAACGTGCCGAGATGATTGCAGTGGTGCGGGAACACGATCTCGACGAAGCGCGCCTCGCCTTCGCACGCACCGTCAGAACGCATGATCGAAACCCACCTCGCCCTGCACCGCGACCTGGTACGCCGAGACACGGCGCTCGAAGAAGTTGGTCAGTTCCTGCACGTCCTGCAGTTCCATGAACGGGAACGGATTGCGCGCGCCGTAGCGCGGCGGCAGGTGCAGCATCGCGAGGCGCTGGTCGGCGACGTACTCGAGGTACTGGCGCATCTCCTTCAGCGTCATGCCGACCACGCCGCCGCCGAGCACGTCCTCGGCGAACGCAGTCTCGCAGTCGACCGCCTCGGTGATCATCTGCGTGACCTGGGCGGCCCACTCGGCATCGAACAGCTGTGGCTCCTCACGCTCGACCGTACGCAGTACCTCGAACGCGAAACCCATGTGTGCGGATTCATCGCGGAACACCCAGGCGGTGCCGGCGGCGAGCCCTGGCAGCAGGCCACGCGAACGCAGGAAATACACGTAGGCGAACGCGCCGAAGAAGAACAGGCCTTCGATGCAAGTCGCGAAACAGGTCAGATTCAGCAGGAACTGGCGCTTGTCCGCCTCCGAATCGATGCGATCGAGGGTCTGGATCGAATCGATCCAGCGCTGGCAGAACGCGGCCTTGCGCCGGATCGAAGGAATGTTCTCGACCGCGGCGAATGCCTGCGCGCGCTGTTCGGGCTCGGGAATGTAGTGGTCGAGCAGGGTCAGGTAGAACTGCACATGCAGTGCTTCTTCATACAGCTGGCGCGACAGGTACATGCGCGCCTCGGGCGCGTTGATGTGCCTGTAGAGGTTCAGCACGAGGTTGTTCGCGACGATCGAATCCCCGGTCGCGAAGAACGCGACCAGACGCTGGATCAGATGACGATCGGCAGGCGTCATGCGCTGGACCAGATGGCCGAGGTCGATCTGGAAATCGATCTCCTCGACGCTCCAGGTGTTCTTGATCGCAGCGCGGTACATCTCGTAGAACTGCGGATAGCGCATCGGCCGCAGGGTGAGGTCGAAGCCGGGGTCGAGGAGGCGCGTTGATGGAACGGACATGGGCATTCCTTGAGTTCTTGCAGTACGCGAAACGACTGAACCTTCTGGCTCGTCATCCCGGCGAAAGCCGGGATCCAGTTTCTTCGATGAAGAGCAGACGCTGGATCCCGGCTTTCGCCGGGATGACGAGCTTTCTCTACTGGCAGGCCTCGCACATCTCCGGATTCTCCAGCGAACAGACCACTGCTTCCGCATCGGTATAGGTCTTCGCCGGCCCCGCGCCCACCGTCGCCTTCGCGATCCGCGTCGCCGGCCGCGAGCGCAGGTAATAGGTCGTCTTCAGTCCTTGCTTCCATGCGTACATGTACATGCTCGACAGCTGGCCGATGTTCGGATTCTCGATGAACAGGTTCAGCGACTGGCTCTGGTCGATGAATGCGCCGCGCTCGGCGGCCATGTCGATCAGTGCGCGCATCGGCGTCTCCCAGACCGTGCGATAGATCGTCTTGAGCTCGTCCGGCAATGCCACGATCGGCTGCACCGAGCCTTCGGCGAGCTTGATCGCGTCGCGGATCTCGGCGGTCCACAAGCCGAGCCGTTTCAATTCATCGACCAGGTAGCGGTTCACCTGCAGGAAATCGCCGGACAAGGTCTCGCGCTTGAACAGGTTCGACACCTGCGGTTCGATGCATTCGTAGCAGCCGGCGATCGAGGCGATCGTGGCCGTTGGCGCGATCGCGATCAGCAGCGAGTTGCGCAGGCCATGAGCCTGGATCTCCGCACGCAGCACATCCCAGCGCGCGCTGTCGCGCGGGGTGACGTTCCAGGCGTCGAATTGCAACTCGCCACGCGCGGCGCGCGTGTCGGCGAAGGCCGGATGCGCGCCCTTCTCGCGCGCGAGGTCGAGCGACGTGCGCAGCGCCCAGTAGTAGATCTCCTCGGAGATCCGCGCCGACAGTTCGCGCGCCGCTGCGCTGTCGAACGGCAGGCGCAACGCGAAGAACACGTCCTGCAAGCCCATCAGGCCGAGGCCGACCGGACGCCAGCGCAGGTTCGACGCGCGCGCGGTGTCGATCGGATAGAAATTCAGATCGATCACGCGGTCGAGCTGGCGCACCGCGACCTGCACGGTGTGCGCGAGCTTGTCGAAATCGAACGCGACACCGTCGTGATGCCGCGAAAGATTGATCGAGCCGAGATTGCAGACCGCGGTTTCGCCGTCGTTCGTGACTTCGATGATCTCGGTGCACAGGTTCGACAGGTGCACCACGTTGCCCGGCTTCGCGGTCTGGTTGCCGGCGCGGTTGCAGGCGTCCTTGAACGTCATCCAGCCGTTGCCGGTCTGCGCCAGCGTGCGCATCATGCGTGCGTAGAGGTCACGCGCCTTCACGGTCTTCTTCGCGAGCCCCTGCGCCTCGGCCTGCACGTACGCGCTTTCGAACGCCTCGCCCCACCGGTCCGGGAAATCCGGCACGTCCTTCGGATCGAACAGCGACCACATCCCGTCCGTATCGACGCGATGCATGAACAGATCCGGGACCCAGTTCGCAATGTTCAGATGATGCGTGCGGCGCGCGTCGTCGCCGGTGTTTTCGCGCAGCTCGAGGAACGCCTCGATATCGGCGTGCCAGGATTCCAGGTACACGCAGGCCGCGCCCTTGCGCTTGCCGCCCTGGTTGACCGCGGCGACCGAGGAATCGAGCGTCTTCAGCCACGGCACGATGCCGTTGCTCAAGCCATTGGTCGAGCGGATCAGCGAGCCTTCCGAACGCACGCGATGCCAGGCGAGACCGATGCCGCCCGAGAACTTCGACAGCAGCGCGACGTCGCGGTACTTGCCATAGATCGCCTCCAGCGAATCCTCAGGCGAATCGAGCAGGAAGCAGCTCGACAACTGTTCGTGGCGCGTGCCGGAATTGAACAGCGTCGGCGAACTCGGCACGTAGTCGAGACCGGCGAACAGCTGGTACAGCTCGATGGCGTCGCCCGCGCTCTCGCTGAGCGCGCAGGCGACGCGCAGCCAGAACTGCTGCGGCGACTCGATGACCTGACGCTGAGTCGGATGCTTGAGCAGGTAGCGGTCGTACAAGGTGCGTAGGCCGAAGTATTCGAAGCGCAGCGTGTGGCGCGGATCGATCGCGTCGTTGAGCTTGCGCGCATTCGCCTCGACGAACGCGAGCACGCGCTCGTTGATCAGACCCGCATCGAAACCGAGTCGGATCGATTGCGAGAACGAATACACGCCGAGCCCCTGCACTTCCTTGTCGATGTAGCCGGCAAGCAGGCGCGCGGCGACCTTCGAGTATTCGGGCTCCTCGGCGATGAACGAGGCCGCGGTGCGGATCGAGAGTTCATCCAGTTCGCGCGTGGTCGCACCGTCGTACAGGCCGGCGATCGTCTTCAGCGCGACGCGCATCGGCTCGACATCCGCGAGCCCCTCGCAGCAGCGCGTGACCGCGCGCACGATCTTGTTGAGGTCGACCGGTTCCTTCGCGCCCGAGCGCTTGGTCACCTGCATCGCGATCGGGCCCGCGTGCGGCGCGGTCAGGCGGAAACCCGGTTGATTCGGCGGGACGGCGGCGGCGGGAGATGCGGCGGACTCGGCGACAACTTCGGACGTGGACATGCGTTCTCTCCTTCGCGAGCAGCGGACCCGCAGAAGTAAAGGCACGGCGACGCACGGAATGAGACTTGGGCCCGCGATCCGCCGGCCTTCGCTCCCGCGAGCGAAAGAAGAACCTGCGGATGACGCCAGTCGAAAGGGACGCGGGCTCCGGACGGAGGCGCGACGACTTTCGGCCTGCCCCTCCCGCGAGGGCCTTCGAGCCAGACGCTCCGCATTGCGGCGGAACGGTCGCGGCGGGTATTCGGACTCTCGGGCGCGAGGCGTTTGCCTCACCTACTGGACGCCGCTTCCCAAGCCGAAGCTCAGTGCCTGATGCGTCGTTCGCTCCCGATCACCGCTGCGGGGCAGCTCCGGATTCGCACCGGATTCCCTCGGAGGTTTTGTGACCCCCAACCCAGATGTTGTGCTGGGCGCCATCGACGACCACAAGATATGCCCTCGTGACCGGAAGTTCAATCGGTTTCTTGCCGCACACGAGTTTCCATGAGTCGGCAGGCGACGGCCCCCACCAGCATCGCCGGCACGAACCAGAGCACTTCATGCACCCCACCCGCCAGGCCGACCAGCGCAGGACCCGGGCAGTAGCCGACCAGTCCCCAGCCGATGCCGAATATTCCCGCGCCCACAATCAGACGGCGATCGATCCGCTGCGTCGCAGGCAATTCGAACCCGGGCGCGAAACGCGGTTTGGGCAAGCGAAGAATCCAGCGGAACGCGATCACGGTAACGCCGACAGCAGCGCCAAGCACCAGGATCAGGGTTGGGTCGAACTGGCCGAAGATATCCAGGAAGCCTTGCACGACGCGCGGATCAGTCATGCCCGAGATCGCCAGGCCGACCCCGAACAAGGCTCCTGAAAAAAGAGCCGCGAACCAGCGCGCATTCATGCCGACCATCCCGGCCAATGGCGCATCACGAACACCGTCGCCATCGCGGCGGCCATGAAGGTCAGCGCCGCGGGCCAACGAGCGCAGCGACAACCTGCCCAGGCCACACACGCCATGACCGCTGGTGCAACCGCTGCCCATGCGCGTGCCGAAGCCGACGAGCAATCCACCCACGACGAGCAGGATCACCGGATAACCTTGCCGATGTGGCTCACCCACGGCGAACCAGCGCATCGTCCCCCCGCCCGCAAGCATCAAGCCGAGCAGGAACGCAACACGCCAGCCACGATCCGACGACGCGGCCCCGGTCACGGCGTTGACGATGCCGCTGATGCCCGCGATGCGGCCGTTCAGCCACAGCAGCAAAGCGGCGGCCATGCCGATCAGCACACCGCCGACCCATCCGCTCATCCGGGCGTTCATGCCATGCCTCCCAGCTGGTTAAGCGGCAACTTCAACCAGACGATGCCGTTGGTGTCCGGCGGCGGCAGGCGCCCGCCGCGGATGTTGACCTGCAACGCCGGCAGGAGCAGTCGTGGTACCGTCAGGTTGGCGTCGCGCGCACCGCGCATCGCCACGAACTCGGCTGCAGTGATGCCGCGACCGACATGCAGGTTGTCCCGCACCTCGGCGGCGATCGACGTCTCCGCCATCGGCGCACGTCCGGCCGGCGGATAGTCGTGGCAGAGGAAGATACGCGTGTCCGCTGGCAGCGCCAGGATCGTCTGGATCGAGGCATGCAGCCGCGCGGCATCGCCACCCGGGAAGTCGCAACGTGCGGTGCCGACGTCCGGCGCGAACAGGGTGTCGCCGACAAACGCTGCATCGCCGACAAGATAGGTCAGGCTGTCGCCGGTGTGGCCGGGCGTGGCGAGGACGCGCGCCTCCAGGCCGCCGATGCGGAAGCGCTCGTCGTCGTCGAACAGGCGGTCGAACTGGCGGCCATCGGGGACGAAGTCCTCGCCCAAGCCGAACAGCGGCTTGAAGTGCGCCTGGACCGCAGCGATGCCGCGGCCAATCGCCAGCGGCGCCCCGAGCACGTCATGCAGATGGCCGCCGGCGCTCAGATGGTCCGCGTGCGCATGCGTTTCGAGGATCCATTCCACGCGCAGGCGGTGGTCGCGCACGAACGCGAGCACCGCGTCGGCGGACGCGGTCGACGTGCGCGCCGCTGCCGCATCGTAATCGAGCACCGGATCCACGATGGCCGCGGCCCCGCCCTCGCCCTCCCATACGACATGGGTGAAGGTGCCGGTGTCCTTGTGGAAGAACGTTTCCACCCATGGCCGTGATGGCATGAAATGCGCGCCTCGGATGCGACCGTCATCTGGACGGAGGGGATTCTATACGCCCCCTGCTGCGGAGGGATGGGTCATCGTCGCAGCACGCGGACGGCCCAATTGGGCGTAAGCTCGTGCCACGTTTCCTGGTCCTGTCGGCAATCCTCCTGACACCGTCGCAATGCTTTTTCGACGCCGCCGCCATCGCCGCCTGATTGCGCTGATCGCGCTGCTCGGCCTGCTGTTCCAGCAGTTGGCCATGGCCGGATACATGTGTCCGCTGGAGCAATCCGGGGCGACGGTGGCCGTGTCGAAGCCGACCTGTCACGAGCAAGGCGCGGCGGACCCGCGATGCCACGAGCATTGCCATCCGCAAACGCCTTCCTCCGATCATCCACCGGTTCCTTCGGTGCCGGCAGCGCTGTTTCCACCGACCACGTGGCTGCGCGATGCTGCGTGGTTCGTCGCCGACACGCGCGTCCATCATCGCGGCGAAATCGTCGCCCGCGCCGCCGCGCCGCCGCTGACCATCCGGCACTGCACGTTCCAGATTTGAGCTCCGTCCGCTGACATCCATGGCGCCGCGATTGCGGCACGTGTGTCCCTTGCGTCGGAGTTCCCATGCCCACCGTCCATTCCATACTCGCGCAGCCTTTGCGGCGCGGTTTTCGTGTTGCTGCCACTTTCTGCCTCGGTCTCCTCGCGCTGCCCGGCGCGCGCGCTGACGACGCTCGCCTGTCGCTGCTCGATGCGGTGCGAATGGCCGAGGCGTCCGCACCCGATATCCAGGCACGCCGCGCCGCGCTGACGTCCGCCGAGGATGCGGTCAGTCCGGCCGGCCAGCTTCCGGATCCGCAACTCGTGGCGGGCGTCGAGAACCTGCCGGTCACTAGCGGAGACGCGTTCAGCCTGACCGACGACTTCATGACCATGCGCAAGGTCGGCATCTCGCAGGCTTTCCCACGCCGCGAGAAACGTGCACTGCGGACCGCGCGCGCTGAAGCGATGGCCGGGCAAGCACGCGCGCGGCTCATCACGGAACAGCTCTCCGTGCGCGAAGCGGTCGCGCGCGCGTGGATCGCGCGCGCCGCCGCCGAGCGTCGTCTGGCACTGCTTCAATCCCTGCGCTCGCGCGCCGAAGCGACGGTGGCCGCAGCCGCCGCGGCGCTCAGCGCCGGCCGCG
Organism: Dokdonella soli; assembly: GCF_039523175.1. NCBI lineage: Bacteria > Pseudomonadati > Pseudomonadota > Gammaproteobacteria > Lysobacterales > Rhodanobacteraceae > Dokdonella > Dokdonella soli. The sequence continues at coordinate 206,328 of NZ_BAAAEU010000024.1, forward strand.
GCTCCGCGGCCGACGGCATCGCGGCGAGGTCGTCGCAACAGCAGCTCGAAGACCGCATCGACCAGGCCGGACGCGACGTCGAGGAAGCGCAGGCCGATTTCACACGCTGGCTTCCCGACGCGGCCGGGCGACCGCTTGGCGAAGCGCCGGACTGGACCGACCTCGGCGGCGACCCGTCCCGGTTGATCGGCAACATCGCGCACCATCGCGAGCTGCTCGCCTACGATGCCGCCGAACAGGCCGCGGATGCCGACGTCGCGCTGGCGCGCGCGGAGAAGCGCCCCGACTGGTCGCTGGAAATGGCCTACGCACAGCGCGGCCCGCGCTACTCGAACATGGTCACGGTGCAGGTGCGCGTGGACCTGCCCCTGTTCGCAGCCAGCCGTCAGGATCCGACCATCGCATCCAAACAGGCGGCCGTGGCGCAACTCGAAGCGGAGCGCGAGGTCGCGCTGAGAATGCACACCGCCGACCTGCGCAAGGTGGTCGCGACCTGGCGCAGCGCGTGTGCGCGTGCGCAACGCTACGAACGGGAGCTGCTGCCGTTGGCGGACGACCGCGCCGACGCCGCGCTGGCTTCCTATCGCGGTGGTCGCGGCGACCTGCAAACGTCATTGGCCGCGTTCGACAACGCGATCGAACAGCGGATCGCCTACACGGACGTCACGAACACGCTCGGCCAATCCTGGGCCGCACTCCATTTCGCTTTCCCGAACGAGGAGCGCTGAGCCATGCGTCCCCGATTCCTCATCCTGATGGTGGCCGCCGCGTTCGTGCTGGGCATCGCCTCGACGGTGCTGGTGATGCATCAGCGTACCGGCGCGCCGACTGCTGCGGCATCGCACACCGAAGAAGCAGCGGCGAAACAGCCGCTGTACTGGTACGACCCGATGGTGCCGCAGCAGCACTTCGACCATCCAGGCAAGTCGCCGTACATGGACATGCAACTGGTCCCGAAATATGCGGATGCCGTGGATGAAGGTCCGGGCACGGTCCGCATCGATCCGCGGCTGGTGCAGAACCTCGGCGTGCGCACGGGACACGTGACGCGCAGCACGCTGGCGCCGATGCTGCGCGTCGCCGGCACGATCGCGTTCGACGAGCGCTCGGTCGTGCTGGTCCAGGCGCGCGTGGCCGGCATCGTCGAACGCCTCGACGTGCGCGCGCCGCTGACGCTGGTCACGGCAGGTCAGCCGCTGCTCACGCTGCTGGCGCCGGACTGGACCTCGGCCCAGGAGGAATACCTGTCGCTGCGCCGCGCGCGCTCGAACGGGCTGGAGGGCCTGCGCAGGGCGGCACGCCAGCGCCTGCTGCTGCTCGGGATGAGCGAGGGGCAGATCCGCGCGATCGAGCGCAATGGGCACGCGCAGACGCGCATCACCGTGACCGCACCGCAGGACGGCGTCGTCAGTGAACTGTCGGTGCGCGAAGGCGCTACGGTAACCGCGGGCTCGCCGCTGCTGCGCTTGAACGGACTCGACCCCGTGTGGATCGACGCCGCGATCCCGGAGTCGCAAACCGGCCGCGTCGCGGCGGGCGATGCGGTGACCGCGGAGGTGCCCGCATTTCCCGGCACCTCGTTCAAGGGGACGATCGAAGCCGTCTTGCCGGACCTCGACACGGTGACACGCACGCAGACCGCGCGCATCGTGATGGCGAATCCGCAAGGTCGTCTCGCGCCCGGCATGTTCGCGAAGGTTGCGATCACGCCATCGGCCTCCGCAGAACAGCTGCTCGTGCCGAGCGAAGCCGTGATCGCGACCGGCACGCGCCAGGTCGTGATCGTCGATGCGGGCCAAGGGCGTTTTCGCGCCCAGGAAGTGCGGATCGGCGACGAGGGTGATGGCAACAGCGTCGTGCTCGACGGCCTGCACGACGGCGAAACCGTGGTCCTGTCCGGCCAGTTCCTGATCGACTCCGAAGCGAGTCTGACCGGCACGTTGGCGCGACTCGGCGGTCCGCGCGGCGAGCACGCGGCCAAAGCGGCGACGCCGCCGAACGGGAGCCCGCCATGATCGCGCGCGTGATCCGCTGGTCGTTGAGCAACCGCTTCCTGATCCTGCTCGGCGCGTTGTTCGTTACGGGCTGGGGCGTCTATGCACTGCGGCAAACACCCGTGGATGCGTTGCCGGACCTGTCCGACGTGCAGGTGATCGTGCGCACGACCTGGCCCGGCCAGTCGCCGCAGATCATCGAGGATCAGGTGACCTACCCGCTCGCGACGACGATGTTGTCGGTGCCGGGCGCGAAGACCGTGCGCGGCTACTCGTTCTTCGGCGATTCCTATGTCTACGTGCTGTTCGAGGACGGCACCGATCTCTACTGGGCGCGCTCGCGCGTGCTCGAATACCTGAACCAGATACAGTCGCGGCTGCCAGGTGCGGCACGCGTGGCACTCGGACCCGACGCGACCGGCGTCGGCTGGATCTACGAATATGCGCTCGTCGACCGCAGCGGCCGGCACGACCTGTCGGAACTGCGCGCGATCCAGGACTGGTTCCTGCGCTACGAGTTGAAGAGCGTTCCCGGCGTTGCCGAAGTGGCTACCGTCGGCGGCATGGTGCGCGAATACCAGATCGTGCTCGATCCGGACCGCCTGCGTGCGGTTGGCGTGACCCAAGCACAGGTGATCGACGCGGTGCAGCGCGCTAACGGTGAGGCCGGCGGCTCGGTGCTGGAACTCGCCGAAGCCGAATACATGGTGCGCACGAACGGCTATCTGAAATCGCTGGATGAATTCCGCGCGATCCCGCTCAAGGCCGGCGCCGGCGGCGTGTCGGTCCGGCTGGCGGACGTGGCACGTATCCAGATCGGCCCCGAGATGCGCCGCGGCATCGCCGAGCTCGACGGCCAGGGCGAGGTCGTCGGCGGCGTGATCGTGATGCGCTCGGGCAAGAACGCACAGGCGACGATCGATGCAGTCAAGGCGCGGCTGGCCGCGGTGCGCGGCAGCCTGCCGGCCGGCGTGGAGATCGTCGAGACCTACGACCGCTCGCAGCTGATCGGACGCGCGATCGACAACCTGCGCGGCAAATTGCTCGAGGAGTTTCTGGTGGTCGCGCTGGTATGCGGACTGTTCCTGCTGCATCTGCGTTCCGCGCTGGTCGCGATCATCGCGTTGCCGCTGGGCGTGCTCGCCGCGCTGGCCGTGATGCACGCGCAGGGCATCAACGCCAACATCATGTCGCTGGGCGGCATCGCGATCGCGATCGGCGCGATGGTCGACGCGGCGATCGTGATGATCGAGAACGCGCACAAGCATCTGGAAGCCTGGCGGCACGCGCATCCCGGCGAGGTCATCGACGACGACACGCGCTGGCGCCTGATCGCGGACGCCGCCGTGGAAGTCGGCCCCGCGCTGTTCTTCAGCCTGTTCGTGATCACGCTGTCCTTCGTGCCGGTGTTCACGCTGGAGGCGCAGGAGGGTCGCTTGTTCGCGCCGCTGGCCTACACCAAGACCTATGCGATGGCCGCGGCTGCCGGGCTCTCGGTCACGCTCGTTCCGGTCCTGATGGGCTACTGGATCCGCGGCCGCATTCCGGACGAACGCGCCAATCCGCTGACCCGAGGACTGATCGCGGTGTACCGGCCCGGCCTCGACGCCGTGCTGCGTCACCCGCGGATCACCCTTGTCGTTGCTGCGCTGCTGTTGCTGGCGACCGCGTGGCCGCTGGCTCGACTGGGCGGCGAGTTCATCCCGCCACTCGACGAAGGCGACCTGCTCTACATGCCGAGCGCGCTACCGGGACTCTCGGCGGGCGAAGCCGCGCAGATCGTTCAGCAGACCGATCGCATGATCCGCAGCGTGCCAGAGGTCGCCAGCGTATTCGGCAAGATCGGCCGCGCGGAGACCGCGACCGATCCCGCGCCGTTGGAGATGATGGAAACCACGGTGCGACTGAAACCCCGGGATCAATGGCGCGCCGGCATGACGCCCGAGAAACTGCGCGGGGAACTCGACCACGCCGTGCATCTGCCCGGCCTGACCAACCTGTGGGTGCCGCCGATCCGCAATCGCCTGGACATGCTCGCGACCGGCATCAAGAGCCCGATCGGCATCAAGGTCAACGGCAACGACCTCGCCGAGATCGACCGCGTCGCCAGCGCGATCGAGCAGGCGGCCAGGACCGTACCCGGCGTCAGCTCGGCGCTGGCCGAACGAGTGACCGGCGGACGCTACATCGATGTCGACATCGACCGCGCCGCAGCGGCGCGCTACGGCCTCAACATCGCCGACGTGCAAGGCATCGTCTCGGCCGCGATCGGCGGCGAGACGATCGGCGAGACGGTCGAAGGCCGCCGGCGCTTTCCGATCAGCGTGCGCTATCCGCGCGAGCTGCGCGACAGCGTGCAGAAACTGCGCGATCTGCCATTGCTGACATCGGCAGACGCACAGATTGCGCTCGGTGCCGTCGCGCGCGTCGACATCGCCGACGGTCCGCCGATGATCCGCAGCGAGAACGGACGCCTGTCCGGATGGATCTACGTCGACGTGCGCGGACGGGATCTGGTGGCGGTCGTGCATGACCTGCGCGAACGCGTGGCCCGCGAGGTGAAACTGCCGGCCGGCGTGTCGGTGACCTGGTCAGGCCAGTTCGAATTCCTCGAGCATGCGATGGCCCGGTTGCGCATCGTCATCCCGGCGACGCTGGCGATCATCTTCGTGCTGCTCTATCTGACCTTCGGCCGCCTCGACGAAGCGCTGCTGATCCTCGCCAGCGTGCCGTTCGCGCTGATCGGCGGCTTCTGGTTCATCTACCTGCTTGGCCATGCGATGTCGGTCGCCACCGCGGTGGGTTTCATCGCTCTGGCCGGCGTATCGGCCGAGTTCGGTGTGATCATGCTGCTGTATCTGAAGCACGCGTGGGAGCGGCGTCTGGCAGCCGGCGAGCCCGCTTGCGCGGCGACTCTGCTGGCAGCGGTCCGCGAAGGCGCGGTGCAGCGCGTCCGCCCGAAGGCGATGACGGTCGCCGTGATCCTGGCCGGTCTGCTGCCGATCATGTTCGGCCACGGCACGGGCTCCGAGATCATGCAACGCATCGCCGCACCGATGGTCGGCGGCATGATCAGCGCGCCGCTGCTGTCGATGCTGGTGATTCCCGTGATGTATCGATTGATGCGCGGGCGTTCATTCGAACGGACAGCCGGACGCGATGATCCCGCCGGCGATCGGGTCGGAATCGGTCGATGAGGACAAGGCCTGATGCGCCCTATTTGAGATAGCTCCGCAGGACGGCCAATACCGGCTCCAGCTCGGCCTGATCGCGCCGGCGTGTGCTTGAAACCACGTGCTCACGCAGATGCCCTTCGAGCACCTGGAGCATCAACCCATTGACCGCGCCGCGCACGGCGGCAAGCTGCTGCAGGATTCCGCCGCAATCGGCCCCTTCGGCGAGCGCACGCTCCAGCGAGGCGACTTGCCCGCCGATCCGGCGCACACGTGCAGTGAGTTTCTTGTTGTCTCCGGCAAGGTGCGCCATCGTGCTCTCCGTTTGATTCACATACTATAGGGGGGTATTGCATCAGGGACCACCATGAAGCCGCTCGACGTCTCCCGTTACACCCATGCCCATCAGTTCAACGAGGGCAACCCGCTGGCGGAAAAGAACACGCTGCGCGCGGTCGTCATCACAGCCGTGATGATGGTCGTGGAAATCGTCGGCGGCTACGTGCTCAATTCCATGGCCTTGCTCGCGGACGGCTGGCACATGAGTTCGCATGCGTTGGCGCTCGGGCTGTCGGCGGGCGCGTATGCGCTGGCCAGAAAGCTTGCCGGCGATCGTCGCTTCGCGTTCGGCACCTGGAAGATCGAGGTCCTCGGCGGTTACAGCAGCGCGTTGCTGCTGGGCGTGGTCGCGGCGCTGATGTTGTTCCAGTCGGTGGAGCGCCTGTTCTCACCCAGCGCCATCCACTATGACGAGGCAATCATCATCGCCATCATCGGCCTGGCAGTGAACGTACTCTGTGCGTGGCTGCTGAAGGATGGTCACCATGGCCATGAGCATGCGCACGGCCACGACCACGACCACGCGCATCATCACCATGACATCAATCTGCGCTCGGCGTATCTGCATGTCATCGCCGATGCGGCCACCTCGGTGCTCGCCATCGGCGCCCTCGTCGGCGGCAAGTTCCTCGGCGCCGCCTGGCTCGATCCCGCGATGGGCATCGTCGGTGCGGGGCTCGTCGCGAACTGGGCCTACGGACTGCTCCGGCAATCCGGGCGCATCCTGCTCGACGCGGAGATGGACAGCCCCGTCGTGCAGGAAATCCGCGATGTCGTGGCGCAGGACTTTCCGACGGCTGCGATCAGCGACCTGCACGTCTGGCGGGTCGGCAAGGGGCGCTATGCGTGCATTCTCGCGCTCGTCGACACGACGCCCATCGCAGCCGACGCGGTGCGGCGCAGTCTCGCCGTGCATGAGGAAATCGCGCACGTCAGCGTCGAGGTGGCGCAGCACCCGTAACGCGCACCTCACGGTAACCCAAGGCCTATCCGCAACAGGCCTTCTGCTGCTGGACTGGCGGGCATGGCACGCTGCCGTAGGAGCAGAACACGCAGCAGTCTCCGGGTTTGGGCCGCAGCAGTTCGCCGCAGCCCGGGCAGTCGTAGAAGAACAGGCAGGCGTTCGTCGGCATGACCTCGCTGGCCCGATGACCGCAATGCGGACAGGTCAGCGTGCTCTGCAGGACCGGTTCAGCCGCCATGTGTTTCTGCCTCCGCGGCGTGATCGTGGGCGTGCGTGTCGCCCTCGGCTGCGGCGCCGTGTTCGTGGCTGTGGGCGCCTTCATCCGCCTCGCCGCTACCGTGGTGATGGTGGTGGTCGTCCGCGTCCTCATCCGTCGGCGCTTTGACAACCATGTCCTCGTATTGCGCGGGCGTGAGATCGGGCAGCTTCTGCAGGAACGCGACCATGCTCCAGATCGTCGCGTCGTCGTGGCTCGTGCCCCAGGCCGGCATCGCGCTCATCTTGATCCCATGCTTGATCGCCCAGAACGCGTCCTGCGGGTCGATGCGCACCTGCGACAGGTTCGGCGGTTGTGGATAGAGACCGGGGCGGATCTCGGAATCCGTCATGCCCGGTTTCAAATGGCAGCCCGTACACATGGCGTCATAGTGGCCCGCGCCTTCGAGGATCCGCTGCGGGTCATCGAGATCTGGCACGCGGATGTCTTTCGCGCGCAGGCGGATCGAGCGGTCGCGCAGGGTTTGCATCAGCGCGAATACCGGTCGCGTGTGCGGGGCGTCGGCGCCAATGTTGTACACGCCGGAATAGACGAACGCCGCCGCGCCGACCACGACCACGGCGCTCAGTCCCGCGACCGCGATCATCACTTCAGCCAATCGTTTCATGATGAATCTCCCTTAGAACCAGAGGCGCACGCCGGCCACGATCTGCCGGTCGAGGACGGGCTGCCGATCGTCGCGCGCGTAGTCGGCGGTGGTGCCGACGCGGCGCACCCAGTTCACGCCGATGTAGGGCGCGAACTGCCGGTTCACCTCGTAGCGCAATCGCAATCCGAACTGCAGGTCCGAGACACCATTGCCGATGCGCCGGGCCGGATCGTTCCGGCCGTACAGATTGATCTCCGCTTCCGGCTGCAGGATCAGGCGCTGCGTCAGCAACAACTCGTATTCGGCACGCAGGCGCGCGGCGGTGCGCCCGGACGCGGCGACATAGCCGGTCGCCTCGAGCTCGAACCAGTATGGCGCCAATCCCTGCACGCCGAACGCCGCCCAAGTGCGCGACGGACCTTCGCCGAAGTCGTGACGGACGCCGAGCTGCGTGCCCCAGAACGTGGCGACGTTGCGGTTCCAGAGCACCTCGAGGTCGGCGTCTTCGACCTTTCCGCTGCTGCGTTCACCTTCGGTGCGCAGCCACAGCTTGTCCAGGTCGTTGCCGTACCAACCTTCGATTTCCCAGGCCTGGCCGTTCGCGCCGCGGCCGCGGAAGGCTTCCAGCTGATCGATCGACAGCATGCCGTACGGCGCGTTGTCGAGCATCTCCATGCCCTGCATCGAACCGTAACCGATGCCATCGGAATAATCCGGACTGCGCGCATTCGGTGGCGCACCACCGCCCTGCATCGGCCCCATCGTCATGCCGGACATCGCGCCGTGGTCCATGCCCGGCATGCCGCCGTGATGATCCACGCCCTGCATCGCATCGGGCTTCGTCGATGCCTTCTTGTGATCCATGCCCGGCATCGACGCAGTGTCCGTGCCGGACATCGCACCGTGTTCCATGCCCTGCATGCTGGAGTGATCCATGCCGGACATGTCCAGCCTGTCCGTCTCCGGGGAACCCGTCGACGCGCGGCCGTCCTGCGCCAACGCAGTCAATGGCGCGACCAGGAGCATAGCCGCCAACAGCGCGGAATGGCGGAGCGTGGATGAGGTGAAGCGGCCTTTCGTGCTCACGACACCACCACCTCGCGCATCATGCCGGTCTCCATGTGATAGAGCAGATGGCAGTGGTAGGCCCAGCGCCCCGGGTTGTCGGCGCTGACCTGGTAGCTGATGCGCTGCGCCGGCTGCACGTTGATCGTGTGCTTACGCACCTGGAACTGCCCGCGCGGGTCGTCCAGCTCGCTCCACATGCCATGCAGGTGGATCGGATGGTTCATCATCGTGTCGTTGACCAGCACGATACGCAGGCGCTCGCCGCTGTTGAAATGCACGGGCTTCGCCTCGGAGAACTTCAGGCCGTCGAACGACCAGGCGAAGCGCTCCATGTTGCCGGTCAGGTGCAACTCGATCTCTCGGGACGGCTCGCGTGCATCGATCGGGCCGCCGATCGTGTGCAGGTCGGCGTAGGTCAGCACGCGACGGCCGTTGTCGCGCAGGCCGATGCCGGGATCGTCGAGGTTCATGCGCGGCATGTCGACATGCATGTCGACGTTCGGACCGTATTCGGTACGCGCATGGCGAACCGGTGATGCGGCGCCCATTGTCGTGTGCTCGATCGCGCCATGGTCCATGCCCGCCATCCCGTGTGAGGACGCGCCGGCTTTCATGGCCGCGCCGCACCCGCCTTCCATGCCCTTCATGCCGGGCATGCCACTGTGACCCGCGGAGCCGCCCATCGTCATCGCGCCCATCATGTCCTGCATGCCGAGCCAGACGCGCGGATCCATCGCGGGCACTTCCGCCTCCATGCCGGGACGCGGCGCGAGCGTGCCACGCGCATAGCCGCTGCGGTCGATCGCCTGCGCGAACAGCGTGTAGGCGCGCTCGTCCTCCGGCTGCACGATCACGTCGTAGGTCTCTGCGACCGAGATGCGGAACTCATCGACGGATACCGGCTCGACATCCTGGCCGTCGGCCGAGATCACCGTCATCCTGAGACCGGGAATGCGCACGTCGAAGATCGTCGACGACGAGCCGTTGATGAAGCGAAGACGAATCTTCTCACCGGGGCGGAATCGCCCGCTCCAGTTGCCGGCCGGCGCCGTGCCGTTCATCAGATAGGTGTAGGTGTGACCCGACACGTCGCTGAGATCGGTCGGGTTCATGCGCATCTGGTTCCACATCCTGCGCATCGCGAACGCTTCGCCCAGACCTTTGCTGCCGACATCGCGAAGAAAATCGGCGGCCGTCGGCCTCGCGAAGTTGTAGTAGTCGCTCTGCTTCTTGAGCTTGGCGTAGATGTGTTCGGGATCCTCGTCGGTCCAGTCGTTGAGCATGACCACGTAGTCGCGATCGGCCGGATTACGCTCCGGACCCGCCGGCTCGATCACCAGCGCGCCATAGTGGCCGGTCTGCTCCTGGAAGCGGTTGTGCGCGTGGTACCAGTAGGTGCCGGACTGGCGCACCTTGAATTCATAGACGAAGGTTTCGCCCGGCGCGATGCCGGCGAAGCTGATACCGGGCACGCCGTCCATCTGGAACGGCACGACAACGCCGTGCCAGTGGATCGAGGTCGGCGTGCGCAACCGGTTCGCGACGCGCAGCGTGACCGTGGTGCCTTCCTTCCAGCGCAGGATCGGCCCCGGAACACCGCCGTTGACCGTGGTCGCGAGGCGTGTCGCGCCGGTGAAATTGACCGGCGTTTCGGCAATCTCCAGCGCGAAATCGGTGCCGCTCAGCACGGTTGGCTGGCCCGGACTGATCAGCGCCCAGGCAGGCGAAGGACGCAGCAGTCCGAGGCCGGCGAGCGAGCCGCCGATCGCCAGGCCCTGGACAAAGCGGCGACGGGGCAGGCAGAGCGCCGGCTCCGGTGTACGAATACGTTTCACGATGCATCTCCAGACAGGGAACCCGGTGACCGGGATCAGTCAATGCGGCCCGTCACATGCAAGGCACTCGACGAAGAGCCGAGGTCCGCAACGAGCACAGTCGGATGGAGCGCGTCAGGCGGCGGGCGGACGCAAAGGAGGTGCGCGATCGGACCCTGGAACGGCCGCACCGCGCCGCGACCACTGCATGGTCGAGATCATCGCGCTCGCGAATCCGCTCATCGCCGGTGCAGCCAGCACGCTGCTGCAAGCGGCCCCGCAGCCACAGGCCTGGCCCGCGCAGCAGCTGTCGTGCGTTCCACAACACGAACCATCCGCCTTCTCCGGCGCCGTGTGATGGCAATGATCGGCGGCGTGTGTCGATTGGACCGCGTGCCCGGCGTGCTGCGACCCGCCCGTCATCCCGAGCGGCATGCCATAGGCGGGCGTGATGATCAGGAACAACCACGCCAGCAACGCCATCACGCGCAGGCGCGGCGAGTCGGTCAAATGGCGGATCGTCCTAGTCATCCATCGAAGCTTAGTCGCACGCCCACCGGTCCTCAACTCTGGAGTCGCGTCCATCACGGAACCAGGAAGATTCGCGACTCGCGGATCCAGTTCAGGCGGATGCGCGTGGCGACTCCCGATGCCGGCGCGGCATGGCCCGACGCCCATGGTCATGTCGTCACTGCTTGCGGCTGGCTGCGCCGGCACCGCACACTTCCGCGCCAGCCCCAACTCCAGACCGCGCCTTCGCTTCGCTCCACGGCTTCGTCCGTCGCCTGCGCTGAGGGCATTCGCTCGCCAGCGCCGGGCTCACATGAGCTTCGTCAGCAACGCACCTCGAACCTTTCCGCATTCATGAACCGCAACGATCTCGCCGGGCACACGCCGCTGATGAAGCAGTACTTCGCCGCCAAGGCGGAGTATCCGGACACGCTCGTGTTCTTCCGGATGGGCGATTTCTACGAGCTGTTCTACGACGACGCGCGCAAGGCGGCGCGCCTGCTCGATATCACGCTGACCCAGCGCGGCGCGTCGGCCGGCGCGCCGATACCGATGGCGGGCGTGCCGTATCACGCGGTCGAGGGTTACCTCGCGCGTCTCGTGAAGCTCGGCGAGTCGGTCGCGATCTGCGAGCAGATCGGCGATCCGGCCGCCTCGAAAGGCCTGGTCGAGCGCAAGGTCGTGCGCGTCGTCACACCCGGAACGGTGACCGATGCGGCGCTGCTGGAGGAACGCCGCGACAACCTGCTGCTCGCGATCGCAGCGTCCCGATCCTCGAACGCACTGACGCGAGGCGCGCCGGCGGGGTACGGCCTCGCGTGGATCGATCTCTCGTCCGGCCGCTTCCTGGTCAGCGAAGTCGCCGACGCCGAGGCGCTCGCAGCGGAACTCGCGCGGCTGACGCCAGCCGAGACGCTGGTCGGCGAGGACGTGGCGTGGCCGAACTTCGTGACCGCCCTGCCCGGCCTGCGCAAGCGCGCGCCCTGGCATTTCGACGCGACGACTGCACAGCGCGAGCTCGCGCGCTTCTTCGGCACGCGCGACCTGTCCGGCTTCGGCACGGAAGGGTTGCCGCTCGCAGTCGCTGCAGCGGGCGCCTTGCTCGGCTATGTCGAAGAAACGCAGAAAGCCGCACTGCCGCATCTGGCCGGACTGGGCGTGGAGAACGCGAACGAGACGATCGCGCTCGACGCGGCGACGCGGCGCAACCTCGAACTCGATACGCACGCGAGCGGCAACCGCGAGTTCACGCTGCTCGGCGTGCTCGACCGTACGATCACGCCGATGGGCGCGCGCCTGCTCAGGCGCTGGCTGCACCGGCCGCTGCGCGAGCACAGCGTGCTCAATCGCCGCCAGCAGGCGATCGACGCGTTGATCGACCAGTGCCACCACGAGTCCTTGCGCGAGATCCTGCGCGGTATCGGTGATCTCGAACGCATCCTGGCAAGGGTCGCGCTGCGTTCGGCGCGACCGCGCGATCTTTCGACCTTGCGCGACGGCCTTGCGTTGGCACCACGTCTGAGGGAGGAGCTTGCCGCTTGTGACAGCCCGCTTCTGCGCGAGCTCGTGGACCGCCTCGGTGAGCATGCCGACGTCGCGCAGCATCTCGCTAATGCGGTCGTCGAATCGCCGCCCGTGCTGGCGCGCGACGGCGGCGTGATCCGCGGCGGCTTCGATGCCGAGCTCGACGAACTGCGCGCGCTGGCCACGAATGCAGACCAGTTCCTGATCGATCTCGAAGAACGCGAGAAGGCAGCGAGCGGCATTCCGACGCTGAAAGTCGGCTACAACCGCGTGCACGGCTACTACATCGAAATCAGCAAGGGCCAGGCCGACAAGGCGCCGGTGCACTACACGCGCCGGCAGACGATCAAGGGCGCCGAACGCTACGTGACCGAGGAGCTCAAGGCGTTCGAGGACAAGGTGCTGTCCGCGCGCGAGCGTTCGCTGATGCGCGAGCGCGCGCTGTACGACGGCCTGCTCGATTTCCTGCTCGAACGCCTCGGTCCGTTGCAGATGGCGGCGGCCGCCATCGCCGAACTCGACGTGCTGGCCACGCTGGCCGAACGCGCCGACGCGCTCGGCTGGACCCGCCCCGAACTCGCCGATGCGCCCGGCATCCGCATCGTGCGCGGCCGCCATCCGGTCGTCGAACAGGTGCGCGAGGATCCGTTCGAGCCGAATGATCTCATGCTGGACGATGCGCGCCGCATGCTGATCGTGACCGGCCCGAACATGGGCGGCAAATCAACCTACATGCGCCAGGCCGCGCTGATCGTGCTGCTCGCGCACCTTGGCAGTTTCGTTCCCGCCGACGCGGCGACGATAGGGCCGATCGACCGCATCTTCACGCGCATCGGTGCCGGCGACGACCTCGCTCGTGGGCAGTCGACGTTCATGGTCGAGATGAGCGAGACCGCGAACATCCTGCACAACGCGACCGCATCGAGCCTTGTGTTGATGGACGAAGTCGGCCGCGGTACCTCGACTTACGATGGCCTTGCGCTCGCGCGCGCCAGCGCGGTGAGCCTGGCAACGACGAACCGCGCATTCGCACTGTTCGCGACGCATTATTTCGAATTGACCGAGCTCGCCACCGAGTACGACGGCATCGCCAATGTGCATCTCGATGCAGTCGAATTTCACGACAAGGAGCGGGGCGACCGGCTCGTGTTCATGCACGCGGTCAAGGAAGGCCCCGCGAACCGCAGCTTCGGCCTGCAGGTCGCCGCACTGGCGGGTTTGCCGAAAGTGGTGATCGCGGATGCGCAGCGCTACCTCGCTGCGCTCGAACGGCAACATGAAGTGCGCGCAGCAGACACTCCGGCGACCGCGAGTCCTTCGCCGCAACTCGGCCTGTTCGCACCGCCGCTGCCCTCAGCCGCCGAGGAAGCATTGCGTGCGCTCGATCCCGATGCGCTGACACCGCGCGATGCACTGGATGCGCTGTATCGGTTGAAGAAACTCGTTTGAGCATGCGGGCATTGCCGGCCGGGCTGCGATCGCGTCGCGCCCGAGCCTGCAGATTTCCTTCGATGGCCTCAGCGCGTGATGCCGTGCGCACGCAGCACGTCGGAGATATCGAAACGCCAGATGTTGCGGGAACCGTTCAAGGGACTTTCCAGCGTCTTCATCATCGACGCGTAGTCGTCGCGCGGCTTGGGGAACTTCACGTCCGCGCCGCGCTGACTTGCTACGTACAACTCTCCGAACGCGCGGCCCAATACGGGCGCATTCTCGAGCGCCGGGCTGTTGACGCCGCCGCCGAGATGCTCGGGTTTGCTCCAACGTCCATCCTTGTCGCGGAACGCGATATAGATATCCGCGCTGCCGAGCGAGTCGCCTTCGTTGCCGGCATAGACGAGGAAGCGCTGCTCCGGATCGATGCCCGGATCCATGCGGTTGTGCGTGACGTCGCCCAGGTCGACACGCTCCGGGTTGCTGTAGCCGGCACCGTTCCGGTGCGCGACATATATCTGGTAAGCGCTGCCGGAATCGTCTCGGTGCGCGGAAAAATACAGATCGCCGTTGTTTGCGATCGAGGGGTTGTACAGCATCGCGCCGCGATTGAGTTCGCCATCGACATGCAGCGGTGCGCTCCAGCGACCATCGCGCCCGCGCTCGACGTACCAAAGGTTCGTGCCAGGAAAATGCTGGCCGTTCATCTCGGCGGTGACCGGTGCACCGCCGGGCGCCGGCGGGCGATTCGAGACGAAGTACAGGCGCTTGCCGTCCGGAGACAGGGCAGGTTCGGAGTCATGCCACTCCCCCGAGAACGGAGCGACGACCGGCGTGCTCCAGGCATGGCCGCTGCGATGCGATTCGAGGATCGTCGTGTTCGCTTCCGCGAAATCCGAACGCATGAAATACACCGTGTCGCCATCCGGTGTGAACGTCGCCGATGTTTCCTGCAGGGCCGAAGAGATCACTCCCGGCGCAAACAATTCACCCTTCGCGGAATCGGCATGGACCGGCAGCGAAGGGATGACGAGCAAACAACACAATACAGCGGCGGACAAGACACGGTAGGCGGGCATGCGTGGCTCCAGTGAGCGAATGGGGACAACCGGCGAGGCGCGCAGGCTAGCAACGCGCATGCGCACACACCCGTGCCATTCGTCTGGCGGACCCATCAGGACATGTCGATGTCACCGAGCGCGCGGATCAGGCGACGTGCGCGCTTGTCCGGTTTCGTCGACGGCTTGGCATAGCCGGCCCCGGTCAGCCGGCGCTGCTCGGCCGCCGCTTCGCGCGTGGTACGACCGGCTTCGGTTTCCCGATAAAGACGCTGCGCGACGCTGGCCGGACCGCGCGTTTCGCTGAGCGCAACAACGTCGATCTCGAAGCGATCCTCGCCACGCGCGACCTTGACACGGTCGCCGACGTGGACCGGCCGGGCCGGCTTGGCGGCGCCTGCGGCGAGTTCGACCTTGCCGCCCTCGATCGCCTGCTTGGCCAGCGCGCGCGTCTTGAAGAAGCGCGCAGCCCACAGCCAGATATCCAGGCGGACGCCGGCGTGACCACCGGTATCGGCAGGCGCGTGGCTCACCACTTTCTTCATTGCGCGGAGCCCGCTCCACCCAGCCATTTCAGGCCCACGACGCCGGCCAGGATCAATGCGATGCAGGCCAGCCTCGCGAGGTCACGCGATTCGCCGAAAAGAATCATGCCGAGGATCACCGTGCCGACAGCACCGATGCCGGTCCAGACCGCGTACGCGGTGCCGAGCGGAATCGCACGCATCGCCAGCGCGAGAAAATAGAAACTCACGATCATGCCGGCCACGGTTGCGACGGTCGGCAGTGGGCGCGAGAAGCCTTCGGTGTACTTGAGGCCGACCGCCCAGCCGATTTCGGAAAGGCCGGCAATCAGCAGATAGAGCCAAGACAGGTTCGCATTGGACATCGTGCATGGGCTCCGATGACGGATCGTCCGCCGTGTTCCGGGGTGGCGAGCGTAGCGCGCACGATGTGCGGAGTCGAAGCGGCACGGTGGCGAGGTTTCAAACGGATCCTCGGCCGGGCGTCGCGTTCCGGCACCGACACGTTCGTCGGCGTGAACGAGCGCCGAACCTGAACGGTTGCCGCGATCGATGCGCCTGCCCGCGTCGATCAGGCGGTTTCGTGTATGATGCGCCGCGTTCGTAGCGTCGCTGCGCGATTTTCCCTTTGGGATGTGATCCGACAGGTGGCTTCCCGGCCACGGTCCACTTCCCGCACCGCTCGGCTTTCGTCGCTCCTGAACCGGAATCCTGCGCCACGATGGCGCGCGATCCGCCACCTTTCGCACCTGCAGCGCGGTTTCTTGGGAACGCTCCGGGTTCGCCCCCGATCCTCGCCGGTCGGGACTTCCGCGCATGACACGCGCCGGTTTCCGATCCTCTCCGATCGCGAACCGCGCGTCGATGCGCGGGCCAGTCAACTTGGAGTTTTCCATCATGTCGTTTGAATCCCTCGGGCTTGCGCCCGCATTGCTGCGCGCACTCACCGAACAGGGCTACACCGAACCCACGCCGATCCAGGCCCAGGCCATTCCTGCAGCGCTGGAAGGCAAGGATCTGCTCGCCGGCGCGCAGACCGGCACCGGCAAGACCGCCGCGTTCTCGCTGCCGCTGCTCGACCACATCTACGTTTCCAACCGCAAGCCGGCGCAGCCGAAGGCGCCGCGCGCGCTGGTGCTGACGCCGACCCGCGAACTCGCCGCACAGGTGCACGAAAGCGTGCGCGGCTACGGCAAGCACCTCGGCGTGCGTGCGACCACCGTGTTCGGTGGCGTCGGCATGCAGCCGCAGGTCGATGCGCTGCGCCGTGGCGTCGAGATCCTGGTCGCAACGCCGGGCCGCCTGATCGACCACATCGAGCGCCGCAGCGTGAACCTGTCGAACATCGAGGTGCTGATCCTCGACGAGGCCGACCGCATGCTCGACATGGGCTTCCTGCCCGCGATCAAGCGCATCCTCGGTCACCTGCCGAAGCAGAACCGCAAGACGTGGCTGTTCTCGGCGACGTTCGCGCCGGAGATCAAGGCCCTCGCCGCGCAGTTCATGCGCGATCCGGTCGAGATCCAGGTCGCCAAGCCGAACAGCGTCGCGGCCACGGTCACACATCGCGTGCATCCGGTCGATGGCGCGAAGAAGCGCGACCTGCTGCTGCACCTGCTCCACAACGATGCGCGCCAGACGCTGGTATTCGGTCGCACCAAGCACGGCGCGGACAAACTCGCGCAGGTGCTCGAGAAATCCGGCCTGCGCGCCGCGGCGATCCACGGCAACAAGAGCCAGGCGCAGCGTACGCGCGCGCTCAAGGACTTCAAGAGCGGCAAGGTGGCCGTGCTGGTCGCGACCGATATCGCCGCGCGCGGCCTCGACATCGACCAGTTGCCGATGGTGATCAATTTCGATCTGCCGATGGTCGCCGAGGACTACGTGCACCGCATCGGCCGCACGGGCCGCGCCGGCGCCGAGGGCCTCGCGATCTCGCTGGTCTCGCGAGATGAGGAAGGCCTGCTGCGCGACATCCGCCGCCTGCTCAAACAGGACATCGCGATCGAGCCGATCGCCGGCTTCGAACCTTCGCAGCCGCTGCGTCTCGACGGCACCTCGCGCCCGGCGCAGACCCAGCGCCAGCGTCCGCCGCAGAGCCATGCGCGCCGTCCGCACCCGGCGAACAACACGGACGCGCGTCCGGGCGCGCGCAAGAAGACCCCGCACCGCGGCGGCGGCCAGCGCTACTCGCGCCCGGCCTGACGCAACACCATCGCGATGCGGCAGATGCCGCATCGCGGTCTGCTTCACAGAACTTTACCTGCGCGACAAAGCCGGCCAACGCAAGGCCGGCAGAGTCCTCGTCCGGGCACCCCGCCCATAACGAGGACCGTCGCATGAAAACCCACCCCGAAGCTCCCTCTACCACGCAGCAGGGCAAACTCCGCTTCGCGCGGCGCACCGCGACCTACGCACTGCTCGCCTGCATCGCGATCGGCGGAACCGTCGCTGCGGTTGCCAACAACCTGGACGCATCCGGCTTCCATCACGGCGCGATGACTGCGCAGGACATGAGCGGTCATGTCGACCAGATGCTGCAGCACCTCTATGCCGAAACCGCTGTGAGCGACGCGCAGAAGGCGCAGATCGAACCGCTGGTCAAGCAGGCAGTCACCGATCTCGCACCCCTGCATGCCCAGTGTCACGCCGCGCACGCGACGCTGCTCGCGCTGTTCAGCGCCGACACGATCGATCGCGCAGCGATCGAAAGCGCACGCAGCGAGCAGATGCATCTGTTCGACCAGGCTTCGCAGCGCATCGCACAACTGGTCGAAGACGTTTCCGACGTACTGACGCCTGCACAGCGCATGACACTGGCCACGCAGCTCGCGCAGCATCTCGCGGCGCACGGGTGAATCGCCCGGCTCGCCAGCGGTGTGAACGCGGGCTAGGGATGCTCTGATCTGTTCCGCACAGGCGGCATGATGTCCAGAAGGTTCGCAGAGTGGGTGGGGTGCGTGGCGCCGCCCAGGCTGGCTGCCTTGGCCAGCCGCGCGCGCCACTCTGCGGGCCTTCTGGACATCACCCCATCATTTGCGATCATTCGTTGGGGCCGGCCTTTCTGCCCGCATCTCGTCGTTGCGCCGGCTCGACAGACCGCCCGTCTGCCTTCGCCGACGCGCCTCGATCTGCGGGCAGAAAGGCCGGTGACGCCTGTGTGGAATAGATCAGAGCATCCCTAGAGTTCGCACCGCCATGACCGAGCGCATCCTGATCGTCGAAGACGACTCGCGCCTGGCCGAGATGCTTGAAGAATATCTCGGTCAGGCGGGATTCCGCGTAAACCGCGCCGCATTCGGCGCAGCCGCGCTGGAGCAGCTGGCATCGAGCGTGTTCGATGCGGTCGTGCTCGACCTGACGCTGCCGGATATGGACGGCCTTGATCTTTGCCGCCAGCTGCGTGCGAAGTCGGCCGTACCCGTGTTGATGCTGACCGCACGGGGTGCGGCCACCGACCGCATCATCGGCCTCGAACTGGGCGCGGATGACTATCTGCCCAAGCCCTTCGAGCCCCGCGAGTTGCTGGCGCGCCTGCGCGCGATCTGGCGCCGGAGCAGTGCTCGCACACCTGCCGATCGGCCGTTGCGTTTCGGCCGGCTCGAGATCGATCGCGCAGGCCATGCGCTGCGCCTCGATGGAGACCTGCGCAGCGTCACCAGCTACCAGTTCTCGCTGCTGGTCGCACTGGCGGAGAATGCCGGCCGCGTACTGTCGCGCGAGGCGCTGATGGATCTGGTCAAGGGCGAGCAGCTGGAAATGTTCGATCGCTCGATCGACGTACACATCTCGCGCATCCGCGCCGCGATCGAGGATGATCCGAAGGCGCCGCGCCGGATCATCACCGTACGCGGTGCCGGTTATGTGTTCGCGCGGGCACAGGATTGATCGTGTCGCGCCTGTATCTACGCTTTTATCTCGCGCTGCTGGGCAGCCTGCTGGTATTCGCGCTGGCAGCCGGTTGCATCTGGCACCTGTTCATCGCACCTGCCCCGCCCGCGAGCGGCCCGCTGGGCCGGCTGCTGCAGAACGCGCTGCCGGCTGCCGACACGCCACCCGCCGAACAGCAGGCGGCGCTTCAACGACTCGTCGCTGGTCTCGGCGCCGATGTCACGCTGATCGCCGATGACGCGACACCGCTTGCCAGGGTCGGCAAGCCGTTGCCGATACCGCGCCGCGAGCAGGCACATTCGGCAGCGACGCCCTTGCACGCAGGCGCGGTCTGGACGATCCAGCTGCCGGATGGACGCCGCCTGCTTGCAAGCACCGCGATCATCGGTGGTCATCAGGACATGTTGCTGCTGATCCTGCTCGTACTCGCGCTGGCGGTGGGCATTGCCGCGCTTCCGGTCGTGCGCCGCCTGGCCACGCGGCTCGAACGTCTGCAGGCCGGAGTCGAATCGCTGGGTGCGGGCGACTTGTCGACCCGCGTCGCCGTCGAGGGCAACGACGAAGTCGCGCGCCTCGCGGAGAGCTTCAACCGTGCCGCGGAACGCATCGATGAACTGGTCGGCGCGCACAAGCAACTGCTTGCCAATGCGTCCCACGAACTGCGTACGCCGCTGACGCGCATCCGCCTCGCGCTCGAGCTGATGAAGGGCGCGGCCGATCCGGTACGCAAGCGCGGCCTGAACCAGGACATCGAGGAACTCGACCGGCTGATTGACGAGATCCTGCTCGCGAGCCGCCTCGACGCGGTCAGCGAAACGGGCGCCAGCGAGGAGGTCGATCTGCTCGCCCTCGCGGCCGAGGAATGCTCGCGCTACGAAGAAGCAGAACTCGATGGAACACCCGCCGTGCTGCGCGGCGATGCACGACTGCTGCGCAGGCTGCTGAGGAATCTGCTCGAGAACGCACGTCGCCACGGCCTCCCGCCGACACACGTGACCGTGGGGCGGAGCGTGCACGGAGTCACGATCACGGTCAGCGATCGCGGCCCGGCCATTCCCGTGGGCGAGTGCGAGCCGTTGTTCGCACCTTTTCATCGCCGCGCACAAGCCGGGGATTCCAGCGGAACCGGTCTAGGACTCTCGCTGGTGCGCCAGATCGCCCGGCGTCACGGCGGCGACGCACAGTGCGAGCCGACGCCGGATGGTCACATGCGATTCGTCGTCACGCTCGCTGACTCCCACTGAGCATTCGGCACGGGCGCCATGACGAGCTGAGCGTCGACTCAACTCTTGCCCGGAGGCTGCTGCTCATCGGAGTTCTCGCCGTGCCAGAACCGGCGATGGAACGCGCCTTCGATGCCGCCACCGAACATCAGCACGAGTACGCCGAGCACCAGTGCGACTGCCACCGGCAGATAGAAGCCGGCACCACAGGCGACGCCGAGCAAGGCGGTCAACCAGATCGTTGCCGCGGTCGTGAGTCCGCTGACATGTTGCGTGCCGGGGTCGCGCAGGATCACTCCGGCGCCGAGGAATCCGATGCCGGTCAGCACGCCCTGGATCACACGGCTGAGCGCATCGTAGTGAGTGCCGTCGAGCGTGCCCGGTGGGATTACCACGATCACCATCAGCGCGGTTCCGAGGCTGACCAGCGCATGCGTGCGCACGCCCGCGGGCTTGTGATGCAGGTCGCGGTTCAAGCCGATCAGGCCGCCGACCAGGACGGACAGCGCGAGGCGGGTTCCGATCGCCAGCATTTCATCAGTCAGCACACTCATCTCCGCAACTGCTTGGCGCGATCTTGCGCAAGTTCGCGGAGCACGGCAACTGCTTCCGGTCCCCTCCTGCGCTGCTGAAACAGGCTAGGTACTTTCGAGACGGCGCAAGGCGCTCTGCAGCTCTCGACGGAGGCCTTGGGGGTCGCAGCGGCCCAGGCTCACCCGCGGCGTCGCGTGCCAGTCAGCACAGTGCCGGATCGCCTCCACGATGGCTTCAGCTACAGCGGGCGTCGGCGCGATGCCTTCTTCCAGAAACAACGCCTTCACTTCGAACACGCCATCCACACGATGCGCTTTCGCATCGAGCCGCCCGATCAGGCGACCCCGATGCAGAATCGGCAGCACGTAGTAGCCGTACCTGCGTTTCGGTGCCGGCGCATAGCACTCGATGCGGTAGTCGAAATCGAGCATCGTCGCGGCGCGCTCGCGATCCCAGACGACCGGATCGAACGGCGACAGCAGCACGGTATGCGTCGCACGCAGACGATTCTCCGCTGCCTTGGCCAGCACGTCGCGATTGTCCCGATGTACATAGCCCGGCGCGCGCCAACCATCGACCACCACGCGCAGCAGTTCACCGTCGTCGACGAGCGCGTCGAGATCGGCATCCTTGAGCTTGCGGCCCGAGCGGAAGTAGTCGTTGATCCAGCGCGCCTGGGTGATGCCGAGCGCGCGCACTGCGCCGACGACGAATTCATGGCGCATCGCGGCTTCGGAGAGCGAGTCCGCTCGAACCACCGTTCCGCGCGCTGTCGCGTTCGCGATCACACGCTCGGTGACATCGTAGACGCGATGGAAATTCTCGCGCCGCGCGATCATCAGCTCACCGAGCGCGAACAGGGCCTCCAGCCAGCGCTTTTCCGCTTTCCAACCCCACCATCCGCCTCCGGTGATGCCGTCGCTGCGCTCGAAGTCGGACGCCTTGACCGCGCCACCCTCGCGGATCCGCTCCAGAAGCGCATCCATGCTCGCCGCATGGTCGCGCCGCACGCGCTGCGCGTGCTTCATCGCCCAGTGGCCATCGCGGCCCAGCAGATGCTGCCGGTGCAATGCGTAGTCGCCGAATGGTGCAAAGCAGGCCTCGTGCGCCCAGCTCTCGAAGATCGCGCCCTCGGCAAGCAGTTCGACCAGCCATTGCGGCTCGTAGGCGCCGAGCCGCGAGAACAACACGAGGTACGGGCTGCGCGCGACGACGTGGATCGTGTCGATCTGCAGCACGCGCATGCGCTCGATCGCCGCAAGCACGTCGGCCTTGCGCGCGCGCCGGCGCGGACGCACGAGCAGGCCCTGGGCGGCGAGATGCAGGTTGCGCGCCTGCTGGGGGGCGAGTCGAATCGGCGACGTCATGGCCGTACCGCTTCGGCCCTCCCCTTCAAGCCTGTCCTGAGCCAGGTCGAAGGAAGGAGGGCTGGGCGGGGATGGTGTCGTATGACCAACGACCACGTAAGCGACCGATCAGCGCCGTGGCGCAAGGATCGCGTTGAGCCGATCCGGCGTGCCCACAATGCGTTCGAGATGCGGATACTTGAGCCCGCCGTGGTAGTCCACGCGCACCGTCTTGTACTCGTCCCCATTCTTGACCAGCAGTTCGACCGGCGCACCAGGGCCCTTCGCAGCGGTGATCGCATCCTTGAGGCGCTCGGGCTTGAATTCGCGGCCGTTCACCGCGACCAGCGTGCTGGTCGGCGCCAGGCCGGCCTTGAACGCGGGGCCATCCCAGCGCACATCGGCGACCTTGCCGTCCTTGCTGCTGACGACGAGCCCGAGTGACGCCGAGTAGTCGAGCGTCTTGCGGTTCGCTTCGGCGGTCTTCTGGAACGCGCCTGGCTCGTCCGTGTAGACCAGTTTCCAACCACTCGCGGCGAGGCCGTCCAGCGGCGGCGCGTGCGCATCGACGCGTTCATGCAGGAACTTCGCCCAGTCGTAGGGCGCCACGCCGTTCAGCGTGCCTGCGACATCGTCGAAGGCATAGGTCTTGACCACGTAGCTGCCGTCATCGACGCCGAAGAACGCGCGCGCGAAGTCGTCGAGTGAGCGCTTGTCGTGCGTGAGTTCGCGCAGCTTCGCATCAACCGCCAGCCAGATCAGCTGACCGGCGCTGTAGTAGTCCTCGCTCATCTGGTAGTTGCGATACGGCAGCGGACGACGCTGTGCGACGATCGGATCGTTGGTCGTGTCCTGCACATCGCGCCAGGCGAAGCCAGGCCGGTTGTCGGCATAGGTCGCCGCGACCAGTGCGATCGCGTCGCGCGCCTGTTCGGCGCTCCACAGGCCCGAACGTGCGGCGAGCACGAAACCCCAGTACTGGGTCTGGCCCTCGTAGACCCAGAGCAGACTGCCCTGCATCGGCACGTTGAAGTTCGGCGTCGTGAGGTCGGCGCCGCGGCGGAACTTGCCGTTCCACGAATGCGTGTATTCGTGCGCGAGCAGGTCGCGGCCCGGCGCCTGCTTGTCCCAATCGGTGAAGTAGCCGGGATCGGCGCTGTTCTCGCTGGAGCGGTGGTGCTCGAGGCCGATGCCGCCGAGTTGGTCGGTCAATGCGAGCAGGAAATCGTAGTGATCGTAGTGCTGGGAGCCGTACAGCTTGCGCGCCTGCGCGACGAGATCCTGGTGCGCCTTGAGCTGCGCCGGCTTGATGTCCAGGCTCTTCGCATCGTCGGCGACGATGTTGAGATGCACCGGCACCTTGCCATCAGCGAGTTCGACACGCTTGAAATGACGGCCCGCGAACAACGGTGAATCAACCAGCGTGCTGAACGCGACCGGCTTGAACTTCACCGCGCCATCCGTGCCGATCGCATTGGGCGACTCCCCGGCAGCGACCTCGAGCGCGCCGCCGAATTGCCAGCCCTGCGGCAATCGCGCGCTCGCCGCGATCGTGATGCCGTGCGCGTAGTAGCCCGCCGGATACAGCGCGACCGTATTCCATTGCAGGTTCAGCATGTCCGGCGTCATCACCACGCGACCCTGGCTGGAATCCTGCGGCGACAGGAACTCGAAATCGATCGAGAGCTTCGACACGCCCTGCGGCACATCGATATGGAACGCATGGACCTCGACCGGATCGCGCTTCCACGCGATCGGCTGGCCGTTGCCGCTGATCGCGAGCCCGGCCAGTTTGTCGAGCGGTCCGCGTGGCGCATGGTTGCCCGGCAACCATTGCGGATAGAGCAGCGTGAGCGGACCGGCCGCGACCGGAATCTCCTCGTGCACGCGGAAGATGCGGTGGTCGAGATCGGTCGCGTCCACGGCGAGCCGTATCGTGCCGGGGTACGCGACATCCGCGGGCGCAGGGACATCCGCGTGCGCGACCGGGACAGGTCCGATCGCGACAACCATGCCGAGACCGGCCGTCGCATACACGCAGCGCACCGCTACCATCGTCTTCCACTTCATCAGGACCTCCGACGTGTTCGTATGCGGCCGCGCGACCGCGCCGCCAATCGGTCATTGTTGCATCCGGAACCGGCACGGAAATATGCCATTCGGCCCACTTGCCGGCCGCGTCACTCGTTTGCATTCCGCGACCCGCCGCACAACACGCCGGCGCGACGGATAGCCTAGAATCGCCCGTTGCTGTACCTCAGGACTGCCGATGCTCTACTACTTGCACGAAGTCAACCGCACCCTGCTCAACCCATGGGTGACCTGGTCCGGCGCCGCTGCGCACGCATTGTCCGCGCCGGACAGCTGGCTCTCGCGCATGCCGGGCGTCGACCGCGTCGCCGCCGGCTACGAGCTCTTCTACCGGCTCGGCAAAGACTACGAGAAACCCACGTTCGGCATCACCGCGGTGCACGCGCACGGTCGCGAGGCCGCGGTGATCGAGGAGCGCACGCTCGAACTGCCTTTCTGCAACCTGCTGCATTTCAAGCGTTACAGCGACGATCAGGATGCGCTGAAGCAGTTGCGCAGCGATCCGGTCGTGCTGGTCGTCGCACCGCTGTCCGGCCACCACGCGACGCTGCTGCGCGACACCGTGCGCACGCTGCTGCGCGACCACGACGTCTACATCACCGACTGGATCGACGCGCGCATGGTGCCGCTCGACAAGGGTCCGTTCGGCCTCGACGACTACATCGCCTATGTGCGCCGCTTCATCGGCCATCTCGATGCCGGCAAGCTGCACGTGATGTCCGTCTGCCAGCCGACCGTGCCGGTGCTCGCGGCCGTCTCGCTGATGGCATCGGCCGGCGAGCCGACGCCGCTGACCTTGACGATGATGGGCGGCCCGATCGATCCGCGCCGCTGCCCGACCAAGGTCAACGACCTGGCGACGACCAAGCCGTATTCGTGGTTCGAGACCAACGTCGTGTTCGACGTGCCGCCGAACTATCCGGGCAAGGGTCGCCGCGTCTATCCGGGCTTCCTGCAGCACGCAGGCTTCGTCGCGATGAATCCGAGCCGGCATTTCACCGCGCACTGGGATTTCTACCAGGACCTGCTGCGCGGCGACCTCGACGATGCCGCCGCGCATCGCCGCTTCTACGACGAGTACAACGCGGTGCTCGACCTGCCGGCCGAATACTATCTCGACACGATCCGCGTCGTGTTCCAGGACCACCTGCTGCCGCTCGGTCGATGGACCGTGGATGGCGAGCGCGTCGCACCGGAGGCGATCAAGCGCTCCGCGCTGCTGACCATCGAGGGCGAGCTCGACGACATCTCCGGGCTCGGCCAGACCCAGGCAGCCCACGATTTGTGCACCGGTATTCCGGCCGCGAAGCACGCGCATCTGGAAGTGAAAGGCGCCGGCCACTACGGCATCTTCAGCGGCCGCCGCTGGCGCGACGTCGTCTATCCCGACGTGCGCGATTTCATCCGGCGCTTTCATAAGGCGTGAGCAAGCTTCCATCGTTCGTCGTCCCGGCGAAGCGCTTCTTTACAACCGGTCAAGCCTGAATCCATTTCAGTTTTGCGCTCAACAAAGGACTAGATCATGAGCGCGCGCTCTGATCGAGGCGACTTCGAAAACGCCTACCTAAGCGTCATTCGGGCGCTACGCGTCTTGGCGGCTTCTCCAGAGGAAGCCTGTGAATTGCAGGGTCACTACAATGTCGCGTACGAAGTAAAACTTGAAGCAGAAGCAGCACCGTACATTTTTGATCTGCCCGCGTGCACGCTGACAAATGAGCATAAGCAAGCTTTGCTTGGCATTGTGGCGGCGCTGCAATCAATTCCGCAAGAAGTACTGGCTTTCACAAGCATCAAGGAGGAGAGCCTGGAGAAGATGAAGCATTCGAGCTGGAAGGTTCCGCGCGGAATGGCGCGTCTTCTTGTCGATGCACTGAAACCAACAACAGACATTAATAGTTGGTATTTTGAGCAAGACCGAAGCAAATGGTAGTTGCACTTTCACCAACGCGAGCAGCGCCCCAATGATGGATTCGGCACGACGGATACATTTCATGAAGAAGTGGACTCCTGTTCTCGGCACAGCCTTCCTTGTGATTGCGTTCGCTGATGTGAACGCCCAAGCGCCGCCGAAGGCGCCGACGATGCAGCAGGTCTTGGACGCATCGAAGCCTTCCGACTGGCGCGCGACCGATCCGGACAACACGCTGTACGTAGACCTGCCGGCTGGCCGCGTTGTCATCGAACTCGCGCCCGCGTTTGCGCCGCTGCATGCGGCGAACATCAAGACGATGGTGCGCGAGCACTATTTCGACGGCCTCGCGATCCTGCGTGTGCAGGACAACTTCGTCACGCAATGGGGTGATCCGGATACGGACCAGCCGGACAAGGCGCGTCCGCTTGGCAAAGCGAGCAAGACACTGGCGGCCGAGTTCGAGCGCGCGATCACGAAGGACCTGCCGTTCACGCGCCTGCCCGACGGCGACGTCTACGCTTCCGAAGTCGGCTTCACGAACGGCATGCCGGCCGCGCGCGACCCGAAGACCGGCAAGACCTGGCTGGCGCACTGCTATGGCATGTTCGGCGTCGGCCGCGACAATGGCGCGGAGACCGGGAGCGGCGCGGAACTCTACGTGGTGATCGGCCACGCGCCGCGCCAACTCGACCGCAATATCGCGGTGGTCGGCCGCGTCGTGCGGGGCATGGAACTGCTCTCCGCGCTGCCGCGCGGAACCGGCGCGCTCGGTTTCTACGAGAAGCCCGAACAGCGCCTGGCGATCAAGTCCGTGCGCCTCGCCGCCGAGGTGCCGGCCGCGGAACGCACGCCGCTGGAGATCTTGCGCACCGATACGCCGACATTCATGGCGCTGGTCGAATCTCGGCGCAATCGCAGCGATGACTGGTACAAGGTGCCGGCCGGCAGGATCGACCTCTGCAACGTACCAATCCCGGTGCGTGCGCCGCGTGAACAATCGACGCGCTGACACCCCGCTTTGCAGGAGCGGCTTCAGCCGCGATGCTTCCCGTAGCGCGGCGAACACCATCCCCACCTGACCCTCCCTCCTTCGGCCTGGCTCAGGACAGGCTTGAAGGGGAGGGCTTGAAGAGCATCGCGGCTGAAGCCGCTCCTACGATGCTTGAACGCAGGCGGCGAACGCGCTTAAAGCTGCGCGGTATTGAACGTGTCGCAGCTCTTCAGATCGCCCGACGCGAATCCTGCCTTGAACCAGCGCACGCGCTCGGCCGAGCTGCCGTGCGTGAACGAGTCGGGCACGACGTAGCCGCGGGCCTGCTTCTGCAACGCGTCGTCGCCGATCTGGTTCGCCGCGTTCAACGCAGCCTCGATATCGCCGGCTTCGAGCCAGTTGAGCTGCTGCTGCGCATGGTTGGCCCAGACCCCCGCAAAGCAGTCCGCCTGCAATTCCTGTCGTACTGACAAACCGTTCGCGCCCTGCATCGGCGTGCCACGGCGCGCCGCTTGATCGACCTGGTCCATGATGCCGAACAGGTTCTGCACGTGATGGCCGACTTCGTGCGCGATCACGTACGCGCGCGCGAAGTCGCCGGCCGCATGGAAACGCGTCTGCATTTCCTGGAAGAAATCGAGGTCGAGATAGACCTGGCGGTCGCCGGGACAATAGAACGGACCCATCGCCGCCGAGGCCTGCCCGCAGGCCGATTGCACGCCGCCGTGGAACAGCACCAGCCGCGGCGCCGGATACTGCTTGTTGCTGGCCTGGAACATCTGGCCCCAGACGTCCTCGGTGCTGCCGAGTATCTTCTTGACGAACTCGGTCTGCGTGTCATTGCCCGCTGGCGCCATCTGCTGTTGCGCCGGTTGTCCGCCGGTGTCGCCGGACATGTTGCCGAGCAGCTGCAGGATGTCACCCGGATTCTTGCCGAACAGCAGGCCGACGATCACGACGATGATGATGCCGCCGAGGCCAAGTCCACGTCCGCCACCGAACGAAGGACCGCCACCGCCGCCACCGCTGTCGTCCTCGACCACGTTGTCGCTGGACCGTCCCTTCTGCCAGAGCATAGGTTTCTCCGCCGTTCCGTTTCGGACATCCGAACGGCGTGGACACTACTCTGCCGCCCGCGAGACCCGCAAGCGGCGCCGCGCACCCTGAGTGGTGCGCGGCGGCCTTCGTTCAGAATTGTTTACATACCCGTTCGATGCGTGCGGCCACCGCTAGTCGGCGAGCAGGCCGATCGCCTTGCAGGCGTAGGCCATCAGCACCGGATCGATGCCGGTCTGGGTGCGCATCGTGTCCGGGTTGTCCTTGAACATCGTGTTCAACGAGCGCTGGACGCCGGCGTCCCCGCCGGTGAATTCGCGCACGAGTCCGCGCCATCGCCTCGCCAACGCCTGCACTTCAGCCGCGGCCGGATCCTTGCCGAGATCCATCGCCGCGCGCATGCCGGCGATCACGTCCGGCCACGCTTGTTCGACTTCGCGGATATGTTGTGGTCCGAGCGCTTCGCCGCGCTGCTTGATCGATTGCATCTGTTCGGGGGAGAAATACTTTTCCATGATCGTGCTGGCCTCGATGCTGTTGAGCAGGGTTTCGGCATCGATCGTCTCGCCAGTGGCCGCCTGTTGCGCGACGCGCTCCAGGCGGATCAACAGGTCCTGCTGGCGGACGACCGCGGCACGCAACCGGTCGACCTGACGCGCGAGTGCTTCGGCGAGCGAAGGCGTATCGGCGTCGAGGCAGGCGCGGATTTCGGGAAGCGAAAATCCGAGCGCCCTCAGCGAAGCGATGTGCTGCAGGCGCAGCAGCTCGCGTTCACCGTACAGGCGATAGCCGGCGTCGCTGCGCGCTGCGGGGCGAAGCAGCCCCTTGGCCTCGTAGTGGTGCAGCGTACGCACGGTCAGGCCGGTGCGGCGGGCGATCTGGCTTACGGTATGCAGGGTCATCGTTCTGCTTCTGGTTGCGTGCGGCGCCATGCTGCAGCCTGACGTTGCGTGAGGGTCAAGCACTGGGGGAATGGATCACACCGCGACGGCGCGGCACGTGCAAGCGATCGGTGGCCGTACCGGTCAATGGCGCGACGCAAACAGCTCAATGGAGGATGACCGATGACCCGCACGATGCCTTCGATGTCCGGTGCTCGCCGTCGCGCTCGCGATCATCGCCAGCCGCAAGCGATAATCCACGATCCGCGCAGCGGATTTCGTACGAAGTGATCGCTTCGCGGGCGAGCGGGCACCGCTACATTGCATGCGGCAGGCCGCTCCGGCTTGCTATGCTGGCGTGATGAGCATTTCCTCCGCCGCCACGCGAATGGCGCAACGTTTCCGTGGCTTCCTGCCGGTGATCGTCGATGTCGAGACCGGCGGTTTCGACTGCGAGCGCCACGCGCTGCTCGAGATCGCGGCCTGCATCGTGCGCATGGACGAGGATGGTTTCGTGTTTCCCGAGCCCGTCGTCTCGACCCATGTCGAGGCGTTCGCCGGATCCGAACTCGATCCGCGCTCGCTTGAGATCACCGGCATCGACCCGGGCCATCCGTTCCGTGGCGCGCTGCCGGAACGCGAAGCGCTCGAGGTGATCTTCAAGCCGGTGCGCGCGGCGCTGCGCGCGAACGAGTGCCAGCGCGCGATCCTGGTCGGCCACAACGCCGCGTTCGATCTCGGCTTCCTGAACGCCGCGATCCGTCGCACCGCGCACAAGCGCAGTCCGTTTCATCCGTTCAGCTGCTTCGACACGGTCACGCTCGGCGGCCTCGCCTTCGGGCAGACCGTACTCAGCCGCGCAGTCGAGGCATCCGGGCGCGTGTGGGACGCTCGCGAGGCGCACTCGGCGGTCTACGACACCGAGCGCACCGCGGAGCTGTTCTGCGACATCGTCAATCGCTGGAAACGGATGAGCGATATCACGGCCGGGGCGATGTCGCCGGTGGTGTGAGATCCGCCCGGCTGCGGTATGAGCTTGATAGTCCGTCGGCGCAGGCGCATCTTCCTGTCATGCCGATCTACGAATATGCCCCGACTGATCCGCCCGGCTGCGCAGCCTGCTGCTATGGTTTCGAGGTGCTGCAGCGCCTGTCCGATCCTGCGCTGATCCACTGCCCCGCCTGCGGCGGCAAGGTGCACCGCGTGCTCGGCGCACCGCAGGTCGTCGCCGGGCAGGCGCACGTGCTGCGCGAGAAGCATGTCGCGAAGCATGGCTTCACCCAGTACCGCCGCGTCGGCAAGGGCAAGTACGAGAAGACCGCTGGCAAGGGGCCGGACACGATCAGCGGGGACTGACGGACGCCGGCTGTCGTCATATTGAAGTACGCGAACCGAACGGCATATCCATTTGATTTACAAGCACCTGCGGTGTCGGCGCGGCGCATCGGCCATCGCGCTGTAACTTCTCCGCAACAAATTACTCATCGTTCTGCAATCTCGCGGGCCTACAAAGCACACAGGCGGCTTAACGCCGCGTTCGCTTTCCCACCGTTTTGAGGAGTCCCCCGTGCTCACCTCGATCAAGACCCGCTTCATCGCCGTCGGTCTAGCGACCGTCATCGGCGCCGCCTCGGCGCAGGCCGCCGACATCACCGGCGCTGGCGCCACCTTCATCTATCCGATCCTGTCGAAGTGGTCGGACAGCTACAACAACGCGACCGGCAACAAGATCAACTACCAGTCGATCGGTTCCGGCGGCGGCATCGCGCAGATCAAGGCCGGCACGGTGATCTTCGGCTCGTCGGACAAGCCGCTCTCTCCGGCCGAGCTGCACGATGCGGGTCTCGCGCAGTTCCCGTCCGTGATCGGCGGCGTGGTGCCGGTGGTCAACATCGAGGGTGTCGAGGCCGGCAAGATCCATTTCACCGGTCCGCTGCTCGCCGACATCTACCAGGGCAAGATCACCAAGTGGAACGACCCGGCGATCGCGCAGGTCAATCCGGACCTGAAGCTGGCCGACGCGAACATCACGGTCGTGCATCGCTCGGACGGTTCGGGCACCACGTTCAACTTCGTCAACTACCTCTCCAAGGTGTCGCCGGAGTGGAAGTCGAAGATCGGTGAAGGCACCTCGGTGTCGTGGCCGGTCGGCGTCGGCGGCAAGGGCAACGAGGGCGTCGCCGCGTACGTCAAGCAGATCAAGGGCTCGATCGGCTATGTCGAACTCGCCTACGCGCTGCAGAACAAGATGACCTACGCCGCTGTGCAGAACTCGGCCGGCCAGTTCGTGCAGCCGAGCCTGTCCAGCTTCCAGGCCGCCGCCGCCAGCGCGGACTGGAAGAACGCGAAGGATTTCCACCTCGTGATCACCAACGCGCCGGGCGAGAACTCCTGGCCGATCACCGCGACGAACTTCATCCTCGTCTACAAGCAGCCGAAGAACACCGCCGGCACCAAGGCCGCGCTCGATTTCTTCAAGTGGGCCTACGAGAACGGCGGCAAGCAGGCCGAGGAACTCGATTACGTGCCGCTGCCGAAGGGGCTGACCGACCAGATCGAAAGCTACTGGCAGGCCGAGATCAAGCTCTGACCACGATTCAAGCTTTGGCCACGTCCCGTTCGCCCTGAAGTACCGGAGGGCGAACGGAAACATGGATGCAAGCCGTTCGGGCCTCGATTTCCGCTGGCAACCCTGTCCAGGGTTCGCCAAAGGATCAGCCCGGGCGGCTTCCCACTTTCCGGATTCGCGATTCCCATGTCCGCCAACAGCGCAATCACCACGACGATGACCACCGCGGTCATCGACGCTGACCGCCGCAACACCCGCGACGCACGTGCCGATGGCCTGTTCCGCTGGATCGTCGCCGCGGCCGGTCTGTTCGTGCTGGTCGCGCTGGGCGGCGCCGCGCTGTCGATGCTGTGGGGCGGACGCGAGGCCTTCTCCACGTTCGGTTTCGGCTTTCTGTTCTCGACCGACTGGGACGCGGTCAACCACAAGTTCGGCGCGCTGGTTCCGATCTACGGAACCCTGGTCACTGCACTGATCGCAATGGTCATCGCGATCCCGGTCAGCTTCGGCATCGCGCTGTTCCTGACCGAGGTCGCGCCGAACTGGCTGCGCGGTCCGGTCGCCGCCGCGATCGAGCTGCTGGCCGGCATTCCCTCGATCATCTACGGCATGTGGGGCCTGTTCGTGTTCGTGCCGATCATGGGCGAATATGTGACGCCCTGGCTCAACGATCATCTCGGCCACTGGCCCTTGCTCGGCGCGCTGTTCACCGGTCCGCCGCTTGGCATCGGCATGCTGACCGCCGGCATCGTGCTGGCGATCATGGTCATCCCGTTCATCTCCTCGGTCATGCGCGAGGTGTTCCTGACCGTGCCGACGCGGCTGAAGGAATCGGCCTATGCGCTCGGCTCGACCACCTGGGAGGTCGTCTGGGATGTCGTGCTGCCGTACACGCGCTCGGCGGTGATCGGCGGCATCTTCCTCGGTCTCGGCCGCGCGCTCGGCGAAACGATGGCCGTGACCTTCGTGCTCGGCAATGCGCACCAGCTGACCGCGTCGCTGCTGATGCCAGGCAATTCGATCGCGGCGACGATCGCCAACGAATTCACCGAAGCCGATTCCGACATCTACCGCTCGTCGCTGATCGCGCTCGGTTTCCTGCTGTTCGTGGTGACCTTCATCGTGCTGGCTGCAGCCAAGCTGATGCTGCGGCGGCTGACCCGGCAGGAGGGCACGACATGAGCAAGGTCGCGGATCGGCTCTACCTCAAGCGCAGCCTGCTGAACGGCTTCAACATGGCGGTGTCCGGGCTGTGCGCGGCATTCGGCTTGTTCTGGCTGGTCTGGATCCTGTGGACCACGCTGCGCAACGGCCTGGCCGCGATGAAACTCGGCCTGTTCACGCAGATGACGCCGCCACCAGGTTCCGACGGTGGCCTCGCCAACGCGTTGTTCGGCAGCCTCGTCATGAGTGTCGTCGCGATACTGATCGGCACGCCGATCGGCATCGCCGCCGGCACCTACCTCGCCGAGTTCGCACGCAAGAGCGCGCTCGGTGAAGCGATCCGCTTCGTCAACGACATCCTGCTGTCGGCGCCGTCGATCGTGCTCGGCCTGTTCGTCTACACATTGGTCGTGAGTCAGGTCGGGCATTTCTCCGGCTGGGCCGGGGCGCTGTCGCTGGCGCTGATCGTGCTGCCGGTGGTCGTGCGCACGACCGACGAGATGCTGCAGCTGGTGCCGAGCCAGATGCGCGAGGCGGCGCTGTCGCTCGGCGTGCCGCAATGGAAGGTCACCCTGCAGGTGCTGTACCGCTCGGCCCTGCCCGGCATCGTCACCGGCATCCTGCTGGCGCTCGCGCGGATCAGCGGCGAGACGGCACCGCTGCTGTTCACCGCGCTCAACAACCAGTACTGGACGCACGACCTGTCGCAGCCGATGGCGAGCGTGCCGGTGGTGGTCTTCCAGTACGCGATGAGCCCCTACGATTCCTGGCATGCGCTGGCCTGGGCCGGCGCGTTCGTGGTCACGATCTTCGTGCTGATCCTCAGCGTCCTCTCCCGCGCGATCCTGCTGCGCAACAAGGCAAGCCATGACTGACGCCCAATTCGCCCTTGCCACGCCGGCTGCATCCGCGGCCGCGACCGCACTGCCGGTCACGGCCGAACGGCCGAAGATGGCCGCGCGCAATCTCGATTTCTTCTACAACGGTTTCCAGGCGCTCAAGGACGTCCACCTCGACATCGCCGAGAAGCGCGTCACCGCGTTGATCGGGCCGTCCGGTTGCGGCAAGTCCACGCTGCTGCGCGTGTTCAATCGCATCTACTCGATCTACCCGAAACTTGAGGCGAAGGGTGAGGTGCTGCTCGATGGCGAGAACATCCTCGATCCGAAGTTTCCGCTGAACCGGCTGCGCTCGAAGGTCGGCATGGTGTTCCAGAAGCCGGTGCCGTTCCCGATGTCGATCTACGACAACATCGCCTACGGCATCCGCCACTACGAGAAGCTGCCGAAGAGCGAGATGGATTCGCGCGTCGAACAGGCCCTGGTGCAGGGCGCGCTCTGGGGCGAGGTCAAGGACAAGTTGAAGCAGAGCGCACTCAGCCTCTCCGGAGGCCAGCAGCAGCGCCTGTGCATCGCGCGCGCGGTCGCGCTGAAGCCCGAGGTGATCCTGCTCGACGAACCGACCTCGGCGCTCGATCCGATCGCGACCGGCAAGATCGAGCAGCTGATCTCCGAGCTCAAGGAACAGTTCACGATCGCGATCGTGACCCACAACATGCAGCAGGCAGCGCGCTGCTCGGATTTCACCGCGTTCATGTACCTCGGCGAACTGGTCGAGTTCGGCAACACGGAATTGCTGTTCACCAAGCCGGTGAAGAAGCAGACTGAGGACTACATCACCGGTCGGTTCGGATAACGCAATGCCCCTCTCCCGTCGGGAGAGGGCCTGTCCTGAGCCTGTCGAAGGAAGGGCGAGGGTTCGGCGACATCGAACGCCGCACTCCGCCCGAACCCTCACCCGCCCCTTCGGGGCACCCTCTCCCGGCGGGAGAGGGAAAAGCACGAGACACACGCCCATGAATTCGACACCACAAACCGGCGACCACATCGTCAAGGGCTACGACCAGGAGCTGAAGCGCCTGACCGGCGAGATCCAGCGCATGGGCCAGCTCGCACTGAGCCAGCTCGAAGCCGCGATCGACGTGGTGATGGAGCGCGACAGCGACGCCGCGATGAAGGTCGTGCACGATGACTCCGCGATCGACGCGCTCGAACACGAAGTCAGCCAGGATGTCGTGCGCCTGCTCGCGCTGCGCCAGCCGATGGCGCGCGACCTGCGCGAAATCCTCGCGGCGCTGCGCATCGCGGCCGACATCGAGCGCATCGGCGACTATGCCGCGAACGTCGCCAAGCGATCGATCGTGCTCAACCAATCCGCACCGGTGCAACTCGCCAATGCCCTGCCGCGCCTCGCGCGCCTGGCCGAGGGGCTGGTGCAGGAAGTGCTGGTGGCCTATCGGGACAACGACGCCGACCGTGCGCTCGATGCGTGGGCCCGTGACGAAGAGCTCGACGAGCAGTACACCGGCCTGTTCCGCGAACTGCTCACCTACATGATGGAAGATCCGCGCAACATCACGCCGTGCACGCACTTGTTGTTCATCGCGAAGAACATCGAGCGCATCGGCGACCACGCCACCAACATCGCCGAGTACGTGTACTTCCTCGTGCACGGAACGCAGATCACCCAGACGCGTCGCAAAGGCGACGCAACGTCGGGTCTCGCGATCGACGGGCCGCGCTGAGAAGGACCGACGCTATTCCGTAGGAGCGGCTTCAGCCGCGGTGCGGTTCATGCGCTGACGCCATCCCCCAACCCTCCCCCTTTGGAGAGGGCAACGCATCGCAGCTGAAGCCGCTCCTGCCGACCGTGCACGACGGCGCCTCGTGAACGGGGTGGAAGGAACCTTGGCGGGAGTGACTGCAGTCCCGATGCCTTGTCCTATTTTCCCGCGCGCTGGCGCAAGGCTTCGAACAACGCGATTCCGGTGGCGACCGAGACGTTCAGGCTCTCGACGTCGCCGCGCATCGGAATATGCGCCAGGAAATCGCAGTTTTCGCTCGTCAGCCGACGCATGCCTTCGCCCTCGCTGCCGAGCACGATCGCGATCGGGCCATTGAGGTCGACCGCATAGATCGACTGCGGCGCCTCCTTGCTGGCCATGCCGACTAGCCAAACGCCGGCATCCTTCAGCCCCTTCAACGCACGCGCGAGATTGGTCACCGCGACGATTGGCACACGATCAGCGGCGCCTGACGACGCGCGGCGCACCGTCGGCGTGACACCGACCGCGCGATCCTTCGGCACGACCACCGCGGTTACGCCGGCCGCTTCCGCGCTGCGCAGGCAGGCGCCGAAATTGTGTGGATCGGTGACGCCGTCGAGGACCAGGAACAGCGCATCACGCGCAGCCTTCTCGACCAGCTCGGCCAGCGCCGATTCCGGTAGCGGGGCGGGCGCGTTGTAGTACGCGACAACGCCTTGATGACGCCCGCCGCCGGTCATGCGATCGAGTGCGGCGCGGTCGCGCGCATGCGGCTTCACGCCGAGCTCGCGCGCGCGTTCGCCGAGTTCCTTGACGCGCGCGTTGTGGCTGCCGATCTCGATGTACAGCTCGACGAGATTGCCGACATCGTGGTTCAGCGCGGCTTCGACCGCGTGGATGCCGATCAGGAGTTCATTGCTCATTGTTGATAAAGGGTCGACTGAATAAGGACAGTTGGAATTCGTTTGGGAAGCTTCGCGCGTCAGCGACTCGAGACCAGCCGGAAATCGATCTTGCGGTCCTCCAGGCTCGCGCGCAGTACCTGCACGCGCACCTCGTCGCCGAGGCGGAACTTGAGGCCACGCCGCTCGCCGGTCAGCAGGCGCCGTGTCGCGTCGAAGTGGTAGTAGTCGTTCGGCAGCTGCGTGATGTGCACGAGGCCACTGATCTTCGATTCGGTCAATTCCACGAACAGGCCGAACGAGGTGACGCCGGCGACGATGCCGTCGAACTCGCTGCCGACGTGCTTCTCCATCCATGCGCACTTGTAGCGCTCGTCGACATCGCGCTCGGCTTCGTCGGCGCGGCGTTCGTTGTGCGAGCAGTGCACGCACAGGCTGGCCATGTCGCTCGGGCTGTACTGGTATTCCGCCGGCTTGCCGCCGCCAAGCGCGTAGCGGATCGCGCGATGCACGAGCAGGTCCGGGTAGCGACGGATCGGCGAGGTGAAATGCGTATACGACTCGAGACCAAGCCCGAAATGACCGGGATCGTTCGGTTGATACACGGCCAGGCTTTGCGAACGCAGCAGCACCGATTCGATCAGACTCGCATCGGGGCGCTTGCGCACCTTCTTCAGCAACGCCGAGAAATCACCCGGCGTGACCTGCGAGATCGGCGGCAGGCTCAGCTTGAACTCGCGCAGGAATTCGAGCAGATCCTCGTACTTCGAGGCCGGCGGCGGCGCGTGCACGCGGTATGGCGTCGGGATGCGACGCTTCTGCAGATACTTCGCGGCCTCGACGTTCGCCGCGATCATGCATTCCTCGATCAGCTTGTGCGCATCGTTGCGCTCGTGCGTCGCGAGCTGCACGACCTCGCCGTTGGGACCCAGGCGGAAGTCGACCTCGGTACTCTCGAAGTCGATCGCGCCGCGCTTCTGGCGCGCCTTCGCGAGCAGCTTGTAGAGCTGATGCAGGTTCTTCAGCTGCGGCATCATGTCGGCGAGTTCGTGGCGCGCATCCGCATCCTTCTCGCCGATCGCCTGCCAGACACGGTTGTAGGTCAGACGCGCATGCGAGCGCATCACCGCCGGATAGAACTTCGAACGCGTGACCTCGCCGTCGCGGTCGATATGCATCTCGCAGACCATGCACAACCGCTCGACCTTCGGGTTCAGTGAGCAGATGCCGTTCGACAAGGTCTCAGGCAGCATCGGCACGACGAACCCGGGGAAATACACCGAAGTCGCGCGGTTGTACGCCTCCTCGTCGAGCGGCGTGCCGGGCTGCACATAGTGCGAGACGTCGGCGATCGCGACGAGCAGGCGGAAGCCGTTGTCGTTCGGTTCCGCATAGACCGCGTCGTCAAAATCCTTGGCGTCCTCGCCGTCGATCGTGACCAGCGGCGTCGTGCGCAGGTCGACGCGGCCCTTGATCTCGGCTGCCGAAACCTCGGGTTCGACCTCGGCCGCATCGCGCAGCGCGACGACCGGCCACTCGTGCGGCAAGTCATGGCTCGCGATCGCCATCTCGACGACCAGCGACGGCGTCAAACGCTCGCCGAGCACCGTGAGAACCTTGCCCATCGGTCCGCGCTGCACGTTCGGCTGGTCGGTGATCTCGACGACGACGATCTGGCCCGAGCGGGCGCCGCGGTCCTTGCCCGGCGTGATCAGCACATCCTGGTGCAGGCGCCGGTCGTCCGGCGTAACCAGCACGAGGCCGTTTTCCTCGACCACGCGCCCGACCAGGCGCGGCGAGCGGCGTTCGAGCACCTCGACGATCGCGCCCTGGCGGCGCCCACGCCGGTCGACGCCGACCACGCTGGCGAGCACGCGGTCGCCATGCAGCACCTTGCGCATCTCGGCCGGCGACAGGTACAGGTCCTCGCCGCCCTCCTCGGGCCGCAGGAAACCGTAGCCCTCCGCGTTCGCGATCACGCCGCCGCGGATCAGGTCGAGCTTGCTGGCGACTCCGTAGCCGCCACGGCGATTCTGGATCAGCTGGCCGTCGCGCAGCATCGCGGCGAGCCGCCGTGTCAGCGCATCGAAATCCTGCGGCGTGCTCAGGTGCAGCGCGTGCGCGATCATCTCGACCGTCATCAGCTCGCCGTGCTCCTCCAGCAGCGCGGTGATCGCCTCGCGACTCGCGATCGGCCGCTCGTAGCGGCTCGCCTCGCGCTCGGCATGGGGATCATGGATGGGTGGCGGTTTCGCCCCCTTCTTGCCCGGCAGCGGCGGCAGCTTTTCCGGCATGAATTTCGGTAGGCCGGCACGCTTGCCGGGGCCGCGCTTGTTGCGCACCGCAGGGGCGCGCGAAGTCGTTGTTTTTCTTCTTTTCAATGCTATTTCCTTGTTGTTCGGGGCCAGCGTCGCCGAGCGTGCACGCGATTGCAAGAGCGATGCGTTGACAGCTCAGGCGGCGGCCAGTATTGTTCGCGGCCCCCGGAATGGCCTGCCATCCCGGAAGGGCCCAGGTGGCGGAATTGGTAGACGCACTAGTTTCAGGTACTAGCGGGTAAAACCGTGGAGGTTCGAGTCCTCTCCTGGGCACCACATGCAGCATCTCCGATACGTGGCGATGCCCGATCGCGAGTTTGACACGAAACCCCGCCAGCAGCGGGGTTTTTTGTTGCCCGTCATCCAGCCTGCCCGCAAGGCGTAGCACCACCATGCGCCGGTGAGCCTGCCGCAGGAGGCCTGATATCCGGAATTCACTGATGACACGTCGGTAACTCACTGACGAACGTTGTCACGAGGCGCCAAACATCCCGCAGCGGCAGACGATGCCGACCACGAACTGCAGACATGTCGAAGGTAAGGCTGCGCTAGGTACCCCGATCCGAGGCCGCACCGACGGCCGCAAAATGTGCGGCCTGTCACGCTTTGCTTGCGTGACTCGCATGCGCGCGCATTACCGCATGAACATGGCACCGATATTGCTGCCATGGTGGACCACCCCCGGTCCGAACTGATTACGCAGTGCTGAGCGGACAAACGCTCAGGGAGAAAGCAATGAGGAAATACCCAGTCGCCGGTTGCGCACTGAAGGAGCGCGACCAGAGACTGCTGCAAATGTTGATGTCTCTCCCCGCTGCGAGCCGTTTTCAGTTCCTGGCAGACAAGAGCGCATTCACGCAGCCT
Organism: Dokdonella soli; assembly: GCF_039523175.1. Taxonomy (NCBI): domain Bacteria; kingdom Pseudomonadati; phylum Pseudomonadota; class Gammaproteobacteria; order Lysobacterales; family Rhodanobacteraceae; genus Dokdonella; species Dokdonella soli. The sequence continues at coordinate 245,943 of NZ_BAAAEU010000024.1, forward strand.
CCGAGCATTGCGATCGTCGATACCGGATCGCCGCTTTCTCTGTCGATATACGAAGATCTCAAAAAGCGCTTTGCGCGGACCGTGCCCGTCGCGATCATCGATCCCGAGGGCGCGAAGGGCGACTGGCTGTATACGGTTCAGCGCGCCTCCCTGCTGCGCAGCATTTTCAAGGTGCTCGATTCCATCGTCGATTCGGAATTGTGGGACGGAAAAAGCGACGCGCGAACATCCCATGGTCCCGAAACGTCGGCCGCGAGCCTGGTGCAATCCGTCGACAGGCCTGCGAACGATGCCGCTTTTGTCGAAGGTTCGAGCGGCATACCCGAGCCACTCAAGGCCATCGTTGTCGACGATAGCCTGGCGGTGCGCGAACAACTGCGTGCAGCCCTCGATCGCATGGGTTTCAGATGCGATCAGGCCGCGGATGCCGACCAGGCGCAGGCCATGCTCGCACTCGCAACGTACGACATCGCCCTGCTGGATGTGGTGATGCCCGGCATGGACGGGTACGAACTGTGCCGCAAGATCAAGCAGGACCCCAATAAGCGAAGCATGCCGGTCGTGATGTTGACCAGCCGATCCTCACCGTTCGATCGAGCTCGCGGGATGCTTTCGGGTTGCAACAGCTACTTGACCAAGCCGATCACGTGGGACGAGTTCCGAACGGCGATCGACAAGGCATTGCTCAGGAATTCCAGGAACACCCGCGCTCAGCTGGCCTCGCGCGGATATGCGGGTTCAGGACAGTAATCACCATCGCTTCTTCACCACGCGCAATAGGGGTTTACCCATGCAAAAAGTTTTGATCTGTGACGATTCCGCAGCCGAACTCGCCAATTTGCGCAGCATTCTCACCGACGCCGGCTGGCATTCGGTCACTGCGACCAATGGTACTGATGCGCTGACCAAGGCAAAGAGCGAGAAACCAAACCTGATCCTGCTGGATATCGTCATGCCGGACATGGATGGTTATGAAGCCTGCCGCCTATTGCAGGCCGACGCCGAAACCAAGTCGATTCCGGTCGTATTCGTTTCCAGCAAGTCGCAGAAAGCCGATCACATCTGGAGCAAGATGCAGGGAGCGAAAGCGCTGATCGCAAAACCCTACACGCCCGAGCAGATACTGGATACGTTGAAGGCGTTTGGCTGAACGATGCCCACGTTCGCTCCGTCTTCGCTTGAACCCGTTCGAAGCCAGCGCGCGAGTATTGCGCTGCGCGTGCATCCGTCTCTTCCACTCCTGGTCTTGGACGCGGGCGTGATCGCACAGCAACTGACAGACGCGACTATCGCGCCGGTGCCTATGTGCGCGCCATGGTTCCGCGGGGTCGCGCGCCACGGCGGTCAGATCGTGCCGTTTTTCGATCTGGCCCTGTGGGTGGAAGTAGAACGCCGACGGGAGCGGGCAACGACGATGATTTCGATTGCTTCCGGACCATGTTTCCTGGGGCTGCTGGCGAGCGAACCGCCGATGATTCTTCCTGCGGGCCGCAGCATCGTTCCGTGGGCGGGAAAAGCAGATTGGATCGCACGAGGTGCGAACCCGGACGTCGCGTGCGCCTTCGATCCCCCGACATGGCTTGCGGAGATCGCCCCCACCTTGCTGATGAAGGCCGCCAGGCCCTGATCCAGCTGTAGTTGCTCATCGAGGAATGTTGAAATGTTCAAGAGCCTAAGCATCAGGACAAAGATGTACCTGCAGATCGGACTGATGATGCTCGCGCTGATCGGGCTCATCGGCGCCGCGTTTTTCCAGGGACGCATCCTTACCGATCAGATCAACGGTGCGGTGCGCACCGGTACGGATTCGACCACGCTCGTCGCGTTGGCGCGCAGCGCGCACGTGAACTTCCAGCGCCAGGTGCAGGAATGGAAGGACGTTCTGATCCGCGGCAATGATGCTGCCCTCTTCCAGAAGTACCATGATCAGTTCACCGCACGTGCCGCCGACGTGCAGCGCGAATTGGCTGCCAGCAAAGTCGCGATTGCGAAAGCTGGAATGTCGACGAGTGTGGTCGACAAACTCGTCGACGAACACGCCAAGATGCTCACCACCTACGAGACGGCGCTCAAGTCGTTCGATGCGGCTGATCCGGAAGCCGGCAAGAAGGTGGACCTCCAGGTGCGCGGCTTGGACCGAGCGACCTCGACGCAGTTCGACGAACTGATCCAGAACGTCGTCAGCAGCACGACGGCGTCACTCTCCGCACTGGAGAAGTCGGGTGCGGAGGCAACGTCCCGCTCGCTGGTTGCCATCGCCAGCGCCGCTGCCATCGCCGTCCTGGCCCTGCTGCTCTCCGTGGTCGTGGTGCGCACGATCCTGCGCAACGTGAAGAGCCTGTCCAGTGTCGTCGGACGCTTGAGTGCCGGCGATTTCGCCGCGCGCTCGAATCTGGACACGCTCGACGAACTCGGCCAATTGGGCAGCCAGTTGAACAAGCTTCTCGATGAGCGCCTCAGCGTCATGCTCGCGGCTCAACGGGAAAACGACCAGCTCAACAATTCGGTCGTGAACATCATGACCTCGGTCGCCCAACTCGCGCAGCGCGACCTGAGCATTCGCGTGCCCGTGTCCGAGGACGTGACCGGAGCGGTCTCCGACGCGATCAACATGATGACGACCTCCACCGCGCGCGCACTGGCGGACGTGAGCGGCATCTCCAGACAGGTGTCGGACAGTTCGACGCGCGTCAAGGAGCGTGCGGATGCCGTGCATTCGCTGGCAGGTGAGGCCAGTAATCAGGCCGGCGAAGCGTCGAAGGAACTGACCGACGCGGCGAATGCCTTGCATTTGATGGGCGAACAGGCCCAGAGCGCTGGCCGTGACGCGGAGCGTGCCCTGACCACCACCGGCGACGCGCTGAAGATCGTGGGTCAAACGGTCGAAGGCATCGCTTCGTCGCGTGACCAGATCCGGGAGACGGAAAAACGCGTAAAGCGCCTCGCGGAACGCTCGCAGGAGATTTCGGCAACCGTCACGATCATCGGCCAGATTGCCGAGCGCACGTCGGTGCTGGCGCTGAATGCATCGATGCAGGCGGTCGCAGCCGGAGACGCCGGTCGCGGCTTCGCAGTCGTCGCGGACGAAGTCAAACGCCTGGCCGAGAACGCGCGTGAAGCGACGCAGCAGATCGCCGGACTCGTCAACGCGATCCAGTCCGATACCTCGGAAACGCTGCAGGCCATGAACAACACGATCACCAAGGTCGTCGAAATCACCCATCTTGCGGACCGCGCCGGATCGCAGATGAACGATACGCGTCACGCGACCGAAGCGCTGGTGAATTCCGTCCGTTCGATCTCGCAGACCACGCAAGCGCAGGGCGCGGCCTCGCAACGACTGCTGGAACGCGCGCGCAGCCTTTTGACCGCATCGAAGCGAACATTGGAGGAAATCGGCGAGCAGCGCTCCGACACTGAGAGTCTGAGCGACTCGGCGTCCTCGCTGGTGCGCACGATCTCCGCGTTCCAGTTGCCCGCCTGATCCAGCGGCAGACGACTGAATGGCCGCATTCCAAACCACCCTCGAACTTGCAGCCGAGTCGCTGGACGATCTGTTGTCCGGGCTGCGCGCTGTCGAGACAGCATCCGCCCCGCAGGAAGTCGGCCCACTTCTGCCCAAGATCGCCTCCCTGCGGGCGGCAAGCGCGGGCAGTCCCGGCGTCATAGAGCTGTTGCGCGTGTGGAACGCGACGTTGCAGCAACGCGCGTCCGATGCACCCTATTTCGGCGCGTCCGAAGTCGCCAGTGCGATCGCATGGTTTTCTCGCCTGCGCAGCTATCTGGACGGAACATTGCCGCACGCGGAGCGGGCCGTTCTCGCGCAGTTGCCTGCGGACGTGGCAGGCATGCCCCAGCTCAAGCCGGTATGGGTGGCGGAGATCGCGCGCAGGCTGTCGTCGTCCGCGCCGATCGCGAGCGTGCCGCACGCTGCGCCGGCCGAACCGCCTGCGCTGGCGGCAATGGCCTTGCCTCAAACGGATCAGGACGACACCGCTTTCCTGCTCTCGCCAACCAGCATCGAGCCGGCTGAGCACGTCGCGTCTGCATTTGTCGTTGAGCAAACGCAGGTGCACATCGAGGCGTTCACCGATGCACAGGCGGATGCGGCGACTGCGCTCGCGCTGAACGATTCGTTTCCGGCGCTGCCGTTTGCAACATCGGAATCCTCGCCCGTTGCGGACTCGCTCGGCCTCGTCGGATTCCCGGACCACGACAATGAACCGTCCACGTCGGAAACATCGGTCGACGAGCAGCGAAGCGAACTCATTTGGATAAGCGACGAGGAACGCGAACTCACCAAGAAAGCCGTCGTCGAGGAATTGATGCCGCTTGCCCAGCAGTGGGTGGACGACGCGTCCGATGAGGCGCGGGCGAATACCACCGAAGCGGTCGGCTACCAGAGCGAGCTAATCGCCAATGTGCTGGATGTCATCGGCACGCAGCAGCTCGCCCGGAGTCTGCGCGCGATTCGGGAAACGATCCTCGAGCCGTCTTCGGCAGTCGATTCGGAGCGGGTTCTGCAGTGGTGCACGGGCTTGCTCATTGCCCTCGACCAGCCGGGAGAAGACAGCGCCATGCTGCTCGCCTCACTGGTCGACGGAGTACCCGCGCTCGACGACGAATGGCGCAGCGCACTGTCAGCGGAACTTGCGCGCGTGCGCATCGGGCGTGACCCTGCCCATGCAGTTGCACGCAAGCGGGAAGCGCTCGAAGAAGACGTCTCGCTGCAACCCGCAACGGACGCATTGCCTGCTGTGCTCGAAGGCATGCTGCGCGAATTGCCCGGCAACGCCACCCGGCTCGGAGCGTCGGTACGCGGCGCCGTCCTGGAACAGGATGCAAACCGGCTCAGCGAGGCGCGCCGGGTTGCGCATACGCTCAAAGGCGACGCCAACACCGTCGGCGTGCGCGGACTCGCGAGTATCACCCACGCGCTGGAAGACATCCTGGACGCCTATGCCAGGCAGCAGGATGCGCCGGATCCGCGTACCGCCGAACTGCTGGTCGACGGTACCGACAAGATCGAGGAGATTTCCGACTTCCTGCTCGGTCGCGGCCCGCATCCGGACGGCCTGCTCGATCTCTATCAGCGCCTTCTCGATGCATCCAACGCGCTCATGGAAGACGGCGGCGTGCAGCCGTCCGTCGTCGAGAAGGCGAACGCGCCACAAGAGCTCGGCCATGTGGCGGCCCCCGTGGCGAAAAGCGACCCCGGTCCCGCGCCGAAGCCCGCGACGGCAAGCCCGACCGTGCGCAATCTCACGCTCGGCAGTGACGTGCTGGATCACCTGCAGAATCTCGCCGGCGAAGCAACGATCGTATCGCAGGGAATCGATCGTCTATTGGAAGGCATCGTTGCCTTGCGTCGCGACCAGGAGGCATCGAGCCGCCATTCACAGGAATTGCTTGCGCGCCTCGATGATCTCGTCGCGTTGCGCGGCGCGGCCCTGCAATCCACGGCCATCGCGTCCGGAACGGATCTGGATCCGCTGGAAATCGACCAGTACAACGAGTTGCACGTGATCTCCCGGCAGCTCGCCGAGGCGCAGACGGACGCCAGCGTGTCCGTGCGCGGCCTGCGCCGCACGCTGAGCGCGCTTGCCGACCTGCGCAGCGAGCAGGAACGCATCAACACGGATCTGCAGCGCAGCATCCTGCGCACCCGAATGGTGCCGTTCAACCAGGTTTCCCCGCGTCTGCAACGCATTGCGCGACAGACGGCCAAGCAGGTCCTGAAACAGGTGGATCTGAAAATCTCCGGCGCAGACACGCTTATCGACGCAGAGTTGCTCGAACGCATCGTCGAGCCGATCGGACATCTGATCCGAAACGCGATCGACCACGGCCTCGAAACGCCCGAGCAGAGAGTGCGCCTGGGCAAGCCGGAAACGGCGCCCCTGCACATCGACGTCGGCGTGCAGGGCGATACCGCGACGATCGACATCCGCGACGACGGGCGCGGCCTCGACTTCGAAGCCATCCGTGCCCGCGCCGTCAATGCGGGCTTGCTCCCAGAGGGAGCGCAGGCGGATGAGAGACAGTTGACCCGTTTCGTGCTGCTGCCCGGCTTTTCCACGCGCGATACGACGACCGAAATCTCGGGGCGCGGCGTCGGCCTCGACGTTGTCAATCAACGCGTCATGGAATTGCGCGGCACCCTGCAACTGCAAAGCCGTCCGGGGCAAGGCCTGGCGGTAAGAATCAACGTGCCGGTGACCCAGACCCTGGCGAACGTCATCCTGGTCAGCGGGCAGCGGCACCGAACCGCCGTGGTCGCCTCGTCGGTCGAGCAGATCGTCGGCTTCGCGGCCGATGCCTGCCTCTATGATGAGACGAGCACGTCGCTGAACATCACGATCGAGGGCAAGAACGTCCCCGCGCTGCCGATCGAGAGCGTCTATCGCGAAAGCGCGGACGTCAACATGTGGCTGTCGGCGGGCGGCCTCGGACTGCTCATGCGCAATGCCGCCGGCGATCCGACGCTGGTGCTGGTGCGCTCGGTGGACGAGGTGCGTTCCATCGTCGTGAAGCCGGTGAGCGCACTGCTGCCACCGATACCCGCGGTGCGCGGCATCACCCAGCTTCCCGATGGCGGCCTCGCCCCCGTCGTCGATCTCAACCAGTTGCTCGCGCACAGCACGGACAGGCGCGAAACGGAACGCGCTCTGCAGTTCGTACCAGCGCCCGAGATCCCGCGAATCGTCGTGGCCGACGATTCACTCAGCGCGCGCCGTTCCCTGGAACAGCTGATGCGGGACGCCGGCTACGTCGTGGATGTCGCTAGCGACGGATTCGAGACGATCTCCCAAGTGGAATCCAAGCCGACTGCGGTGCTCTTGCTCGACATGGAAATGCCGCGCATGAACGGGCTGGAGGTTGCGCGCAACCTTCGCAACAAGCCTGCCAGCCGCGACCTTCCGATCCTGATGATCACCTCCCGAACGGCTGAAAAGCATCGCCTGATGGCCGAGGAAGCGGGGGTGACTCGAATGCTGGCCAAGCCGGTGTCCGAAGACATGCTGGTTACCCTGGTCGCGGACCTGATTGCGTCCAGAGCCTCGGTCACGGCTGACGAGTAGCTCTGCTTGTTTTAGGCATTCGTCGTCCCGGCGCAGGCCAGGACCCGGCGTCGTTGTCCGTCCGGACGCCATCTTCCTGCGCGGGTCACAGCGTGCCGTTCGCCTTTCGATGCTCGTCAATCGGAATCGGGCGGCCCCTTGAGCTCGAGCATGTTGCCCTCCGGATCGAACAGGTAGAGCGACGGCCCCTCGCCTTCCGCCCCATAGCGCGAGCCATGGTCGCCGATCCTCGCACCATGCGCGGTCAGGTGCGCGCGGAGCGCATCCACATCGAAGGCGTCCACGCGCAGGCACAGATGATCCATGTTGTGGCCTTCGGCGCCCGGCGCCGCGCCGCCCATGCGACCGAGCTTGCCGTCCACGCCGACCAGGTCGATCAGCGAGGCCCCGGCGCGCAGCTGCAGGAGGCCGATCGCGTCCTGACGCCGCTCGACCGTGCAACCGAGCACGTCGCAGTAGAACGCCTGCATCGCCACGCTGTCGCGCACGCGCAGCACCACATGGTCGATCTGCAACAGCCGGAACGGCGGAGTGTTCATCGGGATTCGGACGCTGAACGAAGGGGCGCCATGGTAACGCCGGATGCCGTTGATTCCGTCGCCGACCGGCTATAATTGCGGCTTGATGCACGCGGTGGGAGAAGCGGGCGGCCCTGCATAGGGCATGTTCCGCTGCCGAAGGCGCAACGCCCGTAATCGCTCAGGCTTGAGACCGCCGCGTACACACACTCTGGAGAGACCGGCTGCCCTCATCGGCACGAACCGGCGCCGAAGGGGCAAGAAGCGCGACCTCTCGTCGACGCTTCCAAACTCTCAGGCAAAAGGACAGAGGGGCGCCCCCACGTGCGGCTTCGCGCGTGCAGCTCACATGAGCATTTCCGGACGCCCCTGCCATGCCCCAGAACACCTCTCATTCCCTGCGCGAACTCGAGCATCATCACGCCTTCCTCGAGCGCCATATCGGCCCCAACGACGCAGAGATCGCGCAGATGCTGCGCACGATCGGCCAAAGTTCGCTGGAGTCGATGACCGACGCGATCGTGCCGGGCAACATCAAATCCGCCGCGCCGCTGGCGTTGCCGGCAGCGATCACGGAAGTCGAGGCGCTCGCCAAGATCCGCACCGTCGCCGACAAGAACCAGGTGTTCAAGAGCTTCATCGGCCAGGGCTATTACGGCACGCTCACGCCGAACGTCATCCTGCGCAACATCCTCGAGAACCCGGCCTGGTACACGGCCTACACGCCGTACCAGGCGGAGATCTCGCAGGGCCGCATGGAGGCGCTGATCAACTTCCAGACGATGGTCGCCGACCTCAGCGGCATGGAGATCGCCAACGCCTCGCTGCTGGACGAAGGCACCGCCGCGGCCGAAGCGATGACACTGGCCAAACGCTCGGCGAAATCGAAGTCGAATGTGTTCTTCGTCTCCAACGCCGTGCATCCGCAGACGCTGGAAGTGATCAAGACCCGCGCCGAGGCGATGGGCATCGCGCTGCATGTCGGCAACGATGCAGAAAGTATCGGCACGGACAGCTTCGGCGTGCTGCTGCAGTACCCGAACACCTTCGGCCAGATCCATGACTACAAGGCGCTGGCCGATGCCGCACACGCGAGCGGCGCGCTGGTCGCGGTGGCTACCGATCTGCTCGCGCTGACCCTGATCGCCGCACCCGGCGAATGGGGCGCCGACATCGTGGTCGGCAACAGCCAGCGCTTCGGCGTACCGTTCGGTTTCGGCGGCCCGCACGCTGCGTTCATGGCCTGTCGAGACGCCTACAAGCGCTCGATGCCAGGCCGCCTGATCGGCGTCTCGGTCGATGCCGAAGGCAAGCCGGCCTACCGCCTCACCCTGCAGACTCGCGAGCAGCACATCCGCCGCGAGAAGGCGACTTCCAACATCTGCACCGCGCAAGTGCTGCTGGCGGTGATGGCGAGCATGTACGCGGTCTACCACGGCCCTGAAGGCCTCACCCGCATCGCTCGCCGCACGCATCGCCTCGCCGCGATCCTCGCCGCGGCGCTGCGCGAGGCCGGTGTCACCGTCGGACCGGATTTCTTCGACACCCTGCACGTGGTGAACATCGACGCGGCCGCGATCCACGCCAAGGCCGACGCTGCACGCATGAACCTGCGCCGCATCGACGGCAAGAGCCTCGGCATCAGTCTCGACGAGACCACCACGCGTGCCGACGTGATCGCGCTGGCCACGCTGTTCGGCGCCCGGATCACCGACATCGACGCGCTCGATGCCGCGACCGCCGACGCGCTGCCGGCCGCGCTCGAGCGCAAGAGCCGGTTCCTGCAGCATCCGGTGTTCAACACGCATCACAGCGAGCACGAACTGCTGCGCTACATGCGCGCCCTGGCCGACAAGGACCTGGCGATGGATCGCACGATGATCCCGCTCGGCAGCTGCACGATGAAGCTCAACGCGACGGCCGAGATGATCCCCGTGACCTGGCCGGAGTTCGGCAACATCCATCCGCTGGCGCCGAACACGCAGACCCAGGGCTACAAGGAACTGATCAACGGCCTCGAGGCGATGCTGGTCGAGTGCACCGGCTACGACGCGGTCAGCCTGCAACCGAATTCCGGTGCGCAGGGCGAATACGCCGGCCTGCTGGCGATCCGCGCGTATCACCGCTCGCGCAATGAGGGCCATCGCGACATCTGCCTGATCCCCGAATCCGCGCATGGCACCAACCCGGCCTCCGCGCAGATGTGCGGCATGAGCGTGGTGGTGACCAAATGCGACGCGAACGGCAACGTCGATGTCGAAGACATCCGCCGCGCCGCCGAGAAATACTCCGACCGCCTCGCCGCGCTGATGATCACCTACCCGTCCACGCACGGCGTGTTCGAGGAAGACGTGGTCGCGATCTGCGAGATCGTGCATGCACACGGCGGTCAGGTGTACACCGACGGCGCCAACATGAACGCGCTGGTCGGCGTCGCCAAGCCCGGCAAGTGGGGTTCGGATGTGTCGCACCTGAACCTGCACAAGACGTTCTGCATCCCGCACGGCGGCGGCGGCCCCGGCGTCGGCCCGTGCGCGGTGAAGTCGCACCTCGCGCCGTTCCTGCCACGCACGTTCGGTGGCGAAGGCACGGTCGGCATGGTCAGCGCGGCCAGCTTCGGCAGCGCCAGCATCCTGCCGATCTCGTGGATGTACATCACGCTGATGGGCCAGCAGGGCCTGCGCAAGGCGACCCAAGTCGCGCTGCTCAACGCGAACTACATCGCCAAGCGCCTTGCCCCGCATTACGAGACGCTCTACACCGGCCGCAACGGCCTCGTCGCGCACGAATGCATCCTCGACCTGCGTCCGCTTAAGGACGCGACCGGCATCGGCGCCGAGGACGTCGCCAAGCGTCTGATCGACTTCGGCTTCCATGCCCCGACCTTGAGCTTCCCGGTCGCCGGAACGCTGATGGTCGAGCCGACCGAGAGCGAATCGCAGCACGAACTGGACCGCTTCATCGACGCGATGATCCAGATCCGCGACGAGATCCGCGCGATCGAGGACGGCAAGCTCGACCGCGAGGACAATCCGCTCAAGCACGCCCCGCACACCGCCACCATGGTCAGCGCGAGCGAGTGGACGCACGCCTATCCGCGCGAACTCGCCGCGTTTCCGCTGCCGAGCCTCAAACTGCAGAAATACTGGTCGCCGGTCGCGCGCGTGGACAACATCTACGGCGACAAGAACGTGTTCTGCAGCTGCGTGCCGGTGGAAGCGTTCAAGGGCGAGATCGAGGCGTTCAGCGAACCGAACGTGGCGTAACGGCTCGAGCACCGGTCAGAACCGAAGGCCCCGCGAATGCGGGGCCTTTTTCATTGTCCGACGCGACAGCGCTTCACTGTCGCGCGCCGCTCGGATTCCGTGCGACTCATCCTGCGTGCGCGCCGATCCAATTCGCCAGCGCATCGAGCACGTCTTCCATGACCTGCGCATCCGTGCGTCCCGAACGCGCAGGCACATGGAAGGAATGATCCGCGTCCGCAAACAGCTGCAGCGTCGCGCGCGTACCGAGGCGCTTGATCACCGACTGCAGCAATTCGAGATCCGCCAGCTCGTCGCGCGTGCCCTGCAGGAACAGCATCGGCAGATCGACATCGGACAGATGCGCGGCGCGTTCGTCCGAAGGCTTACCGGCCGGGTGCAGCGGAAAACCGAGGAATACCAGCCCGCGCACGCCCGGTATCGGTGCTGTCGCCTGCGCCTGCGACGTCATGCGACCACCGAAGGATTTGCCGCCGGCGAATAGCGGCACGCCGGGAAGCAGCTGCGCTGCGTCCGCGACGGCCGCGCGCACGGTCGCGTGCGCGAGCTTCGGCGTGTCCGGTCGCTTCGAACCGCGCTCCATGTACGGAAACTGGTAGCGCAGGGTCGCGATGCCGCGTGCCGCGAGGCCCTCCGCAACGCTGGCCATGAACGGATGCGCCATGCCGGCGCCGGCGCCATGCGCGAGTACGTAGCAGGCACGCGCGTCTGGCAGCGCCTGCAGCAAGCCGGAGACGTGCTGCTCGGCATCGATTGCGATCGTTGTGGATTTCGGTTTCGACATGGCGACGCTGCCTACTCTGACGCTAGCCGCAACAAGGTCTGCGCATACCCAGGCGCGGTCGGCTCATACATGAAGTACACATGCACGTCCGTCCATGACGTCACCGCAAACCGCTTCGCCCATTGCGCGAGATCAGCGTCCGAATACTCTTCCAGTCGCAGCCGCACATAACCCCAGGGCGCAGTCTCGACCAGCGGTGGTGGCGCATTGTCCTCGCGCTCGGACAGGCAAAGCGCCGCGCCGGATGCCTTCAGCATCGCGTACACCTCGTCGTCGAACCAGCTGTCACTGCGGAATTCGAACGCGGCGCGATGATCGGCGGGCAGCAGGCGAAGGAACTCGCCGAGCCGCGACAAATCCTTCTTCAGGAAAGGCGGGAGCTGAAACAGCACCGGTCCGCGCTTGTCGCCGAGCGACTCCAGCGTACGGTACAGGTAGGCCACCGAATCCGCCGCCGCATCCGCCTTCAGGCGCGCCTCGTGGGTGATGCGCCGCGGAGCCTTGATCGCAAAACGGAAACGCTCCGGCGTGGCGGCGGCCCAGGTTTCCAGTACCGGTGCCTTCGGCATCTGATAGAAGGTATTGTTGATCTCGACTGTAGGCAGCCGCTCGGCATACCAGGCGAGCATGCCGTCCGGCTTCATCTTTTCGGGGTAGAAGGATCCCTTCCACTCCTTGAAGGAATAGCCGCTCGCACCTGCCCACAGTCGCGCTGTCATGATCCGGCCTGCCTGAGGTGAATACGTCGACATGGCGAAACTCGGCGAATATTCGGCCAAGCGCCGCTTCGAAGCTACCCCCGAACCGGCACCGAGCGTCCCGGAGACCGGCGCCGGCCCGCTGCTCTTCGTCGTACAGCAACATTCGGCGCGGCAACTGCACTACGACTTCCGCCTCGAATGCGACGGCGTGCTGAAGTCCTGGGCGGTGCCCAAAGGTCCTTCACTCAATCCGGACGACAAGCGCCTCGCGGTGTTCGTCGAGGACCATCCGTACGACTACGCTTCGTTCGAAGGCGTGATTCCGCCCGGCCAATACGGTGCCGGTGAAGTGATCGTGTGGGACTGCGGCGTCTACAGCCCGGACGAGGGCGGCACTGCGTTCCACGATCGCGCCGAGGCCGAACGCCGCGTGCGCGAGGGCATCGCGGCCGGCAAGCTCAGCATCCAGCTGCGTGGCGAAAAACTGAAAGGCTCGTTCGCACTGGTGCGCACGAAGGACGCGAAGGCCTGGCTGCTGATCAAGCACAAGGACCGTTTCGCGAGCACGGCCGATGTCACTGCGCAGAACCGTTCGGTGCTGTCGGGTGTCGCGGTGAAGGATCTCAAGGTTGTTCCCGTACACCGGATGCCGGCAACGCAGCTCGTTCCCGCCGGCAAGTCCGCATCGATGCCGGCCTCGTTCGAGCCGATGCAGGCCGAGGTCGCCGATGCACCGTTCAGTCATGCGGACTGGATGTGGGAGCCGAAGCTCGACGGCTATCGCGTGCTCGTCTTCATCGACGAGCATGGCGTCAGGATGCGTTCGCGGCGCGGCCTCGAGCTCGCCGGCATTTTTCCGCGACTCGCGGCGGAACTACGCCAGCAGGCCGTGCACGGCGTGATCCTGGATGGTGAGATCGTCGCGTTCGACGCGAGCGGAAAGCCGTCCTTCAGCACGCTGCAGAATCGCTTTCAACTGAAGACCGAGCGTGAGATCACGGCCGCCGACAAAGCGACGCCCACGCTCTTCTTTGCGTTCGACCTGCTGTACTTCGAAGGCGTCGACCTGCGCAAGGCGCCGTATCGCGATCGCCGACGCTATCTCGCGCAATGCCTGCTGCCATCACCGTTGATCCAGCGCGTGCATGCGGCCGAAGACGGCGTAGCCCTGCACACGGCGGCACTTGCGAGCGGCTTCGAAGGCGTGGTCGGCAAGCGCAAGGACAGCAAGTACGAAGCCGGGAAGCGCTCACCGTCATGGCTGAAGATCAAGCCGACGCACAGCGCCGACTTCGTCATCGGCGGCTACACCAAGGGCAAAGGCGCACGCGCGCCGCTCGGCGCATTGCTGGTCGGCTATTGGGACGACCCTCACCCCACCACTCGCTCCGCGAGTAGTCCCCCCCTCTCCCGCGAGGCGGGAGAGGGACGTCGGTCGGCGGCCTCAAGCCGCCGAGTCTACGATGATGGCAAGTTGCGCTATGCCTCGCATGTGGGTTCCGGCTTCGACGATCGCACGCTGGCGCAAGTGAAGGCACGTCTGGAGCCGCTGCATTCACGCAGTTGCCCGTTTGCCGAGAAACCGGAGGTCAACGGGCCCGTGACATGGGTCAAGCCGGAACTGGTCGCCGAGGTGAACTTCCAGCGCTGGACCGAAGACGGCTCCCTGCGCGCACCGATTTTCCTGCGGCTGCGCGATGATATCGATCCGAAGACGGTGCAGCGCGTCGAACCAACCAGGACTTCAAGCTCGTCATCCCGGCGAAAGCCGGGATCCAGCGACATTGAAGAAAAGACACTGGATCCCGGCTTTCGCCGGGATGACGAGCGAAAGGAAAAGAACAGAACCAATTCCGAATCGCGCGAGATCGACGGCGTCCTCATGCAACTCGAAAGCACGAAGAACAGCTTCGATCTCGTCATCTACGCGCAACGCATCCGCCTTACCCACCTCGATCGCGTCTACTGGCCCGCCAACGAAGCATTGCAGCAACCGGCGCTGACCAAGCGAGACCTGCTGCGCTATCTCGCGCAGGTCTCGCCGTTGATGCTGCCGCATCTGGCCGATCGACCGCTCACGATGATCCGCATGCCCGATGGCATCGCCGGGCAGCGCTTCTTCCAGAAGCACTGGACGCAGGAGCGCCCTGCCTTCGTCGAAACCGTCACCGTGTTCTCCGACCACAAGGACGAACAGCACGATTACCTGCTCTGCAACAACCTGCCGACGCTCTTGTGGCTGGCGCAGTCGGGCACGCTCGAATTCCACGTCTGGCACTCGCGCGCAAAGCTCGGACCCGACGCGAAGTCGAAGTCGACCGACTATTCGAGTTCGCTCGAGGCGCTGGAAGCGTCGGTCCTGAACTATCCTGACTACGTCGTTTTCGATATCGATCCGTACATCTATTCCGGCAAGGAAGCCGAGGGCGCCGAGCCGGAACTCAACACGGTCGCGTTCGAGAAGGGCAAGGAGATCGCATTCGCGTTGCGCGAGCTGCTGCAGAGCATGTCGCTCGAAGCGATCGTGAAGACCTCGGGCAAGACCGGCCTGCACGTGTTCGTGCCGATCAGGCGCACGCTGGATTTCGACGCGACCCGGCACGTCTCGGAACTGGTCAGCCGCCACCTGATGCGCCTGCATCCGAAGGACATCACGATGGAGTGGAGCGTGCCCAAACGCACCGGCAAGATCTTCATGGACCACAACATGAACGTGCGCGGGAAGACGCTGAACGTCGCCTATTCCCCGCGTGGCGAGCCTGGCGCGCCGGTGTCGATGCCACTGACCTGGGACGAGCTTGCCGGGGCGCATCCACTCGACTTTCGCATCACGAATGTGATAAAGCAGCTCCCCCGCACGGGCGATCGCTGGATCGACGCCCTGAAACGCAAGCAGGATCTGGAGCGAGCCCTGAAAGGCCACAAGGCCTGAACATAACGTCGGAGTCCGTCATGGCTGCACGTTCGATTGCGTCGTTGACCGTTTCGTTCGGCCTCGTGGCCATTCCGGTGAAGCTCTATTCGGCCACCGAGGCGAGCCACACGATTTCCTTCAACCTGCTGCACAAGGGCTGCGGCTCGCGCGTGAAGCAGCAGTACTTCTGCGCACGCGAGAACATCCCGATTTCGCGCGAGGACATGGTCAAGGGCTACGAATTCGCCAAGGACCAGTACGTGATGTTCACGCCGGAGGAGCTGAAGGCGATGGAGGAAGCCGGCACCCACAGCGCCGACATCGTCGAGTTCGTGCCGATCTCCGCGATCGATCCGGTGT
Organism: Dokdonella soli; assembly: GCF_039523175.1. NCBI lineage: Bacteria > Pseudomonadati > Pseudomonadota > Gammaproteobacteria > Lysobacterales > Rhodanobacteraceae > Dokdonella > Dokdonella soli. Next base: position 261,568 of record NZ_BAAAEU010000024.1, read on the forward strand.
ACTTCGACAAGGCCTACTACATCGCACCCGACAAGGGTGGCGCGAAACCGTATGCGTTGTTCGCCAAGGCGCTGCGCGTCTCCAAGCGCTGCGCGATCGGCCACTGGGCCACACGCGGCAAGCAGTACATCGTGATGATCCGGCCGGTCGAGGATGGCCTGGTCATGCAGCAGTTGCTCTACGCGAACGAAGTACGCCCGATCAGCGATATCGACATCCCGACGATGGACGTCAAGGATGCCGAACTCAAGCTCGCGCAGCAGCTGATCGATCAGCAAAGCTCCAGCACGTTCGATCCCGGCGCGTACAAGGACGAGGTGACCGCGCGCATCGAAGCAGCGGTGCAGAAGAAGGTCGAAGGCGAGCAGATCACGTTGGCCGAAGCGCCGGAGGGCGGCGCGCAGATCATCGACCTGATGGAGGCGCTGCGCGCGAGCCTGGAGAAGAAAGGCGCCGCGAAAGCACCGGCAAGCAAGGCCGCGACCGAAGCCAAACCCGCGCGCAAGCCCGCCAAGCAGGCGGCGCCGATGGAGGAAGCCGAGCCGGCCAAGCGCAAAGGCGCGAGGCGCGCGAAGTAGGCGTTCGATGCATTCCTATGGCGTGCGTGACGTCGAAAAGCTGCTCCGCCTGCCACGCAGCACGATCCGCTCGCTGATCGCGGCGGGCTTCGTCACGCCGGCACGCGGTCCGCGCAACGCGTGGTTGTTCTCGTTCCAGGACCTGATCGTGCTGCGCACCGCGCAGGCGCTGGCCGCGGCAAACATTCCGCACCGTCGCATCGTGCGATCACTGAAGGACCTGCGCGGCCGCCTGCCCGAAACGATGCCGCTTTCCGGCCTCAGCATCGGCGCCATCGCGGACCACGTGGTCGTGCGCGAGGGCGGCAACCGCTGGCAGGCCGAATCCGGACAATACGTGCTCGCGTTCGAAGGCGACCCCGCCGCGGGTTCGCTGCGCGTGATCGAACCACCGGCCGCAGCGGCCGTCGAACAAGACAACTGGCACGCCCACGGCATCGCGTTGGAACGCTCCGACGCCGAAGCGGCGCTACGCGCCTACGAACGCGCGATTGCCGCCGACCCCTCGCGCACCGACGCGCGCATCAACCTCGGCCGACTGCTGCACGAGCAAGGCCGCCTCGAAGCCGCCGCGCAGACCTATCGCGCTGCGATCGAAGCCGGCGGCCGCGATCCCCTGCTCTTCTACAACCTCGGCGTCCTGCTCGACGACATGGACCGCAAGCCCGAGGCAATGCAGGCCTACGAAGCCGCGCTGCACGAAGACCCGCAACTGGCTGACGCCCACTACAACCTCGCCTTGCTGTGCGAGGAACTCGAACGACCGCGTGAGGCGATACGGCATATGGCGCAGTACCGGAAGTTGATCGGCACGCGGGACGGATAGCACGAGCCGCAACCCGTGACGACCCCTGCACCTGGAAGTGCGAACTGCATCGCGACTTCCGCCGCCCCGCCTGAACCCCATCCCGTGCCGGCCATCACAGTCGCCGGCACGATTGTTCGTCAGATTGGCGGCATGCCGCAGACGGGGGTGCGGCGAAACGAACCCGTGCGTGAGGAACGATCGATGGCGGCCAAGTTCGAGTCCCGGGATTGGATGGCGGCACTGAACCAGCTCAAGAGCGAGGCAGGCGCGTCAGCGGAGACGCCGCGCTCCACGAGCGAATCGGACAAGCGCGAGCAGTTCAAGGTGAAGGTGATCGAGGCGCGCGTGAAGCTGAAGCTGATGCGCGATCGCACCGACGCACTGAAAGAGGCGCTGGAGCGCTACCGCGCGCGTCGCGAGTCGATACGTGCCTGAGATCCGGCGGGGCCGGCGCGCAAGGCGCCGCGCCACCGTTCAGGAGCGACGAAAGTCGCGATCTCTTCTTCTCCGCCATCCGGCCGACAGCGGCAAGCATCGCGGCGTGCGCCGCTCTCCAATCGTTCGAAAACTCAGGCGAACGGGTCGCGCAGCACGATGTTCGCGTCGCGGTCGGGACCGGTGCTGACGATCGCGAGCGGACAGCCGGCGAGCTCCTCAAGCGCGCGCAGGTACGCGCGCGCGGCGGGTGGGAGCTTGTCCCACTCGGTAATGCCGTGCGTGCTCTCTTCCCAGCCCGGGAACTCGAGATACACCGGCGTGCATTCGTCCCAGCCGGCCGCGTCGAGCGGAGCGTATTCGGTGCGCTTGCCGCGATATTCGTAGGCGATGCAGATCTTCAGCTTGTCCATCCCGTCGAGGATATCGAGCTTGGTGATACACAGGCCGCTGATGCCATTGATCGCGACCGCACGCTTCAGCGCGACGATATCCATCCAGCCGCAACGGCGCGGGCGACCGGTGGAGGCGCCGTATTCCTGGCCGCGGTCGCGGATGCCCTGCCCGATCTCGTCGTTGAGTTCGGTCGGGAACGGACCGCCACCGACACGCGTCGCATAGGCCTTGGCGATGCCGAGCACATAGTCGATGTAATCCGCACCGACGCCACTGCCGGCGAGTGCGCCGCCGATCGTGGTGTTCGACGAGGTGACGTAGGGATAGGTGCCGTGGTCTATGTCGAGCAGCGCGCCCTGCGCGCCCTCGAACAACACGCGCTGCCCCTGCTTGCGCAACTCGTGCAGGATGCCGGCGACATCGGACTTCATCGGTTCGACGTACTCGCCGAAGGCCAGCGCCTCGTCCAGCGTCTGCTGGAAATCGATCGCATCGGCACCGAGGTATTTCGTCAGCACGAAGTTGTGGTAGTCGAGCGCGGTGCGCAGGAGTTCGGCGAGCTGCTGCGGGTAATGCAGGTCCGCGACGCGGATGCCGCGGCGCGCGACCTTGTCCTCGTAGGCCGGACCGATGCCGCGACCGGTGGTGCCGATCGCCTTGCCGCCGGCAGCCTTCTCGCGCGCCTGATCGAGCGCAATGTGGTACTGCATGATCAGCGGCGTCGCCGGGCTGATCTTCAGGCGCGAACGAACCTCGACGCCATTGCCTTCGAGCTCGGCGATCTCCTTCTGCAACGCAGCCGGCGACAGCACCACGCCGTTGCCGATCAGGCACAGCGCGTCGTCACGCAGGATGCCGGACGGAATCAGGTGCAGCACGGTCTTCTTGCCCTTGATCACCAGCGTATGGCCGGCGTTGTGGCCACCCTGGAAACGAACGACCGCACCGATGTTCTGCGTCAGCAGGTCGACGATCTTGCCCTTGCCTTCGTCGCCCCACTGTGCGCCGAGAATAACTACCGACTTGCCCATAAAGTTCTCGCTACGTTGCCAAGCCCCGCTGTGGGGCGACGTCGGTGACTAGCCTCGCGATCCTCGCTCGGCAAGTCACCCGGCCTCCGGCATCCTGCCTCCGGCGCTCGCCGGAGCGGAATGCCATTACTCGCGCCATCCCTGCGCTCGCCCTGCCGGGCCGGCTCCGCCGTTCGCGTGCGCTCCCGGCGCACGCAGTCACGGCATTCCGCTAAAGCCCGGCCCGCCCCCACTGTGCGCCGAGAATAACTACCGACTTGCCCATGATGTTCTCGCTTTGATTGCACGTACGCGGGACGAAGACGCTGGGTCCCGGCCTCCGCCGGGACGACGAGCCCTTTCCAATTCCCGATTCCCTATTCCCGGCTTCTCATCAATGCACGATCTTCAGCATGACCAAGCCGACTACGATCATGCCGCCGCCGATCATGCGCAACGTGCGCCGATCGACCTGTTGCATCTGCTCGGCCATGCGTTTCCACAGGCGCGGCGAAGCAAACAAGAACAATCCCTCCAGCACCAGCACGAGGCACAGCGCCGCCGCGAGTTCGCTTTTCACCTGATTACTTGCTGTCCTGCAGGTAACGCAGGAACTCGGATTTCGGATCGAGCACGAGCATGCCGTTCGGCGTCGCGAACGCTTCGCGGTACGCCTCGAGGCTGCGGTAGAACGCGAAGAAATCCGGATTCTTTCCGTAGGCAGCGGCGTAGGTCTGAGACGCGGTTGCATCGCCCTCGCCGCGTATCTTCTCCGCGTCGCGATAGGCTTCCGCGTTGATGACCTGGACCTGGCGGTCGGCATCGGCCTTGATCGTCTTGGACGCTTCCGCGCCTTCCGCGCGCAATTGGCTGGCAACCTTCTTGCGCTCGGAACGCATGCGCTCGTAGACCGAGCCGATCACGGTGCCGTCCTCGGGCAGGTCGATGCGCTTGATGCGCAGGTCGATGACCTCGATGCCGAGGCTCTGCGTGGCGCGGTTCGCCTCCGACACCAGGTGCTGGGTCACGTCCGCGCGGCCGCCGGAAACCAGTTCCTGCAGGGTGCGCGAATTGACTGCGGTGCGCAGGCCTTCCTTCACGATCGGGCCGACGCGCTGCTGCGCGCGGTTCTCGTCGCCGGCAACCGTCACGTAAAACTTGCTCGGATCGGCGATGCGCCACTTCACGAAGAAGTCGATGTTGACGTCCTTCTTCTCCGAGGTGAGGTAGCGTTCGGGTGCGGAATCCAGCGTCAGCACGCGCTTGTCGAAGCGCTGCGCCTGCTGGATCAGCGGCAGCTTGAAGTGCAGGCCCGGCGTGAAGCCGGTCTGCACGATGCGCCCGAACTGCAGCAGGATCGCCGTCTGTCCCTCGTTGACGACGAACGCGGAATTGGACGCGATCAGCACCGCGACGAGCGCGATGACCAGCGAGACGAAGCGCATCAGCGGCCTCCCTTGTTCGGTTCGGGCGCGACCACGGTTGTCGTGCCGGTCACGCCGGGCGCGAGCCCCGGCGCCTGTGGCAGCGACAGGATGTTCTTGCCGGACGAGAAATCGATGATCTTCGGCGTGTGTCCGACCACCTGCTGCAGGGTTTCCAGATACAGACGCTTGCGCGTGACTTCCGGCGCGGCCTTGTACTGGGTCTCGACCAGGTTGAAGCGCTGCGCGTCGCCCTCGGCGCGTGCGATGCGCTCGCTCTTGTAGCCGGCGGCTTCGGCGCGTGTGCTGGCCGCGTCACCGCGCGCCTCCGGCACGACCTGGCTCGCGTAGGCCTTCGCTTCTTCCTCGATCTTTTGCTTGTCCTGCAACGCACGGTTCGCGTCGTCGAACGCGTCCTTCACTTCCTGCGGCGGGCGCACGTTCTGGAAATTGAGCTCGGTCAGCGCGATGCCGGTCTTGTACTGGTCGAGCGTGGATTGCAGCAGCTTCTTCGCCTCGGCCATCAGCTCGGTGCGCTGGCCGGACAGGATCGTGTCCATGTCGCTGCCGCCGACAACGGTGCGTACCGCGCTCTCTGCGGCCTGGCCAAGCGTCGCGTCCGGATCACGCACGCCGAACACGAACTGCTGCGGGTCGGTGACCTGGTACTGCACGTTGAAGTCGACCAGCACGATGTTCTCGTCCTTGGTCAGCATGCGCACCTGATCATTGGTCTGGCGCACACCACCGACGTCGACCCGAATCATCGATTCGATCGGGCGCGGAAACTTGAGGTTGATGCCGGGCGTCAGCAGCCGGCTGAACTGGCCGAAGCGCAGCACCACGCCTGCCTCGTTGGCCGGCATGCGAACCACGCTGTCGAAAGCGAGCCACGCGATCAGGATGCCGACCACCGCGACGCCGATACCGCCGCCGCCACCGCCGAACAGGCGATTGAGGAAATCCCGCACGCGCCTCGCGATAGCGTCGAAATCCGGCGACGGGCCATTGCCGCCACCGTTGTCGCGCCACGGATCACGCTGCTTCCCGCTGCCGGGTTCATTCCATGCCATTACTCGTTACCTCGCTGCCGGCAACCGTCGCACAACGCTTCAGGTACCCATTGAAAAGTGCGGCCATGGATGGCCGCTTTTGGACTCGCTGTCAGCAGCGACCGCACAAGTACTGAAGATGCACCCCTGAAGGAGCGATCAGGGACGATCGCACAAGTCACGCCGGGGTTGCCGAAGGATTGTAGGTAGGGTCACCGGTCGCGGCAAGCAAGCGCGTCCGCAGCCAGGCACCGTCGCCATCCGGCAGGCCGAACAACGGCTCGACCAGCGCGCGTGGCGCGTCGATGCGGATGCGCCAGCCGCTTTCGTCGGCGGATTCCTCAGCGACCAGCCCCTGCGCATGCAGGCGCGCGCGCAGACGACCCGCGGCCGCCGGCAGCAGCAGCTCGGTGCGCACACGCTGCGAACCGAGGCGCTCACCGATCGCACGCAGCAGGCCGTCGATGCCGGTGCCATCCATCGCGGAAACCCAGGCCCGCGGCAGCTCGCCGCCGTCGATGTAATCCACCCGTGGTGCTTTTAGTTGAGAAGTGCGGCCATGGATGGCCGCTGTTTGATCTTCGCCAGCAGGGATGCTGGCACCCAGCAAATCGATCTTGTTGTAGACCAGCACCTGCGGCAGGTCGGCGGCGCCGATCTCGGCGAGCACGGCCTCGACATCGGCAATGCGCTGGTCGCGCTCTGGGTCGGAAGCATCGACGACATGCAGCAGCAGGTCCGCGTCGCGCGCCTCGGCCAGGGTCGAACGGAACGCCGCGACGAGGTCGTGCGGCAGATCACGGATGAAGCCGACCGTGTCGGCCAGCACGATCGGCCCGCAATCGAGGCCGTCGAGACGGCGCAGGGTCGGATCGAGCGTCGCGAACAACTGGTCGGCGGCATAGACGGTCGCGCCGGTCAGCGTGTTGAACAGGGTCGACTTGCCGGCGTTCGTGTAACCGACCAGCGCAACCACCGGCAGCGCATTGCGCTGGCGCGAGCGACGCGCCGTGGCGCGCTGCGTCTCGACCTTCTCCATGCGCTTCTGCAGTTGCTTGACGCGCTCGCCGAGCAGGCGGCGGTCGAGTTCGAGCTGGGTTTCGCCGGGGCCGCGCAGGCCTATCGCGCCACCGCGCTGGCGTTCCAGGTGGGTCCAGCCGCGCACCAGGCGCGTCGACATGTGTTTCAGCTGCGCGAGCTCGACCTGCAACTTGCCTTCGTGCGAACGCGCACGTTGCGCGAAGATATCGAGGATCAGGCCGGTACGGTCGACGACACGGCACTCGGTGAGCTTCTCGAGGTTGCGCTCCTGGACCGGGCTGAGCGCGTGGTTGACCAGGATCAGGTCGGCGTCCAGCGCCTGCCGGTGTGCCTTCAGCTCCTCGGCCTTGCCGGTACCGACGAAATAACGCGGGTTCGGGCGCTCGACGCGCGCACTCAGGCTGCCGACGACGCTGGCGCCGGCCGAGCGCGCGAGTTCACCGAACTCATCGAGCGCGAGCGGATCGTGTCGACCCGGCGCCTGCGGCTGCAACAGCAGTGCGCGCTCGCCTTTTCTTGATCGTTCAAACAGCGGAAGTCACCTTGGTTGGAGACGCATCGAACGCATTGAATGAGTCCTGTTGCGACTTATTCAAGCATACGCCTGCATACCCGATCAGGCACCGCCTTCGTCCGCCTCGCCTGCTGGCGCGCCGTTCGGCGCATGCGCGCCCTCGGGGCCGCCGACGCGCACGTTGCGCGATGGCACCACGGTCGAGATCGCGTGCTTGTAAACCATCTGGCTGACCGTGTTGCGCAGCAACACGACGAACTGGTCGAACGATTCCACGGTGCCCTGCAACTTGATGCCGTTGACCAGATAGATCGACACCGGCACACGCTCGCGCCGCAACGCGTTCAGAAACGGATCCTGCAACGACTGCCCCTTGGACATGGTCTTGTTCTCCCGACGAAATTCCCGAACCGGCAAAAAACCGCACGCCGCGCCAATCGAAACTCTGCGCACCGCCCCCGATTCAATCAATATTCAGCTTCTTGGGCATCTTAACGAGTTGTCCCCGCGAAGAGAATGGTCCGGCGCGTTCAGGAGCCCTCATCAGGCAGAAATTGCGATACCGCACCGACGACATCTTCCTCCAATTTGTTGCGATCTGCATCGAACCAGCGCGCATCAAGCTCGCTTCGGAGCCATGTGATCTGACGCTTGGCGAGTTGGCGCGTCGCAAAAATTGATTGTTCACGAAAGGTCGCCGCGTCGACACGGCCGTTCAGGTACGGCCACGCCTGCCGATAGCCGACTGCGCGCATCGCCGGCAGGTCGGCGTGCAGGTCTTTCCGAAGGTGCAGGCGGCGCACCTCGTCGAGGAAACCGCCAGCGAGCATCGCATCGAAGCGCTCGGCGATTCGCGCATGCAGGGGGCCGCGGTCAGCCGGCACCAGTGCGAGCTTGAGCACGCGCCAGGGCAGGCGTTCAGCGGGACCCTGCTGCTGCTCGGACAACGGCCGGCCGCTCAGCGCGATGACTTCGAGCGCGCGCTGGATGCGCTGCGCGTCGCCGGGCCGGATCCGCGCGGCGGCGTGCGGATCGAGTTCCGCCAACCGCGCGTGCAGGGCGGGCCAGCCGATCCGCGCGGCTTCGTCGGCCAGCTCCGCGCGCAGCGCCTGATCAGCATCGGGCAGCGCCGACAGGCCGTGTTCGAGCGCACGGAAGTACAGGCTGGTGCCGCCGACCAGCAGCGGCACCTCGCCCGCCTGCGTGATCTCGCGCATGGCGGCGAGCGCGTCGGCGCGGAACTCGGCAGCGGAATAGGGTTGCGATGGATCGCGGATGTCGATCAACCGATGCGGATAGCGCGCCAAGGTTGCCGCGTCGGGTTTCGCGGTGCCGACGTCCATCCCGCGATAGACCAGCGCCGAGTCGACGCTGACCAGGCGCAGCGGAAAGCGATCGGCCAGCGCGCAGGCGAGCGCGGTCTTGCCGGACGCGGTCGGCCCCATCAGGAAGATCGCGTTCGGGCGCTGGTCGATGGACTCCATGCCGGCATTCTACGGTCCGGCATCGCGCGATCATCGGCGATGCAATCGCGCGCTCTATAATCGCGCCCTCGCAAACCCCGTCCCTCAGGAAGATTCCGATGTCGCAAGCGATGATGAAGGCCCTGGTCAAGCGCGAAGCCGCGCGCGGCATCTGGATGGAGGAAGTGCCCGTTCCCGAGATCGGCCCGAACGACGTGCTGGTCAAGCTCGAAAAGACCGCGATCTGCGGCACCGACCTGCACATCTACAAGTGGGACGACTGGTCGCAGCGCACGATCAAGCCGGGCCTGGTGATCGGCCACGAGTTCGTCGGCCGCATCGTCGACATCGGCGCCGGCGTGCGCGGCTACCAGCTCGGCCAGCGCGTGTCCGCCGAAGGTCACGTGGTCTGCGGCGTGTGCCGCAACTGCCGCGCCGGCAAGCAGCACCTGTGTCCGAACACGGTCGGCATCGGCGTGAACCGCAACGGCGCGTTCGCCGAATTCGTCGCGGTGCCGGCCTCCAACCTGTGGCCGATTCCGGACCAGATCCCGAGCGAACTCGCCGCGTTCTTCGATCCGTACGGTAACGCGGCGCACTGCGCGCTCGAGTTCGACCTGATCGGCGAGGACGTGCTGATCACCGGCGCCGGTCCGATCGGCATCATCGCGGCCGGCATCGCCAAGCATGTCGGCGCGCGCAATGTCGTCGTCACCGACGTCAACGACTACCGCCTGAAGCTCGCCGCCGACATGGGCGCGACGCGCGTGGTCAACGTCTCCAAGCAATCGGTGAAGGACGTCGTCAAGGACCTGCACATGGAGGGTTTCGACGTCGGCCTCGAGATGTCCGGCAACCCGCGCGCGTTCAACGACATGCTCGACTGCATGTACCACGGCGGCAAGGTCGCCTTGCTCGGGATCCTTCCGAACGGAGCCGGCATCGACTGGGACAAGGTCATCTTCAAGGGCCTGACCCTGCACGGCATCTACGGCCGGCGCATGTACGAGACCTGGTACAAGATGACGCAGATGGTGTTGACCGGTTTCCCGCTACAGAAGGTGCTGACCCACCAGATCCACATCGACGATTTCCAAAAGGGCTTCGACCTGATGGATTCGGGCAACTGCGGCAAGGTCGTCTGTTCGTGGAATTGAATCCCGAGGGACAGCAGCAGAAGAAGAGCGCAGCCGCTGCGCCGCGACGCGCGCTGTTCCACCGCGAGACGATCAGCCTGGCCGAGATCGCGGTCCAGGTGTTTTCCGTGGTGCTCGGCATCCTGCTCGCGTTCGGCATCGGCAACTGGAGTGCCAGCCGCGAAACCGCCAGCAAGATCGCCGAGGCGCAAACGGCCATCCGTGCCGAGATTCAGGCAAACCGCGTCAGGCTGCAGCAGACGGTCATCTATCAGGGCGGCCTCGCCAAGGCCGTAACGGATGCCATAAACAGCTCCGCTCCACCCAAGCGCTGTACTGAAGTAGCAAGCTGGCGCGGCATGCAGACGGCCTTGTTGCTGCACAGCTCCTACGACAACGCGATCGCGGCCGGCGTATTCACGAGCATGCCGCTTGCGGACGGACAAACCATCGCTGCGATCTATGCGTGGCAACAACGCTATATCACGTATTCCGACAAATCCCTGGACTGGATGGTGATGAAGTTCATGGAGGACGAACTCGCGGGATGCGCAGGCGTGCTCGAGGATCTGTCCGCAGCGGGGCAGAATCTGGTGGCGAACTACGACGCCTACCTCTCGTCATCGTCGGCTGCGCCCGCCGATTCGAAATCCCGCGCGAGTCCGTAACGCCCGACATGCCCGCCCACCGCATCCACGACCTGCTCGAATCCGCGCTGGCGGAGCTGACTCCGGCGCCGCTGCTGGTCGCGTTCAGCGGCGGCCTCGACTCGAGCGTGCTGCTGCACGCGCTGGCGGCATCGCCCGCCGCGCGCGCGCGCGGACTGCGCGCCGTGCATGTCGACCACGGCCTGCATGGCGACAGCACGAACTGGTCTCGGCATTGCCAGACCTTCGCCGACTCGATGGGCGTCGAACTGATCGTGCGTACGGTCGATGTCACGCGCAACCCGGGCCTCGGGCTCGAGGCCAGCGCGCGCCGCGCGCGCTACGGGGAGATAGAGGCGCTGCTCGCACCCGGCGAGATCGTCGCGCTCGCGCATCACCGCGATGACCAGGCCGAGACCGTATTGCTGAAGTTGCTGCGCGGCGCCGGTCCGGAAGGCATTGGCGCAATGCGTCCGCTGCGCAGGATCGGCCGCGGTTTCGCGTGGCGCCCCCTTCTCGGCCTGCCACGCGCGGCACTGCGCGACTACGCCGAGCAGTTTCAGCTGACCTGGATCCAGGACCCGAGCAACGCCGATCCGACCATCGACCGCAACTTCCTGCGCCTGCAGGTGATCCCGCGCATCGTCCAGCGCTGGCCCGAAGCAGAGACGAGCATCGCGCAGAGTGCTGCCTGGGCGCGCGCCGCTGCGGAATTCATCGACGAGGAGGCCGAACGCGCGCTTGCGCGCACGCAGGGGCTCGACCCCTCGACCCTGCGATTCCGTGAATGGCTGGCGTTGCCGCAGGCGCTGCGCGACCCGGTGCTGCGGCGCTGGCTGCGTGCGCTCGACCTGCCCGAACCCACCTACTACCAGGCGGCCGAACTGGTGCGCCAGCTCGGCGAAGCCGGCGAGGACCGCCAGCCCTGCGTGCGTTGGCCTGGCGCGGAAGTGCGCCGTTATCGCGACCTGCTGCACGCGCTACCGCCGCTGCAGCTGCCGCCATTCGACTGGGCGGCGGAGTTCGACGGCGCCGACCTCGCCTTGCCGATGGATCTCGGCACGCTGCGCCTCGCCGGTGAGGCAGGTTCGCCGCGTCTCGCCCGACGGCTGCAGGTGCGCTTCCGCCGCGGCGGTGAAAGCCTGCGCCTGGCGACCGGCGAGCACACGCGTGAACTGCGCGACCTGTTCCAGGAGGCCGGCATTCCGCCGTGGCAGCGTGGTCGCCTGCCGCTGGTGTTCGAACGCGATGGCGCGCTGCTTGCGGTCGCGGACCTGTGGCTCAGCCAAACCGGCGCACGGCTGCTTGAACCGCTCGGCGCACGCCTGCAATGGATCGCGCGTGACATGTCACCTTCCGCAACCGGCGGCGCGCGTCCGCGCATTGATCTTGGCGACGCGCTGAGCTAGCGTTCGCGCCCATGCCGAACGCCGCTGCTGAAACACCCCAGGTCGCCGATTTCGAGAAGTCGCTCGACGAACTCGAACAGCTCGTCGTGCGCATGGAACAGGGCGAGCTCAGCCTCGACGACTCGCTGCAGTCGTTCGAGCGCGGCATCGCGCTGTACCGCACCTGCCAGGGCGCACTCGACCAAGCCAAGCTGCGGGTCAGCCAGCTGCTCGATCCGGCTGCGCCGGAATCCGCGCGCCCGTTCGATCCCGACGTTCCGTAGCTTTTGCGATCCACAACTTGTGCGATCGTCCGCGATCGCTGCGTCGGATACGCAGATAACCACCCGAACACTGCAGATTCCGCTGAACTCCAGAAGCGGCCATCCGTCGCCGCACTTACGGGAATTTTGCGATCATCCATGATCGCTGCGCCAAGCCACGCGCGAATTGGCATAGGGTGCGTGCGATTTGCAAATCCAAAGCGGCCATCCATGGCCGCACTTCTCAACTACAACAACAGCGCTGATATTCCACGTGAGCGACCTGACACCCGAACTTCTGGCGCTGTCCGTGCGTGCCGACGCCGCGCTTGCGCGCGTGCTTCCCGACGAACACCAGCCGCCGGTCGAGTTGCATCGCGCGATGCGCTATGCGGTGCTCGGCGGCGGCAAGCGCCTGCGTCCGTTGCTCGTGTACGCGACCGGCAGCGCATTCGGCGCGACGCCTGAAAAGCTCGATGCCGTGGCCGCGGCGGTCGAAATCATCCACGCGTATTCGCTGGTCCATGACGACCTGCCGGCGATGGACGACGACTCCCTGAGGCGCGGCCGCCCGACCTGCCACATCGTGTTCGGCGAGGCGATGGCGATCCTCGCCGGCGACGCGCTGCAGGCGCTCGCATTCGAGGTCCTGGCGAACGACGCGACGCTCGACGTCGATGCGGCGACGCGCCTGGACATGCTGCGCACGCTGGCCACCGCCTGCGGCTCGCAGGGCATGGCCGGCGGCCAGGCCTTCGACCTCGCCGCCGTCGGCCACAAACTGGATGCGGCCGAACTCGAGCGCATGCACGTGCACAAAACCGGCGCACTGATCCGTGCCTCGGTGCGACTCGGTGCGCTCGCCGCAGGCTGCACCGACACGGCGACGCTCGCCGCATTGGAAACCTATGGTCATTCGATCGGCCTGGCGTTCCAGATCCGCGATGACCTGCTCGACATCGAAGCCGAAACCTCACAGCTCGGCAAGACCGCGGGCAAGGATGCGGCGGCGAACAAGCCGACCTATCCGGCGATCCTCGGCGTCGACGCCTCGCGCGCCGAACTGGCCGCGCTGACCACGGCGGCTCTGAATGCCGTCGAGCCCCTCGGCGCTGCTGCCGCACCGTTGCGCGAACTGGCACACTTCGTCGCCGAACGCGCGAACTGAAGGAGACCGCGACATGCAAGTGAGCCCGCCGCGCAGACGCTTCCTGACCGCGCTCGGCGCGCTCGCTGCCGCACCACTGCTGGCGAGCCGCGTGGTGCGCGCTGCGGCGACGACGACGCTCGCAGGCTCGGCCAACTGGAAGGGATTCCACGACGCGATCGTGATCGACGCACTCGGCGGCCCGGACGGTTCGGTCGACGGCCCCGCCGGGGTGCTGCCGCAGGCTGCGCTCGACGATATCCGCGCGTCGGGAATCACCGCGGTGAACCTGACCGTCAGCGGCGTCGGCAGCTATGCGCGCAACTATGACGAAACGATCGCCAACATCGCCTGGTGGAACGACCAGGTGGCGCGTTTTCCGCAGCAACTGCTGGTCGTACGCGGTGGCGCCGATATCGACGAAGCCAAACGCAGCGCACGCCTTGGCCTGATCTACGGATTCCAGGACGCGACCCCGCTCGGCGAGGACCTCGACCGCGTCGAGCTGTTCCACCGGCTCGGCGTGCGCGTGTTCCAGCTGACCTACAACCGGCGCAATCTCGTCGGCGACGGCTGCCTGGAACCCGGCAACGCGGGCCTCAGCACGTTTGGGCGGTCCCTGATCGAGCGATTGAACGCACGTCACGCGTTGATCGATCTTTCCCACGCCGGCGAGCGCACCACGCTCGAGGCGATCGATGCCTCGAAAGTTCCGATCGCAATCTCGCACACCGGCTGCGCGGCGCTCGCCGCGAACCCGCGCAACAAGACCGACAACGAACTCAAGCGTCTCGCCGACAAGGGCGGCGTCGCCGGCATCTACCTGATGCCGTTCCTGCGCAGCCGCGGCCAGCCGATGGCCGAGGATCTGATCCGGCATCTGGAACATGCGGTGGACGTCTGCGGTGAGGACCATGTCGGCATCGGCAGCGACGGCGTGATCTCGGCGACCGACGCGACGCCGGAGTTCAAGCGCAAGTTCGCCGCGGAAATCACCAAGCGCCGTTCACTCGGCATTTCCGCGCCCGGTGAGCAGCCTGACGCCTACACGTTCCTGCCCGATCTGAACGCGCCGGACCGCTTCGGACGGGTTGCGACGCTGCTGGCGCGCCGCGGCTATTCCGATGCGCGCATCGAGAAACTCATCGGCGGCAACTTCAACCGACTGTTCCGCGAAACCTGGGGAGCCACGACATGAACCGGATATCGACCCGCACGATCATGTTCACCGCTGCGCTGTTGGCGTCCGCGGGCGGTTCGCCCCCGGCTCACGCCGCGGAACCGACCGCACCCGCCAAGATGACGGCATCGGAGCCGGTTTTTCATCCGTTGCCGGACGCGCAGGGCGCCATGCAGCTGCCCTTCTCGGAATCCGTGCGCGCCGGCGACATGCTGTATCTGTCGGGCCAGATCGGCACCGACGCGACCGGCAAGCTCGTAACGGGCGGAATCCGCGCCGAGACGAAACAGCTGATGGACAACATCGGCGCCGCGCTCACCCGCGGCAGCTCGTCATTCGATCGTGTCGTGCAATGCACGGTCGCGCTCGTCGACATCAAGGACTGGCCGGCCTTCAACGAGGTCTACCGCACGTATTTCCCGAAGCACTTCCCGGCTCGCATGGCCTACGCTACGACCGCGCTCGCGCTCGGCGCGCATGCGGAAGTGCAGTGCAACGCAGTCGTCTCGCGCTGAGACCACGCGGCGACGCCCCAGGCGTCGCCGCGATCGGCAAACCTACTTCACCAGCCGCAGCGTGAACGGATAGCGGTAGGCGACGCCCTCGTTCGCCTTGATCGCCGCGATGATGGTGAACACGACCCAGCCGACGAACAGCGCCAGGCCGAGCGGAACCGTCAGAATCACGCCGATGAAGAACGTGCCGAAAGTGATCACCCACAGCGCGACGAACGCGATCGCGACCGAGATGTTGAAGTTCAACGCTTCCTTGGCCTGATCGGCTGCGAACGGGAGCGTGTCGCGCTTGACCAGCCAGACGATCAGCGGCCCGAGTACGCAGCCGATGCCGGTGATGAACGCGCTGAACGCGGACAGATGGCCGAGCATCGCCCACAGGCGCTCGTCGCTGGATTGCGTCGCCGGCTCGGACGTCTGCGGCGGGTTCGGCGGCACAACGTTGTCGTTTTCGCTCATGGCACGGCTCCGCTGGATGACATGTCCACTTTTTCGCGTTGGCGGGGAGCTGTCAAGCGCGGAAAGTCACGCGTCGCCGGCGACGGTCATGCGTTCAAGCAGGATCGAGCCGGTCAGGATATGCGAACGCGGATCGACGTCCCGACCGACCGCGGCGATGTTCTGGAACATGTCGCGCAGGTTCGCGGCGATCGTGATCTCCTCAACCGGATACACAATCTCGCCGTTCTCGACCCAGAAACCGCTGGCGCCGCGCGAGTAGTCGCCGGTGATCAACGACACGCCCTGCCCCATCAGTTCGGTAACGAGCAGGCCGGTGTGCATGCGCTTCAGCAGTGCGGCGAAGTCATCGCTGCCGGGCTGCACGACGACATTGTGGATGCCGCCGGCGTTGCCGGTCGACTGCAGGCCGAGCTTGCGCGCCGAATAGCTGCCGAGAATGTAGCGTGCGAGCACGCCGTCCTTGATCAGGTCGGAGTCGCGCGTGGCGACGCCTTCGGCGTCGAATGCGGTGGAGCCATGGCCACGCGGGATGCGCGGACGCTCGACGAGCTGCATCCATTCCGGGAAGACCGGCTTGCCGACATGGTCGACGAGGAAGCTGGCGCGCCGGTACAGCGCACCACCGCTGACGGCCGAGAGGAAATTTCCGATCAGGCTGCGCGCAACTTCCGGCACGAACAGTACCGGACAGTCGCGCGTCGACAGCCGGCGCGCACCGAGCCGCGCGATGGTGCGCTCAGCCGCCTTCCTGCCGAGCTGCGCGGCAGGAATGAAATCGCCGGCCGCGCGCACGCTGTCGTACCAATAGTCGCGCTGCATGCCGTTCGCGTCCTCGGCGATCAGCGCGACCGACAGCGAATGGTGCGTTCCGCGCTCTGTGCCTACGAAGCCGAGCGAGTTCGCGTACGCAGTCAGCGACGCGCCGACCTGCACCGACGCGCCGTCGGAGTTGTCGATGCGCGGGTCGAACGCGCGTCCGGCATCCTCGATCTCGACGGCGAGGCGGATCGCCTCCTGCGGGCTGATGTCCCACGGGTGCCAGAGATCCAGATCCGGCTTGTCCTTCGCGAGCAGGGCCGGATCGGCGAGGCCGTTGGCCGGGTCCTCCTCGGTATGGCGCGCGATCGCGCAGGCGTGCTCGACGGTCTGCTCGATCGACTTCGGGTCGAGATCGGCGGTGCTCGCCGAGCCTTTGCGCTTGCCGAAATACACGGTCAGCGAGACGCCGCGGTCACGCGTGCGCTCGACCGTCTCGACTTCGCCCAGGCGCACGCCGACACTCAGGCCCGCATCGATGCTCGCCGCGACGTCGGCCTCGCTGGCGCCCTTCGCGCGGCAGCGCCGGATAACGTCCTCGGCGATCCCAGCGAGACGATCGAGTTCGGCCATGCTGCTATCTTTGTCGGTGACGATTGCGTTCACTGGATGGTTTTCCCGGGTAACCCTGATGCACGAAGACGAACTGCACGACGAAACACTGGAGCCCAGTCGCAGCCAATTGCGCCGCGACGCGCTCGATATCTTCAAGCTCGCCGAGGCGCTGGCCGCGCTCGGCGATGCCGACCTCGCTCGGGTGCCGCTCGACGAGGACCTTCACGGCGAGGTGCTGCGCACGCGCGCGGTCACCTCGCACATCGCCCGCAAGCGCCAGACCCAGTTCCTGGCCAAGCAATTGCGCAAGCTCGGCGACGACGAGATCAAGCTGATCCGCGACGCGCTCAGCACCGACCGCGACAAGGCGCACCGCGAAACCGCTGCGATGCACCGCATCGAGACCTGGCGCGACCGCCTGCTCGAGGAAGGCGACGACGCGCTCGGCGAACTGCTCGCGCTCGTTCCGTCCGCGGATCGCCAGCGCCTGCGCCAGCTCGTGCGCAACGTGAAAGCCGAGCGCGAACGCAACAAGCCGCCGCATGCGTACCGCGAACTCTTCCGTGAGTTGCGCGAATTGTTCGGCGAACCGCTTTAGCCCTCTCCCCCATCGCCTGCGATGGGGGAGAGGGTTGGGTGAGGGGGCGTGGCTGCGCTCGGCTGCAATGTCTCGACAAACCGAACCCTCGCCCCCTCACCCTACCCTCTCCCCCAACGGGGAAGCTGTTGGAGGAGAGGGGAATATCGTCAAGCCGCCGTGCCGCCCACCGTCATCGAGTCGATCTTCAAGGTCGGCTGCCCAACGCCGACCGGCACGCTCTGGCCGTCCTTGCCGCAGACGCCGACACCCTCGTCGAGCTTGAGGTCGTTGCCGATCATCGAGACGCGCTTGAGCACTTCCGCACCGGAACCGATCAGGGTCGCGCCCTTGACCGGGCGCGTGACCTTGCCGTCCTCGATCAGGTACGCCTCGCTCGCCGAGAACGTGAACTTGCCGTTGGTGATGTCGACCTGTCCGCCGCCGAAATTGACCGCGTACAGGCCGCGCTTGACCGAGGCGATGATCTCGCCCGGATCGCGCTCGCCCGGCAGCATGTAGGTGTTGGTCATGCGCGGCATCGGCAGGTGCGCGAATGATTCGCGGCGACCGTTGCCGGTGGATTTCATGCCCATCAGGCGCGCGTTGAGCTTGTCCTGCATGTAGCCCTTCATCACGCCGTTCTCGACCAGCACCGTGCAGTTCGTCGGCGTGCCCTCGTCGTCGATGTTGAGCGAACCGCGGCGGCCGGCCAGCGTGCCGTCGTCGACCACGGTGACACCTGGCGCCGCGACTTTCTCGCCCAGCATGCCGGCGAACGCCGAAGTCTCCTTGCGGTTGAAATCACCTTCGAAGCCGTGGCCGATCGCCTCGTGCAGCAGCACGCCGGGCCAGCCCGGACCGAGCACGACCGGCATGTTGCCGGCCGGCGCCGGCACCGATTCGAGGTTGACCAGCGCGACCCTCACTGCCTCGTGTGCGAACGCATGCGCGCGGCCGTTTGCGAGCAGTTCCGGAAAACCGTAGCGTCCGCCACCGCCGCTGCTGCCGGATTCACGCCGGCCATCCTGCTCGGCAATCACCTGCACGTTCATGCGCACCAGCGGGCGCACGTCGGCGGAGAGCGTGCCGTCTGAATGCGCGATCAGAACGGTGTCCAAGGTCGCTGCGATGCTGACGATGACCTGCTTCACCCGCGGATCCGCGGCGCGGCAGAACGCGTCGACCTCGCGCAGCGCGGCGATCTTCGCCTCGCTGGACAAGGTGTCGATCGGGTCGATCGCCGGGTACAGCGCGCGACCCGTCGCGATCGCCAGCGGCTTGCCGACGCCGTTCGCGCCGGCCTGCGCGATCGCGCGCGCGGAACCCGCCGCTTCCAGCAACGCCGGCAGCACGATCTCGTCCGAGTACGCGAAGCCGGCCTTCTCGCCGGACAGCGCGCGCACGCCGACGCCCTGCTCGATCGAATGGTTACCGTCCTTGACGATGCCGTCCTCGAGCATCCACGACTCGCTGCGCGAATGCTGGAAGTAGAGATCGGCCGCGTCGATCGACGGCCCCATCAACCGCGCGAAGATGCCGTCGAGATCACCGGCGGCGAGGCCGCCAGGGCGCAACAGCTGCTGTTCGGCTTGGGTGATGAGTTCGGTCATGGGGAGGGATTCTGGATTCTGGATTCGAAGATTGGGGCAACTGCGTCCTTTACTCCCTCTCCCCCGACGGCTTTATCGTCGGGGGAGAGGGCCGGGGTGAGGGGGCGGGAGCGCATGCGGAGCAAAGCCCCGCAATCGAAAATCGCTTAGTCATGCCTCATCGCGAAAATCGCGGCCTCGCGACCGTTTACCACCCCGCCCCCTGACCCAACCCTCTCCCCCAACGAAGAAACCGTTGGGGAGAGGGGCTTTCCAAGACGGACACCGCCTGAATTGGGGGCGCGCATGCTGGAGCACAACCGGCTTTACTGCAAACCCGGGGCTTCGATCGGCCGCGCGGCTACCAACGCGGCCCTGCACCGGGCGCACCGTCCGCTGCCGGCGATGACTCGCGCTCAGGTGGATCCGGCGTTCCAGCACCGGATTTCCGCGGCTTCTTCTTTCCGGCTCCCGGCTCCCGATTTCCGATCCCCGGCTTTTCGCGCGAGACCAGGGTGATCTTCGGCTTGTCCCATGAGCCGCTCACCTGGTAGTGCAACCCCATCGCCATGCCGAGCGGCTTGTTCAGGATGCCCTGAATGACCAGACCGGCCGCGGCGCCAACCGGGCCGGCCGCGATCGCGCCGACGATCGGCAGGGTCGCCCCGGCATGCGGGCTCACGGCCATGCGCTGGTCGTAGTCCTTCGCACGCAGGCCGGTACGCCCGGTCACCACGATGTCCGCAGCCGGGCTGTTGATGGTCAGGCCGTCGGTGTATGCGTTGCCGTCGGCGAGACGGAACTTGCCGATGATCGAATTGAAACTGAGGCCGGACTGGAAGAAATCGCTGAAGTCGAGGCTCAGGCGACGCGGGATCTCGGTCAGCGAGAACAGGCCGAAGATGCGCCCGGCCCCCGGTTCGACGTCGAGGATGCGCCCTTCGGCGACATTGATGTCGAGCACGCCGTCGAGTTTCGGCAACGCGAACGCGGACGGTGGCCCGGCCCAGGTCGCATCGATCGTCGCGCGCGTCGTACCGCCGTCGATCAGGCCCGGGAATCCGAGCGCGTCCATCATGTGCCCGAGATTCTGCGCGGACAGTTCGATCGAAAGCCGTGAGTGGTTGTCCTTCGCGCCGCCGGTCCAGTCGCCGCTCGCCTTCATGGTGATGTTCGGCGACTGCGATTCGAGCTTGTCGACGCTCATGCCATTGGCGATCGGATGACTCTCGAACTGCGCGGAGCCGAAGCTCGCCTTGCCGAGCTGGAAATCATCGACGACCAGATGCAACGGAGGCAGCGACGCCGGCGCGACATCGGCGAACGCGCTGGAGTCCTGTGCATCCGCCGGCGTCTCCGGCCAATGGATGCGCGCGAACTTCGCGCTGATGCCGCGTCCGACGAGGTCGGTCCTGGGAATCTCCAGACGGCCGGCGATCGCAGCGCCGTCCAAACCCACCGTGGTCGCCGCAACACCGTTGTCGACCGTGAGGCGCATGTCGCTGAAGTGGCGGTTCGCGAACAGGAAGTCGTCTGCGCGCAGGTCGACGGCCTGCACGATGCTGCCCGTGCTGCCGGTGTCCTGCTCGACCCGTTCGAGCCAGGAACCGGCGTCGAGCCGCGGAGTGCGCCCGCCGATCACGACCGCCTGCGCAGGTGGCTCGCCCGGTGGCGCCGTGCCGAGCTCGACGCGCGCGGCGAATGGGCGGCCGCCGCCGGGCACGCGCCCCTTCACACCGAGGACGTCTCCGAGTTTCGCCACGAAGATCTGGCCGGCGGGGGGCAGGTCGAGATCGAGATGGAACGGCAGCGCGACGTCCGCGGCCTTTGCCAGTGGCGCAGGCAACTCGATGGACGTACCGCGCAGATCGCTGTCCAGCGCCAGCCGGCTGCGCACCGCTCCCCCTGCAGGAGCCTCGACGCCGACGCTCGCGGTCCACGCCGACTCGCCCGGAAACGCCGTCAGCATCGGCAGCAGTACCGGCACGTCGGCGAACACCGTGGTCGCCGGAAAGCGGCCGGCCAAGGTCGCCTCGAACACATGCCGCGGATCCGCGGCGTAACCGCCGATCGCGATCGAGAGTTTCGCCTTGCGGTCGCGGAAGCCGACATCGAGCGCATCGGCCGCAAAGCCCTTCTGGTTGAAACGCAGGTGTCCCGCAGCATCGGAAAAATGCAGGTTGAACGCTCCGTGGTCGAGCTTCGCGCCGCCGAGATCGACACCGCCGTTGAGGTTCAACGCTTCAATCTGCTTGATCGGCAGGTTCAACGTGAACGCGACCGCAGCCTTGCCGGTAACCGCCACATCCTTGAGCTGATCCTGGTAGCGCTTGCCGACCGGCGTCGCGCGCATGAAGCCGAGCAGGTTCGCACCGCTCCCCTCGCCCTTCACGGCGAGATCGAGCACGAGCGGGCCGAAGTCCGCGATCGTCGCGCTGGCCTGGGTGATCTTGTTGCCCATCGCTTCGGCCGCGTCGACGTCGACCTGCATGCCGTCATTGACGAAGGTCGCGACCGCATGCAGCTTCTCCGCGCGCGGCCAGTTCGGATCGTAGTCGAGCGTGGCGTCGGCGATTTCGGCGCGTGCGACGAAACGTCCGCTGCGATCATGGAACGGCCAGTCAGCGAGATCGCCGCGCAACGCAACGCGGCCATCGACGAGGCGGCCGCCGACCAGCGCGCGGTCCAGCCACGCGATCGCAGGCGGCGGCATCGTGATCGTCGGCCAGAACAGTTTCGCAGCGACGATATCGCCGTGCGTGATCAGTGCGTACAGGTCGACCAGCGGACGCCGGCCGGAAGGCAGAGCGACGCTGCCGCGCAGTTCGCCGCCGTAGCCCTCGCCCTCGAAACCGAGGCGGTCGGTCTCCAGTTGCCAGGCGTCATCGACGCGGCGCGCGATCACGTCGCCACCGAACTGCGCGAACAGCAGCGGCTTGCGAAACACATGCGGATAGTCGACGCGCAGCGCCTGCTGCGGCAGCTGCAGCAGCAGCGCCTGCGCGTCGCCGCCAAGATCGAGATCAATGTGCTCGATACCCGGCGCGGCGCCCGCGCTGGCGAGGCCGATACCGCGCAGTTGCGCATTCACTTCGTAGTCGTCGGCGCCGCGCCAGTCAATGTCGGCGCGCGCCAGCGTGCCGCGCGGATGCGCGAGATACAGCCAGCGGCGCAGACCCTCGGGAGCCTGTCCGCTGAGCATCGCGAGATTGCCGAACGGTTCGAGCGGCAGTCCAGTCGCGCCGGCTCGGTAACGCGGCTGCGCATCGTCACCACGGCGCTCGACGGTGAGCCGCGCTGGCGCGGGCGCGGGCGTGGACGCCGCACCGGTAGCGCGGATATCAGGCCCGGCGACAAAGTCGGCAAGATCGAAGGTCCAGCCATCGGGCTCGCGCAGCCAGCGCGCGACGAACGCGAGGCGGTCCGTGCCGATGCGCGGCGCGATCGCGGTGTGTTCATCCACCGCGATCGGCGACGCAGCGTCGAACCGCACATCCTTGAGATCGACGCGGACGCGCACATCGTCGGCGCGCGCCGCGTTCACACGCGCCCACAGCTGCACCGCGCCGCTGCCGGCGACGAGTTGGATCCCACCGGGAGACTGTTGCGCCGCGTAGCGGCCCAGGTCCACATCGCGTCCGCCGACGTAGATCTCGCCCGAGCGCGTGTTGATATCGAGATCGGCGACCAGATCGAGCGGCGGCGAATCGGTGTCGGCCACGCGTACGCGGCCGAGCACGCGGGTGATCGCGCCGCGATTGAGCAGGCGCAGCATCGGCGCGGCCAGCGCCACGTGCAGTCCGCGCTGTGGATCCTCGATGGTCAACCTGAGGTTGCTGATCTCCAGCGCGCCAAGTGCACCCAGTGAGAACGGCTCGTCACTTTGCTGCGGGGCGCCGAAGTCGAGACCGCGCACATGCCAGCCGCTCGCCTCGTTGACCAGCCCGAGATCGAGGCCGGAGAGCCGGAATTCGCTGAACGCACCGTTGCGCTTGAACGGTGCGTACAGATCGAATGCCAGCTCGGCATGCGGAATCGCCAGCGCCGGCTGGTCGGCCAGGCGACCGGCGATGCGCACGTCATCGAGCGCGAGCAACGGACCACCGCCGATCCAGCCGCCGCTGAGGTGTCCGATCTTCACGGGCCGTTCGAGGCGCTTGGACAGCCAGTGCTCGACATGTTGCGGATGACGCTCGAGCCACGGCATCGCGAGCTGGGTCAGCCCCGCCAGCACGCCGAGCAGGATCACGACGGTCGCGCCCGCGGCCAGCAGCGCGAAGCGCAGCCGACGCAAGCGTGCGCGCCACGGAGTCGTCACCTGACCTCCGGCGACATCGCGCGCTTATAGCAGCACGACATCGTACTGTTCCTGCGAATAGTGCTCTTCAGGCTGGAAGCGGATCGTCTTGCCGATGAATTCCTCGAGCTCGGCGACCGCGGTCGAGTCCTCCTCGAGGATCCGGTTCACGACCTTCGGCGCGGCCAGCACCAGCAACTGCTTGGCATCGAACTGGCGCACTGCGCGGGTGATCTCGCGGAAGATTTCGTAAGTAATGGTCTCGGCGGTCTTCAGGCTGCCGCGGCCGCCGCAGGTGGCACAGGGTTCGCACAGCTGGCGTTCCAGGCTCTCGGTGGTGCGCTTGCGCGTCATCTCGACCAGGCCGAGCGGCGACATGTCGTAGACGGTGGCCTTGGCATGGTCGCGTGCCATCGACTTCTGCAGCTGGCGCAGCACCTGGCGCTGGTGCTCCTCGTCGGTCATGTCGATGAAGTCGATGATGATGATGCCGCCGAGGTTGCGCAGGCGCAGCTGCCGCGCGGCCGCCTGCGCCGCTTCGAGGTTGGTGCGGAACACGGTCTCCTCGAGGTTGCGCGAACCGAGGAAGCCGCCGGTGTTGACGTCGATCGTGGTCATCGCCTCGGTCTGGTCGACGATCAGATAACCGCCGGATTTCAGCGGTACATCCTTCTTCAGAGCCTTCTGGATCTCGTCCTCGACGCCATACAGGTCGAAGATCGGGCGCTCGCCGGGGTAATGTTCCACGCGCTCGGCCAACTCGGGCATGAATTGCTGCACGAAGCGCTGCGCGCGCTCCAGCGTCTCGCGCGAATCGACGCGTACCTTCTCGATGGTCGGCCGCATCAGGTCGCGCAGTGCGCGCAGCGGCAGGCTCAGATCCTCGTAGATGCGCTCGCCGACCCGCGTGCGCGCGATGTTCTCCTTCACGGTCGCCCACAGCTTGCCGAGGTAGTCGATGTCCTCGGCCAGCGCCTCGCGCGACTCGCCCTCCGCATTCGTGCGCACGATGTAGCCCAGAGAGCGAGGTCGAAGCGGCCCTCCGGCCGCTGAGGGGGAGCCATGGATGGCGACCGGGGAGCGCTCCAGGGATGGATTATCTGAAAGGGCTGAGGGCTGAGGGCCGAGGGCAGCCGCGTCGGGAGCGGGCGCGGTCAATTCGGCCAGCATGTCCTTCAGGCGCGCACGCTCGGCCTCGTCCTCGATGCGCACCGAGACGCCCAGCACCTTGCTGTAGGGCAGCAGTACCAGATAGCGCGACGGGATCGACAGGTGCGTGGTCAGGCGCGCGCCCTTGGTGCCGATCGGGTCCTTCACCACCTGCACCACGATGTCCTGGCCGTCGCGCACCAGTTCGCCGATCGGCGGCGGCGGCGCCGGTGTGGCGTCGCCGTTGTCGGCGATCAGCGGCGTTACCGGCCGCACGATGTCCGATGCATGCAGGAACGCGGCGCGATCCAGCCCGATCTCGACGAACGCCGCCTGCATGCCTGGCATGACCCGGCTGACCTTGCCCTTGTAGATATTGCCGACATAGCCGCGCCGGCTCGCACGCTCGACGTGGACCTCCTGCAGCATGCCGTTCTCGACCAGCGCCACACGCGTCTCGCGCGGAGTCACGTTGATCAGGATTTCTTCGGACATGAAGGCACTTGGCGCGGGAGTATTTGTCGCAAAACCGGGGCATCCTGCCGCGGTTTGCAGCAAACGGTCGCGGCCAAGCCGCGCCACCTTTGTCGCGACAAGCACTTGCGTGCCTGTCGCGGCGGCACATCCATGTGCCGGACGGTTTTTCAAACCGCTCTCGGGCAACTTATAGCCGCCCGGACGCGCCATTGTCGAATGCGGGATCGGCACTTCGGCAAATCTTTGCAAAGCGGTCCGCCGGCTTCAGGCCGCCCCGAAATGGCGCAACAGGGTAGCCGTCTCGTGCAGCGGCAGGCCCATGACCCCGGAATAGCTGCCGTCCAGACGCCGGACGAACGACGCCGCAAGGCCCTGGATCGCATACGCGCCGGCCTTGCCGAACGGCTCGCCGGTCGCGACATAAGTCGCAATTTCGGCATCGGAAAGCCGCGCGAACTCGACCGTCGACTCGCTGACCGCGTGCTCCTCGCGCCCGGCGTTGACCGCCCAGACCACCGATATGACACGGTGCGCGCGCCCCGAAAGTCGCTGCAGCATGCGGATTGCGTCGGCGGCGTCGGCCGGCTTGCCGAACACCTCGTCATCGAGCACGACCTCGGTGTCGGCGCCGATCACGAGTGCGCGGGGCACCGCCGCGACCTGCAGGAGCCCGGCGCCCGCCTTCTCGCGCGCGACACGGCTGACGTAGTCCACCGCCGGCTCGCCGGGCTCACGCTGTTCGATCACGTCGACATCGATCACGTCGACATCGATGCCGAGCTGGCGCAGCAACTCGCGGCGGCGCGGGGACTGGGAGGCGAGATAGAGCATGCGCGAAGTATCCGCGAAAGCGATCGGGACGGGCGAGTGGATGCGTCATGCGGCTGCCGTGGGGCTGTCACGAAACCCTCCTAGCGTGCTGCGGTTTGCCCCTCCACTCCTCAGAAGCCCACGATGCCGACCCGAACCTTCGCTTCGACGCTCGCCCAGCCCGCTCCGCGCCCGCTGATCGCTGCCATCCGACGTTCGCTCACCACGATGCCGTGGCTGCTGGCAGCCGGGTTCTGCCTCAGCGCCAACGCCGCCGACAGTGCCAACGCCGGACCCGTGCCGTCCGCGCCTGTGCAGGCCCTGGAGGAAGTCGAGGTGCGCGCCAGCGTCGAGCAGTCGGCGATCACCGAAGCACCCGTGCAGGCCGAGCTCGACATCACCCAGCCGCAGTCGGTGATCGGGCTGGACTACATCAGCAACCACACCGCGCCGACCGCCGATTACGCCAGCATCGCGGCGATCGCCCCCGGCGTGACCAGCATCAGCACCGCCGGCCCCGGCCTCGGCGAGGCCAAGCAGGTGACCCTGCGCGGCTTCAACGACAACCAGTACAACGTGACCTACGACGGCATCCCGTTCGGCGATACCAACGACTTCAGCCATCACACCAGCAGCTATTTCCCAGCCAAGATGATCGGCCAGATCACGGTCGACCGCGGCCCCGGCGGCGCCGGCCAGATCGGCGAGGCGACGTTCGGCGGCACCATGGCTTTGCGTTCGAAGGACGCGCGCGACGAGTTCTCGTTCATTCCAACCTTCAGTTACGGCAGCTATGACACCTCGCTGACGCATCTCGAGGTCAACAGCGGTCGCATCGAACAGTTGAACGGCGGCAAGTTCATCGCCAGCGCGCAGTACAACGAGACCGATACCGCGCTCACCGATTCACCGATGCGCCGCACGACGACGTACATCAAGTACGTGCAGCCGATCGGCACCGACACCGAGATCACCTTCCTCAGCAACTACAACAAGATCCATTTCAACAATCCGGACAAGACCACGCTGACCCAGCTGCAGATCAACACCCTCGGGCGCGACTTCGGCCTCAACCAGGACCCGAAGAGCACCGACTGCGCCTGCTACAACTTCCAGGACAAGGAAACCGACCTGGAATACCTCGGCCTGAGCAGCAAGCTGTCCGATGCGTGGCGGATCGACAACAAGGCCTACACCTACGCCTACGACAACAACAGCCACGAAAGTCCGTACGTCGGTACCAAGACTTCGCCCACGAACATGGGCGGCTTCAACAAGATCAACAAGTACCGCGCCTGGGGCGACGTGCTGCAGGCGACCTACACCGATGAACACGGCCAGTTCCGCACCGGCGGCTGGTACGAGTACACCGGCAACACCCGCTACAGCGTCGCGCTGGACTACGGCCTCGGAGGCATTCACGACGTGAAGCCCGGCAAGCCGGACAGCATCGCCTACAAGTACACGATGGTCGACTTCGTGCACACCTACCAGCTGTTCGCGGAATACGAATGGCGCGCGACCGACGCGCTCAGCATCACGCCGGGCGTGAAGCGCCTCAGCTTCACGCGCGACATCGAGGCGCCGATCAACCAGGGCACCAAGCTGCCGCTCTACTTCAGCCATACCTCGGACAAGACGCTCGGCTCGCTCAGCGCCAACTACCTGCTGACTTCGGAGTGGAGCGTCTACGGCCAGGCGGCGCAAGGCTTCCTCGCGCCGAACCTCAACCAGTTCTACGTGAAGGATCCCGGCCTCAACCGCGCCAAACCGCAGCAGACGATGAACTACCAGTTCGGCACGGTCTACAAGACCGATCGCTTCAACGCCGACGCGGACATCTATGCGATCGACTACCGCAATTTCCCGATCCTCGGCACCGACCCGGTCACCCACGACGACATCTACGCGCTGGCCAAAGGCGCCAAGATGAAGGGCATCGAGGGAGAAGCGACCTATTACCTCGGCAAAGGTCTGAGCCTGAATGCGAACGCTTCGCTGATCGACGCCAAGTTCAAGCTCTCCTCACTGCGGATGCCGAACATTCCATCCAGCACGGCCGCGCTCGGCGTCAGCTACGACCAGGACGGCTTCTTCGCCTCGCTGACCGAGAAATATTCCGGTGGCCAGCGCGTCTACAACGGCGGCTTCAATCCCGACAACTATTCTTCGGTGAAGGCCACCAGCCGCAGCGACGGTTTCTGGCGCGCGGCGTTGGGCTTCGGTTACGGCCAGAACCTGTCCGGTTCGTTCATCAAGAGCTACAAGCTGCGACTGCAGCTCGACAACCTGTTCGACGCCAAGCAGCAGGTCGCCGATTCGATCAAGGGCACCGATACGTACTACCTCGTGCTGCCGGGCCGCAGCTGGTTCGCCTCGTTGTCACTCGGCCTCTGATCTGCGGGAGATCGCAACCCATGTTCCGAACCCATCCGCGCCTGAACACGGCACTGGCGCTTGCACTGCTGCTTGCCGGCAGCGTGCACGCCCGTGACGCGCAACATACCGACCATCCGCATTACCTGGACGACACGCAGCTGCACGCCGCAGTGGCCTTGCTGCCACCGCCATCGCCGCCGGGCTCGGCGGAGGACGTGGCCGACCAGAGCGTGACCTTCCAGGTCTACACCACGCGCAGTGCCGAACAGGCCGCGCTGGCGAAGAAGGAGGAAAGCTTCGACGCGTTCGCGTTCGCCGCGGTGCTCGGTCCCGATTTCAATCCGCAACGCCTGCCGCGCACGGCTGCGCTGTTCGCTGCCGTGAAGAAGGACGTCGCGGCCGCCAAGAACGAGGCGAAGCAGACCTGGCGACGCGAACGCCCCTGCCCGGTCAACTCCTGCCAATGGGATCCGGAGGGAGATGCGAGTGATTGGAAGAATCGCGACTACAGCTATCCGAGTGGACACGCCACGCGCGCCACCGTGTTCGCGATCCTGCTCGGCAAGCTGTTCCCGCAGCGCGCCGACGCGCTCGACCGCTACGCGCGCGATGTGGACTGGCGCCGCGTCGTGCGCGGTGTGCACACGCCGCAGGACATCTACGCCGGTCGCGTGCTTGGCCAGGCGCTGGCACGTGATTTCCTCGCCAGCGCGTCGCTGCAACGCGACCTGAAACTCGCCGCCACGGAGATCGCCGCTGCCGGCATCGCAGGCAGCGACGCCGGAAAGGTCCATTGATCGAGGGAAACGACGTCGGGCCTGTGTGGACCGTCATGTGTTCACCACAGAAATAGTTGGGACGAGCAAGAGGCGACAGCCTTGCTGGCGGTCGCCTCGTTCCCTCACTGGCGATGTGCCTCGTTGCCGCCATGGCCACCTGCCTGCGGCTGCGAACGCGCGGGCGCGTTCCGGTGCGGCTGCGACATCGGAGCAACATTGCGCTGCGCCGGCGCACTCATGTGCTGTTGCATCGCCGGCGTGCGATCGCGCTGCACCTGCCCGCTCGCGTGCGGCGCCTGGACTTGCGCCCTGCGCGGGACATTGGCGGCCGTTGCCGACCGCACGGACGAACTCGCCTGATGGCCAGCCGCCGTACCGGGTGCGCTCGCAGCATTGCTCCGGTAGTACCCGGTCGAAGCCAACGGGCGGCTGGCGTTCGCCGCGGCATGCGCGGTCGCCGGAGCGGTGACGACCTTGGCCTGCATCGCCCTCGTGGTTGCGGCTTGCGCGGCCGGGCTCGCGGCGTTCGCGCGCATGACGCCACTGGCATTGAACGCTCCGGGCGTCGGCGTTGCAGCAACGGCCGGGGATCCACGATTCACCGATGCCAGCATCGCGCGGTTGTTGCTCGCGCCCTGCAAATGCTGCTGTTGCGCCGCAGTCGGCTGGACGTGCCGGTCACGCGAAGCGATCAGCTCCTGCGGGCTCGGTCGTGCCATCACGCCTCCCGTGCCACCGTTGTAGCTGACCTGGTTGTTGGTCACGCTGTTGTTGACGACCGTCCTGTTGTAGACGTTCGTGATGTTCGTCGTGTTGCTGATGTTGTTCACCGTGCGGTTGTAGTTGAAGACACCGCCGCGCCAGTAGCCGCCCGCATAACCGATGCCGGTGTAGCCGAAGCCGTAGTTGATGCCGCCGTAGAACCCGATATGCGGACCCCAGTAACCGGCATGGAATACGTAGAAACCACCACCCCAGCCCCAGTAGCCCGGCGTCCACAGCGCGCCCGCATACGGTGCCAGTACCCAGGTTCCAGGCACCCAGAAATAGCCGAGGTCACCGTAGCTCCAATAACCGGGCGTCCAGATGTAACCCGGCCCCGGGATGACCGGCTGCGCATAGACCGGCAACGGCGGCGGCGCGATGTTGATCGACAGGAAGACGCCCGCCGACGACACGAGCGGCGTCGCTAACAGCGACAGCACCAGCATCAACGCAGCGATACGAGCGGCGAAGCGCACCTTTAGCGATCGACTATCCTGACCTTGACGCGGATTCATGTGCTGCCCCTTGATCTAGTGTGTACGAGGGCTACAACGCCGAGTCGGCAACTAGGTTGACGGTCTGCTGCAGGTCCTTCAGTTTCGTTCAGGTAGCGGTCGCCTCCAGACGCGTCGGCACAATCTCGCCCCACCTGCCAATTGGATAAGAAGCCGACCATACGATGCACAGCGCGAACACTTCGTCGTTTCAATCCGCGCCCGCTTCGAGTGAAGCGGGCAACGCACCAAGCGACGCACCAACCCAGGGGGATGGTGTTTCAATCCGCGCCCGCTTCGAGTGAAGCGGGCGACCATCAATCGGATGACCACGACGGCGTCTGTGTTGTTTCAATCCGCGCCCGCTTCGAGTGAAGCGGGCGACGTTTTTTGCCTTGCCCTCGATGCCGATCGACTTGTTTCAATCCGCGCCCGCTTCGAGTGAAGCGGGCGACAACGATGGTACGCATGGGGGCGCGGACTGAATTGTTTCAATCCGCGCCCGCTTCGAGTGAAGCGGGCGACCGCTTCGGACCCCACCCGTAATCTGTCCTGAATTGTTTCAATCCGCGCCCGCTTCGAGTGAAGCGGGCGACGGCCCGGACGGCCAGCCGATCACACGCATCGACAAGTTTCAATCCGCGCCCGCTTCGAGTGAAGCGGGCGACCACAGCAGCCCCAGCGCTAACGCTTGCGCTTCCGGTTTCAATCCGCGCCCGCTTCGAGTGAAGCGGGCGACAGCTTCCGATCGTGACCAGAGGCCTCCCATTCGCGGTTTCAATCCGCGCCCGCTTCGAGTGAAGCGGGCGACCTGCACAAGCTGATGGCGCTGGTCCCGCTGACCGAGGTTTCAATCCGCGCCCGCTTCGAGTGAAGCGGGCGACACGAGTGCATCGCGCGCTATCCGCCGCGGCTGCAGTTTCAATCCGCGCCCGCTTCGAGTGAAGCGGGCGACCCGGCTCGATCGATACAACCGCGAGCCCGTGAGTTTGTTTCAATCCGCGCCCGCTTCGAGTGAAGCGGGCGACTGTCCAACGGCATCGCTTTCAACTGCTCCAGCGGCAAGTTTCAATCCGCGCCCGCTTCGAGTGAAGCGGGCGACAAATGAGCGATGAGAAACCGGACAAGCCGAACCCGTTTCAATCCGCGCCCGCTTCGAGTGAAGCGGGCGACTCTCGTACTCGCGCGTGTGCGACGGGCCAGCGATGTTTCAATCCGTGCCCGCTTCGAGTGAAGCGGGCGACCGGCAAGGCCCACGTGCGTGCGGTGGTCGACCTGATGTTTCAATCCGCGCCCGCTTCGAGTGAAGCGGGCGACTGCATAGCAGCCAGCCGACCATCAACCGAATCATGTTTCAATCCGCGCCCGCTTCGAGTGAAGCGGGCGACTCAACTGATTCCACTGCTCGCGCGTCAACGGCGCGTTTCAATCCGCGCCCGCTTCGAGTGAAGCGGGCGACCGTGACGGGGTCCATGCTCTTCTCTCCAGCGGATGTTTCAATCCGCGCCCGCTTCGAGTGAAGCGGGCGACAGGCGATCAACGCTGAGATTGTGGCGTTGCTGGACAAGTTTCAATCCGCGCCCGCTTCGAGTGAAGCGGGCGACCCGGAGCGGATGTCTCGACCGGTACGGACATCCTGTTTCAATCCGCGCCCGCTTCGAGTGAAGCGGGCGACTGTCCAACGGCATCGCTTTCAACTGCTCCAGCGGCAAGTTTCAATCCGCGCCCGCTTCGAGTGAAGCGGGCGACAAATGAGCGATGAGAAACCGGACAAGCCGAACCCGTTTCAATCCGCGCCCGCTTCGAGTGAAGCGGGCGACAGCCAGTACGAACTGTCCGGGTCGTGGTAGTGCATGTTTCAATCCGCGCCCGCTTCGAGTGAAGCGGGCGACTATCAATGAGGCCAGTAAGGGGGTTGTCCATTAGGGTTTCAATCCGCGCCCGCTTCGAGTGAAGCGGGCGACGATGATCGACATGTGGTTCTGCCAAGGCCATGTGCTGTTTCAATCCGCGCCCGCTTCGAGTGAAGCGGGCGACCCGACCTCGACAGAGCCCCATGCTGGTTGAGGAGAGTTTCAATCCGCGCCCGCTTCGAGTGAAGCGGGCGACAAGGAATGGTCGCCATTGGCTAACAGCAAGCAAGAGGTTTCAATCCGCGCCCGCTTCGAGTGAAGCGGGGGACCCGGGCCGTAGCACGCGGCCACCGCCGCGTCCTCTGGTTTCAATCCGCGCCCGCTTCGAGTGAAGCGGGCGACCCCCAACCATCTGGAAGCCAACCTCAAGATGGTGGTTTCAATCCGCGCCCGCTTCGAGTGAAGCGGGCGACTCTGCCGATACCAGCGGCGCTGCTGCTCCGGCGTGTTTCAATCCGCGCCCGCTTCGAGTGAAGCGGGCGACGTGGCGATCCCGCACAGGCCGAGCCGGCCTTGGCGGTTTCAATCCGCGCCCGCTTCGAGTGAAGCGGGCGACCTCGATCGGCCGTTCGTTCACGACCAATATCAAGTCGTTTCAATCCGCGCCCGCTTCGAGTGAAGCGGGCGACGCCGCCAGCGCAACGTATTGTGCAGGAGGGCATTTGCGTCCCTCTTGCGCGAACGTACTGATGGCTGTGACATTGTCAGGTCGAGACTCGCACCCATGCAACTCATAAGTGCCTGTACGAACTGGATCTTCCGGCAATCGCGAAAGGTACGGGATTTTCGGTATCGCTCGGGGTTCGCGCAGGTTGTCAGACGACCAGCGGGGCATCGAAGTCGACGGCGCGGAAGTTGCCGTATTCCTTGACGTGGATGTCGACCGGCTCGGTGAGGCGATAGAAGCGCAGGCAATCTTGCGAAAGGTCAATGATGTCCAGCAGGCTGCGCTCGAGCGTCTCCAGTTGCAACGGGTCGACACGGCATTCGAACACGGATTTCTGCACCCGCTGGCCGACGCCTTCACAGGCACGTGCGACACGCCGCAGCCGGCGACGACCTTCACGCGTCTCCGTGGAAACGTCATAGCAGACGATGATCAGCATCGGTCACCTCGCGATGAAGGGCAGATAGGCTTCCATTTCGCCACGCAGTGTGCGGGCGAGCAGGCGCGCCTGGATCTGCGGCAGCAGGCCGAGCGGGACTTCCGATTCGAGCAGCGGATGCATGAGCGTTTCCTTCTTCCTCTCCTGCCAAGCGATGCTCACGGTTCGGCGCGCGTCGTCCGCCATCAGCACGCCGCCGCCTTCGGTCGTGCGGAAATCGCTCGCCTTCAATTGGCCGCGATTGATCAGCGTCAAGGCCATGCGATCGGCCGCAATCGCCCGGAACTCCTCGACCAGATCGAGCGCCAGCGCCGGACGCCCTGGCCGCAGCACGTGCAGGAATCCGATCTGTGGATCGAGTCCCACTGTTTCCAATGCGCTGCGGCAATCGTGCACGAGCAGCGTGTAGAGAAACGACAGCAACGCGTTGAAGGCATCACGCGGTGGACGCCGGCTGCGTCCGTCGATCGCAAAATCGGCCCTTGCATCGATGCGGATCAGGCGATTGAGCGCCGCGAAATAGGTGCGGGCGGCCTCCCCCTCGACCCCGCGCAACGCATCCATTTCCTGGGCGACGCCGACCGCGCGCAACGAAGCATCGAACTTCGCCACCGCTGCATCGAGTGCACTCCGATCGTCGTCGGCCTTCGCCTCGCGAGCCCCGCGCAGCAGCACGGTGCGGCTGTTGCGCAATTTTCCGGCAAGGATGTTGCGGGACAAGGCGAGCGTCCTGTCCGGACTGCTGTTGGCATCATGCTGCGCGCGACGCAACAGCACGTTGCCGCTCACCGGGCCCTCGACGCGCGCGCGAAAACGGCCGCTTCGACTCAACAGCGTGACGCTGACGCCGGACTCCGCGCAGCGGCTGAGGAGTGCCGGCGACAGCATGACATCATCGCCGAGTGTAACGATGCCGCCGAGGTGATGCAGCGGCACGCGCAGCCGGGTTTCGCGCTCGACCTCGATGCGCACCGTGTCGTTGTCGAGACGCAGATAGCTGCCCTCGGTCATCACGTATAGCGTGTTCAGCAGGGTCCAGGCACTCATGTTTCAAACAGTTGATCGAGCAGTGTGTGATAGCGCGTTTTGGCGGCGACGACCTTGGGCTGGCACAGGTCGATCAGCGAGCAGTTGCGGCAGCGGGCGTCGTTGACCGGCGCGGGCAACGCCGGCGACGACAGGAGATCGCGTACGGCTCCTGCGGCGGCTTCGACCGCGCCGCGCAGCGCGGTGTCGATCGCGACCTCGCGGCGCCGGCGCGAACTGAAGTGGAAGATCGCACCGGCCAGAACCGGTCTGCCGGTCATTTCCTCGAGGCACAGCGCCTGCGCGGCGAGTTGCAGGTCGTCGTGGCGATGCTGGCGTCGCGGCCCATGCTTGTATTCGACCGGATAGGCCGAGCCATCCGCCTCGAACTCGACCAGATCGGCCTTGCCGATCAATCCCAGCCGGTCGCTCCACAACGGCATCGCACGCTCGATGCGCACGGTCCCTGAACGTTCCGCGCCGGGTTCATCGACGACGGCGTGCACGGCGTGACCACGCGCCGTGTGCACGTTGTCGGCGAACACCTGCTCGACATGGATCAGCGCGCACTGGCGCGGGCAATAGCTCCAGTGCTGGAGGGCGGAAATGGGAATGGCGTCATCCGACATGATCTGGCGGCAGCGGACGAACACGGATACCCGCCCTGCGCCCGACGGCGACGAACAGCCGCTGATCACCGAACCGATCGAGGATCGCAGCGATCATCTCGGCAGGTTCGTCAGGGCGCGTCGGAACGAGACGCAGATACAGGACGCCCCACGGCGCGGCGGAACCCTGCCGGAAGATCAAGTCGCCGTAATCCCTGTCGTAGGTGACCAGCCAGCGGCCTTGCTCGCGAGCCAGCGCCAGAACTTCCCTGTCCGTTGCGCTTGGAAAGAGTTCCGCGACCGCCGCCACATCGAACCCGCGCCGGCGCAGATCCAGCACCGTAAGTCGCGCAATGTTCTCGTCCGCAAGCAGCCGAGCTGGCATACCTCAGGCAGCCAGCTTGCCGGCAATCACGAAGCCTTCCTCCGCGATCATCTCCGCAGCAAGCGCGAACAACGCCTGCAAATCCTCGCGCGCGAGTTGCGGATAGGACTCCAACACCTGCTGCTCGCTCCACCCAGCACCAAACAGACCCATCAGGAACTCCACGGACAGACGGGTCCCCTTGATGCGCGGCTTGCCGAACACGACGTCGGGATCCACAGCGATTCTGTCTCTCCAGTCCATCGCGATTCTCCTCGAACTATTTCGCCTCAACCGATCCTGCGATGCAGTGTAACGCCGTTCGGGAGGTTTACGGCATCGACCGCGACATCGTAGTCGGCGAACGAACGCGGCGCGACGACGCCGTCCTTGGCGCGGACGTCGATGCGCTCGAACAGCGCGTGGGCGGGGGCATTGCCGAGCGCGCTCGCATGCTCGAATACGTAAAGACCCCTCGTCGACATGATCCCGCGTGCCGCGGAGCGGTCGTGTTCGAACATGCCGGCAAGCGCTTCCCAGAGCAGACTGAGATCGTCATCCGAGAAGCCGGTTTGCTTGGCGAGATGGGCCGACACGAAGCCGTGCGCGAGATAGAGGCCATATGGGACGGTGAACTTGCGGCCCATCGTGCGGTTGTCGCCGCCCTGCTTCTCGGCTTCCGCCTCGGTGGCGACGGCCATGCGCGTGATCGAGTGTTCGAGCTGCACGATCGGATCGATCGAGCGGCCGAATGTGAGCTGGACCGGGCCGCGCACCTGGCCGCAGTTGACGCCGGTCGACATTACCGCGCCGAATGTGCGGACGTCGAAGAAGTTCCTGCACATCCAGGCACGTGCCTCGTCGACCTTGTCGCCGCCCTTGCGCTTCTTGTCGTCGCCCTTCAGCGCGCCCACGGCTCCGATGCCGATGTAGGCACGCTCGTGCTGCTTGTTGAGCACGGCCTTTTCCTTGACATAGATCTCGAACGGCGGCTGCTCGCTCTTGGCGATGCCGACGTAATTGCGCACTTTGCGCTTCAGGCAAACATCGGTGACAAGGCCATGGCCCGACTCGGCATCCAGGCGCGGCAGGTTGCCGGCGTCCGGGTCACCGTTCGGGTTGCCATCCTGCACGTCGAACAGCAGTGCGAAGTCGTAGCGCTTGTCGAGGCTCATTCCATTTCTCCCTGGTTGGTCGCATCCGTTGCCGCGGTGGCATCGGGCTGGCTTTTCGAGGCAAAGAAGTCCTGTTGCTGATGGTAGTAGCCGATCGCGAACACGCCCTGCTCGGTCAGGCTCAGGCGCGGCGGAATGGCACTCAGGCCACCGAATATCTCGCCGAGCAGCTTCTCGAACCACACGACGAGTCCGGGTTTGTCGATCTTCGCGAGGTGATGGTTCTTCAGCTTCAGCAGAATCGGAAAGACGCTCGCCGGCGCACTGCTCGCGGCACCGTAGTAGCGTTCGCGGATCGTCGCGTTGATGCCGGGCTGGGCGACACCCTGAATGCGTTCCAGCGCGGCGAACAGACGGCCGAGGCGATAGGCCGGAACGGTATTGTTCCTGTCGAGGCTCACGGACAACTCCTTGGCGGACAGCCGGTTGTGACGGATCAAGCGGTTCAGCGACGCCTTGAGGATCGCGGCGCGGGGGTAGTTGACGGTCTGCTCGGCGCGGATGCGGCGCACTGCGGCCTGCAACAGCGTCGCCGGGTACGGCGCTCCGCAAAGGATCGCGCGCATGGTGTCGCCGGCCAGATCGGGCGGGACGTTCTCAGCCTTGTTCTGCACGGCGATCGAGGTCAGCAGGCGGAATAGCGACAGATACGGTTTCTCGAACGCCGGCTTGGCGAGATCAAGATCGTCGAAATGCGCGCGGATGCGCAGTGCGAGTTCGCCGACCGGCGCGATCTGCCAGAAGCGCACCGCGATGCGCGCCGCGTTCGGCGCCAGGCCGAGCACGCAGAACCGCGCCGGCGCATCGTCGTTGATGTAAACGCCCGTTTCGGTCGCGCGGTACAGATGCCGCACTGCATCGGCGCCGCGATCCGGATCGTCCTTCTCGGTCTCGCCGAACAGCGCCGCGAAATCCTGTTGGAAGTCCGAGTGCTGCACATCCGCGGCCCAGAACACGGTCGACGCATCGCCGACCTGCATGCGCTGCGGCGAGCCCTTGCGCAGCAGATGATTCAGCGCGGTCGTGTAGGCGAAGGCCGCGCGCTGGCCGACCGGAGCGTTGTAGCTTTGTTCCTTGCCGAACGAATTGAACGCGGCCAAATTGAACGAGACAATGTTCGCGCCCGCGGTCTGTGCACCCCAGACGTTCTTGATCGCCGGATGCAGGCGCGCGATACCATCTGCTTCGCCCCGCACGAGACAGAAGCCCGGCTCTTTCGACGTCTCCGCATCGGCAGACCGGATCGCATCGACGACTCCGCTGCGCTGACACACCAGCGTATCCGAAGAGTCCGTCGCCAGGCGAAACGAGATGAACGGATTCGTCCCCGTGAGCTCGCTCCACAATGGATCGGCCTGCAATGGCGCCAGGTCCAGCACGGCAAGGAATGCTCGCACGGCAAGCAGACCGGCATCCTCACTGTGCGCGAGCGCATCGAGCCGCGCCTTGAACGCGGTATGTTGTTCGGCGACCCGCTTGGGCTTGCCACCCTCGCGCATGACGCCGAGCACGTACTCGGGCGTATCCCAGAGCAGGTTCGCCGCGACGCCGACTGAGCGCTTGACGGCCTGCGTGACCAGGAATGCACGCGTGGCTTTCTTCTTGCCATCGATCCGACGCGTATCGTCGATCTGCACGAAGCCGCCCGCCTCATCCAGCACGAGGACGAATGGAATCTCCTTGCTCTCAAATCCATCCGGCGCCAGCTCGCCACTGCCGCTCTTGCGCTCGTAATAGTTGCAGAGTGCCTGCAGGATCATCCGCGCACCTCCTCGCTGTCACGCGCGGGCACGGCGATCACGCCGCGACGCAGTTTTGCACGGAAGAACAACGGCTTCGGATCGGCGTAGGGCGGCTTGCCGAAGTCGAGGTCATACAGCATCCAGCCGAGATCGCGCTCGCCCGCTAGTTCGGGTGGCGGCACGAACGGCTCCGCTTTCACATCGAGCAGGCGGAAGCGGCAGGAGAACTCACGTGTGCCGAGATACGGCTGGTTGAAGCACTGGCCCTGCACGGTGCGGCGCTCGAACATCGCGGCGAACTTCGCCGGCGTGTCGCCCTCGCCGGCCTTATCGGTCATCTCGAAGCGCCCATGCAGGCGATAACGCACGTCACGCAGGAACAGACCGGCGCGCTGCTGGCGGTTGTCCTCGATGTTCAGCGCGAGCGTGCCGCCGGAGTTCATCACGCTCTTGACCGTGCCCATCGGCACCACGGCGCTCACTTCATTGCGGCGCACCGAGATCCAGCGGATCGGCTCGCAGACCTCGATACGCGAAACCTGCCAACGGATCGCCGGCTTCCAGAGGATCGCCTCGAAGATCGCGCGCGCGGCGGATGGCGTGATCGCGTCATAACTGACGCGCTCGACCTTCATTTCGGGGCGGGTGAAACAGGCGTAGGGGCCCGAGACCTCGATGCAAAATCCCTGCTGTATCATGCGCGCTCCTTCAGAACACATAGTCGGCGGGGATTCCGGGCGAATCCGGCAAGGCCAGCCCCAGTCTGCTGTCGTACAGCAAATCCAGCGCCAGCCAGAGACCGGCGCGCTCCTCGACCTCTCCTCGCGCCAGCATCTGCTCGAAAATCCGGCGCGGCGTACCAACCGTGTAACGCTGCAGCATGCGCCGCGCCCACCGGGCATTGCCGTCCTTTTCAAGCTCATTGAGCCAGTATTTGACAGGGCTCTCCGTCGCGCCCGGCTTGCGATATGGCACAACGATGCTTTCGCCATCATCGTCGATCAACCGGAACCGCTCGGCGGCGGTGCGGAACGCGGCGCGGTCGTGCTTGAGCAGATCGAGCACACCGCCGCGGTCGAAGTTGCTGTCGTCCTTGGCATAGAAGTGATTGAAGTAGTGGCGAAAGCTGGCCGGCGCGAGCGGATCATCCATGTCCTGCGTCCTGGCCATTTCCGTCATCGTCTGCTCGCCCTGGCGCAATAACCCAGGCGGTGCCGCATGCGGCGGCACGAAGACGCGCACCTGCCCCAAGCCGTCGAAGCGACCTTCGCGGTTGCAGCGTCCGGCCGCCTGCGCGATCGAATCGAGTCCGGCCAGCGCGCGATAGACGACCGGGAAATCCAGATCGACACCGGCCTCGACCAATTGGGTGCTGATCACACGCAACGGTCGGACGTCGCCGCCGTCGCGCTTGTCGCGCAGGCGCGTGCGAATGCGCTCGATGACGGCGCTGCGATGCTCCGCGCACATCAAGGCCGACAAGTGCTCGGCCCCGTCCTGCGGCAACAGCGCGAACAGGTCGCGCGCGTGCTTGCGCGCATTGACGATCGTGAGCACGCAGTCTTCGCCCGCAATTTCCTCAGCGATTGCGTCCCATGTCGAACGCACCGCGAAGTCGATCGGCATGCGGATGTCGACGCGACGCAGCGCGTCGAACAACGCCTCCTGCTCTTCGACGATGGATCGCGACTGCGTGGCTTCGATGCCGTCGAGGATCAACCTGTTCGTGACTGGCTCATGGCGCGGCGTCAGCGCCGGCTGCGTCGCCGTGCAGAACACCACGCTGACGCCGTAATGTGCCACCAGCAGTTTCAGCGCGCGCAACACGGGCGCCAGAAAATCGCGCGGCAGTTGCTGCGCCTCGTCCAGCACGATCACGCTGTCTACGAGGTTGTGCAGCTTGCGGCAGCGGCTGGTCCGCGCCGCATGCAGCGACTCGAACAGCTG
Organism: Dokdonella soli; assembly: GCF_039523175.1. Classification (NCBI taxonomy): domain Bacteria; kingdom Pseudomonadati; phylum Pseudomonadota; class Gammaproteobacteria; order Lysobacterales; family Rhodanobacteraceae; genus Dokdonella; species Dokdonella soli. The sequence goes on from NZ_BAAAEU010000024.1 coordinate 301,598, forward strand.
CACGTTGGTGGTGACGATCAGCGGCGCATCCCAGTTCTCGGCGGCGAGCCGGCTGGCGTGGTCTTCCTTGCGCTCGTCGACATCGAGGTTGCTGTGATGCTCGATGACCGCGTCCTCGCCGAGCGCGGCGAACACCTCGCGAAACACTTGCGCCGTCTGCTCGATGATGCTCGTGAAAGGAATCGCGTAGATGATGCGGCGCTTGCCATGGGTGAGCGCGTGTTCGAGCGCGAACGCCAGCGAGGACAGCGTCTTGCCGCCACCGGTCGGCACGGTGAGATCGAAAAAGCCCGGCGCGATGTGCGGATCCGCACCCTTCGCGCGGCATTGCGCGAGGACCTCCGCGCGAATGCGATTGACGACCGACTCCCCCGTTGCTCGTGCCGCCTGCAGCTTCACCTGCATCGCCGCATCGAACACGGATTTCATGCTCGCCAGCGACGCATGGCCGCCGCGCCGCGCCGCTTTACCGGCGTCGTAGTAGGCCTCGGTATCGAGAAAATCCGCGTCGACCAGGCAGGAGAACAGCATGCGCAGCCACAGCGCGAAACCCGCCGTGCCGCCGAGAATCACCGATGCTGGAACATCGCTGGCCAGGATGTCGGCGGGAACGGGCTGCGCCGTCGCCTCGTCGAACTCACGTTTAGCCAGATCGCTGGCGAGGCGCGCCTTCAACCCGGCCGGCGAGCCTTCGTCCCTGTCCGGCAGGCCGGCATGATGGCCAGCGATCAGGAAGGCCAGCAACTCCCCGCGCAACGGCCCGAGCGTCCTTATTGCATGCGCGGCGCCGGCCGCCGAATGCGTCTTGTCGGTTCCTACGACGCGACCTTCGATATGCGCATCTGGATCCTTCGATTGACGGATATAGCGCTGGAAGCCCGGCCGATACTTGCCGAGGTCGTGCCATAGGCCGGCGAGGTGCCCCCAATCGCCGGCGCCGAACGCCGCCGCAAATTCCGCTGCCAACCGCGCGACGGCGCGTAGATGCTCATCCAATGGATGGCCCGGCGAATGCGCCAAGGCTATGCCTTCCCCGTCCATAAGATCTCCCCTCGCCGGACACTCCCCGTATCCCGCGTCTCTCAACAGTACACGATCAAGCTACCAAGGGACTAAATCAGGTGGGCGTCGCAGGGGCTGAGACGCGAATGCCGGCGCCGAACTTCAAGCCCGATGGTATGGATGCCCGCCGATGATCGACATTGCACGATAGAGCTGCTCGGCGACGACGAGGCGTACCAGCATGTGCGGCAGCGTGAGCGGTCCAAGCGACCAGCGCTGGTCGGCGCGTGCCAGCACCTCGGCGGCGTGGCCGTCGGGGCCGCCGATCAGGATCGCGAGGTCGCGGCCGGACATGCGCCAGGCAGCAAGCTGTTCGGCGAGTTGCTCGCTGGACCAAGGCTTGCCGCGGCCGTCTAGCGCGACGACGTGGGCGTCTTTCGGCAGCGTGGCAAGCACCGCGCCGCCTTCGTCGGTGATCGCGCGCGCAGGATCGCGACCCTTGCCGCGTGCGCCAAGCGGAATCTCGACGAGGTCGAGCGGAAGCTCGCGCGAGAGGCGTTTGCGGTATTCGGCGAAACCCTCGGCAACCCAGGCCGGCATGCGCTCGCCGACGGAGATCAGGCGAGCGCGCATCGGCCCGGGTGCGGGCGGATCAGCCGGCCAGTGCGGCCGGCAGCTGGTCGCCGACGGTCCACAGCCGTTCGAGGCCGTAGAACTCGCGCGTACGCGGCAGCATCACGTGGACGATCACGTCGCCGAGGTCGACCAGCACCCATTCGGCTTCGCGCTGTCCCTCGACACCGATCGGCGGCAGTCCGGCCTGCTTGGCCTTCTTGACCACCTCGTCGGCAATCGACTTCACATGACGTGACGAGGTGCCGCTGGCGACGACGAGCAGGTCGGTCACGCTGCTCTTGCCACGCACGTCGATTTCCTGGACGTCCTTGGCCTTGAGATCGTCGAGCGCGCCGATCACGAGCAGGCGCAGGCGTTCCGCCGCGTCCGCCGTTCTGGCCGGCTTGCTGCGGGTTCGTGGTTTGGCGACAGACTTCGTCGCAGCCGGCCGGGTCATGCGCGGCTTGGCGCTTGCCTTGCGCGGCGCGGCCTTTACTGCCGGTGAAGTCTTCTTTCTGGGTGCCGCCTTCTTGGCAGCGGCCGCGGTTTTCGCGGCGGGCGCAGCCTTGCGGCTGGCGGGGGCCTTGGCGGCCTTGGGGGTTCCGGCCTTGCGCGGCCGGTCGCGCGTTTCCGACGTAGCCAAGTGGAGGCGACCTCTACGTTGCAATGCGCCACAAGCGACGCGGCCGCAGTATAGGCGCATTCGCGCGCGGGTGGTGTTGCAGCCCCGATTCACGACGCCGGCCGGATGGAGTGCATCCCGACGCGCTAGACTAGGCGGCCTCACTCGATTGCGGCACGGCCGCTCCAAGCCCATGCCCAACGCCGACGCCACACCCGATCCGATCCCGTTCAGCGCCCTCGGCCTCACCGACGCGCTGCTGCAGACACTCGCCGAAGTCGGTTACGAGACACCCTCACCGATCCAGGCCGCGACGATCCCGCCGCTGCTCGAAGGTCGCGACATGCTCGGCCAGGCGCAGACCGGCACCGGCAAGACCGCGGCGTTCGCGCTGCCGATCCTGTCGCGACTGGATTTGAACAAGACCAAGCCGCAGGCGCTGGTGCTGGCGCCGACGCGCGAACTCGCGATCCAGGTTGCCGAGGCGTTCCAGCGCTACGCGGCGAAGATGCCGGGCTTCCACGTGCTGCCGATCTACGGTGGCCAGAGCTACGGGCCGCAGTTGGGCGGACTGAAGCGCGGCACGCATGTCGTGGTCGGCACGCCGGGCCGCGTGATCGACCATCTCGAACGCGGCTCGCTGGATCTGTCGCAGCTGACCACGCTGGTCCTGGACGAAGCGGATGAAATGCTGCGCATGGGCTTCATCGACGATGTCGAGGCGGTGCTGAAGAAGACCCCGCCGACGCGCCAGATCGCGTTGTTCTCGGCGACGATGCCGGCACCGATCCGGCGCATCGCGCAAACCTATCTGCGCGAGCCGATCGAGATCGCAATCAAGGCCAAGACCACCACCGCGGCGAACATCCGCCAGCGCTACTGGTATGTCAGCGGCGTGCAGAAGCTCGATGCGCTGACGCGCATCCTCGAAGCCGAATCGTTCGACGCGATGATCGTGTTCACGCGCACCAAGCAGGCCACCGAGGAACTCGCGCAGAAGCTGCAGGCGCGTGGTTTCGCTGCCTCCGCGATCAACGGCGACATCGTGCAGGCGCAGCGCGAGCGTACGATCCAGCAGCTCAAGGACGGCAAGCTCGACATCCTGGTCGCGACCGATGTCGCCGCGCGCGGACTCGACGTCGAACGCATCAGCCATGTGCTGAACTACGACATCCCGACCGATACCGAAGCCTACGTGCACCGCATCGGCCGTACCGGCCGCGCCGGACGCAGCGGCGACGCGATCCTGTTCGTCGCGCCACGCGAGAAGCGGCTGCTGCAGGCGATCGAGCGCGCGACGCGCCAGCCGATCGCCGAGATGCAGCTGCCGAGCGTCGACACGGTCAACGACCAGCGCATCGCGAAGTTCAAGCAGCGCATCGCCGATACGCTCGGTACCGGCGAGCTCGGCATCTTCCAGCAGCTGATCGAGCAGTACGAGCAGGAACACAACGTGCCGGCGCTGGAGATCGCCGCCGCGCTGGCGAAACTCGTGCAGGGCGACCAGCCTCTCCTGCTGCAGCCGCCGCAGCGCGAGCCGCGTCGCGACGAGCGTCCGTTCGACCGCGCGCCGCGTGAGGCGCGCTCATTCGAGCGCCCGCCGCGGCCCGAGCGTCCGCCCGGTTCAGACCGCCATCATGATTCGTCGTCCCGGCCCTTCGACAAGCTCAGGACAGGCCGGGCTTCGCCCGCGCCGGGACCCAGCGTCTCTGCTTCTCCCGCGAAGGCACTGGATCCCGGCGTTCGCCGGGATGACGAGCAAGGGCACGAGAGCCACGCCCATGGACGCACCGAGACGCGCCCGCCGCGCTCACATCACCGTGAAGAACACGATCAGGGTGCGCGCCGCCCGCGCCACGATGATCGCCCGCACACGCCCGAACCCGGCTTCCAGACCTTCCGCATTGAGGTCGGTCACGCGCACGGCGTGCAGCCCGGCAACATCGTCGGAGCGATCGCGAACGAAGCTGGCCTCGACAGCAAGCACATCGGCCGCATCGACATCCGCGATGACCACAGCCTGGTCGATCTGCCCGACGGCATGCCGGCCGAGATCTTCAAGCACCTGAAGAAGGTCTGGGTATCCGGCCAGCAATTGCGCATCACGCGCGGCGGCGAGGAACCGGATTTCGGCAAGCCGCGCAAGCCGTTTTCGCCGAAGCCGCCCTCGTTCAAGCCCGGTGGTTTCGACAAACCCAGGCGGCACGACGCGAAGAAGCGACCGAAGTAGCCGGCGTCTGCACACTCCGCACCTTGCCGGCATCGCGAATCGACCTGCTAGGATTCCGGCCGGAAGGGTTCGTCGTTGCCAAGGGATACTATGCGCCATTGTGTACACGCGATGCTCGCGTGCTGCGTGTTCGTGTTCGCAAGTCATGCCCTGTGCGCGCGGGCCGAGACGTCCGCCGCCGACCCGCAGGAATCGAGCATTCCACTCGTGCAGGACATTCTGGGTCGCCCGCTCCCGGCCGACCGGCTCGGCGTCGAGATCCTCGCCAATGTCCTCGAACGGCTCGGATTCAAACGCCATGCCGCGTCGTTCAGGACATTCGACGAACGCCGCGCGATCGCCCGCCTGCTCGGCGAACTCTCGCCCAAGGCAGGGACCGTTGGCGAGGCGATCCGCATCGTCGACGAGGCGCCGAGCGCGCTGGAAGAGGCGGTCCGCATCGCGAACGAGGAGCCGCCGAGCACGCTGGACGCCCTGTATGGGCGGCTTGCGACGCAGGCGATCGTGTTCGATTTCCGTGCCCCGGTCGGCGATCCACCTGCGAATGAGGATCCGACCCGACCACAGCCGGAAGGGGCGACGACGCAGACGCAGGCGCAGTTCGACCTACGCAACGCCACGAGCGTGCAGCCGGGCATCTGGCGTGCGCCAAGCGGCGTCTATTCCCCCGGACACCCCGAACTCAGCTTCAATCGGTATTTCATCCGCGGCATCGCGACCAACCGGATGCCAGTCGCCGCCACCGTCGACATCGCCTTCACACTGACCGGCGCAGCCGGGCAGGCGATCAGCCTCGATTGCGCCAACCAGCACATCGCGGTTTCGTCTCCGAGCCCGGTCTACTGTGCGATCTCCCGACGCACCGTTGCGGAACTTGACGATGCCAGCGCGATCGCTGCCCTGGCCTCGCTGCAGCAAGGCGAGCTGACCGCTGTTCCGAAGATGCGGCGGCTCACGACCGATGCGCCGCAGCGAACGTTCTATCCGGAAGGGTTCGGCGGCGTTAGCCAGGCCGAAAGCGACGAAGCCTTACAGGCCAGCATGGCCGCGTCCGACATGCTGAAGGCCGCGGGCTGCACCGAACTCGGCCAGTGTTCGGAACGCCTGGCCGCGAAGGTCCGCCATCCGGATTATCTACTCGTCCTCGTCGCGTTCGTGCTGATGGCTTTCCTCGCACTGGCGCGCTGGCGCAGCGACACCGTTAGTCCCGCGTCACTCACATTCGCGCGCGTCGCATTCGCGCTGTATCTCATGTTCGTCGCGCTCACGCTCGCTCTCGACATCGTCGATGCACCGGGCGGCAGCCTGTGCCGCGGAGGGGGACTTTGCGGCCTGCTCGGCTTTCTCGCGACCTTCGCCGCGTCGCTGCCGTGGAGCTGGCTCCTGCTGATGTCGCACGGCGCAGGCAGCGCATCGGACGATCAAGCCACGATGTGGCTGTTCATCGCGATCAATCTGGCGTGGCTCGGCTTCATGGCGGTCTGCCGCGGACGGGGTGCAGCCAGGGCATAGCCTGCTGGCTCAACCCGCTCTCTTGCGGACGCGATCTCTGTTGCGGCCGCGCAGCGCCCGCGCCTCGCCACATCCAACCTGGACACTTGCGCAGCCCGATCCCGCGCGGGCGCGCCCCGGAACCCTCCATGCCTTCCGCCATGCTTTCCCTGCTCGTCTCCGCGCTGCTCGCATCGCTGGCCGCACCAGCCGCCGCGGCGCATGGCGATATCGTCCAGTTCGACTTCGGTGCCTACCATCGCTGTGCGGTGACCGTCGAGGGAGCCGTGCAGTGTCTCGGCGAGAGCAATGTATTCGGCCAGATCGGCAACGGCACGTCCGGCGATGCCGCCACGTATCGGCCGATCGCGGTGATCGCGCGCGGCGCGACCAAGGTCGTCACCGGAAGCTTCTACAGCTGCGCGATCGTCGATACGTCGCTGCAGTGCTGGGGCGACATCCCGGTGCCGCCGGGCGGCAATGCATTAAAACCGACCACCGTGATCGCGCGGGGCGTAGCCGATGCCGCAGCTGCCGATGACCGTGTTTGCGCGATCGTCACGGGTTCCGTGCAATGCGTTGGCATGGGCGGCAACTCCGGATCCAATAAGTATCAACTCGCGCATCCGACGCCGGAGACGGTGATCGAGCATGGCGTGACCGCGATTGCAGCCGGCAATGCGCATGCCTGCGCCGTCGTCGATGGCGCATTGCTGTGCTGGGGCCAATTGCCGGTCAACTCCGGCGACAAGCCCGTGAGCTTCACGCGAACGCCGACGCCTTTGCGCGTGATCGATCATGGTGTCAGTGCAGTGGCCTCCGGTGCGAACCACACCTGCGCGATCGTCGATGGCGCGCTCTGGTGCTGGGGCGACAACGACCATGGCCAGGTCGGCATCGGTGTATCGGTGGCCCATGCGCGCACCTCGGCACAGGCGCCCGCGCCCAAGGTCGCGGCGACGTTCAGCGACAGCGAGCAGCGCTGCTTCAGCAATGGCTACGATCCGCTGCAATGCTGGGTCGGCCACCCGGTCAAGGTGATCGCCGACGGCGTCTCCGCCGTGTTCGCGAAAGGCGACACGACCTGTGCGCTGGTCGGCGACGGCTTGCAGTGCTGGGGCGCGAACGCGCAGGGACAGCTCGGCATCGCTTCGGGCGGCGCCGACGTGCTCAAACCGACACTCGCGATTACAAGCGGCATCAGCTACGTCGCGCTCGGCGGCGCGCGCACCTGCGCGCGGGTGAACGGCGCGCTGCAATGCACGCGTCCCTGTGCGGTCGAACACGACACACTGAAATGCCCGCCCAACCCCGGCTTCGATGCGCACGAGCTGGCGTTCGGCGTTTCCGAACCCGAAGCGCGACTCGGCGTCTGGCGCGGCACGATCGGTACTCAGCCGGTCATGGCGTGCCTCGCACGGCCTCCGCTCGGCGAGACCCAGTATTACTACCTGCACCACGGCTTCAGCATCGGCCTGTCCGCTGTCAGTACGGACGGCGCGATCTGGGTCGAAGGCGACGCTGAAAAGCCGAAGGCAACGTGGAAGCTCAAGCCGGTTTCCGGCGACCGCCTCGACGGCGAGTGGTCGGATGCCGACGGCCAGCGCATGCTGCCGATCCGGTTGACCCGCATCGCGGTCGCTGGTGATCCGGGAAGCGGCTGCGAGAGCGGCAATACCGCACTGCAGATCGCCTTCAACGCGCCGCGCGTTGCCGCACAGAAACTGAAAGTCGAGGAATCGAGCGATCATTTCCGCACCGTGTCCGCGTTGGACAACCATGTATCGATGGTCGAGTTGCCGGACGGCATGCAGAACGCGAACATGTTCAACAAGGCGACGCGTGACTGGTTGCGCGACCAGATCACCGAGTATTACGGCTGCATGCTGGCCGCGCCGAACGGCGGCGAGTTTTACGAGAAGCTCGAATTGGATTTCCACGCCGGACCATGGCTGGTCGTGCAGGAAAGTTACTCGATCGATTGCGGTGGCGCGCACCCGAACGGCGGCATCGCCGGCTTCGAGACCTGGAACCTCGCGACCGGCGAACGCGTCGAGCCGTGGACCTGGATCCACGGCAGCAAAGTCGATTGCAACGATTGTGGCTACGTGGCTCCCGCAGATCTCAACGCGATCATCATTGCCAATGCGCAGCGCAACAAGGACGACGACGAATGCGCCAGCTGGGTCAACGAAAGCAACCGCTACCTGCTGCGTCCGGCCGAGCAGGGCCTGATCTTCTCGACCAGCTTCGCGCACGTGATGCAGGCCTGCGACGAGGACATCCTGGTGCCCTACGCGAAGCTGCACCCGTTTCTGAGCAAGGCCGGCAAGACCGCGGTCCAGTCATTGGTGGACGCAGCAGCCGCGCATCCGGTGAAACCGCCGGTGGCGCCCGCCGACCGCTAGGATCGATACGGCGCCAGCAGGTTCGGTTCAGCGAACGCCGCATCCGGCATCAGGTAGCGCGGCTCGCGGCCGGCGGCGAGCAGCTCGCGGACCTGGCTGGCGGAGATCTCAAGCGGCGTGACCGGAATCGGCAGCACGCGGCCGGCAGCCGACTCGCGCAGCGCCGCCGCGCCCGGGCAACGCCGCGAGGCGATCTTGGTGCGCAGCTCGGTCGGCAGCGCGGCACCATGACCGGGCCGGGTCAGTACGCCGATGTGCGCGAAATCGAACAATTCGCGCCAGCGATGCCAGCCCGGCAGGCCGGCGAATGCATCGGCGCCGATCAGCAGCACCAACGGCCGCGCCTCGCCGATTTCCGTGCGCAGTTCGATCAGCGTGTCGATCGTGTACGACGGACCCTCGCGACGCAGTTCGCGCGTATCGAGGGTCAGGCGCTCCTGTCCCGCCAGCGCAACACGCACCAGTGCCGCTCGCTGTTCCGCGCTCGCGACCGGCTGGTCACGGTGCGGCGGCACGCTCGCCGGCAACAGGCGCACCTCGGCATCGAGATGCTCGGCTGCCTCCCAGGCAACGCGCAAATGCGCGTTATGGATCGGATCGAAGGTGCCGCCGAGGATCGCGATGGGTCGCGTCACGATACGCCCGCCTTGCTAACCCTCTCCCCCGAGCGCGCTCGGGGGAGAGGGTTGGGTGAGGGGGCGGGGCCATGAAATGTCGCGATGTCGGGTTCTCGCGACTCGAGACAAGAAAGAGCCATCGCACAAGACGATCCGGACGGCGGTTCCACGTGACACCCCGCCCCCTCACCCCATCCCTCTCCCCCAACGACAAAGCCGTTGGGGGAGAGGGTGTACAGGCGCGTGATGCTGCTCACGACACCAGCAGCCCGGCCGCGCGTCGCGGCGAAGCGATCGCTGCGACGAGACGTTCCAGCTCGCGCCATGCGTCGCCGGGAGGCCGTCCTTTCGCCATCGCATCGATGCGCCCGGCCTGGGCGAGGCAACGCTCCCAATGCGCACGATCGCCGCTCTTCAGCGCACGCCGAAACAGCGCTTCGCGCGAAGCGGGCCAGATGCGCTCGCTGCGTAACGCGGCATCGAGGTTCGTGCCGGCCGATGCCAGCCGCAGCAGCAGACGCAGTTGCATCAATACCCAGCCGAGCAGCGGAATCAGCTCTTCGCCCTCGGCGCGCAAGCCGGCGACGATATGCAACGCGCGACCAGCATCGCCGCCGATCGCAGCGTCGGCCAGGCGAAACACGTCGTAGCGCGCATCGTCGGCGACACTGGCTTCGAGCGCTTCGACGTCAAGCGTGGTGCCGGCATGCAGCAACGCGAGCTTGTCGATTTCCTGGCTCGCCGCAAGCAGATTGCCTTCGACGCGGTCGGCGAGCAGCGCGACCGCTTCCGGCGTCGCCTTGAGCCCGCGGCTCGCCATGCGCGTGCCGATCCAACCGGGCAACTCCTCGATCTTCAGCGGCCACACCGGAACCGCCACGCCAATCCGCTCGATCGCCGCGGACCAGGCCCCTTCGTGCTTCTTGCTCCAGTCGTTCGCGGTGATCATCAGCACCGTATCCGGCGGCGCCGCTTCGCAGAACTCGACGATCGCCGCGCTGCCTTCCTTGCCGGGCTTGCCGGTCGGCAGGCGCAGGTCGATCAGCTTGTGGCTCGCGAACAGCGACATCGAGCGGCTGGCGTCACCGAGCTGGTTCCAGTCGTAGTTCGCATCGGCATCGAGCACCTCGCGCTCGAGATAGCCGAGCTCCCTGGCGCGCGCGCGCAGCGCGTCGGCGGCCTCGAGCACGAGCAGATGCTCGGCGCCGGCAATCAGGTATGCCGGCTTCAGTTCGCCGCCAGCGAGCTGCTTGCGGAACATGGAAAGCGTGGTGGCCATCGCGCCGGTACGCTGATCACTGACCGGTGTGCGCGAGTGCCTCGAGGCGGCGCAGGATCGTCTGCACCATGTCGCGCTGGAGTTCCTTCGTGAGCAGGTCGGTTTCGGCGGCGACGCCGAGCGCCTGGCTCGCATCGAACGTGAACTCGCGCGACAGCTCGACGGTCTGCGCCGGCACGATCGCGGTGCCTGCCGCATCCTGCACCTCGAACTCGACGTGATAGCGCAGCGAATACTCGTTCGCGCGTGCGGTGCCGCCGACCGACAGCACGTCGGTCGAGAACCGGTTCGCGCTGATCTTCATGACCGCGGTACCCGCCTCGACCGTGTCGACGACCTGTGCGCCCGAGCGCGGCAGCGCCTTGGCGAGATCTTTCGCGAGCTGGCTCGACGGATCGGCGATCTCGATGTGCATGCGCTGCATGCTCGTCGGCAGATCAGCCTCCTTGCGCAGGTGAAAACCGCAGCCGGCAAGCAGCGTGGCGAGGACGGCGGGCAGGAAGATGAACGAGGAGCGGCGCAAGGTCATGTGCGGGTTCCGGAGCGGATCGGGTTGCTCGCGATGAGCAGATCATACGGTGCCTGCCAGCCCGGCAGCGAGCGCAGGCGGTCGAGCCAGCCGACGATCGCCGGCCACGGCGCGAGATCGACATCGGCCTGATCGGTCCAGAACAGGTAGCCGCAGCACGACACGTCGGCGATGGTGGGCATGTCGCCAAGCAGGAACGCTCGATCGCGCAATGCGAGATCGAGGCGGTCGAAGTCGGCGTGCATGCGCTGGGTCCACCAGGTTTCGAGCACCGGATCGGCCTGGGTGAAGCGGCGCGAGTAGCGCAGGTGCGGGAAACTCATCGCGAGCCGGTTCGCCTCCCATGCGAGCCACTCGCGCACGCGCGTCTGCGCGGCCGGCGTGGCGCCGTCGAGCTTGCGGTGGCGGCGCGCGAGATGGTCGAGGATCGCATTCGACTGACAGATCGCGAGGCCGTCCTCGTCGATCAGGGTCGGCACTTCGCCAAACAACGAGGCGTGGCGGAAATCTTCACTGCGCTGCTCGCGCGCCAGGTTGAGATCAACGGTGCGCTGCTCGAACGGGACGCCCATCAAGGCGAGCGCGAGCGCGACCTTGTAGCTGTGGCCGGATTCGTGGTTGCAGTAGAGGATCGGAGTGGTCACGGCATGCCAGCACCATCGACGTCATTCCCGCGAAAGCGGGAATCCATTTGCCTTGCACTGGTGAGGCGAGGGAAAAATCAAAATGGATTCCCGCCTTCGCGGGAATGACAAGCTGAAAAAGGGTTCGGTCAGACGACGATATTCACGATCTTGCCCGGCACGACGATGATCTTCTTCGGTGTCGCGCCGGCGATGAACTCGACGACCCTCGGCTCGGCCAGCGCGTGCTTCTCGATCTCGTCCTTGCCTGCGGACACCGCGACCTCGATCGTGCTGCGCAGCTTTCCGTTGACCTGGACCGCGAGCGTGACCGCGTCCCTGGTGAGAGCACTCGCGTCGGCCTTCGGCCACGGCTGATCCTCGATCAGCGTCTCGCCATGGCCAAGCACCTGCCAGAGGGCGTGGCTGATGTGCGGCGTGACCGGATTCAGCAGCAATACCATCGCCTCCAGTGCCTCGTGGCGCACCGCGCGGCCCTGATCGCTCTGGTCATCGAACTTGCCGACCGCGTTCAGCAGCTCCATCAACGCCGCGATCGCAGTGTTGAACGACAGGCGGCGACCTATGTCGTCGGAAACCTTCTGGATCGTCTCATGGACCTGCCGGCGCAGCGTCTTCTGCGCGGCGTTCAGCGCTGCCGCATTCACTTCTGGATGATCGGGATTGCCCGCGTGCGTGGTCACCTCGCGCCAGAACCGACGCAGGAAACGCGCCATGCCCTCGACGCCGGCCTCGTTCCACTCCAGCGACTGGTCCGGCGGTGCGGCGAACATCGAGAACAGGCGCACCGTGTCGGCGCCGTACTTGCCGACCATCGACTGCGGGTCGACGCCGTTGTTCTTCGACTTCGACATCTTCTCGGTGCCGCCGATCCGCACCGGCTGGCCGTCCGCCTTCAGCACCGCACCGACCACGCGTGCTTTCTCGTCGCGCTGTATCTCGACTTCGGCCGGATTGATCCAGTCCTTCGAGCCATCAGTCTGGTCGCGATAGAACGTCTCGGCGATGACCATGCCCTGGCACAGCAGATTCGTCGCCGGTTCGTCCGAGTGTACGAGGCCTTCGTCGCGCAGCAGCTTGTGGAAGAAGCGGAAGTACAGCAGATGCAGGATCGCGTGCTCGATGCCACCGATGTACTGGTCGACCGGCAGCCAGTGGTTCGCGCGGCCGTCGACCATGTCCTTCGCGCCCGGCGAGGTGTAGCGCGCGTAGTACCAGCTCGACTCCATGAAGGTATCGAAGGTGTCGGTCTCGCGCTCGGCCGCGCCGCCGCATTGCGGGCAGGTGGTCTTGCGCCACTCGGGATCGGCCTTGATCGGCGACTTGACGCCGGTGAACGCGACGTCCTCCGGCAGCACCACCGGCAGCTGATCCTCCGGCACCGGCACCGCGCCGCACTTCGCGCAGTAGATGATCGGAATCGGGCAGCCCCAGTAGCGCTGACGCGAGACGCCCCAGTCGCGCAGGCGGAAATTCACGCGGCGCGCGCCGCTGCCCTGTTTCTCGAAGCGCGCGGCGAGCGCGTCGAACGCACCGCGATAATCGAGCCCGTCGTACTCGCCGGAGTTCACCAGCGTGCCGTATTCGGTGTACGCGCCCTTCCCGATGATGTCGCGCTCGAACGCCTCGACCACGCCGACCGCAGCCGGCGCCTCGTAGGGGTCGATCGCGCGAGTCTCGCCGAGCGCGGCGCTCATCGCGTCCGGATTGCGCACCGCGTCGCGGCCAAGCTCGCGGATCGCGTCACGCACCGGGTCGCTGACGATGACCATCTTGATCAGCAGGTCGTACTTGGTCGCGAATTCCCAGTCGCGCTGGTCGTGGCCGGGCACCGCCATCACCGCGCCGGTGCCATAGCCCATCAGCACGAAGTTCGCGATCCAGATCGGAACGGTTTCGCCGGTGACCGGGTGGATCGCGGTCAGGCCGGTGTCGATGCCCTTCTTTTCCGCGGTTTCGATGTCCGCTTCGGCGGTGCCGCCGTGGCGGCACTCCTCGATGAACTCGGCAACGATCGGCTTGCTCTTCGCGGCCTTCAGCGCAAGCGGGTGTTCGGCGGCGACGGCGAGATAGGTCACGCCCATCAAGGTGTCCGGACGCGTCGTGAACACGGTCAGCGGCTCGCTCTCGCCCTCGACCCTGAACTGGATCTCGAGGCCTTCCGAGCGCCCGATCCAGTTGCGCTGCATGGTCTTGACCGCATCCGGCCAGCCCGGCATCCGGTCAAGGCCGTGCAGCAATTCCTCCGCATACGCGGTGATCTTCAGGAACCACTGAGGAATCTCGCGCTTCTCGACCACCGCGCCGGTGCGCCAGCCACGGCCATCGATGACCTGTTCGTTGGCGAGCACGGTCTGGTCGACCGGATCCCAGTTCACCACCGACTGCTTGCGGTAGGCGAGCCCCTTCTTGAACAGGCGCACGAACATGCGCTGCTCGTGCACGTAGTAGTCGGGCTTGCAGGTCGCGAACTCGCGCGACCAGTCGATCGCATAGCCGAGCGTCGCCAGCTGCGCGCGCATGTGCTCGATGTTCGCGTACGTCCACTTGGCCGGCGCGGTATTGTTCTTGATCGCGGCGTTCTCTGCGGGCAGGCCGAACGCGTCCCAGGCCATCGGCTGCAGGACATTCCTGCCCTGCATGCGCTGGTAACGGCTGATCACGTCGCCGATCGTGTAGTTGCGCACATGGCCCATGTGCAGCGCACCGGACGGATACGGCAGCATCGACAGGCAGAAGAATTTCGGCTTCGGCGATTTCTCGTCGACGACAAAGGCGCGTGCCGCATTCCAGAAGGTTTGCGCGGCGGCTTCGATGGCCTGCGGCTCGTAGTTTTCTTGCATCGGGGTCCATCGCGCGCCGAGATACGGGCGCTTTCCATGATTCCGGGAGATACAGCAGCCTAGCGCAGCGCGCAATCCGCGCCAACCCGGACCCCTGCCGAATGGCACCTGTCCGGCGCTTCGGCACCGCTAAGATGGCGTGTCCTGTCCGCCCGAGGTACTCCATGAAATCGTTGCTCGCCACAGCTGTCGCGATTGCGTTCGCGCATTCCGCATCGATCGCCGCCGAACCCGCCGCGTCAGCCGCCACACCCGCGCCGGTCGCCTTGCATTGCGGCCATCTCGTCGATACCGCGGCCGGCAAGCTGCTTGGCGAAACGACGATCATCGCCGAGGGCAAGCGCATCAAGGAAGTCAAACCGGGGCGGATCGACGTACCCGGCGCGCAGGCCATCGACCTCGGCAATGCGACCTGCCTGCCCGGCCTGATCGACAGCCATGCGCACCTCACTTTCGAGACGAGCCCGACCGGCTACACCGACCAGTTTCGCTGGAATGTCGCCGACTACGCGATCCGCTCGACCGTCTACGCAAAGCGCACGCTCGAGGCCGGCTTCACCACCGTGCGCAACCTCGGCGACGGGGCCAATGCCTCGATCTCGCTGCGCAACGCAATCAATGCCGGCATCGTGCCGGGCCCGCGCATCTTCACCGCCGGCGGAGCGATCGGCTCGACCGGCGGCCATGCCGACGGCACGGACGGCTATCGCGCCGACCTGCAAGGCGATCAGCACGCGAAGGACGGCATCATCAACGGCGCCGACGATGCCTGGAAAGCGGTGCGACAGCACTACAAGGAAGGCGCCGACCTGATCAAGATCATGCCGTCCGGCGGCGTGCTCGACGAGAGCAGCAGCGTCGACAACGCGCAGATGACGATCGACGAGATCAAGGCGGTGGTCGCCGCCGCACACGACTACGGTTTCACGGTTGCCGCGCACGCGCACGGCGCCGAAGGGATCCGTCGCGCAGTGATCGGCGGCGTCGACTCGATCGAGCACGGCACCTTCATGGACGATGCCGACATGAAGCTGATGAAGGAACACGGCACCTGGTACGTGCCGACCATCATCGCTGGCAAGTACGTCGCCGAGATGGCCGAGAAGCCGGGCTACTACCCGGCACAGGTTGCCGCGAAGGCAAAACAGGTCGGCCCGATCATCCAGCAGACCGCCGGCAATGCGTACAAGGCCGGCGTCAAGATCGCGTTCGGCACCGACGCCGCGGTGTACCCACACGGCCAGAACGCGAAGGAATTCGTCTACATGGTCGACGCCGGCATGCCGCCGATGTTCGTGCTGCAAGCCGCGACCACGCACGCGGCGGAACTGCTGAAGAAGGCGAAGGACCTCGGCAGCGTCGAACCCGGCAAGTTCGCCGACGTGATCGCGGTCGCCGGCAATCCGCTGGACGACATCAAGCTGATGCAGAAGGTCGGCTTCGTGATGAAGGAAGGCGTGGTCTACAAGCAGGACGGTCGCGAAACCACGCCGCTCGCGCAGGCGATGGAAACGCCCTCGGTCGCGCAGGGCGAGGAGTTGTCCGGGTACTGAGTGTCGGCGCCGAGGCCGCGCGGTTGCGCGCGCGGCCGAGGGTTTCGTTCGTGCTGGCGGTCGCTGTGACGGTTTCGGCCGCGGTTTCCAAGCCCGGTTTCAACGGCGAAGATCGGCCGGCCGCGCAAGGCGCAGAAGCGCTGAGAAAGCACACCCTGGCCAGGGTTTCAGTCCTGCGTTCGGCGCCGACGCGAGGCCGTCTGCGACTAGCCAGCGCCGCGCGAATCAGCCGTCAAAACCGTCTATGAAGATGACGTCGAACCCCGCGCCGATGTCGATTCGCGACACGGTGTATCCGCGGGCTGTGATCGGCTTGCCGGCTTTTTGCAGGATCGTGAGGAGCTTGCTTACGGAATATTGGTGGCCTTCGTTCGACTGGATGAGTGCCAATGCGCCGCCGACCTGCGCCGCCGCCATCGAGCTACCGCTCAAATACGCATACGTGCTCGTCGGTATCGACGAATACACGCTGACGCCGGGCGCATAGAGGCTCAAGAAACTGGCCGAATTGCTGAAGGAGGCGACCACGTCGGAATTGTCGGTCGCCGCCACGCTGAACGCTGAGGATACGCAGGCGGGATAGTCGACGCCGTCCACAAACCCATCATTGCCTGATGCAATCACGGTCGGTATGGCATCGCTGTTGCGCAACGTATCGATCGCGGTCTTGTAGGCGCTCGCCAAGGTATCGCAATACGTGGTGTAGTCGGCTCCGGTCTGCCCTGCGCTGATGACTACCGATGAAATGAAATATGGGGTGTAGACCCATTCGTGGTGCACCCAATTCAACCCGGCGATCACATCAGAGTCGTACGCGACGACAAGACAGGTGCTCCCATTCCAGTAGCACGTGTACACGTCGACGGACATGAGATTGGCCATCGGCGCTACACCGCCCTGGCTGTTTCCACTCGGATAAAAGCCATTGCCGGCGGCGATCCCTGCGATGTGAGTGCCGTGTTCGCATCCGGAATAGCCCGGGTAGTTGTAGCAGGGCTCGCCGTCGTTGGCGTTTCCCGTGTGGCTGGCAACATCGCCGGGACAGAAGCTGTAGAGCGGCGGAACTGTGCCACTGCCGTTACCCGAGAAGCAGCCCGAAAGCGAAGTGATCACCCGTGAAGCGGTTCCGTCCGTCGTAAGAAAGGGGTGGCTGGCCTGCATGCCGGTATCGAGCACGGCGACGACCTGTCCCGCCCCTCTTTCACCCGCGGCCCAGGCCGTGGTGGCGTGTATGACGGCGTTCGTGGCGTTGTCGAGCGGTTGAAGCACGTGGTCTTCCTGGATGCCCCGGATCTCGGTGAGATCGAGAATGTGCTGCAGGGCCGGTGCGTCCACATGGACGAGCAGGATGGGAAACGCATCGTAGGCGCGGATGATTTGCGCATTGAATCCGGCCAGTTTCGAGGCAAATCCGGATTCACTCGCTGCGATGATGTCGCGGCGCCCGCTCTCGGTGAGCGGAACAAGGGTCGCCGTGGTGTCCACGGGCGTGTCCAGCGTCACGAGCACGCGCGTGCCGCCTAGGTCGGCTGCCCGGGCAAGCAGCTCGCTTTCGTGAGGGAGCAAGTCGCCGCGCACGGCAACGTCGGCGGATGCCGGGAAGGAGCCGATCGACAAACACGCGACGAAAGTCAGGCCTGAAAAGGCGATTAGTCTGCGAGACGATGCCATGGCTGACCTCGACTGCATTCTGGTTGGGAGCGTCGTCGCTCATCGCGCTGACGAGCTTCCTGCCGCGCGGCAGATGCATTCTACACCTCCCTTATTGACAGATATACAAAGAGTGTGGTAGGCGCACCCCGCCTTTATCAGGCAATCCTGAGCCTCTCTCGCCGATCGCGCTGCAGACCCATGCCGGTTCGCCGGAGCGACAAAGACGACACATCGCACCCTCGATCGTGTGCCTTGCGTTCGCGCAGGACTGGCACAATCTCCGGCCGACCCTATTCCGGAGTCCGCCATGTCGCTCGCCCCACCCTCCGCCCACGTGTTTGACGCCACCGAAGCGAACTTCCAGGCGGACGTGCTCGACGCCTCGTTCGTCCAGCCGGTACTGGTCGACCTGTGGGCGACCTGGTGCGCGCCGTGCAAGACGCTCGGGCCGCTGCTTGAGAAGGTCGTCGGCGAATACAACGGCGCGGTGAAGCTCGCCAAGATCGATTGCGACAAGGAACAGGCACTGGCCGCCTCGTTCGGCGTGCGCAGCCTGCCGACCGTGGTGCTGATCCGCGAGGGCCAGCTCGTCGATGCGTTCACCGGTGCGCTGCCGGAGAGCGGCATCCGCGAATTCCTGTCGCGCCACGTGCAACCCGGGGCGGCGCCCGACGAGGAAGTCGTCTCCGCACCGGCCGCGAACGAGACGCCGGAACAGGCGATCGCGCGCATCCAGCAGGCGATCGCGGCGCAGCCGGACAAACCGGAACTGAAACTCGATCTCGCCCTCGCGCAGATGCAGGCCGGAAACGCGGCCGCTGCGCAGGCCGAACTGGATACGCTGCCAGCGAATCTCGAAAGCGACGATCGCGCGCGCCGCCTGCGCGGCCAGCTCGAATTCGCGCGCTTGGCCAAGGATGCGCCGCCCGCACCCGAACTGATCGCGCGCATAGAGCGGAACGCGGCCGACCTCGAGGCGCGCGACCTGCTCGGCGTGCGCCTGTTGATGCAGGGCGATTCGATCGGCGGTCTGGAACAGTTCCTCGCGGTGCTGAAGGCCGACCGCAGCTGGAACGACGGCCAGGCGAAGAAACGCCTGATCGCCGCGTTCAGCGTGCTCGACGATGCCGACCTCGTCGGCACCTATCGGCGCAAGATGTCCTCGTTGCTGTTCTGAGCCCGCCGATGCGCATGCCGACCGCGCGGACGCTGCGACGCGTATTGAATGTCTGGCCGCCGTTCCTGTTCGCCGGCATCCGCGTGCTGGACATCGCCGGGGACTGGCGCCGCGCGCGGGTCGTCCTGCGCCGGCACTGGTACAACCGCAACTACGTCGGCACGCATTTCGGCGGCAGCCTGTTTGCGATGACCGATCCGTTCTGGATGATCCTGACGCTGCGCTGCCTCGGCCGCGACTACATCGTATGGGACAAGGCTGGCGAGATCGAATTCGTCGCGCCCGGTCGGGAGGATGTGTTCGCCGAGATCGATGTCACCGACGCGATGCTCGATGAGATTCTCGCAGCCACCGCGGGTGGCGGTAAATACCTGTACTGGTGCCATGCCGAGGTCAAAACCGCCTCCGGCGAGCTGATCGCAAGGGTGCGCAAGCAGCTCTATGTGCGCCGGAAGAACGCTTCGAGCGTGGCTGACATCGCTTCCTGATTCCGCGCGCACCCGCCCGATGCCAACCAATTCACGGTTGCAGACGGAACCCTGCACGCCAGGCGCAGCGGCTGCATCGACAGTCCGCATCCGCGCAGGCGCGTAGCCTGTTCGCTTTGGAGCGCGGGCCGCGTCCAACGTCGGCGGCCCACCATCGCTGTTCACACATGGGGAATCGCAATGATATGTATCGACGGAACGCCGGCGCGTCTTCCGCGCGTCAAGTTGTTGCCGGGCTGTCTCGCGCTGGCCCTGGCGGTCGGATTGAATGGGCTGTCACCCGCCTGCGCAAAGGCTCAAGTCCCGCTCACCAGCGAATCGTCGATCCCGGCCGGAGACGCGGCCGGATGGTCCACCGCGACCCTGATCGCGCAGGTACAAAGCCTTGCGCGCACCCCCGCGATGCCCGCCACTGCGATCGTGGTCAGCAACTGCAACGACAACGGCCCCGGCAGCTTGCGCCAGGCGGTTGCGGACTCGGTCAGCGGCGGCACCATCGACCTGACCCAGACCGGCTGCAGCACGATCACGCTGACCACCGGCGGCATCACCACCTCGACCGGCGACCTGACCTTGCAAGGCCCGGGCATGCTCGCGCTGGCGATCGATGGCGGCAACCACTACCGGCCGCTGCAGCACAACGGCAGCGGAACGCTGCGCATCAACGATCTGGAAATCCTCAACGGCAGGAAGTACGTTGCCAACGGCCAGCCCGGCAACCCCGCCGGCGCGTGCATCCAGTCGGCCGGCACCGTCGTCGTCGATCATGCATGGATCACTCGCTGCAGCGCGTCAAGTTCGAGCACCACCAGCGGTGTCAGGGGCGGCGCGATCTACGCCAAGACCGGCGTCACCTTGATCAGCAGCATCGTTTCGGAAAACAGCGCCACCTCCACCGGCAGCTTCGCCTATGGCGGCGGTGTGTACACGCAGGGTTCCCTTGCCGTCATCGATAGTTCGATCAGCGGAAATACCGCGCACTCGACGGTCGGCTTCGCCCAAGGCGGCGGAGCTCAAGTCGGCAGCGTCGGCAGCGGTCACACACCCGGTGGCGTCACGCTGGCGAGCTACAGTACGATCCATTACAACACCGCGATATCGGATGCCAACAACGCGTCGAGTATCGGCGGCGGCCTGTACACCACCGGCAACGTCACCATCAAGAACACGACGATATCGGGCAATCAGGCGCGATTCGCTGGCGGACTCGAACTGGTCCGGGGCGCCAACGTCAGCGGCCCGTGGACCCTGGTCAACGACACGATTTCCGACAACACCGCGACCAGCGCGGTCGGCGGCGCAAGCCAGGTCGGCGGCATCCGCATCGGAACCAACGCGACCCAGATCCAGAACAGCACGATCGCCTTCAACTCCGTGCATTCAACGAGCCCGAACACCTACGGTGCGGGCGTGCAGGTCAACGGTGCGGTGGCGGTCGATCTCGAAAGCACGATCATCGCCAGCAACGCGTCGTACGAGGGCAGCTTTCCGCACCCCGACGACATCAACGGCAGTCCCGGCGCATCCTTGACCGGCGCGAACAACCTGATCGTCTGGCCCGCGCTCCTGACTCCACCCGGCACGATCCTTCGCACGGATCCACGGCTGGCACCGCTGTCGTCCAACGGCGGCCTCGGCTGGACACATGCCTTGTCGCCGCACAGTCCCGCGATCAATGCCGGCAACAACCTCACCGGCGCGCAATTCGACCAGCGCGGCACCGGCCATCCGCGCGTGATAGGCGCCGCCCCCGACATCGGAGCGTTCGAGTTCGATCTGAACGATCTCATTTTCGCGAACGGGTTCGACTGACCCCGCATGACCTGTGCAGCCGCCGCCATCGAGGCGGCGGCTGCACCCGCGCCGACGTTGCGGCAAGATGTCCGGGCAGTGCACCCATCCGCCCTCCCGCAGGAAGCATCGCGATTGATCATGAACAACGACGCCTCGCCCTCTCCTGAAGACACCGCGGCCGAACATGGTTTCCGCTTTGTCATCGGCTGGCCCGCCAACGCGGCGGAAGACGCGGCGGCGATCCGCGCTTTCTGGCGCCGCGAAGGTGCACTGACCGATGACGCATCGATGGACCAGCGCCTCACCCAGGTCGTGATGCATGCGCGCACGAAAGCCGGCGAGGTCGCCGGCGTCTGCACCGCGATACCGATGACATTGCCGCGCCTCGGCCAGCCGATGTATTACTGGCGCACCTTCATCGGTGCACGATGGCGTTCGAGTCCGCTCGTGATGTCGCTGCTGAAGCGCTCCTGCGTGTTGCTCGAGGACCACGCGCGTGCGCACGACTTCCCGTGCATCGGCGTGCTGCTCGAACTCGAGAACGACCGCTTCCGCGAACGAGGCCGCATGGCGACCTGGTTCAGTCCGCGCTTCGTCTATATCGGGCGCAGCGACCGCGGCCTCGACCTGCGCGCCCTGTACTTCAAGGGTGCGCGCCTGAAGCCGCCGCCGAAGGGCTGACGCCGCCGACAGCGTCCCAACCACGCTGCGGTTCACGACATGCCCGCACCGTCTATCCGCGAGCCTACATAGGCACGACCGAAACCGGCGTCGATATCTGTCCTGCCCCCATGACGGACCTAAATTTTTTGCAAGGTTCCAGCAAGGTAGGTCCGCAAGAATGAGCCCGCGTGATGGCGCTCGTTGACCGCTCGGCAACCAAAGCCACGTGGAAGCTGCGCGATAAAAATCGAACCTTGGGGCGCAGAGGGGAACGTGGCGCGTCGAAGCCCGACCGCATCGAAACTACGTCACCCAGGGGGTCGTAATGTCCAAGCCAATGGCATCCTTGCTGCTCCATATCTCGCGCCACAAACCTTTGGCCGCGTGCGTGATCGCCGCTTTCGCACTGTCAACGCCCTCGGCCTGGGCTGCGACCACATGGACGGTGGACACGTGCGGGGATGCCGGGGTCTCCACTGGCCTGACCTCGGGCGATCTGCGCTATGCGATCAACCACGCCTTCAGCGGCGACACGATCGATATGATCGGTCTCCCAGCGTTGCAGTGCAGCAGGATCTCCTTGCTGACCGGCGCGCTGGTTGCCAACCAGGCAACGCTGACACTCAACGGCCCCGGCGTCGACAAACTCGATATCGACGCTGCGATAGTGAACAGTCGCGTGATCAATCATCAGGGCACCGGCACGCTCTACATCAACGGCGTGGCCTTGAGTTCTGGCACGTATTCTTCGTCAAGTGCTGCCAGAGGTGGCTGCCTGTACAGCAAAGGCAGTGTCGCCCTGAGTCACGCCAGCGTGTATTCGTGCACAGCGAGGACGACGGCTGGAGTTGCCGTGGCGCAAGGCGGCGGCATCTTCACTCAGCAAAAACTCACCCTCAACGCCAGTTCGGTGCACGACAACAGCGCGGATGCGTCCAGCGGTGGTTCCGCCGCGGGCGGCGGCGCATATACCGCCGCCACCGTAGGTAACCAGTTCCTCGCCCAGGACAGCACGATCGCGCACAATCACGTCACGGCGGCCAACACTGTCAATTCGAACGGTGGTGGTCTGCGCCTGCGGACCGGCGGCGTCATCAGCAACTCGACGATTTCCGGCAACACCAGCAACGGCGACGCGGGCGGCATCTCCGTGAACACGGGCGGTCCCACACCGCCATCGTTTTCTCTGCTGAGCAGCACCGTTTCCGGCAATTCGGCGGCACATTTCGCCAGTGGCGTGCTCGCCAACAACGTTGCCACGGTCGTGACGAACAGCACCATCGCGTTCAACACCACCAGCAACACGAGCACGATTCCGCCGTCCGCTGGCCTCGTGATCAACCAGTTTTCGGGCAACCCGCTGCCCCTGACTCTGCAGAGCAACATCATCGCGAATAACACCACGGCCAGCACTTCAAGCCCTGAAAATGATTTCGGCTTCGTCAGTTACCTTGGACCATTCAGCAACAGCAGCACCAACAACCTGATCGGCGGTGTCTACTCGGGTGTGCCCCTGCCTGCCGGAACCATCAGCGGCGTCTGCCCGCGACTCGGGCCACTGCGCTTCAACGGCGGGCCGACCTCGACGCACGCCTTGCTGAGCGGCAGCCGCGGCATCGACGAAGGTGCCAATGGACTGAACTTCGCCGATGACCAACGCGGCCCGGGATATCCGCGTATCTCCGGCAGCGTGGCCGACATCGGCGCCTACGAGGTGCAGCAAGCCGACATGGTCTTCGACAACGGCTTCGATGGCTGCCCGGCTCTGCCGCCGTAGCACAAGCGCCGCGATCAGCCGTCTTGCAACATGCCTGCGTTGCGCCACAATGCCCGCATGAACGACACCGCGCCCGAGACCGAGAACGCCGAACCGAAAGTTGCCGAACCCGCTGTCGAGCAGGTGCTCGGCAGCGTCCACACGACGAATTTCCCGGACCTGTTGCGCCAGCTCGGCAGCTGCCTCGTGGTCAGCACCTACCAGGCTGGCAAGCTGGTGATCCTGCGTCCGGACGGCGCCAGCATCAACACGCATTTCCGCACGTTCAACCGGCCGATGGGCATGGCCGCCGACGGCGAACGCATGGCGCTCGGCACCGCGATCGAGATCGCCGAGTTCCGCAACATGCCGGCGCTCGCCAAGCGCCTGCAGGATCCGCCGCGCCACGACGCGGTCTTCCTCGCGCGGCGCGTGCACATCACCGGCGCGATCGACATCCACGAGATGGCCTGGGACAAGCACGGCGACCTGTGGTTCGTGAATACGCTGTTTTCGTGCCTGTGCACGCTGGACGCGAAATCGAGTTTCGTGCCGCGCTGGCGTCCGCGGTTCGTCAGCCACTATGCGCCGGAGGACCGCTGCCACCTGAACGGCTTGGCGATGCGCGACGGCCGCCCACGCTACCTGACCTCGCTCGGCGAGACGAACGACCCGCAGGGCTGGCGCAGGAACAAGCGCGACGGCGGCCTGCTGATCGACATGGCGACCGACAAGGTCATCGTGCGCGGGCTGTCGATGCCGCACTCGCCGCGCTGGTACGACGGCCGCCTCTGGGTGCTCGAATCCGGCCGCGGCAAGCTGGTGACGATCGATCCGAAGACCGGCGAGAAGAAGGACATCGCGAGCGTGCCCGGCTTCGCGCGCGGTCTCGACTTCATCGGCCCGGTCGCCTTCATCGGCCTCTCGCAGCTGCGCGAGAGCAACGCGTTCACCGACATCGAGATCACCGAGGCGAACGCCGATCGCCAGAGCGGCGTCTGGGCCGTACACATCGGCACCGGCAACACGATCGGCCTGCTGAAGTTCACCGGCGGCGTGCAGGAGATCTTCGCGGTGCAGGCGCTGCCGGGCACGCTGTTCCCCGAAATCATTCATGAGGGCGATTACCTTGCCAGCGCCTACGCGCTGCCGGACGAAGCGCTGCGCGAGGTCGCGTTCACGCCGCCCGCGGTGCCGGCGGAAACCGACGCCGCCCCGGCGTATTCCACCCGCTGAACGGCTTCCCCCTTCTCCCCTCGGGACACAAAACGGCAGGACTGCCGTTTTGCACGGCGAATGCCGCCCGCAGGGCGAGTAACCGCCGGATGAGGCGGGCCCTCACCCCTCTCCCACACGGAGAGAGGCTCCCTAGGCTGCCGTTTCGCCAGATTCTGACGGTCGCGTCAGAGAGCGCAAAAGCGAATGCAGGCTAGAATCGCGGCCCAGTCGTCGTGTGCATGCCATGACCTACCTGAACCTGCCGTTCCAGATTCCCGGCTACCGGATCATCCGGCGGCTCGGACTGGGCGGCATGGCCACCGTGTACCTGGCGACTCAGGAATCGCTGGCGCGACCGGTCGCGGTCAAGGTGCTGGCCAGCGAACGCGCGCCCAGCGACGACCTGGTGCAGCGCTTCGAGCACGAGGCGCGCACGATCGCGCGGCTCGACCACCCGCACATCGTCAGCATCTTCGACGTCGGCCGCACCTCGACCGGCCAGATCTACTACACGATGCCGTATCTGCCGAACGGCGACCTGTCCGGACGCAACTTGCGCGACAGCCCGGAACGCGTGCTCGAGGTCACGCGCTCGCTCGCCGAAGCGCTCGGTTGCGCACACGACCAGGGTATCGTGCACCGCGACGTGAAACCCGAGAACGTGCTGTTCGACAAGCTCGACCGCCCGCTGCTCGCCGATTTCGGCATCGCGCTGAGCAACTCGACCGAACCGCGCATGACCCGCGAAGGCGCGACGATCGGATCGTCGGGCTACATGAGTCCCGAGCAGGCACGCGGCCAGCCGATCGATGGTCGCGCCGACCTCTACGGCCTCGGCGTGGTCTGCTACGAGATGCTGACCGGCGAGACGCCGTTCCAGGGCCCTGACGCGCTCGCGGTCGCGCTGGCGCACATCGAACAGCCGGTACCGCGCCTGCCGGTCACGCGGCGCGTCTGGCAGCCGCTGATCGACAAGGCGCTGGCTAAGCATCCCGACGCGCGCTTCCAGAGCGCCGAGGAACTGCTGGCGGCGCTCGACATGGTCGAGAGGCGGATGCGCACGCCGACACCGATCGGTCTGACCCGATGGTCGATGCCGCTGGTCGAACGCGTGGTCGCGGTTCCGCGCCGGCATCGCGCGATGGCGCTGTTGGGCGTGATCCTGATGGCCGTGGCCGGGCTGCTGGCGCTGCTGCCGCGGACACCGGAACGCACCGCCACACCCGACCCGACGGACGCAGGCATGGCATTGCCCGTGCTCTCCGAGCCGGCACTGGCCGGCGGCGTGACGACGGCGGATGCAGGCGCGAATGCGAGCGCCGCCGCCGCTGCATCCGGCGACGCGATTCCGCCCGCGGCGGACTCTGTCGACCCGAAAACCATCACCCGCGAACAGCGCCTGCGGCAGGCCACCGAGCTGATCGAACGTGGGCGTCTGGTCACGCCGGCGGGCGACAACGCGGCGGCGCGCTATCTCGCGATCCTGGCCGCCGAACCGCGCCAGCGCGATGCGCTCAATGGCATCGGGCATATCCTGGACCTGCTGGCAACGCAAGCGGCTGCTGCGATCGCGGATGGCGACACTGCGGCAGCGGTCACGGCAGTCACCGGGGGCGCCGATCTCGCCGAGCACGCGAAGCTCACCTCCGCGCCAGCGTTTACCGCGTTCGTCGAACCGATCCATCGCGCCGTCGAGGCGCAGCTCGGTCGCAAGCGCGATCCCTTCGACACGTCCCGGATCGAACCGCTGCGGCCGCTGCTCCCGGCGCTTGCGCGTATCGATCCGAAACAGGCGCGCGCGGTGCAGGACGATCTCGAACTGCCCGCGAAACTGCTGCGCAAGGGCGGCGAATTCCATGATCCGAACGGTCCCTCGATGGTCGTCATGCCGGCATCGCGCGCAATGGCGGGACATGTCGATCACGCGTTCGCGATCGCCGCTACCGATGTTACGCGCGGCGCGTATGCGCGTTTCGTCGCGGCCAGCGGACGCGCGCCCACGCGCTGCCGCACATCGCAGCGTCTGTTCGCGCGCTCCGACGGCCTCGGCTGGCGCACTCCCGGCTTCGCACAAGGTGACGATCATCCGGTCGTCTGCGTCAGCTGGGACGATGCGAACGCCTACGCGCACTGGCTGAGCCGGCGTACCGGAGCGCGCTACCGCCTGCCGAGCCCGCAGGAATGGCTGCTGGCCGCGCAGACCGCCGGCGCCGGCACCGCCTGCGGTGCCGCAAACATCGACCACAGCTCGCGCAAGCCGAACTGCGACGACGGCTTTGAGTACACCGCACCGGTCGGCCATTTCGCCGCGACACCGCCGGGCCTGTACGACATCGCCGGCAATGTCAGCGCGTGGATCGACGGTTGCGCGAAGCGCGACGGCAACACCGCGGGTTGCAGCGAGCACACGTTCCGCGGCCTGTCCTGGCGCGACGACGACGACGACTCCAATCTCACCCGCACCGGCACCAGCGCAGGCGACATCGGCTATGCGAACGTCGGATTCCGCCTCGTGCGCGAGCTGCCGGTAGGCGATCCTTCGCGGTGATGCCACGCGTTCGATGCCGGCTCACCACGATGGCGCTGCCGCTTCTGCGTTCGAACATCTTCCTCTCTTCGTGAAACCCCATGCGTCCTCTCTACATCCAGCGCTACCTGCTCACCGGCCTGCTCACGTTCATTCCGATCTGGCTGACCTGGGTCGTGTTCAAGTCGATCTTCTCGCTGCTCTCCGAAGTCAATCTGCCGTGGGTCTCTGCACTGTTCGACGCGCTTGCGAAAGCGTTCCCTGAAACACTGGGCCGGATCAACCAGGGCTGGCTGATCTCGCTGCTCGCGTTCATCGTGACGATCGTCGCGTTGTACGTGATGGGCTTCGCCGCGAACCGCGTGTTCGGACGGCGGTTGCTCGGTGCGTTCGAGCGCCTCATCGACCGCATCCCGATCGCGCACAGCATCTACGGGGGTGCGAAGAAACTGATGGGCATGCTGCAAAGCAAGCCGAGCGGCACGCAGCGCGTGGTGCTGATCGATTTTCCGTCGCCGGAACTGAAGTCCGTCGGCTTCGTCACGCGCGTGTTCCGCGACGCGGATGGTGTCGAGCTCGCTGCCGTCTACGTGCCGACCACGCCGAACCCGACCGGCGGTTATCTCGAGATCGTCCCGGTCGAACGTCTGATCGCGACCGACTGGAGCGTCGACCAGGCGATGGCGTTCATCCTCTCCGCCGGCGCCGCCGCGCCGGACATCTTGCCGTTCGCGATCGGGCGCAAGGCGCCGGTCTTGGCGGAGTAGGTCCGCGCGGCACGGCTCAGGCGAGCGGGCCACGTGCACAGTCGGCACTGCGGCCGCGATGGCCCGGCGCCGGATGGAATCGACATGAACGCAGGCGCCCCGGTGACCGCTGCCGCAACGGCCATTATTTCGTTTCGACGATCTTCTTCAGATTGTCGAGTCCGGCCTGGTAGACGCTGCCCATCGTCTTCGTCGCGGTCGCATCGTTCTCGTTCGCCGCGGGGTTCGGGCCGGTGTTCTTGCGCTTGAACGTGCCGGACCAGGTGACCTTCGAGCGGTTCTTGCCGGCCGCCTTGACGCTGAGCGTCGAGGTGTAGGCGCTGACCGGCAGCACGCCTTCGAGGATCGTGTAGCGGAACCGGTGGTGCTTCGCGTCGAAGCCGAGCAGTTTTTCCCTGACTGTTCCACCATCGCGCAGCGTGAGCACGCGCACGGCGCCTACCTCGTTGTTCGTGCCGACGGCGATCTCGTCCTTGGCGACCGCCGGATGCCAGCGGGCGAGGCCATCGAAGTCCCGGGCCTTCTCCCATACCGCCCCAGGCTCGGCGTGGACGATCACGCTCTTGCTGACCTTGAGCACCGGCGCCGCAGCGAAGCTGAGGCCCGACGACGCGGCCAACATGACCAAGGCGATGCTGCGAACGATCTTCACGATGTCGATCTCCCGTCTGTCAAGATTCCGGACCGGGCCGGAGTCATCGCGGCTAATCTGACATAACCGGGTGGAGGTCGCATCTGTTGCTCGCTGGGACGGCTGCATCCCCACACGATCGCGGCGTACCATCGCGCTCCTTCCATCCAGTGAGCGACGTTACGATGAATCTTCCGATCGCGGCGTTTTGCCGTTGCGCGTGGTTCGCCGTCGCTACCACCCTCTTCCACACAGAACCCATCATGGCCGCCGACTGGACCACTCCCGCGGAACATGCCAAGTTCGAGACCACGCCTTCGTACGCGGAGACGCGCGCCTATCTCGAACGCCTTGCGGCCGCCGCGCCGAAGCAACTCACGCTGACCCGCTTCGGCGTCTCGCCCGAGGGCCGCGACCTGATGCTGGTCGTCGCCGCGAAGGACGGCGAGTTCACGCCCGAGGCCGCACATGCGTCCGGCAAGGCGATCGTCATGGTCCAGGCCGGCATCCATGCCGGCGAGATCGAAGGCAACGATGCCGGACTGATGCTGTTGCGCGACCTCACCATCGGCGCGAAGCACGCGAATCTGCTCGACCACGCGATCCTGGTCTACCTGCCGATCTTCAACGTCGACGGCCACGAGAACGTCAGTCCGTATCACCGCATCAACCAGCTCGGTCCGCGCGAGATGGGTTTCCGCGCGACCGCACAGAACCTGAACCTCAATCGCGACTACATGAAGGCCGACGCGCCGGAGATGCGCGACTGGCTGGCGATGTTCGACGCCTGGCTGCCCGATCTGTTCATGGACATCCACACCACGAACGGCGCCGACTATCCGTACGACCTGACCTGGTACCTGGAGGAATGGGGCCCGCTGCATCCGGCAGTGAAGCGTTGGGAAAAGGACGCGTTCGAGGGAGCGATCTTCCCGGCGTTCGAGAAGCGTGGTCATCTGGCCGCGCCGTACCTGAACCTCATCGACCATCGCGACATCACCAAGGGCATCGACAACTTCGGCTCCGGTCCGCGCTTCTCGACCGGCTACGTCGCTCTGCGCAACCGCGCGGCGCTGCTGGTCGAGACGCACATGCTGAAGTCCTATGCGACGCGGGTGCAGGCGACCTACGACCTTGTCGTTTCGACGCTCGAACACGTCAACCGCGACGGCAACGCGTTGCGCAAAGCAGTCGCACAGGCCGATGCGGACACGATCGCGCGCGCCCATGATGCGAATGCGGCATCGCCGGTCGCGTTCGCGACCAGCAGGCAATCGACGCCGTTCACCCTGAAGGGCTACGAGTTCACGCACAGCGCGAGCGCGATCTCCGGCGATACCTGGGTCCGCTACGACCCGACCAAGCCGAAGACCTACACGACCCCGTTCTTCCGCGACCTCGTCGCGACCGACACCGCGCGCCTGCCGGCCGCGTACCTGGTTCCCGCTGCGTGGCCGCAGATCGCCGAGAAGCTGCGCCAGCATGGCATCCGTTTCGAACGCGTGAGCCAGCCACTGAAGCTGCGCGTCGAACGCTACCAGCTCGGCGCGCCGCGTTGGGACGACAAGCCGTTCGAGAGCCGCCATCTGCTGCGCGAATTCACGCAGTCGAGCGAACATGCCGACATGGAATTCACGGCCGGCGCGATCCTGGTTCCGCTCGACCAGCGCGCTGCGAACGTCGCGGTGAACCTGCTCGAACCACGCGCATCCGACTCGCTGCTGCGCTGGGGTTTCTTCGACACGGTCTTCGAGCAGAAGGAATCGTCCGATGCGCGCGTCGCCGAGCGGCTCGCACGCGAGATGCTGGCGAAGGACCCTGCGCTGCAGAAGGAGTTCGATGCGAAGCTCGCGGCCGATCCGGCGTTCGCAAAATCCCCGGAGGCGCGGCTCGCGTTCTTCTACGACCGCTCGCCGTGGTACGCGGTGCAGCGCGTCGGCGCGTATCCGGTCGTGCGCCTGGATGCCGAAGCACTGAAGCAGGCACGCGCGGCGCGCTAGCGCACCGTCTCATCTTGAAAATCGACTCCACGTCTCCGGGCATGTTCGATCGAGCGAGTCCGATGATGGGTCGCGTGTCGTCACAGGAACGCAACGCCGCGATTCGATGCAATGGCGGCTATTCGCTCGCCTGCATCACGGAGCCGAAAAACAGCTCCAGCACCCGGTTGGCGACCGCCTCATTCACCTGAACCGGATTGACCATGTGGGCGAACTTCACCGATTCGGCGAGCGCACACAGGCCGATCGCCATTTCGCGCGCGGGAAGCGGCGGTTTCGTGCCGGTCAACTCGTGGTAGCGCTCGACGAAACCGCTGACGTGCGTGTAGTTCTCGTCGATGAGCTGGTTCAGCCGCGTGCGAAACGCGGCATGGCGCACCGCATGCAGGCGCGCCTCCATCCATAGCGCGCATTGATCGTTGTTGCGATAGACCTGGCCGTAGAACGAGCGCAGCCGATCGCCGAGATCATGCATGTCCGACGTGGTGCGGAAGACCTCGTGGAAGACTTCGAGCATCTCCGCATGGTCGTCGCGCAGCAGCTCGATGAAGAGATCGTCCTTGCCCTTGAAGTTCGAATAGAACGCGCCGCGCGTATAGCCGGCCTCGGCGACGATGTCCTCCACGCTGGTGCCGCCGAAGCCGCGCTTGGCGATCACCTTGCCTGCGGCGGCCAGCAGCGCCTGCCGGGTCTGGGCTCGACTTTCCTCTCGATTCAATCGTTTACGGACCATATCGCCAGAATATCACGAGCCTCGGTTCTTTGATACGAAATCGTATTGAAATACATATATGTATCCAAATATGATAGCGTATCGAGACATCGTCGCTGCGGAAGAAGACTCGCCATGAACGCGTCAAAGCCCATCCTCACAACCGCCCGTACTGCGTTGGCGGCCGTCGCATGCATCACCCTGCTCGCGCTCGCCACAGCCGGCTGCCAAAACACGACGGCAGAGCCGTCCAAGGCCGTTCCAGTGCGACCGGTGGTCGCGCAGACGGTTTCGGCCGGCGACCGGGCGTTGGTCGAGCGCTACAGCGGCGAAGTCCATGCGCGCTATGAAGCGCCGATCGCGTTCCGTATCGACGGCAAGATCACGCGTCGCGATGTCGGCATCGGCGACCACGTCAAGGCCGGGCAACTGCTGGCCACGCTCGACCCCAGCGACGCAACGATGAACGCGGCCGGCGCGCGCGCGGCCGTCGCCGCAGCGACCAGCCAGCGCGATGTGGCCCGCCTGCAACGCGACCGCATCGCCAGCCTGCGTCAGCGCGCCCTGGTCAGCCAATCGCAGCTGGATCAGGCCGAGGATGCCTTGAAAGCAGCCGAAGCCGCCCTGCAACAGGCACGGCAACAGCTGGGCGTGCGCGAGAACCAGGTCAGATACGCATCGCTCACGGCCGAGCACGACGGCGTGATCACGACGCAGGATGCGGAGGCCGGCCAGGTTGTCGCCGCCGGCCAGCGCGTGTTCGGCCTGGCCTGGTCGGACGAACGCGAGGTCTACATCGCCGTGCCGGAAAGCCGCGTCGCCGCGTTGCGGGCCAACGCCGACATGAAGGTCACGCTATGGGCACAGCCCGGCCGTCGCTACGACGGCAGGCTGCGCGAATTGTCCGCGGCTGCGGACCCGCAGAGCCGCACGTTCCTCGCCAAGGTCACGATCGTCGACGCAGGCCCGGATGTTCAACTGCAAATGAGTGCGGACGTCGCCGCGACATCCACGGCCACAGCCGGCACGTTCACGCTGCCCGCGAGCGCGCTGTTCCACCGCGACGCGCAGCCCGCCGTCTGGGTCGTCGACGAGCATTCGCGACTGGCGCTGCGTGACGTCGTCGTGGCGCGCTACGTCGACGACGGCGTGGCGATCGGCAGCGGCCTCTCGCCGGGTGAACGCGTCGTCACACGAGGAGTGCATACGCTGCACGCCGGGGATGCGGTCCGCATCGTCGACCTGCCGTTCCAGCCGAACGAAGTCGCCGCGCGATGAGCGGCTTCAATCTCTCCGCCTGGGCGCTGCGCCAGCGCGCGCTGGTCGTCTATTTGATGGCGATAACAGCGTTGCTGGGCCTGTACGGCTATCTGCACCTCGGCCGTTCCGAGGATCCGCCCTTCACGTTCAAGGTCATGGTGATCCAGACCTGGTGGCCAGGCGCGACGACCCAGCAGGTGCAGGAACAGATCAGCGACCGCGTCGCGCGCAAGCTGCAGGAAACGCCGAACGTCGATTTCGTGACCAGCTATTCGCGGCCCGGCGAATCGGTGGTGCAGTTCTCGATCAAGGATTCGGCGCCCTCTGCCGCCGTTCCCGATACCTGGTACCAGGTGCGCAAGAAGATCGGCGACATCGCGACGCAACTTCCGCAAGGCATCCAGGGGCCGTTTTTCAACGACGAATTCGGCGATGTCTACACGAACATCTATGCACTCGAAGGCGACGGTTTCGGATTCGCCGAGCTGCGCGACTACGCGGACACGATCCGCGCCGAGCTGCTGCGCGTGCCCGGCGTCGGCAAGGTCGACTATTTCGGCGACCAGGAACAGCGCATAACGATCGAGGTCGACAACGCACGTCTTGCCACGCTCGGCATCTCGCCGGCGCAGCTGGCCGCGGCGATCGGCGCGCAGAACAGCGTCGCGGCCGCCGGCGTGATCACGACGGAGCAGGATCGCATCTTCGTACGCCCAAGCGGTCAATTCGGCGACGTCGCCGGCCTGCGCGACACCAGCCTGCGCATCAACGGCAAGCTGTTCCGCCTTGGCGATCTGGCGAACGTGAAACGCGGCTATGTCGACCCGCCGGTCGAACAGGTGCGTTACATGGGACGCCCGGCGCTCGCGATCGGCGTCACCATGCAGGCCGGCGGCAATGTGGTCGAACTCGGCCAGGCGCTCGACGTCGCCAACAAGAGGATCAAGGCGAACCTGCCGGCAGGTCTCGCATTGAACGAATACAGCAGCATGCCGCAAGCCGTCACACACTCGCTCGACGATTTTCTCGAGGCCGTCGCGGAAGCGGTGCTGATCGTGCTCGTGGTAAGCCTCGCCAGTCTCGGCTTCCGCACCGGCATGGTCGTCGCGATCACGATTCCGTTCGTGCTCGCCGCGACGGCGCTCGGCATGTGGTGGTTCGGCATCGGCCTGCACAAGGTGTCGCTCGGCACGTTGATCCTCGCGCTCGGTCTGCTCGTCGACGACGCGATCATCGCCATCGAGATGATGGCCGTCAAACTCGAGGAGGGCTGGGACCGCGTGCGTGCGGCAAGTTTCGCCTACACCAGCACCGCGTTCCCGATGCTGACCGGCACGCTGATCACGGTTGCGGGCTTCCTGCCGATCGCGCTGGCGAAATCCGGCACCGGCGAATACACGCGCTCGATCTTCCAGGTGTCCGCGATCGCGCTGATCGCGTCGTGGATCGCGGCTGTCGTCGTGATTCCGGTGCTTGGTTTCGCGCTGCTGCCCGAAGCACACCAGAAGCGGCCGAACCGCCTTGCGGCCTGGCTGCGCAGCCGTATCCTGCGGCGTCCGCAAGCCACGGCCGCCGAGCATGCTGCGGATCCGTACGACAGCGCGTTCTACCGGCGCTTCGGTCGTTTCGTCGCCTGGTGCGTGGATCATCGCTGGCGCGTGCTGGCCGCAACCCTTGTGTTGTGGATCGTGTCGATCGGCGCTTTCGCCCTCGTGCCGCAGCAGTTCTTTCCGAGTTCGGACCGTACCGAGCTGCTGGTGGACCTGCGCCTCGGCGAAGGCGCCTCGCTGACCGCGACGCTCGCCACGGCCGAACGCATGGAGCGCGAACTGGCCGCCAGCAAGGACGTCGATCACTACGTCAGCTATGTCGGTGCGGGTGCGCCACGCTTCTATCTGCCGCTGGACCAGCAGCTGCCGCGCCCGAATTTCGCGCAGATCGTCGTGACCGCGCGCGACGTCGAAGCGCGCAAGCGCCTCGCCACATTCGTGCAGACGGCGTTGAACGAACGTTTCCCCGATGTCAGCGGTCGCGTCAGTGCGCTCGAGAACGGACCGCCGGTCGGCTTTCCGGTGCAGTTCCGCGTCTCCGGCGATGAGATCGCGAAAGTCCGCGCGATCGCCGAGGACGTCGAGCGCACGATGCGTGCGGACCCCGGAACCGCGAACGTGCAGTTCGATTGGGACGAACCCTCGACACGTTCGATCCGTCTCGAGATCGACCAGGACAAGGCCCGCATCCTCGGGCTGACGTCGCAGGACGTCGCCAACGCGGTCAATCTCGCGCTGAGCGGCCAGGCGGTCACGCAGTTCCGCGAACGCGACAAGCTGATCGAAGTCGACCTTCGCTGGCCGCAGGCACAACGCGTCAATGCCGAGCGCCTCGGCGATCTCGCGATCGCGACACCGACCGGCAAGGCCGTGCCGCTGACGCAACTTGCACGCATCGACTACCGGATGGACTACGGGGTGATCTGGGAGCGCGATCGCCAGCCGACGATCACGGTGCGCTCCGACACTGCCCCGGGCCGGCTCGGCATCGACGTCACGAAAACGGTCGACGCGCGCCTCGACGAGCTGCGCGCGAAACTGCCGATCGGCTATCGCATCGAAGTCGGCGGCTCGGTCGAGAACAGCGCGAAGGCGCAGGCGTCGATCAATGTGCAGATGCCGGTGATGATCCTCGCCGTGCTCACACTGCTGATGCTGCAGCTGCGCAGCTTCTCGCGCACATTGATGGTGCTGCTCACCGCTCCGCTCGGCCTGATCGGCGTCGTCGCCACCTTGCTGCTGTTCCACCAGCCGTTCGGCTTCGTGGCCATGCTCGGCACGATCGCGATGTTCGGCATCATCATGCGCAATTCGGTGATCCTGATCGATCAGATCGAACAGGACATCGGCAGCGGCCACTCCGCCTACGAGGCGATCCAGCGCGCGGTGGTGCGCCGCTTCCGCCCGATCACGCTGACCGCGGCCGCAGCGGTGCTCGCGCTGATCCCGCTGCTGCGCAGCAATTTCTTCGGGCCGATGGCGACGGCGCTGATGGGCGGCATCACGGTCGCGACCGTGCTGACCCTGTTTTATCTGCCGGCGCTCTACGCGATCTGGTTCCGCGTGGCACGGTCGACGTGACCGGCCGGGCAGTCGTTCGTGCAATCCCGAGCGACTGCCCGCTGCCTTGAGGCCCTTCCCTGATCGACGCCGCCGATTCAGGCATGGTGCGGTCCCGGACAGGCGTGGCGCCGAGTCGCCAGGCAGGTGCAATGCCCCCGGAATGACCTTCGACACTGTGCTCGCCCACCTCGCCCACCTAGGCTGACGACCCCCTTTCCATCCTGGAGCGACGCATGCCCGCATGCAGGTTCCGCACGCTGGCAGCCACGCTCGCGCTGGGCCTTGCCGCCGGCGCCAACGCCCGCACCAATGAGCACGGCATCGATCCGAGGAATTTCGACGACGCGGTCGGCGCCTGCACCGATTTCTTCGAGCATGCGAACGGCGGCTGGCTGAAATCGAACCCGATTCCGGCCGAATACAGCCAGTGGAGCCTCGATGACGAGTTGCAGGAGCGCAATCTGCGCCTGCTGCGCGAGATCCTCGAGAACGCGGCGAAGAATCCCGCACCGACCGGCGGCGTCACGCAGAAGATCGGCGATTTCTACGCATCGGCGCTCGACGAGGGCGCCGTCGACGCAGCCGGCTACACGCCGATCAAGCCGGATCTGGCGCGCATCGCCGCGTTGAAGTCGCCGGCCGATGTCGCCACGCTGGTGCGCGAATGGCACGCGCAGGGCATTCCGGCGCTGTTCGATTTCGCGCCCGAGTCGGACATGCGGAACGCGAACCTCGTGATCGGTTACGCGACGCAAGGCGGTCTGGGGCTGCCCGATCGCGATTACTACACGCGCGGCGACGCGAAGTCGAAGGAATTGCTCGGCAAGTATCGCGCGCACGTCGCGCGCATGCTGACCCTGGTCGGCGACGCGAATGCGGACGCGGAAGCGGAAGCAGGCTGGATCGTGGATCTGGAAACCGCGCTGGCCAAGGCATCGCTCGATCGCGTCGCTCTGCGCGAGCCGCTGAATTCGTACCACATGGTGTCGGTCAAGGAAGCCGACGCGCAGACGCCGCATTTCTCCTGGACCGCATTCCACAAGGAACTCGGCCGGGACGATGTGCAGCGCTTCTCGCTGGCGCAGCCGGCATTCTTCGCCGCCGCCGACAAGGCGCTGGCGAGCGTGCCGATTGCGCACTGGCAGGCGTACCTGCGCTGGCATCTGGTCGATTTCGCGGCACCCGCGTTAGCCAAGGACTTCGTCGATGCCGACTTCGACTTCCACGGCCGCACCCTGCGCGGCACGCAGGAGCTGAAACCGCGTTGGAAGCGCGCGATCGACGCGACCAACGAGGCGCTCGGCTTCGCGGTCGGCGAGGCCTACGTCGCGCGCACGTTCCCGCCGGAGGCGAAGCAACGCGCGCTTGTCCTGGTGAAGAATCTGGAAGTCGCGCTGCGCGCGCGCCTCGAGAAACTCGATTGGATGGGCGCGGACACCAAGAAGGCGGCCTACGCAAAGCTCGAAACGCTGGTGCCGAAGGTCGGCTATCCGGATCGCTGGCGCGACTATTCCGCGCTGACGATCAAGCGCGGCGCCTATTTCGACAACGTGCGCGCAGCCGCCGCGTTCGAGGCCAGGCGCCAGTTCGCGAAGATCGGCAAGCCGGTCGATCGCAGCGAATGGGGCATGCTGCCGCAGACCGTCAATGCGTACTACAACCCGCTGCAGAACGAGATCGTATTCCCGGCCGCGCAATTGCAGCCGCCCTACTTCGACGCGACGATGGACGATGCGGTGAACTACGGCGGCATCGGCGCGGTGATCGGCCATGAGATGCTGCACGGCTTCGACGACGCGGGCAGCCAGTTCGATGCGCAGGGCAACCTGCGCGACTGGTGGACGAAGCAGGATCGCGAACGCTTCAACGCGCGCACCACGGAACTCGTGCAGCAGTTCGACGCGTACGTGCCGATCGACAACCTGCATATCAACGGCAAGCTCACGCTCGGCGAGAACATCGCGGATTTCGGTGGCTTGCAGGTCGCCTGGGATGCCTTCAAGCTGACCGACGAAGGCAAATCCGGCCAGGCGCGTGACGGCTTCGCGCCGGGGCAGCGTTTCTTCCTCGCGTTCGCCCAGAGCTGGCGCACCCAGCAGCGGCCCGAGGCGTTGCGCCTGCAGGTGCAGTCGAACGAACATGCGCCGGCGAAGTTCCGCGTCGACGGCCCGGTCAGCAATGTACCGGCCTTCGCAGCGGCGTTCTCATGCAAATCCGGCCAGCCGATGGCGCGCGCACCCGCGGGGCGCGTCGAGATCTGGTGAGCCACGCAAGACAGATCAGCAGGCAACCTGAGCCACTTCATCTGAAAACGGAGTACCCGAACATGCGGAAACTTTTCAACCGGTCCCTCTCGCTCGCGATCTGCGCGGCCCTGTCGACGACCGCGATCGCGGCGACGCAGGCGTCGTTCGACGTCAACGAGCTCGACAAGAAGATCAGTCCCTGCGCCGATTTCAACGGCTTCGTCAACGCGAAGTGGGTCGCCGCGAACCCGATCCCGGCCGATCGCACACGCTGGGGCGCATTCGACCAGTTGCGCGAGCACAGCCTGCAGACCCAGCGCGATATCGCCGAGGCCGCTGCGCGTGACGCGAGCAAGGCGAAAGCCGGTTCGGTCGAGCAGAAGATCGGCTGGTTCTACCGCTCGGGCATGGCCGAGGGCACGGTCGAGAAGGCCGCCTACTCGCCGATCAAGGCCGAACTCGCGAAGATCGATGCGCTCAAGTCGAGCGCCGATATCGCCGGCTACATCAACGACAGTTTCTCGCGCGGCCAGAACGGCCTGTTCAGCATGAGCGCCGGCGCGGACTTCAAGAACTCGAAGATCCAGATCGCCTATGCGTTCCAGGGCGGCCTCGGTCTGCCGACGTCCGAGTACTACTCGAAGCCGGACTACGCGGAACTGCGCACCGCCTACCAGGCGCATATCGCGAAGGTGCTCGAACTGACCGGCACGAACGCCGCCGATGCGAAGAAAGATGCCGAGCAGGTGCTCGCGTTCGAGACGCGCCTGGCCAAGGCTTCGCTGGTGCCGGTCGAACTGCGCAAGCCGGAGAACCAGTACCACTTCGTCAGCCTCGCCGATGCCGACAAGGCGACGCCGAATTTCTCGTGGACGAAGTTCTTCGCCGCGCAGAAGGCCAACATCCAGGGCGGTTTCTCGCTGTCGCAGCCGACGTTCTTCGCCGAGATCGACAAGATGCTCGCCGACGTGCCGGCCGCACAATGGCGCACCTATCTGCGTTTCCATGCGATCGATTCCGCCTCGCCGTACCTGTCCAAGCCGTTCGCCGAGGAACATTTCGCGTTCAACGGCAAGACGCTGAACGGCCAGAAGCAGCAGGAGCCTCGCTGGAAGCGCGTGCTCGGCGCCGTCAACGAGACCATGGGCATGGCGCTCGGCGAGCTGTACGTCGCCAAGGCGTTCCCGCCGGAATCCAAACAGCGCGCGATGGAACTGGTCAACAACGTGAGCGCCGCGCTGAAGGTGCGCATCGAGAAGCTCGACTGGATGAGCGACGCGACCAAGCAGAAGGCGATCGAGAAGTGGTCGACCTTCCTGCCGAAGATCGGCTATCCGGACAAGTGGCGCGACTGGGCCGGCGTCACGATCACGCCGGACAACTACTATGGCAACGTGCTGGCGGCGACGCAGTTCGACTATGACTACGAGATCGCCAAGATCGGCAAGCCGACCGACCGCCTCGAGTGGGGCATGACGCCGCAGACCGTCAATGCGTACTACAACCCGACCGACAACACGATCAACTTCCCGGCCGCGATCCTACAACCGCCGTTCTTCGACGCCAAGGCGGACGACGCGATCAACTACGGCGGCATCGGCGCGGTAATCGGCCACGAAGCGACGCACGGCTACGACGACGAAGGCAGCCAATTCGACGCGCAGGGCAACAATGCGAACTGGTGGACGAAGGACGACCGCGAGAAGTTCGAGGCACGCACGGCCAAGCTGGTCGCGCAGTTCAACGACTACGAGCCGCTGCCGGGCAAGCATGTCAATGGCCAGCTGACGCTCGGCGAGAACATCGCCGATCTCGGCGGCATCAACGTCTCGTATGACGCGCTGCAGATGGCGCTGAAGAAGAATCCGGCCGAGAACAAGCAGATCGACGGCTACACGCCCGACCAGCGCTTCTTCATGAACTTCGCGCGAATCTGGCGCGGCTCCATCCTGCCCAAGCGCCAGGAGGTCCTGCTGAATGCCGATCCGCATTCGCCGACGCAGTACCGCGCCATCGGTGCGCCGTCGAACATGCCGGCCTTCGCCGAATCGTTCAGTTGCAAAGCCGGCGACGCGATGGTGCGCAACGAAGCGAAGCAGGTGAAGATCTGGTAATCGCGTCATGCCCTGCGACGACGGCGCCGCGCAACAGTGCCGTCGTTGCAGACATTCACGGCGTGGATTTGGCGCCGTCGCGCTCGAAGTTCGCGTAGAAGATACGATCGTTCTGGAAGCGCGCAACCGCGAAGTCGTAATCCTCGCCGCTGTACTGCGCCAGCATGGCCTGCAATGGTTTGCCCCCGACGAGGGTGATTCCGGTGCCGTACGTGCTCTGATTGCTGTAGATGCCGGTGAAGCTGTCGTTCCACGGCAGTGCATCGTAGAGCGCGAGGATGCCCGCGTACCACGGCGCGCCCGCTACGTTCGAGGTGAGCTGGCTGTAGGAGATGTACACCGCGCCATCGGATGCCGCGATCGCGCGCCCGGCCGTCGCGGTGGTCGCCGGAACGGTGATGCCGGAAACGCCGGCGGCGCAGGTATCGGCGTCCATGTCGGCGTACGCGATGCCATTCTGCGCCGGGCCGCTTTGCGCATACCAGGTACCGACGAGCACGACATGATGCGCATCGCGCTGGACGACGCTGGTCGCGACGAATCCGGAGTCTGCGGTCGCGCCGAGATCCACCCAACCGCTGGATGTGCACGTAGTATCCGGCGCACCGGCTGCAGTCAATCGCAACACCACTTCGGCGTCGTCATTGCTCGCGGTCTGCGCGCCACCGCCGAGATAGATTCGGCCAGCGCGATCGAGCATGACGGCGCCCGCGTGGTCCTTGCCGCCGACGACGAGGCCGATCGACTGCGTGTAGATCGCGCCGCCATTGAACGTCGGATCGGACTGGCCCGCCGCGGTCAGGCGCAGGGCGAGATACTGCGAGCTTGCTACGAAATCGCCGCTCAGCGTGGCATAGGTGCCTGCGAGAACCGGCCGATCGCTTGAATCGACTGCAACGTCCATGAAGCGGATGTAGTGACCGCTCGACGGGCACGCGACATAGACACCCCCCGTGGCGAAGCTGCCATCGATGACGCCATTGGCTGTGAAGCGCGCGACGTAGCTGCATTGATCGTTGGCGGTATCGCCGGCGACCAGAATGCGCCCCTGCGTATCGAGCGCCGCCGCGTTCACGTAGGGAATGGCCGCTGTGTAGCTTCCCGACACCAGCGAGAACGTTGCGCTGCCGCCGCTGCCGAAGGTCGAATCGACGACACCGGTCGGCTGCAGCCGAACCAGCGCGATACGGCCGCTCGTCGCACTGTCGATAGCGCGGCCGACCAGCACGATATTGCCGTTGGCCTGGGTCAGCACCACCTGACTGGTGTCCGCCTTGTTGCCGCCGAGGTCGAACGCGTACGTCGCATACCCGTTGAGCACAGGACCGAACGTGGTGTCCAGATCACCACTGGCGGCGAGCGCCCCATCGGCGCCGATCGCCGCAAACACCAGTAACGAAATACGAATGAAGATGTTCATGATGGTTGCTCTCCCTGAGTGACGCGGCGGCTTCAATAGCGAGATAGCGGTGCCGTCTGCGAGGCTGATTCTTCCGCACGAAATATCTTTGTCGCATCTGCGCTCCGTTGCGCTCTTCCAGCGCACAGTCGCGCCGGAACGAAAGCACACGCGGGCTGCCAATAGCGTCACACAACGACCGGCACGGATCGCATCCATGCGCATCCGAATTGCCGCAGCGCGCAATTCATTTCCTTGGGTCTGCGATTGAATGGGGCACCGGCGTATTCGTCGCCTACGTGAAGCGCGCCGAATGACATCGTCTTCGCGGATGGCCTCGAGAGCTGAGGCTACTCCTGTGTGAAGCAACGCGGCCCGGTCTCGCCGGGGCCGCATACCGGCTTCGACTCCCTTGGTCCCTCGGCGCGATATCCCGCCATCGGGCTCTGCTATTCCCGCCAATGACGAGGAGGCGGATAATTCGCCCCCGCTTCGATCTGCACGCCCATGGCTTTCGTACCCGGTCAACGCTGGATTTCCAATGCCGAACCCGAACTCGGGCTCGGTACCGTGGTGCGCCTCGATGGCCGCACCGTGCAGGTGCTGTTCGCGACCGCGGGCGTGCTGCGCCACTACGCGATGCACGCCGCGCCGCTCGCGCGCGCCGAGTTCCGCGTTGGCCAGAGGGTCGCCGGACAGAAGCAGGACTTCATCGTCGAGCGTGTCAGCGCGGTCGATGGCCTCCTGATCTACCACGCCGGTGAACGCACCTTGCCGGAAGCCGAACTCGACGATGCGCAGCCGATCTCGCACGCCGACGAGCGGCTGTTGTCCGCGCGCGTCGATCCTCCCGACAAGTTCGACTTCCGCATGCAGGCGCTGACGCGCCGCGCGGACGCGATGCGCTCGCCCGCCTACGGCCTCGCCAGCGCGCGCATCGACCTGATCGCGCACCAGTTGCGCGTCGCCGGCATCGTCGCGCAACGACGTCCGCCGCGCGCACTGCTCGCCGACGAGGTCGGCCTCGGCAAAACCATCGAGGCCGGCATGATCCTCGCCCGCCTGCTGGCGACCGGCCGCGTCGCCCGCGTGCTCGTGCTTAGCCCCGCCAGCCTGACCTGCCAATGGTTCGTCGAGCTGCTGCGCCGCTTCAACCTGCCGTTCGCACTGTTCGACGAGGAACGCTGCGAGGCGATCGAGGTCGCCGACGGCGCGCGCAATCCGTTCGAGGACGAACAGTGCGTGATTGCCGACATCGACTGGCTCGCCGGCGCGCCGAAGCGCGCGCAACAGGTTTCCGATGCGGAATGGGACCTCGTCGTCGTCGATGAGGCACACCACCTGGAATGGTCGCCGCTGACCAGCAGTGCGTCGTATGCGCTGGTCGAACGCCTGGCCATGCAAACACCGGGACTGATCCTGCTGACCGCGACGCCGCAGCAGCTCGGCCGCAGCGGCCATTTCGCGCGACTGCGCCTGCTCGACCCGGCGCGCTACGTCGACCTCGACGCGTTCGCCGCCGAAGCCGACGGCTACGCACAGCTGTCGGCCATCGCCAGCAAGCTGGTCGACGCCGCACCGCTCGATGCGGCCGAACACGCGCAACTCGCCACACGCTTCGCCGCCGATGCCGAATTGCTCGCGATGCTGGAGCGTTACGGCGAGGATCGCACGGCGAATGCGCCTGTCCTGCTCGACGCGCTGATCGACCGCCACGGCACCGGCCGCGTGATGTTCCGCAACCGGCGCGCGCAGATCGGTGGCTTTCCGCGCCGCGTCGCCGAACTCGCGGTCCTTGATGGCGGCGAGCTCGACGACGCGCAGCGCCAGCGCCTGCTCGCCGAATTCCACGCCGATGCGCAGGCGCATGCACCGGAAGGCGAGCATGACTACGCCAACGATCCACGCTTGCCCTGGCTGGTCGCGTTGATCGAGAAACTTGCCGGCGACAAGCTGCTGCTTATCTGTCGCACGCAGGCGAAGGTGCTCGCACTGGAAGAGGCGTTGCGCACCAGGAGCGGCGTCAAGGTCGCACGCTTCCACGAAGGCATGAGCATCATGCAGCGCGACCGCAACGCGGCCTGGTTCGCCGAAGCGGATGGTGCGCGCGTGCTGCTGTGCTCGGAAATCGGTTCGGAAGGCCGCAACTTCCAGTTCGCCCATCATATGGTCGTGTGGGATCTGCCGCTCGATCCGGACCTGCTCGAACAGCGCATCGGCCGCCTCGACCGCATCGGCCAGCGCCACGACATCGTGATCCATGCGACCGCATTCACCGGCACTGCGCAGCACGCGTTGCTGCGCTGGTATCACGAGGGCCTGGATGCTCTGCGCACGAGTCCGTCCGACGGCCGCGAGATCCTGCGCCGCTATCGTGCGCGCCTGCTCGCAGAGGCGGAACGCCATGCGCTCAGCGCCGAGGACCCCGATGTCGAGGTCGACGCACTGATCGCCGAAACGTCCGCGACCCACCGCGACCTCTCCGCACTCGTGCAGGCCGGTCGTGACCGCCTGCTCGAACTCGCGACCGAGCGCCATGCGCGCGAGCTTCCGCTCGGCGATACGATGCGCGCGCAAGACGACGACGTTGGCGCCGACGAATTCGTATTGACCCTGTTCGAGCAGTTCGGCATCGACAACGAGGAAACCGGCGCACGCACGGTCGTGCTCGACCCCGAGTACCTCAGCACCGACGGTTTTCCCGGCCTCAAGGACGGCCCGCAGCAGGTGACCTTCGATCGCGCGACCGCGCTCGCGCGCGAGGAGTTGCCACTGCTCCGACTCGATCATCCGCTGGTCATTGGTGCTCTCGACCTGT
Organism: Dokdonella soli; assembly: GCF_039523175.1. Classification (NCBI taxonomy): domain Bacteria; kingdom Pseudomonadati; phylum Pseudomonadota; class Gammaproteobacteria; order Lysobacterales; family Rhodanobacteraceae; genus Dokdonella; species Dokdonella soli. Next base: position 345,767 of record NZ_BAAAEU010000024.1, read on the forward strand.
TGCTCGAGAGCGAACAGGGCAATGCCGCGATCCTGATCGATGCAGCGCTGCCACCGCGCACTGCGCTGCTCGAATGCGTGTTCGCGCTCGAATGCATCGCCGACCGGAAGCTCAACGTCAACCGCTTCCTGCCGCCGTTGCCGCTGCGCGCCGTCGTCGACACACGCCTGACCTCGCGCAACGACTACGTGCCGAATCCGACCAGTCTGTTCCGCGCGAAGGAGCAGCCGATCGATGCCGCGCGCTATCGCCCGCTGCTGGCCAAGCTCGTGCCGCCGATGCTCGCTGCCTGCGAAACCCACGCGCGTGGCCTCGCAGCGGCCGAGATCGGCACCGCGCTGACCGCTGCGCAGCGCGAACTCGATGCCGAGCATGCGCGCCTGAGCGCACTCGCGAAGGTCAACCCGTCAGTGCGCGCCAGCGAGATCGAAGCGATCGCGGCCGAACTCGATGCACTGCGCGAGGCGTTGGCAACCGCGGCGCCACGGCTGGATGCGATCCGCTTTGTGTGCAGCGCGGATATCGCCGCGCGCTGACGAACACCGCAGGGTGGGCCTCGGCCCATCATTGCCCGCTGGTGGGCCGAGGCCCACTCTACTTGCCTTGAGCGATCAGGTTCGTCGCATCCAGTAGGCCGGTCGCCGCCGCTTGTGCGCGACCGCCAGGATCTGCACTTCGCCATCGACCTCGCGGAAGATCAGTGTCATCGGGAACTGGCGAAGGTGCAAGCGTCGCAGCCCCGGCTCGTGCTCGACCGGAAAACGCTTCGGCGCCCCGCAGATGAGCGCAATGGCCGCTTCTATTTCATCGAGATATCGGGCGCCGAGACCGGCCTGACGCGATTCGTAGAACGCAACGTGTTCGAGGTGTTCGGCTTCCGCGGCCGGATGGAACACATGCCTCACTTCAACAGCGCCCGCGCCTTGCGGGACACGTCCTCGCCGGAAGCCAGCGAAACCACCCCTGCGTCGATCTCGCGGGCGCGCCGATCTGCCTGTTCCAGCCAGAGTCGCTCGCTCTCTGCAGTGGACAATGAATCGAGGCTCTCCAGCAGTTCCTGAGCGAGCTTGGCGCGATCCTCAGGTGGAAGATTGAGGGCTTCGCGTTCGAGGGATTTGAGGTTCATGGCCGCCAGTCTACCAGTGCCAGAGAGCGGCAGCTTGCGCAGATCGGGCCGATTGGCGTCCAACTCGCTGCCCCTCGCGCGCCAAGATTGTTGGGCGTCACTGCGGCCAGTCCAACCTGCGCTGACGAACAACGAATCCGTAGGGTGGGCCTTGGCCCACCATTGCGCGTTGGTGGGCTGAAGCCCGCCCTACTCGCTGAGGCGTGAGAACGCTTCGTAGGTTGGGGTGAGCGACGCGAAGCCCAACGCTCGTCATGCGCCGCAACTGTTGGGCATCGCTACGCTCAGCCCAACCTACGCACTGGATGACCAGCCTGCGGTTGTTGAGAAGCGCTCCGGCTTTCGCCGGAATGACGAGCTAGCCTTCCCAAATGACGCCACGCGTCAGGCCGCCCTCGCCTGCTTCATCAGCAACGCCAGCATCGCCGCGAGCTTGTCGCGCATCTCCCGCCGGTCGACGATCAGGTCGATCGCACCGTGCTCGACCAGGAACTCGGAACGCTGGAAACCTTCCGGCAACGTCTCGCGCACGGTCTGCTCGATCACGCGCGGGCCGGCGAAGCCGATCAGTGCCTTCGGTTCGCCGATGTTGATGTCGCCCAGCATGCCGAGGCTGGCCGAGACGCCGCCGGTGGTCGGATGGGTCAGCACGCTGATGTACGGGACCCCGGCATGGCGCATGCGCGCGAGCGCGGCCGAGGTCTTGGCCATCTGCATCAGCGAGAACAGGCCTTCCTGCATGCGCGCGCCACCGGTCGCGGAGAAGCAGACCAGCGGCATGCGCTCGGCCAGTGCGAGTTCCGCGGCGCGCGTGAACTTCTCGCCGACCACTGAGCCCATCGAGCCGCCCATGTAGCTGAACTCGAACGCGACCGCAGCGAGCGGATGGCCTTTCACCTTGCCGCGCATCGCGATCAGCGCGTCCTTCTCGCCAGTCTGCTTCTGCGCGGCGACGATGCGGTCCTTGTACTTCTTGGAATCGCGGAACTTCAGCGGATCGGTCGGCTCCAGCGTCGCGAACAGCTCCTGCGTGCTGCCTTCATCGAAGAACGCGGCGAGGCGCGCACGCGCGCGGATCGCGTGGTGATGGGCGCATTTCGGACACACCATCAGCGCGGCTTCGAGCTCGGGCTTGTACAGCACCGCGCCACAGCCGTCGCACTTCTCCCACAGACCCTCGGGCACCTTGCCCTTGCCGACGGTCTTCGTGCGCGCACGCGGGCCGACCAATTTCTGCAACCAGTTCATGTCGTAAACCTCTCCCGTATCGAGCGGCGGCGCCGCAATCGGCGACGAATCCGCTGGGAATCCGGATTCGCCGTTGTCATCCGAGTGCGTTGGCATCCGACTCGCCATTCCGTACCCCGTTCATCCTTCGATCCCTCGGTACGAACGACGGTAGCCGCTCGCCGGGATCGAACCACGGGCGCATCGAAACGCCCATGCAAGGCAACCTTGTTATCGTCCTGCCCGCGCTTCGAGCGCGGCGCGGATCGGCGCCAGGAAATCGCGCGCGCGGGCGCAGGTTTCCGCCGCATCCGCACTGCCGGCAAGCCGGTCGACCAATGCGCTGCCGATCACGACCGCATCGGCGAATTCGCCGATCGCCGCGGCCGACGCCGCGTCACGTACGCCGAAGCCGACCGCAACCGGCGTCTTCGCCTGGCGCTTGATCGCCGCGACGCGCTCGCGCACGGTGTCCATGCTGAGCCTGTCCGCCCCGGTGATGCCGGCGAACGAAACGTAGTATAGAAAACCCCGCGCCGCCGCGCAGATTTGCGCCAGGCGCGTATCGGAGGTGGTCGGTGCGGCGAGCATGATCTGCTGCAGGCCGGCGTGGCGCAGTGGCGCGGCCGCGTCGATCTCCTCGATCGGGCAGTCGACCAGCAGCACGCCATCGACGCCCGCGTCGATCGCCTCTCGCGCGAAACGGTCGGCGCCGTGGATCTCGACCGGATTCATGTAACCCATCAGCACGACCGGCGTATTCGCGTCGCGTGCGCGGAATTCGCGCACCCAGCCAAAGATCTGCTTGAGGCCGACGCCACGCGCGAGCGCGCGTTCGCTCGCATGCTGGATCACCGGGCCATCGGCCATCGGGTCGGAGAACGGCACGCCGAGTTCGATCAGGTCGGCACCGGCCGCGACCAGCGCATGCATCAGCTCGACCGTTGCGTCCGGCAGCGGATCGCCGGCGGTGACGAACGGGATCAGGCCGGTGCGGCCTTTGGCTCTCAGCTCGGCGAAGCGATTGTCGATGCGGCTCACAGCGAGATCCCTTCCCTGGCGGCAATCGTGTGCACATCCTTGTCGCCGCGGCCGGACAGGTTGCACAGGATCAGCCGGTCCTTCGGCAGCTCGCGCGCGAGCTTGATCGCCTGCGCGACCGCATGACTCGATTCGAGCGCAGCGAGAATGCCTTCACTGCGCGCGAGTTCGTGGAACGCGGCGAGCGCCTCGTCATCGGTAACGCCGACATAGGTCGCGCGACCGCTGTCCTTGAGAAACGCATGCTCGGGGCCGACACCCGGATAGTCGAGGCCGGCCGAGACCGAATGTGTCTCGGTGATCTGGCCGTCGTCGTCACACAGCACGTAAGTGCGGTTGCCGTGCAGCACGCCGGGGCGGCCGGCCGCGAGCGAGGCCGCGTGGTGGCCGGTCGCAATGCCCTCGCCCGCGGCTTCGGCGCCGACGATCGCGATCTCGCGATCGTTGAGGAACGCATGGAACAGGCCGATCGCGTTCGAGCCGCCGCCAACGCAGGCGGTCAGCACGTCGGGCAGACGGCCATATTGTTCGAGCATTTGCGCACGCGCCTCGCGACCGACGACCGAGTTGAAGTCGCGCACCATCTGCGGATACGGGTGCGGGCCGGCGACCGTGCCGATGATGTAGAACGTGTCGGCGACATTCGTGACCCAGTCGCGCATCGCCTCGTTGAGCGCGTCCTTCAGCGTCTTCGAGCCGGAGGTGACCGGCACGACCTGCGCGCCGAGCAGCTTCATGCGGTACACGTTGATCGCCTGGCGCTCGATGTCGACCGCGCCCATGTAGACCACGCAGTCGAGGCCGAAGCGCGCGCACACGGTCGCGGTCGCGACGCCGTGCTGGCCGGCACCGGTCTCGGCAATGATGCGGCGCTTGCCCATGTGGCGCGCGACCAGCGCCTGGCCGATCGTGTTGTTGATCTTGTGCGCGCCGGTATGGTTCAGGTCCTCGCGCTTCAGCAGGATCTGCGCGCCGCCGATCTTCTTCGACAATCGCTCGGCGTGGTAGATCGGCGATGGCCGGCCGACGTAGTACTTGAGATCGCGCTCGAACTCGGCGATGAACGCGGGGTCGACGCGCAGCGCCTGATACGCGGCATTCAATTCGGCGAGAGGTGCGATCAGTGTCTCGGCGACATACGAGCCGCCATAGTCGCCGAAGCGACCGCGTGCATCGGGATATGCGAAATAGTCTTCGATCTTGTTCATCGTGCTGCTGGATGGGTAGGTTCTGGCGCCACGCTGCGCACTGCGTCGACAAACGCGCGCATCTTCGCGACGCTCTTGATGCCGGGAGCGGTTTCGATGCCGCTCGACACGTCGACTGCATAGGGTCGCACGAGCGCGATCGCTTGCGCCACGTTTTGCGCGTCGAGCCCGCCGGCGAGCACGACGGGACGCCCCAGCTGCCTCGGTGCGCGCGTCCAGTCGAACGCCTCGCCGGTGCCGCCGGTCGCGCCGCCCGTATGGCTATCGAGCAGGAAACCGGCCGCGTTCGGGTGCTGCGACGCATAGGTCGCGACATCGGTCACCGAGGCCATCGGCACCGCCTTGATGTAGGGCCGCGCGAAACTCGCGGCGAATCCGGCCGCTTCGCCGCCATGGAACTGCAGGAGATCCGGCTGCACTTCGGCGATCACTTCCTCGATCCATCCGGGCTCGTCGTCCATGAACAGCGCGACCGTACTCACGAACAGCGGCAGCGCGCGGCGGATCGTGCGTGCCTGCGTGATCCCGACGAAGCGCCGGCTTCTGCGCGTGAACACCAGGCCGATCGCGTCGACGCCGAGACCGGCGGCGAACCGCGCATCCTCGGTGCGCGTGATTCCGCAGAACTTGATGCGCGTCGGGCTGTTCATGATTTGCAAGACCGGGCATCCTGCCGCGGCTTGCAACAAACGGTCGCGGCAAAGCCGCGCCACGTTTGTCGCGCCGAGCACTCGCGTGCTCGCCGCGGCGGCACGTCCTTGTGCCGAAGCATTGCATAGAGGCAGCTCATAGGGTCACCTCCGCGGGCAGCTTCCATTCGGCCGGATAGCGCGGCGCGAGGAAGGTCAGGCCGGACGATGGAGCAGTCGGCCCGGCAACGCTGCGGTCGCGACCGTGCAACAGCTCGGCCAGCCATTCCGGTGCACGCTCGCCACGTCCGATCGGCAGCAGCGAACCGACGATGTTGCGCACCATATGGTGCAGGAACGCGTTCGCCTCGATCTCGATCGAGACTTCGTCGCCGCTGCGCGTGATCGCGATCTCGCGCACGTTGCGCATCGGCGAGTTCGCCTGGCACGCAACCGTGCGGAACGCACTGAAATCGTGCTCGCCGATCAGGGCCTGCGCGGCGCGCTGCATCGTGTCCACCTCCAGCGGCGCGCGTTCCCAGGTCACGAAACGCGCGCTGAGCGCAGCACGGACCGGCCGGTTCAGGATCGTGTAGCGATAGCGCCGCGCACGCGCGCCGAAACGCGCGTGAAAATCGTCAGCGACCGGTCGCGCCCACAGCACGGCGACGTCGCGCGCCAGATTCGAGTTCGCCCCGAGTGTCCACCCGCGTTCGCTGCGCTCGGCCACGGTGTCGAAATGCACGACCTGGCAACGCGCGTGCACGCCGGCATCGGTGCGCCCGGCACAGGTCACCTCGACCGGATGCGCGGCGACGAACGACAGCGCGGCCTCGACCTCGCCCTGCACGCTGCGTCCGTGCGACAGACGCTGCCAGCCGAAAAAATCGGTGCCGTCGTATTCGATGCCGAGGGCGATGCGCATTGAGGGCTTGTGGCGGAAGACTGGAGATGGAAAGACCGGACAGAATACAGGCAGCGTTCGTTTCACGTGTCCGCAAACGACAAGGGCCGGGAAACCCGGCCCTTGTCGCGATGGAAAATGCCTTGGATCAGCGGATCTCGGCCATCAGCCGGTGCGCCTCGGCCTTCTGCGCCTCATTGCCTTCGGCGATGACCTCCTCGAGCATCGAGCGCGCGCCTTCCGGATCGCCCATGTCCATGTAGGCCTTGGCGAGGTCGAGCTTGGTGCCGATCGCATCGTCACCGGCAAAGAACTCCTCGTCCAGATGCGCGGCCGGCGCGGCGGCGGCGTGATCGTGCTCCACGTGCTCCACAGGTGCGACCGGCTGCTCGAAATCGAGCGGCGGAAGGTCATCGAAATCGAACCCCTCGGCGGCACGCGCCGGAGCCGTTGGCGCGGCGTGCGTCATGTCGTCGTGATTGAAGCCGAATCCGACCGCCGGCTCCGGATGCTCGGGCTGCTGCACGACCGGTTCCTCATGGTTGTGCGCGTAACTGCCGCCGCGATGTTCGAACGCCGGCCGTTCGACCGTGTCGGCATAGCCGACCGCGATCGCCGCATCGCTGTCGTCGTAGTGCGCGGCTCCGGCGAACAACGGATTGTGCGGTGCGAGTTCCTGGCCCATCGCCTGCGCCTCCAGCCATTCCGGTTGATGAGGGTCGGTCACGTACGCATGCATCTCGGTCGCCGCATCCTCGAACTGGGCGACGTTGCGCTCGGCGTAGTAGAGACTCAGCAATTCGAGGTGCAGGCCGACGTTGGACGGCTCATGCTGAAGCTGCTCGTGCAGGCTCGCCGCCTCCGATTCCATCGAAGCATGCGCCGCATCGGACGCGCCCCCGGTGGAGTCGCCAAACGAATCGGCGAGCGAACCCCGCGCGACAGCGGTCGCCGGCTTGCGTTTGCGCAGACCGAGCAGACCGAACAGCAGGAGCAGGATGCCGGCGGCGAGCGCGGCCGACTTGACCCACACCTGTTCGTACCACGGCGCCGTGGCAGGCAGCGGCTGCGGCTTGGGCTTGCTCACCGCCGTGGCCGGGGCCGATGCGGCAGGTTTCGGGGCTTCGCTGGTCGCATGCGCCGGCGCCGGCGCCGGATTCGTCGTGGTGGGCGGCGTCGGCGTCAACGGCGTTGTCGTTACCGTCGTGCCAGCCGGAGCAGGCGACGCCGCCACAGGCGTAGCGCCGTTAGCGGTGACAGCGGGCGCCGGCGAAACCGGTTTGCCGGCTTCGGCAGGCTTCGTTGTCGCCGCCTTGTCGGCGGTGTTGCCCCAAATGTCCTGCTTTCCGATCTTCGCATTCGCGGCGGCGGCAGCGGCAGCGGCTGCCCCTGCTGCCGCCGGAGTCGATGCCGACGGTGCAGCCGCAGGCGTCGGATGCGTAGTCGCGGGAACGCTTGCGACCGGTGCGGGAGCACTTGCCGTTGCCGTCGCCGCTGCGGGTGCGGGTGCGGGTGCGGGTGCGCTTGGCGGACTCGCCGGCTTGGCCGTCGGAGCGCCCGACTTCTCCTGCAACTGCTTGAGCTTCTGCTGCAGTTCGGCGATCTCGGAATCCTTGAGGCTGATCAGACGATCGTTCTTGCCTTTCAGGTCCTCGAGTTCCTTGACCCGCGATTTCAGCTCGCCGGCTGCCTGCTGCTGCGTGGTCAGCGCTTCCTTGGCACGCGCGAGTTCGGATTTGAGCTCGGTGGTCGCGGCCGCACTGCCGGCGCCAGCGCCGGGCCGGTCCGCCATCGCGAGACTGTCCTTACCGGCCTTCGGTGGGACCAGCTCGAGACGCTCACCGGATGTCTTGCCGTCTGACGCAACCGCCTTCGGTGCCTTCGCGGGCGCGGCCGGAGCCGAAGCGGGCGCCTTGCTGCCGGTGTCCGCCACCAGGGTCGGGCTGGCGCGACCGCCGCGCCAGTCCTCGACCTGCGAGTGCACCTGTGCGGCGGCCTCGCTGGCCGATCCGACTGCCTTGATCTCGTCGGCCGACGGAACACGCAGGATCGCACCCCGCTTCAGCGCGTTGATGTTGTCCTTGTAGAACGCATTCGGATTGTTCTTGAGCAGCGCCAGCATCATCTGGTTGATGTTGACGCCCTCGTTCGGACGCGAGGCGCGGGCGACTTCGGACAGCGTCTCGCCGGCCTCGACCGGGCCGTACTCGCCCTCTTTTGCGTTGTGCGCAGGCGTCTCGCGTGCAGGCTTCGCGCTGGCACGCGGGACCGGTGCCGGCGTGGGAGTCGCTGCGGCCGTCGGATGTTCGGCCGGCTTCTTCTCAGGCTTCGGGATCGACGCCGTCGCCGGCGTGGCCGGCAACGGGGACGTGCTCGCGCTGCGCGTTCCCGGCGCGCTCACCGGCGGATCGAGCAGCACGGTGTATTCACGCAGCAGGCGGCCCTTCGGCCAGTTCGCCTCGACCAGGAAATCCAGGTATGGCTCGCGCACCGCTTCCTTGCTGGTGACCTTGATGACCAGGTCGCCCTGCGCGCCCTTGACCACCGCGAACTCGAGCGGAACGCCCAGGCGCGAGCGGTTCAGGCCGATGCGCTCGAAATCTTCGGCGCCGGCCAGATTGACGAGCAGGCCTTCGGCCTCGCCCGCGGTGCCCTGGATGACCGGAATCTCCGCGTCCAAGGGCTGGTTGAGCTTGGACTTCACATGCACAGGCCCGAGGCCCAGCGCCAGCGCGTTCGTTCCGCCCAGCGCGAGCGCGATCGCAAGTGGCAGTTGCAGCGGTCGTTTCATCTAGGCATGCCCCCCGGAGGCGTTTTGACCTGATCGAGTACATCTCGAAACGGGCTTATAACACAATCGTAACTATAGATCACAGCAGGTTTTAGCGGCCATGGGGCCTGGATCACAGGTAGCTTTTCACGAGGAGCTCGGCGACCTGCACCGCGTTCAGCGCGGCGCCCTTGCGGATGTTGTCCGAAACCACCCAGAGGTCGAGACCGTGCGGATGCGAAATGTCCTCGCGGATGCGTCCGACGAATACCTCATCTTTGCCGGCCGCGTGCGAGACCGGTGTCGGATAGCCTCCCGGCTTGCGCTCGTCGACGACGATCACGCCGGGTGCTTTCTCCAACAGCTCGCGCGCGGCGTCCGCGCTGATCTTGCCGCGCGTCTCGATGTGCACGGCCTCGGAATGGCCGTAGAACACCGGCACGCGGACCGCGGTCGGGTTCACCTGGATGGCCTCGTCCTCGAGGATCTTGCGCGTCTCCCAGACCATCTTCATTTCTTCCTTGGTGTAGCCGTTGTCCTGGAAGTCGTCGATCTGCGGAATCAGGTTGAACGCGATCTGCGCCTGGAACTTCTTCGGCTCGACATCCTGGAAATTCAGCAGCGCCGCGGTCTGGCGGCCCAGCTCCTCGGAACCGGAGCGGCCCGCGCCGGACACCGATTGATACGTCGCGACATTGATCCGCTCGATGCCGACCGCGCGATGGATCGGCGCGAGCGCGACCAGCATCTGCATCGTCGAGCAGTTCGGGTTCGCGATGATGCCGCGGTTCGTGTACTGCGCGATCGCGTGCGGGTTGACCTCGCTGACGACCAGCGGGATGTCGTCCTGGTAGCGGAACTCCGAGGTGTTGTCGATCACGACCGCGCCGGCCGCCGCCGCGCGCGGCGCATGCACGCGCGACACCGAGCCGCCGGCCGAGAAGAACGCGATGTCGATGCCGTTGAAGTCGTGCGTCGCGAGATCGCGCACGGTGATCTCGCGATTGCCGAACGCAACCTTGCCCCCGGCCGAGCGCTCGCTCGCCAGCGGCACAAGTTCGCCGATCGGGAACTCGCGCTCCTTGAGGATCGCCAGCAGCGCTTCACCGACCGCGCCGGTCGCGCCGACGATGGCCACGTTGTACTTCGTCTTCTTGCTCATGGGATTTGTCGGGATGGGGAATTGGGAATCTGTCGAAGCATGAACCGGATCAGGCCCCGCGCGCCAATAACGCATCGGCATTAATCGGATTCGGCGGCCGGCCGGCCAGTGGGCCGGCGCCGAGCGCTGCAACCAGGTTGTCGACCGCGAGCGCGACCATCGCACGCCGTGTCGCGGTGCTTGCGCTTGCGATGTGCGGGGTCAGCACGATGTTGCGGCAGGCGAGCAGCGCCGGGGGCAGGTTCGGTTCGTTCTCGTAGACGTCGAGCCCGGCCGCGGCGAGGCGACCGTTCGCCAGCGCGTCGGCCAGTGCCGCATCGTCGACGATGCCGCCGCGAGCGACGTTGATCAAGGTCGCGGAGGCCTTCATGCGCGCAAGCTCGGCGGCGCCGACGGCGTGATGATTGCCTGGGTTGTAGGGCGGTGTGAGCACCAGATGGTCGCTCGCCGCGAACAATTCATCCTTGTCCACGTAGTGCGCATTGCAGTCGCGCTCGACCGAAGCGGGCAGCCGCGAACGATATAGTAGAGCACGCGCATGCGGAACCCGGCCGCGCGCCGCGCGATCGCCTGGCCGATGCGGCCCATGCCGAGGATGCCGAGCGTGCTGCCGTGGATGTCCTGCCCGAGCATCAGCTCGAACGACCAGGTCGTCCAGTGCCCTTCGCGCAGCCAGCGCTCGGCCTCGGTGACGCGTCGCGCGGTCGCGAGCAGCAGCGCCCAGGCGAAATCGGCCGTCGTCTCGGTCAGCACATCGGGCGTGTTCGTCGCGACGATGCCCGCCGCGGTGAGGGCGGCGATGTCGAGATTGTTGTAGCCGGTGCCGATGTTCGCGATGGCCTTGAGGCGTGTCGCGCCTGCAATCGCGGCTGCATCGATGCGATCTGGAATGCAGACGATCGCGCCGTCGACGTCGCGCAGGCCCGCCGCAAGTTCGGCGCTCGTATAGCGCGTGACCGCATGCGCCTGCACGAGATCGAAATCGGATTCGAGCCGCGCGACGATATCCGGGAATACCGGCTGGGTGACCCAGACCTTCTTGCGGGAAGCGTTCATCGCGCAGTGAGGCTCAGGCACCGACCGACGGATAGATTTCGTCGACGACCCAGTAGTACGCCAACGCGACTGCGAACAAGGTGCCGGCGAGCCATGCGATCCACCTCCCGCCCCGCCATGTGGCGCGATACGACGAGTACTGGATTGGAATGTCCGCGAGATACGCCGCGCAGTAGCAGATATTGGCGAGCACAGCCAGGACGAGCAGCGCCAGCACGTGCTCCAAATTGAACTGGCCGCGGAAATACGGCCACTTCCTCGCGAAGCAGCCCACGACGACAAGAGCCAGCGCGAGGTTGTAGGCAATCCGGAGCCACTCCCAGTAGTGGATTGCGTCGCTCCATATTTCGCGGAACGAAACCGGTGCCCCTGATTCGGATGGTGTTGCCATATCGACCTCCAGAGCGCGCCGGATGCCCCTCGCTGCCCGCATCAGGGAATGCGCGGCGACACCGGCCCGACGTCGCCGCATTGCGCACGATGACGCAGCGCCTGATCCATCAACACCAGCGCGACCATCGCCTCGGCGATCGGCGTCGCGCGGATGCCGACGCAGGGATCGTGGCGGCCCTTGGTCACGACTTCGACCGGCTCGCCGGCGAGATTCACGCTGCGGCCCGGGATCAGGATGCTCGAAGTCGGCTTCAGCGCAATCGAAGCGACGACGCTTTGCCCGGTCGAGATACCGCCGAGGATGCCGCCGGCGTGGTTCGACAGGAATCCATCCAACGTGATCTCGTCGCGATGCTCGCTGCCCTTCTGCGCGACGCTCGCGAAGCCGGCGCCGATCTCGACGCCCTTGACTGCGTTGATGCTCATCAGCGCGGATGCGAGTTCGCCATCCAGCTTGCCGTAGATCGGCTCGCCCCAGCCCGGGGGCACGCCGTCAGCGACGACGGTCACGCGCGCTCCCACTGAATCGCCGGACTTGCGCAGCGCGTTCACGTAGCTCTCGAGCTCCTCGACCATCGCCGCATCGGGCCAGAAGAACGGATTGGCTTCGACCGCGCCCCATTCGAATGTGCGTGGCACGAGTTCGCCGATCTGCGCGAGGTGACCGCGCACACGCACACCGAATCGTTCGGCGAGCCACTTCTTCGCGATCACCGCAGCGGCGACGCGCATCGTCGTCTCGCGCGCGGACGAACGGCCACCGCCGCGCGGATCGCGGATGCCATATTTCTGCCAGTAGGTGTAGTCGGCGTGGCCAGGGCGAAACGTGTCGGCGAGCTCGTTGTAGTCCTTCGAGCGCGCGTCGGTGTTGCGAATCACGAGCGCGATCGGCGTGCCGGTCGTGCGGCCCTCATACACGCCGGAAAGGATCTCGACCTCGTCGGCTTCGCGGCGTTGCGAGGTGTAGCGGCTCCTGCCGGTCGCGCGACGCTCAAGATCCTCGCGAAAATCGCCCGGCGCGATCGCAAGGCCGGGCGGGCAGCCATCGACCACGCAGCCGATCGCGGGACCGTGGCTTTCACCGAAGGTCGTGACGGTGAGCAGTTTTCCGAAGGAGTTGCTGGACATGCCGGGTTGCTGCCTAGCCTCGAATCTGTTGACGAACTACTCTGCCATTAGTGCTGCGGTATCGAAGCACGAGCGACTCTTAACGATCTGTGCGTGCCGGCCATTCGCCCTTCGATACCTCAGGGCGAACGGCCTGATCAATGCCTACTCGAAGATCGATCAGCCGCGCGCTTTCGCCGCTTTGCGGATCGAGTCGGCATGCTCGACCAGGTCGCGCCGGTCGAGCAGGAACACGCCCATCTGGCCGACATCGAACTCGATCCAGTTGAACGGTACTTCCGGCAGCAATTCGACCAACGCGCGTTCGCTCTCGCCGACTTCGACGATCAGCACGCCGTCGTCGCTGAGGTGCTCCGGCGCCGCAACGAGGATGCGCAACGCGAAGTCGAGGCCGTCCTGGCCCGCAGTCAAACCTAGCGCGGGCTCATGGCTGTATTCGGGCGGAAGCGCGGCGAACTCCTGTTCGGTCACGTACGGCGGATTGCTGACGATCAGGTTGTAGCGCTCGCCGGCGAGTCCGGCAAACAGGTCGGAGCGGATCACACGCACGCGCTCGCCCACGTCCTGAAACTCGACGTTCTCGCGCGCGAGCGCCAGCGCATCGGCGCTGATGTCGGCAAGATCGACCCGCCAGCCCGGATTGTGCGCGGCCATCGCGATGCCGATGCAGCCGGAACCGGTGCACAGATCCAGCGCGCGCTCGACGTGACGCTCGTCCAGCCACGGCGAGAAACCGCCCTGGATCAGCTCGGCGATCGGCGAGCGCGGCACCAGCGCGCGCGTGTCGGACTTGAACTTGAGGCCGGCGAACCAGGCCTCGCCGGTCAGGTACGCGACCGGCTTGTGCTCGTCGATGCGACGATCGATCAACGCGAGCACGGTTTGTTTCTCGGTGGCGGTCAGGCGCGCCTGCCCATACGCGGGCGCGAGATCGTGCGGAAGATGCAGTGCGTGCAGGACCAGGTGCGTGGCCTCGTCGAGCGCGTTGTCGTAGCTGTGGCCGAAAGTCAGGCCGGCGGCGCCGAAGCGGCTTGCGCCGTAGCGGATGAAGTCAACGATCGTGGCGAGTTCGCTGGTCACGTAGGGAAGGCGCCGTCAAAAAAGGCCGCACAGTATAAGGCCGAGCCGCCCACATCGACCGCATGGCCGGCGTCGCGCCTTATAATGGGCGGATGACTCCTGCCCGCATGTCCGGCCGCATCTCCGCGACCGTGTTGATCCTCGTTGCCGCTTTCGCCGCCGCATTCGGACTGTGGTTCGGCGCACGCATGCTGGGTGCGCCGGCACCGCTTAAGCTCCAAGCCGCCGTGCTCTATCCGGCGCCGCGCGCACTGCCGGATTTCCATCTGGCCCGCAGCGATGGGCAGTCGCTGACGCCGGCGGACTGGAAGGGCCACTGGACGGTCGCGTTCTTCGGCTACACGAACTGCCCGGACGTCTGTCCGACCACGCTGGCCACGTTCAAACAGGCCTGGAAACTGCTCGAGCCGGTCGAGGCGGAGAAGGTCCGCTTCGACTTCATCTCGGTTGACCCGACGCGCGATACGCCCGAGCAGCTCGCACGCTACGTCGGGTTCTTCAGCAAGGACTTCGTCGCCGCGACCGGCGATGACGAGAACCTGACCCGCCTGACCCGCGCGCTCGGCCTGATCTACTCGCGCGAGAAGACCGACAACGGCAACTACGCGGTCGACCACAGCGCATCGGCGGTGATCATCGACCCGCAAGGCCGCCAGATTGGCCTGTTCCGGCCGCCGTTCGAGGCCACAAAGATCGCGGCCGACCTGAAGACGTTTGTTTCCCTCCCTGGCGCCGGGTCCCGGCCAATCCATGGCCGGGATGACGATTGAATGAGCCACTCCGGACTGAAGCTCGCCCTGCAATACATCCTGCCGCACCGCTTCCTGTCGCGCCTCGTGCTGTGGGGCACGCGCTGGACGTTCGCGCCGTGGAAGAACTTCCTGATCGGCCGGATCGTGCGCAGCTACCGCGTCGACCTCGACGAAGCGGAAACCGCGGACTTCGCCGCCTATCGCCATTTCAACGCGTTCTTCACGCGCGCACTGAAGCCCGGTATGCGACCGCAGCCGGCCGACGCTGACGCGATCCTCTGTCCCGCTGACGGGCGCATCAGCCAGTCGGGCCCGATCCTGGCCGGACGCATCCTGCAGGCGAAGGGACAGACGTTCAGCGCCGCCGAGCTGCTCACCGATGCCGATGCCGCGTCGGCGTACGCCGATGGCAGCTTCCTCACCGTGTATCTGTCGCCGCGCGACTACCACCGCGTGCACATGCCGCTGGCCGGCGAACTGGTCGAGACCGTGCACGTCCCCGGTCGCCTGTTCAGCGTCGCGCCGTTCGCGGTCGCGGCGATCCCGCGCCTGTTCGCGCGCAACGAACGCCTTGTCTGCCATTTCCGCGGCGAGCATGGGCCGTTCGCGGTCGTGCTGGTCGGCGCGATGCTGGTGTCGGGCATCGAGACCGTCTGGGGCGGCGTCGAAGTGCCACCCTACGCATCGACGATCACCCGCCGCGACTGGCGCGGACGCGGCATCCGGCTCGCGCGCGGCGCCGAGCTGGGGCGTTTCAACATGGGCTCGACCGCCATCGTGCTGCTGCCGCTCCAGGCGGGACGATTCGACCCGCACCTGCGCGCCGAACAGCCGGTCCGCGTCGGGGAGCGAGTCGGGAGCCTGGCAGGCCGATAGTCCCTCCGCCTCCCGCACGACTCCCTACAAGCCAGCCTCGCCAGAATCGGCCGCCTCGCTTTCCATTCCCGGGGGAATGGGTCAGAATGTGACGCAGTTCGGCAATTTGTGACGCACTGATCGAAACCGAGTTGCTCGGAAGACTTAAGATTTCGCTAATGGACCCTCGAATTTGATCCATGGATGGCAGGGAGGATCAATGCACTTCGTCACCCGTCTGATCGCTTTGACTCGCTCGGTGCAGTTGCGCCGGCAATTCCGTGAAATCAACAAGGCGCTGGAACAGCTGGCTCCGAACGTGCGGCGTCAGCTCGCCGCGATCGCGCTGCGCGAGTTTGCGAACGCGTCCAAGAGCGAATTCCCGCACCTGTACGCGACCCCGCCCGAGGAGAAGTACCGCGCCTGGGGCAGCGGCACCGACATCGGCCTGGAGCGCCTGCGCTCGGACAACCTGCAGGTGCGCCTGCGTGGCGTCGCGCTCTGGCTGACCGTGGTCTACCACGAAACCAAGGATTCGCCGTTCACCGAGCAGCAGGAACTGCACCGCCAGGTCATGCGCCTGCTGCGCACGCTGAAGGAAGCGATCCCGGCGACCGAACTCAACCGCTGGATGCTTGGCGAGGCCGAGGCGGCCTGAGAGCCCCTCGCGCAGTCGCAGCGACCGCTTCGGCGTCGCTGCGGCCTGCTCAGCAGCCCGGCAACTTCAGCGTCTGGCCCGTCTTCAACGCATAGTGCGGCGCGCGCAAGCCGTTCGCCGCGGCGATCTCCTGGACTCCGCCGCAACTGCTCTTGCGTGCGATCGATGCCAGTGAGTCGCCCTTGCGCACGACATAGCTCTTGACCTTCGATGCCTTCTGCTTCGGTGTTGCCGCCTGCTGCGCCAACGCGGACGGCGGCGACGGGATGGCCGCCGCATGCAGTTCGGCGGCGAGCTGCGGCCAGCGTCCGGCCGCGCAATCGCGCTGATAGGTCTTCTCCAGCCGCAGTGGCACCGCGAGGCGCGCGCCGGCCGGCTCCTGCTGCTGCGGGTCGAGCTGCGGATTCAGGTTGCGCAGGGTTCGAAACCAACCGTCATGCGCGTTACCGTCCTGGCCGAGGCACATCGTGAGTTCCGCGATCGATGCCGGACGCTTCAGCGTGATGCTGCCTGGCCGTCCCGGAATCTTCGGGAACTCGAGGTTGTAGCGCTCCGGGTGCATGAACAGCCAGGCCGCTGCGAGCACCATCGGTACGTATTCGCGGGTTTCCTGGGAGACGCCGAAGTACACCTGCGGATCCCAGAAACTGAGCGCACCCTCGCCCTTGCCGGCACGACGCTGCATCGCGCCCTCGCCGCCGTTGTACGCACCGATCACGAGCTCGAGGTTGTTGTTGAAGATCGCGAGCTGCTCGTTGACATAAGCCGCGTTCGCACGCGCCGCGAGTTGCGGGTCGAAACGCTGGTCGAAACCGTCGACCGTGCCGAGGCCGAAGCGCTGGCCAGTCGCATACATGAACTGCAGCGGCCCGGACGCCCCCGAGCGCGATACCGCATGCACCTTGCCGCCGGATTCCTTGGCGAGCATGCCGAACAGAAGCGCTTCAGGCAGCCCGGCCTTCTCGTATTCGGGCCACATGCGGTAACGCAGGTACTGGTAGTTCTCGTACGCGTCCATCAGGTTCGGGCGGTACTGGGTCAACCAGGCCTCGAGCGCGACCTTGACCGGGCCGTTCAGCGCGATGATGTCACCGAGTTCACGGCCCTTGAGCAGGGTCACCGTGCGGCCGAGTTCGGGCAGCGCCGCGGTGGCCGGCGAGGATTCTTCTGGCGGGACGGTCGCCTCCGGCGTCGCGCCGCTGGTATCGCCTTCGGCCGCACGAGCCGAGCCTTCACCGATGCCGAGCCGCAGCAAGTTGTCGAACACCGCGACGAAGCGCTGCTGGTCGCAGCCCGGCAGCTGGCCGCAACGCGTGGCTGCGGCGCGCAAGTCGTCGAGCGCGGCCTTCATCTCGCCCTGCGCCTGCGCGCTGTCGCCTTTGCGCGCGAGATCGAGGCCGCCTTCGTAGCGCTGGCTGTCCTGGTCGAGCTGCGCGTACAGCGCATCCACCTGCGCATCGCCGGATCGGGCAGCGCCCGTCGGCTGATTGCGTTGCTGTGGCGTGCCCGCGCAGGCGCCAAGAACCAGCGTGAGCGCAACAAGAGGGATGCGAGGGACTGACTGCATGTTTCTACTCCGGGACAATCGCTGCAAGTTACCCGTCGGCACCGGGTCCGGCAACCCGAAGCGCATGAATCCGAGCGCTCGTGGGCGACGCCACGACGCCGGTGCCGGCTAGAATCGACGCTCTTGCATGAACGGCGCGACGCGACAAGGAGCTGCGAGTGAACGACATCCTGATCGGCAAGGGCGACCATGAAGTCCGCCTGCTGACCAAGTACGCGAACCGCCACGGCATGATCGCGGGTGCGACCGGCACCGGAAAATCGGTATCGCTGATGCTGCTCGCCGAAGGTTTCTCGAAGCTCGGCGTGCCGGTGTTCCTGGCCGACGTCAAGGGCGACCTCGCAGGGTTGTCACAGGCCGGCGCGATGAGCGACAAACTGAAAGCGCGCATCGACCAGCTCGGCATCGCGTGGACGCCGGGCGCGAATCCGGTCGTGTTCTGGGACATCTACGGCAAACTCGGTCATCCGGTACGCACCACGGTTTCCGAGATGGGACCGAACCTGCTCGCACGCCTGCTCGAACTCAACGACATCCAGTCCGGCGTGCTCGAGATCGTGTTCAAGACCGCCGACGACGAAGGCCTGCTGCTGCTCGATCTCAAGGACCTGCGCGCGATGCTCGCGTTCGC
This sequence comes from Dokdonella soli, assembly GCF_039523175.1. Classification (NCBI taxonomy): domain Bacteria; kingdom Pseudomonadati; phylum Pseudomonadota; class Gammaproteobacteria; order Lysobacterales; family Rhodanobacteraceae; genus Dokdonella; species Dokdonella soli. The sequence continues at coordinate 363,954 of NZ_BAAAEU010000024.1, forward strand.
GAGCGAACACGCCAAGGACCTCTCGCAACACTACGGCCTGATCTCGCCGACCTCGATCGCCGCGATCCAGCGCGCGCTGCTGTCGCTGGAGCAGGCCGGCGGCGACCAGTTCTTCGGCGAGCCGGCGCTCGATCTCGCCGACTTCATGCGCCAGGACCTGTCCGGCCGCGGCATCGTCAACATCCTCGCCGCCGACCAGCTGATCCTGAAGCCGAAGCTGTACACGACCTTCCTGCTCTGGATGCTGTCGGAACTCTTCGAGAAGCTGCCCGAGGTCGGCGACCTCGACCAGCCAAAACTCGTGTTCTTCTTTGACGAGGCGCATCTGCTGTTCGACGACGCGCCGCCTGCCCTGCGCCAACGTGTCGAGCAGGTCGTGCGCCTGATCCGTTCGAAGGGCGTCGGCGTGTACTTCTGCTCGCAGAATCCGGACGATCTGCCGGACGTGATCCTCGGCCAGATGGGCAACCGCATCCAGCACGCGCTGCGCGCATTCACGCCGCGCGACCAGAAAGCGGTCAAGGCTGCCGCGGAGACGTTCGCGCAGAATCCGAAGGTCAATGTCGTCGAGGCAATCACCCAGCTCGGCGTCGGCGAGGCGCTGGTCTCGACGCTGCAGGAAGGCGGCGTGCCGATGCCGGTCGAACGCACGTTGATTGCCTCACCCGGCTGCCGGATCGGCGTCGTCAGCGACGAGGAACGCGCCATGGTGCGTTCGCGCTCGCCGATCGGCGGCAAGTACGACACGGCAATCGACCGCGAGTCGGCATTCGAGATACTCACGCAGCGCGCCGCCACCGGCGCCGTGACGACGCCTTCGGGCGACGCCGGCAAACCCGGCGCCGCATCCCAGGGTCCCGGCTGGATGGGTGCGGCGAAGGACATGATCCTCGGCACCGGCCGCCGCCAGGGCATGCTCGAGGCGATGGCGAAATCAATGGCGCGCAATGCCGGCAGCCAACTTGGACGCTCGATCCTGCGCGGCGTACTCGGCTCGATCAGCAAGCGCTGAGCTCACGATCATCACACACAGGGGGTTTCAATGACGACGGACCATCCACCGATCGAGCCGTTCTGGAACCGGCTGCGCGAGATCTCTCTGTACCCGGCCCACAGCGGTGCGTTGACCACGATCGTCGTGCTCGCGCTTTGCCGCCTTGTCGGCTACCTGCCGCTCGGTGTCGTCGGCTGGCTGTTCCAGATGCTGATCTGGGTCGCACTCTACAAGTACGCGTTTGAATGCCTGCGCGCCTCGGCCAACGGACGGCTGAAGCCGCCCGAGATCGCGGTCTCCGTCGAGGACAGCCTTGGCTGGTCGCAGATCTGGCTGCAGGTCGCGTTCTTCGCGCTCAACCTGATCGGTTTCCTCCTGCTCGGCCCAGTGGGTGGCGCATTCGTCGCGATCTTCCTCGCACTCGCCCTACCCGGCGCGATCATGTCGCTGGCTATGGACGAGAACCTCGGCCACGCGCTGAATCCGGCGACCTGGCTCGCGATCATGGGGCGCTTTGGCTGGCCTTACATCGCGGTAGCAGCGCTCTATTTCATGTTCAACATCAGCCAGCGCTATGCGCAGGCTCTCGTATTGCCGTTCCTGCCGCCGGTGATCTCGGCGATCGCATTCCATTTCATCACCGGTTACGCCGTCGTCGCGACGTTCCATCTGATGGGCTACCTGATCTACCAGTACCACGAGGAGGTCGGCTACGAGCCCGTGCAGGCGCCGCCTCCGCTACGGAATGTTCGCGACGATCCGGATCAGGCCACGCTCGACGAAGTGGCCCGGCTCGTGCGCGACGGCCAACCGGATGCGGCAAGCGAGCTGGTCGGTGCGCAGTTGCGCGGACAGGGCGGCTCCGAAGCGCTGCATGCGCAGTATCGCAAGCTGCTGGCACTCGGCGACCGACGCGACGAGCAACTGCGCCATGGTCGCGAGTGGATCAGCATGCTGCTCGCACAGGACAAGGACCGGCGCGCCGTCGACGTCGCGCGCGAATGCCTCGAGCTCGATCCCGGGTTCCAGCTCGCGCATCCGGACCAGGTATCGCGCGTCGCGCAGAAGGCCGTGGATGCCGGCAACACCCAGGTTGCGCTGAAGCTGGTTTCAGGGTTCCACAAGCGTTACCCGAAGCACGCCGACATCCCGCAGAACTACCTGCTCGCGGCGAAGCTGCTCGCCGAGCGCATGGGCAAGGACGCCGAGGCGCGCGCACTGCTCGACCAGCTCACGCAGGCCTATCCGAACCACGCGCTCGCCGCCGATATCGCGGCGTACCGGCGGTTTCTCGACAAGCTCACGCCCGCGACCAGCCCGGCACGCTGACGAAGCGCAGGCCTACGCCGTGTCCGCAAGCAGCAGGCGCGCCTTGGCCGCCTCGCTGCTCTGCGGGTAGGCAGCGACGACCTTTTCGAGCAGCCTCTTTGCGTTGGCCGGTTCGCCGCGGGTGCGCAAGTCACGCGCAACGCCGAGGCAGGCTGCTTCAAGACCCGCCGTCGTCGGCGCGCGCTCGATCAGCGTCGCCAGCAACCTCGCCGCGTCGGCGCCGGCGCCGATCACCGGCCAGCGCCGCACCATGGCGATCATCCGCTCGTCGCTCAGCGGCAACGCGCCTCCGGCCGCCTTGACGTAGTCGTCGTAGAGCGCCTTCTGCTCGCGCACCTCGCTGGCGCTGTGCGTCGCGATCGCCAGCACGGCGCGCGCGGCTTCGGCAAGGCGCGGCGTGCGCGGCTCGTAGCGCGCGCAGCGGTACAGGGCGACGCGCACTTCGAAGTCTTCGGGCCGTGCCGCGGCCAGTGGTTCCAGCAACGCGCGCGCTGCCGGGAGTTCGAGACGACCGATATGCTCGCGTGCCTTGACCAGAGCGGCACGCCCGTCGGCGGCCGCCTCCGCAATCGCATCCTCGTCGAGAAAATCGCGACGTTCCCAGTGCAGCGCGCGCGCGCCGAGCGAGAGCAGCGCGCCGGCCACGATGCCGCCTGCGTGCGCGTCGAAACCGACGTGCGCGCCCTTGTTCCAGAACAGGTTCAGCAGTTCCCAGCCGAGCCAGAACGGCAGCAGCACCAGCGCGGGCGCCTTCACATAGTCGAACACGACGAAGAACCACCAGAAGAACCTCACCTTGCGTGTCCCCCAGAGCACGCAATAGGCGCCCATCAACGCGGCGATCGCACCGGACGCGCCGAGCGCACTGCCGGTTTCACCCCAACGCCACAAGAGGCTCAACATCGCACTGCCCAGTCCGCCGAGCAGGTAGACCGCAAGGAACAACCCGTGCCCAAGTGCGCCCTCGACGAGCAGGCCGAGCAGCGCGAGAAACAGCATGTTGCCGAGCAGGTGGCCGATGCCTCCATGCAGGAACATCGCACCGAACATGCGCCGCGGATCGAAGTCGGAGAAGTGGATCATCCAGCGTTCGGTGAACGCGGCGTTCCAGAGCCGATCGAATTCGTCACGACGTTCGCGCCAGTCGGCATGGCCCTTCGCCTGCGGCGTGATCAACTTGTCCGCGCGCAGGTCGGCGAGAAACGCCGCGTCCGACTGCAGGACCTGTATGGCGACCGCGCCATCGGCATCGGCGAAGCGCTCGAACAGCGCGCGACGCTGCCCGGCGTCGGCGTGCGCCGCCAGCCAGTCGCGATAGGCCGGGAACTCCCACTTCGCGAGGCCCTGCTGCGCGTAATAGTCGAGTGCACGCTCCTGCACGCGCGCATCGCCCGATTGCAGACCCAGGAACACGAACACGTTGGCCACGATCAGCATCAGCGTGATCCATGGGAAATTCGCCAGCGTCGGCGCACGATGCAACGGGATGATCAGCACGACGCGGTCTTTCCCCAAGGCCCTTCGCCGCGATTCTACGCATCCGCGACGGCAGGTGTGCACGCCAGGCCATTGGCGCCGGCCGGCCATCCGAGGATGTATCCGTTGACGATTGCCGGGCTCGTCGCTAGCGTCGCTGCCCTGCTTCGCACTGGATTGCCCGCATGAGCCGTTGGCGCCCTGCCGCCGCCGCTTCAACCGCCGTGATCACGCCCGAAGGCCATCGCCGCCTGAAGGCGGAACTCGACGACCTCTGGCGCGTGCGGCGCCCCGAGGTCGTGCGCGCGCTGGCCGCGGCCGCGGCCGAAGGCGACCGTTCGGAAAACGCGGAATACACCTATCGCAAGAAGCAGCTCGGCGAGATCGACCGGCGCGTGCGCTATCTCAGTAAGCGCCTGCCGGATCTGCGCGTGCTCGACACATTGCCGACGGACCGCTCGGCGATCTTCTTCGGCGCGTGGTTCCGCATCGAGGACGAGCGCGGCAACGAGCACGAGTACCGCATTGTCGGTCCGGACGAGACCGATGCCGCGCTTGGCTGGATCAGCATCGACTCGCCGCTCGCGCGCGCCGCGCTGAAGCGTCGCGCGGACGATGAATTCGAAGCGGATTTGCCGGGAAGGCGAGCGCGTTTCGTGGTCGTCGCGGTGCGCTACGAACAGGAGGCGCAGTGACGCTCCGAGCCTCTCCCCTGCAGGTGAGAGTTCGGGCGTAGTGGCGTTCCCCCGTCTTCAGCCGCACACCAAGACCGAACCCTCATCTAGCGCCGCGCGCCACGTTTATTCGCCACCTCCTTGTGGCTCTCCCTTCGGGCGGCTTCGCCGTGCAAATCGGCAATCCTTCCGATTTGTCTCCCGACCGGAGAAGGGAATAACGAAAAAGCCGCGCAATGCGCGGCTTTTTCTTCGGCAACGTTGCCAGTCCGTTACAGCTGGATCGGCAGATAGACCTTGAAGGTCTGCTGATCCTGCGCCGCGTCCGGCGCCGAGGTCAGTTCATCCCAGAAACGGCCGACCCCCTGCTCGTTGTAATGGTAGCCGTGCGTCTCCGCATAGGCTTTCTGGTTCAGGCGCATCAACGGCAGTGCAGCCGGGCTGCCGGTGTATTCGGTGACCAGCGCCTTGCCCTGGGACCAGAGTGCGGCGCGCACGTTGGCGTCGATGACCAGCATGCCGCTCTTGTCCTTGTCGCCCGGGTTGAAGGTCTTCGGCTGCTCCTCCTCATCACCGCCGGTATCGCTCGGTGACAGGACCGGGGTTTCAATCGCGTGCTGCTGACCGGCGATCGTGACGGATGCCGCGCTGACCGGCACCGCGACGCTGAACGTGTAGTCTTCCTCGCCCCAGTTCGTCGTGATCGTCATGCGCGGACCGACCGCGGTCAGACCGGCCTTCTTCATCGCCGCGTCGATCGCGGTCATTGCGGTGCTGGTCGCTTCGGCAACGTCCTCGAGCGTGCGCTTGGCCTTGGTGTTGACCAGGAACACCGGCTTCGCGGCCAGGTCGGTGATCGCGATCTGCTGGTCCTTGTAATCGGTATTCGGGAAGCCCGCAAGCATCGCCGAGAGATTGTTGAGGCTGGTCTGAATCACCGTGGCCGGATCGCCATTGATGTAGAGGCCGGCGTAACGCCACATCAGGTTCCAGCCGTAATCGACGTCATAGGCGACGTAGATCTTGAGCGTCTTGCCGCTCGAGGATGGTTGCAGCGAGACGGTGTAGTTCTTGTTGTTGCCCGTCCAGTTGTTGTCGATCGCGATGTTGACCTTGCTGTCCGGCTCGTTCGACTTGATCTCGAGGCTGCCGGTGCCGATCTTCTGCACCGCGCTGGTCCAGCTGACCTTGGCGCGGGGGCCGGACTCGGGACCTTCGAGCGTCATCTGGATGCGCGGATCGAAGCTGCGCAGCGCCGACCACTGCGGATAGCGGCGGAAGGTGTTGATCGAGTCGTAGACCTGCCGGACCGGACTGGACACCTCGACCGTGCGCTCGATGTGGCCATGATCCGGCAACATGACGCCGACCACGACGGCGAGCAGGAACACGATCAGCAGAGCAACCAGCACTTCGACAATACGAATCATCCGAGGCATCTCCAGACTTCAGCCATTGCTGCGCGCATCGCGGCGACCGTGGAGAGGGCCATCAATGACCACGCTCCCGATTCCCCGTCTCGCGCACGCGCGCGACCCCGCACGGGCGGGACAAGGAAGTGGATGGTACTGGACTCGGGGGCGGAAACGCTACGTCTACCCACCGGACGCTCAAACCCGTTCTCAAAGCGTAGCGAGCGAACGCAGTTCGGGCGCGCACGGAGCGCAGGAACCGGAGTGTACGCGCGGGTCCATGAGGGTGAGCGCGCGCTGCATGGCTCGCATGCGCACCGCGCGGGCCGGGAGCACCGTACGCGCGCGAAATGCCGAGCGCAGCAGCCTTGATGGCAGGTTTTCAGACGATGCCGAGTTCGAACGCCTTGAGCACCGCGCGCGTGCGGTCGCGCACGCCGAGCTTGGACAGGATGTTGGAGACATGATTCTTCACCGTTCCCTCGGCGACGCCGAGCGAATTGGCGATCTCCTTGTTGCTGTAGCCGCCCGCCATCAGGCGCAGGATCTCGGTCTCGCGCTCGGTCAGCGGATCCGGCCGGTCCAGGCTGACGAACTCGTTGTGCATGCGCTCGAGTCCGGACAGCAGGCGCTGGGTGACCACCGGCGCCACCAGCGAGCCGCCATCGGCCACGGTCTTGACCGCATCGACGAGCTGGTCCAGCGAGACATCCTTGAGCAGGTAGCCGCGCGCGCCCGCCTTCAGTCCGGCCAGCACCAGTTGGTCGTCGTCGAACGTGGTCAGGATGATCGTCGGCGGCAATTCGTTGCGGGCGGCGAGCGCATTCAGCACGTCGAGGCCGGACATGCCCGGCATGCGCATGTCGAGCAGGACCACATCGGGCTTGACGCGCGGGATCGTCTCGACCGCCTGCGTGCCGTCGCCGGCCTCGGCAACCACGCGGATCGAGTCGGACAGCTCCAGCAGCGACCGGATGCCCTGGCGCACCAGCGTCTGGTCGTCGACCAGGCAGACTTGGATCATGAGGTTCCCTCCAATGGCAGCAGGGCATCCAGCGTGAAGCCCTGTCCCTTGCCGGTGACGATATCGAGTTGGCCGCCGAATTGCGCGAGCCGCTCGCGCATGCCGGAAAGGCCGTTGCCTTGCTTGAACTGGATCGCGCCGTGGCCATCGTCACGCGCGTGGATCGCCATCTGGCGGTCTGCGCTGCGCTCGAAGCGCAGCCACAGGTTGCGCGCGCCGGCATGGCGCACGGTATTGGTGATGATCTCCTGCGCGCAGCGCAGCAGCACCTGCGCGCGCTTCGGATCGTCGACGCTGAAACGCGGCGGCAGTTCGAGATGGATGGTCAGGCCGGGCACGCCTTCGGTCAGATTCGTGAGCGCCTGGGTCAGGTCGATGCTGTCACCCTCGCGCAGCTGGCTGACCACCTCGCGCACGTCGCTGAGCAGCAGCTTGGCGACCGACTGCGCCTGGCGCACGTGCTCCTGCGCCTGACCCTGCACGAGATGGCTCGCGACTTCGAGATTGAGGCTGAGCGCCGTCAGGTGATGGCCGACCAGATCGTGCAGCTCGCGCGAGATGCGCATGCGCTCGGCCAGCCGGCTCGATTCCGCGAGCAGGGTGCGCGTCGCGCGCAGTTCCGAATTCAGCCGGCGCTGCTCTTCGCGCGCCTCGACCTGGCGCTTGGTGACGAACGAGGTGACGAACGCGAGCACGATGAAGCCGAAGTACAGGCTCGACTGCAGGAACGCATCGCTGAGGCTGAACACCGGCTCGCGGATGCTTGCGAATACCGGCACCAGCGAGAAATTCTGCAGCACCATCCAGGCAATCGCGACACGCAGAGGCAGCAGCCACGGCAACACCACCGCTATCACCGCCAGCAGCAGCGCACCGATACCGCCTTGGCTGAACCAGCCGATCGCGACCACGGTCACGTTGAGGACCAGCAGCAGCGCGATCTGCATGGCGCGCCGGAACGGCGTGCGGCGCTGGTCGCCGAGATCGCTGGTCAGGTACCAGTAGACGACGCCGAACACGGCATAGCAGCCCAGCCACAGGTGCGCGTAGGCGGTCGGCAGCTGCTTCTGCGCAAGATCCTCGACCAGCGTCTGATAGCGCAGGAACGGCGTGCCGACGCTGGCGTACTGGAACAGGCCGGCGTAGCGCAGCAGTTGGATATGGTTGAACTGCGGCAATGACATATCGCCATCATAGGCGCGACACAGCGCGGCGTAACCTGCCCGAAGTCATTGTGCCGCGGCCACGAGGGCGTGACTGCGAACCGACGGTTGTCGCGCCCGAAGGCGGCTGCCGGGCTGATCGTGGCGCCGGATCCGGCCGCCGAACCGGTGAATATCGGGCATCGTTCCGGCGCCCATGCGGTCCTGACCCCTTACTTCCTTTTAACGCCGCTGCCCGCACGGTGCCATGACCGCGCCGCGGCCACGTGCGATAATCGACGCAGTGGGAGTCGATCGGCGACCGCAACGCAAGCCACTCCGGCGCGATCTTCGATGGAGCAGAACACGACATGGCCTTGAGCATTCGCGATGTGCAACCGCACGAACTCGATTCGGTGCTCGCCCTCAACAATGCCGCCGGCTCCACGATCCTCCCCCTGGACAGTGCCGCCCTGCACGCGCTCTACGAGCAGGCGAGCTATTTCCGCCTTGCCGAAGTCGATGGCCATGTCGCCGGTTTCCTGCCCGCGCTGCGCGAGGACGCCGACTACGGCAGCCCGAATTTCCTCTGGTTCCGCGAGCGCTACCCGGCGTTCGTCTACATCGACCGCATTGTGATCGCAAAACCCTACCGCGGCCTCGGCCTCGGTCGCGTGTTCTACGCGGATGTGACCAGCTATGCGGAGACGCGCGTGCCGCTGCTCGCGTGCGAGGTGTTCCTCGAACCACGCGATGACATCTCCGTACTGTTCCATGGCACCTATGGCTTTCAGGAAGTCGGCCAGCAGACGATGCTGGGCGTCGGCCGCCGTGTCTCGCTGCTGGCCAAGACGCTGTGCAGCTTCCCGTTCGTGCGCGACACCTACCTGCACGAACCCGGCGGCCGACTGCCCGACCTGCCCTGGCTCGCCGAACGCTCGCGCACGAGCGCGCTGACACCGACCCGCGGCGCGCGCGCCGCGGGCGGCGCTTGAGCCATGCCGACCCGATGACGGCAGCCCCCCTCGCAACGCTCGAACCCGTCGCCGAGATCAAGTTCGGCCAGGTCGGCATCGCCAACCTCAAGCTCAAGCGGCTCGATCCGGACGGCATGGCCGCGGAATTGCGCGACAAGGTCGCCACCGCCGCGAAGCTGTTCCTGCGCGCGCCGGTCGTGCTCGACCTCAGCCATCTGCCGGCGCTGCCCGATCTCGACACCGTGCGCGACCTGCTCGCGCGCATTCGCGATGCCGGCATGCTGCCGGTCGGCCTGTCCTACGGCACCAGCGAGAACGATGCGCTGGCGCAGACGCTGGGCGTGCCGGTGTTCGCAAAGTTCCGCGCCGCGTACGAGCGCGCCGATGCGGCGCCGGTCGAGGAAGCACCGGCGCCTGCGCGCGCGACGCCGCGTCCACCGTCACGCGAGCCCGCTGCGGCCGAGCGGCCGACGCCGCTGCCGCCGAGCGCCGTCGCGACGACCGTCGGCCTGCTGCACGACAAGCCGGTGCGCTCGGGTCAGCAGGTCTACGCGCGCGGCCGCGATCTGGTCCTGACCGCGCTGGTCGGCAACGGCGCCGAAGTGATTGCTGACGGGTCGATCCATATCTACGGCGCCCTGCGCGGCCGCGCACTCGCGGGTGCACAGGGTGACGAGAGCGCGCGCATCTACTGCCAGGAGTTCCACGCCGAGCTGGTGTCGATCGCCGGTCAGTATCGCGTGTTCGAGGACATCCCGAAGGAGCTGCGCGGCCAGGCCGTGCAGGCCTGGCTGGACGGCGACAAGTTGTTGTTGAAGAAGCTGTGAATCGGGAATCGGGAATCGGGAATCGTGGAGGCCGAAGCATGTGCTTCTGCTTCCTGCTGTTCCCGATTCCCGATTCCCGATTCCCCATTCCCAGGAGAATCCATTGACTGAAATCATCGTCGTCACCTCCGGCAAGGGCGGCGTCGGCAAGACCACGACCAGCGCCTCGCTCGCGGTCGGCCTCGCCAGGCGCGGCAAGAAGGTCGCGGTCATCGACTTCGACGTCGGTCTGCGCAATCTCGACCTGATCATGGGTTGCGAGCGGCGTGTCGTGTACGACTTCGTCAACGTGATCCAGAGCGAATGCACGCTCAAGCAGGCGCTGATCAAGGACAAGCGCATCGAAACGCTGTTCGTGCTCGCCGCTTCGCAGACGCGCGACAAGGACGCGCTCAGCAAGGAAGGCGTCGAACGCGTGCTCAACGAGCTGACGGAAGACGGCTTCGACTACGTGATCTGCGACTCGCCGGCCGGCATCGAGAAAGGCGCCAGCCTCGCGATGTACTTCGCCGATCGCGCGATCGTCGTCGTGAATCCGGAAGTCTCCAGCGTGCGCGACTCCGATCGCATCCTCGGCCTGTTGTCGAGCAAGACGCGCCGCGCCGAACTTGGCAACGGCGGCGTCGAGCAGCACCTGCTGCTGACGCGCTACAACCCGGAGCGCGTCGCCGGCGGCGACATGATGGGCATCAACGACGTCAAGGACATCCTCGGCATCGAAGTGCTCGGCGTGATCCCGGAATCCTCCGGTGTACTGAGCGCATCGAACGCCGGTGTGCCGGTGATCCTCGACGACGCCTCCGATGCCGGGCAGGCGTATGCGGATGCCGTCGCGCGCCTCAGCGGCGAACAACGCCCGATGCGCTTCGTCGACGCGCAGAAGAAAGGCCTCCTTGCCCGCATCTTCGGGAGCTGACCATGGGACTGTTCGATTTCCTGCGTTCACGCCCGCGCAACACCGCCTCGGTCGCCACCGAACGCCTGCGCATCATCGTCGCGCAGGAACGCGCCGCGAGCGGCCGTCCCGACTACCTGCCGCTGCTGCGCCGCGAGCTGCTCGAGGTCATCCGCAAGTACGTGAACATCGATCCCGATGCGATCGAGATTCATGTCGAGCGCGATGGCGACCAGGAAGTACTGGAACTCTCGGTCGCGTTGCCGGAGAAGCAGAACGCCGCCGCCGTGGCTGCCGCCGGCGAAGCCTGAACACGCGTTGCGGTGTTCGGGCGTGATCGCCGGCAACGGGCCGGCGTTCGCATTCGCATATCGCCGCTTGGCGTTTCTTGCGCCGGCTTTTCTCACGCGGGATGGATCCGTGTCTGCCACACTCATTGATGCACCAGACGCGGACTCGGCCGTGCTCACGTTGGCCGACATCGACGTCGAAGCCGCGCGTGCACTGCTTGTGCGTCACGATCTCGCCCTGCTCCTGGTCGACGACGGCACGCCGATTCCGGGCAGCTACTGGGGCGAGTCCGAAGCCGGCGTCATCGCGCACACCGTCTACGCGCGCACTGACACACCGGTGCACTCGCTGCTGCACGAAGCCTGCCATCTGATCGTCGCACCCGCGGAAAAACGCGCGCAGATCCATACCGACGCATCCGACTCGCAGGCCGAAGAGGATGCGACCTGCTACCTGCAGATCCTGCTCGCCGACGAACTCGCGGGCGTCGGCCGCGAACGCCTGATGGCCGACATGGACACGTGGGGCTACACGTTCCGGCTGGGCTCTTCGCGCGCGTGGTTCGAGCACGATGCCGACGACGCGCGCGCTTGGCTCGCGCAGCGCGGCCTGCTGCCTCGATGCGACCGCGAGCACATGCCGTAGCAATCAGCGCGTTCGATAGCGCGTGCGCATGGCCGCCCGAAAAAAAGGCCGCGCGGAAAGCCCGCGCGGCCGTCACATTGCACTATCAACCCGTCTTAGAACTTCACGGTCACGCGACCGAAGTAGTAGCGCCCCAGCAGATCGAAGTCGCTCGGATCGGTGTTCGCGTTACCTGTGTTGTTCGCGTACAGCAGCGGCGGCTGCTTGTCGGCCACGTTGTTGATGCCCACATCGATACGCGTATTGAGCGCCTCGAGGTTGTAGCCGAACTGGACGTCGTTGTAGACCGTCGCGCCGAAGTCGGTGAACTGGCCTTTCAGGCGCGCACCGGCCGGATGCGTGTCCTGCGACGCGGCTGGCGAACCGTTGCGGAAGCGACCGATGTAACGCATCGACCACGACGCGTCGAACGGCCCCATCTGCCAACCGACGTTCGACTGGGCACGCCAGCGCGGGAACAAGCATACGGCGGTGCCGCCGGCCGGCGGCGGGCAGGCGCCCGCCTGCGCTGAGCCCCTCTTCATGAAATGGCCGGCGTAGTGGTACGTCACGTTCGAACCGAGGCCCGGCGCGGTCTGCTGATCGTAGTTCTTCATATACGTCGCGTTGAGCCCGACCTTGAAGCGACCAAATGCGGTCTCCGGCAGGCGGTAGTTCGCCGCGAGGTCGACGCCACCGACATCCACGCGACCGAGGTTGCCCGTCGGTTCGAGGATGAGCTGGAACTGACCCTGGCTCGGACCGCTGGCGAAACGCCGGAGCAGCGGGCAGTACTGGGTCTGGCCGGCAAAGCACAGATCGAGCACGCTCTGCGCGCGGACGGTGGTGATGTTGTTGGTCAGGTACAGGCGCCAGATGTCGGCACTGACCGATAGGCCTTCCAGCCAATGCGGGTCGTACACGGCACCGAAGTCGAACGACTTGCCCTTTTCCGGCGCGATCGGGAAGCCCGCATACGCGGCGCCCGACGTGGCCGCGTTGATCTGAGACGCGTTCGCGACATTGTCGTTGCGGAACGGGCCGGTGGCAGGCACGCCCTTGCAAGCCGGGTTGCCCGCGTTCGGATTCGCTCCAGTGCCGGAGTAATCGCACGGATCGCGCGTGAGGCCGGGCGCATCGCTGCCCGCGGCGCCGAAGATATCGGCGACCGTCGGTGCGCGGAACACCTTCGACACCGTGCCGCGCAGCAACAGGTCCTCGATCGGACGCCATTCCACCGCGATCTTCGTGTTGTTGGTGTTGCCGAACGTGCTGTACTTCGAGTAACGGTCGCCGACCGTCAGGTTCAACGCATGCACGAACGGCAGGTCTTTGAGGACCGGGATGAACAGTTCCGCGTACGCTTCCTTGACGTTGTAGCCACCCTGTAGTGCCGAAGCGCACTGGCTGCCGAGCGTGCAGTTGCCGTTGAAGTCGATGATCAAGCCGGTATCGGCATTCGAGTGGGTGTACTCGGTACGATAGTTAGCGCCAACCGCGAGCTGCATCGTGCCAGCCGGCAGCTCGAACAGACCGCCGTTCAAGTCGATGCGCTTGACCGTTTCCTTGGTGTAGAAGCTGCTGACGCCCGGCGACGCACCGGCGCGCAGCGCGGCGACGCTGTTCGGGTCCTGCAGGTTGAACGGATTGAATGGCGTACACCCGTCGATCGCGTTGCCCGGCCTGCCGCATTTGACGACGCCGTCGGTGTCGAGGAACGACGGACCCATCGCGACATTCAACTTGTCGACGTTCGGCAGGCCATAGGTGGTCGTGCTGAGGGCGACATGGCCGTAGTCGTAACCGATGTCCCAGTTCCACTGCTGGTCGTTCCAGACCGTGAACGAGCCTTTGAAGCCGGTCGAGACCTGGTCGTTCGTGGTGCCATTCGCGGCGCGCCGGTTACCGAGCGATTCGAGGCGCGCCGCAAAAGTCCCTGCTCCCGGGCCGAAGTCCTGGTGGAACGGATTGTAGTAACTGTCCTTGGAAACGACGGCGCCGAACGGCGTGCCAAACACGGCCGGGGCGAGCTGGAACGCCGACGAGGTCTTGTTGTGCATCACCGACAGGTAGGCCTCAACGCTGTCGGTCAGCTTGTAGTTGCCGTTCAGGAACAGGCCGGTGCGCTCCTGCGGGGTCAGGACCAGGTTGACCGTCGCATAGTTGTAGAGGTCGCTCGGCCCGTTGGCATCGGGCGTATTGCGGTAGCAGTGGTAGTCGGTGGCAACGTTCATGCCGCTCGCGCCCGGGTTGCGAGCGATGGACCCGGAGGCACAACCCGGGAAATCGCTGGCGAACGCCGCCGGAATCTTGATATTCCCATACGGCGACCGCGGCGACCCGCCGACGAAAAGTCGAATCGGGCCGCCGTCCGGACTGTATCTCGACACCGCGTTCTTCGAGAAGTCGCGATGTCCGGCGAGCACGCCGTCGATCTTCTTGTAGCTGACGCCGGCCATGATGCTGCCCTTGTCGGAGCTCTGGCCGAACGTGAACTGGTAACCCTTGCTGGTGCCGTCGTCGTGATTGGAAATGCCGTAGTCGACCGAGAACTCCGCGCCCTGGTAATCCTTGCGCAGAATGAAGTTCACGACGCCCGCGATCGCGTCCGAGCCGTACACCGAGGAGGCGCCGTCGGTCAGCACTTCGATGCGCTCGACCATATTGGCCGGGATCGCGTTCGGATCGCCGCTGAGGAAACGGTGGCCGTCGATCAGGACCAGCGTGCGGGTCGAACCGAGGCCGCGCAGGCCGATACTCGACGTACCGGTGCCGCCGCCGTTGTTGACCTGAGGGTTCATGTTCGGACCGGTGACCGCCGGCAGCTGCTGGACGAGATCGCCGAGGGTCAGCTTGCCGGACTTCGCGATCGCGGCGCGGTCGATGGTGACGACCGGGTTGGACGTTTCGATATCGACGCGACGGATATTCGAACCCGTCACCGTGATCGTTTCCAGCTTCTGGCCCGCCTCATCCTGGGCGATGGCCGGTACAGCCATCAGACCAAACGTCGCCAGCGCCGCGGCCGGCAGCGCGCGCAACGGAATCGTGTTCATGCCGGGAGCTTCGAGGGCCTGCCGGATCGACTGTCGGAGCAGCGTGTGTCGCATTGAATTCTCCTATTCTGGGTATGCATCCGCCGGCGGAATGAGGCCGAGGACTTGCTCGAACATTAGAAAAACGTGAACACTCAGCCTTTGCGTCTTCTTGCAGAGGACTTTGCAGAAATTGTTGGGGACGGCGGCTAGGCCGCGGCCGTGGCCGCCGCCGGGCCTCCCATTCGCAGGTCGGTGGCGGAGACGCCGAAACGCCGCTTGAACGAGCGCGAGAACGCGCAGCGGTTCTCGAACCCGCTGGCCCGAGCCACCTCGGTGATCGCCATCGAGCTGTCGTTGACCAGGCGCCGGGCACGTCGGAGCCGCTGCTCGATCAGCAATGCGTGAGGCGTCTCGCCATAGACCGCGCTGAACGCGCGAATGAAATGGCACGGCGAATAGCTCGCCATGCGCGCGAAGTGCGCGACATCGAGATCGAGATGGCAGCAGGTCGACATGTAGTTGCGCACGCGCTGCAGGCGCAGGAACACATTGCGACGTTGTGCGTGCGTGCGTCCTGCGCAGCGCTCGATCAAGGGGCGCAGCTCCGCCTGCAGATCGTTGACCAGCAGTGCGAATACGGAGGCCGCGGCGAGTGCGTGGCCGGCATCTCCCGTTTCGGCCGCGCGCACCAGGCGCAACGCGGCCCGACGCATGGATCGGTCAGCCGCGTGCACGGCCGGCAGCAGCCCGGCTGCAACCAGCGGCTCGCCGATCACATCGGCGACCAGGCGTTGCCAGCCTGCGGCCGGCAACAGAACCGCGATCCACAGCGCTGGACCGCGCCCGACCGCCTGCAGCGTCAGGCCGGGTTCGACCACCAGCGCCTCACCACTGGTCAAGCTGCGCGAGGTTTCGCCATCAGACAGCTGCAGGCGACCTCGCATCGGCACCATGACCAAGGCCGGCAGGCGTTCGCCATACAGCACGCAGCCGCGTCCGCGACCCAGCACGACGTGCAGAGCGTCCTCATCGCGCTCACGTGCATTCCAATCCCACCGCCCACCATTCGCGAGCTGCTCGCATTCGATACGCATCGGATCCTCACCATTGCCTGGCTGGCCCCGATGCTTCCGTCACGCGCACGTGTGAGTCAGGAAGATCCGCCGAAATATCGCCGAAGCGACCCTTCGTATCGACGAAGATTCACCGAAGGAGACCTGCATCGCCCGTGGCGGGCGGCCGACATGCAACGGGCTCAGGAGCGCGGCCGGCATCCGCCGTGAAAGGTCGAGACTCCGGGACAGACAAATGCGTGCACATCCCGCAGCACGAGCGCGCTGCGCGCGACCAGGCACGTCGAATCAATCGGGCGCGTATCACCCGGGAAGCACTGCGATTGGGCAGGGACGGTCAGTCGGCTGACACGTACGGAGGATTGCCCTCAGCGGGGACGCTGCGCTTCAACGTGATCGCGCCGATATCGGTATCGAGCGCTTCGATCCGCACGACAACGGCGTGCGTGCGATCGTGCGAGACGCTGAAGTTGAGATCGGCAAGCGTACCGGGGAACGCGGTGAGCTTGCGGTCGAGGCCGCTTGCCAGGTCGAAGACGCGGAACTCGTCGTGCCCGACAACATGCGGAACGACATAGAAGAGCTGGCCCGCCGACACCAGCCAGCCGTCGCGATCGCTCGGGTCGATGCCACGTGTGGCGACGGTTTCCGGGCCGGTCCGTGGATCGATCCGGAACAGGCCGGCCTGGCCGACATGCGTGAAATACAGCACGGCATTCGCACGGTCGTACTCGAAACGGCCGACGCCGCGCGCGAGCACGCGCTTCGAGACCGCGTGGCCTTCCCTGCTTTCGAATTCGACCAGCTCCCGCGCCTGCAGCGCATTGTTGATGATCGCCAGATACCGGCCGGGAGCGGATCCATAAGTCCCGTAGCGGATGTCATCTTCCGGGGAAGTCAGCACCGTCCGGCGGCGTGTCGCGACATCGATCTCGGTCAGATACCCCCAACCCTCGCCGCGTGCGTTTATCAACACGCGTGCACCGTCGGGCCGCCAGACCGGGTAGCGCAATGCCGGCTCGTCACTGTCGGCCAACGCGAAGGTTTCGTCGGTTGCCGGGTCGTGCAGCCAGAGCTGGGGTGCGCCGCCGCGATCGGAAACGAACGCGACGCGGTCGTCCGTCGGCGACAAGGCGGCCGCACTGTCGCTGCCGGTGGACGCCACGATGTCGCGAGGCGGTTGCGCATCAACCTCGAGCGAAATCATCGCCAATTGCGTACGCCCACGCGGAATCTCGTATACGACGGTATCGGACGCACGTGCGCAATTCGGGAACTCGGCCGGTTGCACGCCAAGCGCATCGACATGACCGTCTTCCATCGACACGGTGTAGAGCGCCTGCTCACCAGCGTGCCCCGATGAGAACACGAGGGCGCTGCCATCGCGCGTCCAATCGAATCCGCGGATCGTGCTGACCAGATGCGTCAGGCGACGTACGGCGCCACCGCGCGCATCCATCACATAGAGGTCGCTGAACGGGTTCGCTCCGCGTCGAAACGCGATGCGATTGCCATCTGGTGAATACACTGCGTCCAGGTCCATGTCGAATGGCGCCCGTTCGTAGTCGAGGGCATGCGCGCTGCCGCCATCGATCGGAACCAGCGTGATGGCCTTGGCCGTGCCATGCTGATCCGGCGACTGGCTCACCAGGAGATGGCGCGCATCCGGTGCCCAGGAGAAATGGCCAGGCACGTTGCCGGAACAACGTCCGACCTCGCGTTCTGCCCCACCGAGGGCTGGTTCGATCACGAGCCTGCAGTCGTCACCGCTGAACAGCACGTACGCGATCTCCGCACCATCCGGCGACCATGCCGGATATAACTGATCACCTTTCGCGATACTCGTCAGGCTGACCGCGCGCGAGGCCCCGAGCGAGCGCTGCATGATGCGGCTGTTGCGCAGATTCGCATCTGTCACCGTATAGCTGACGCGCGTTCCGTCGGGAGATATCCGAGGAGCCTTCTCCGCGCCCGGATCAGAGGTGACCGAGTGTCTGGCCGTCACTTGCCACGTTGGAGATGCCGCTGTCGCGCGCGCCATCTGGGTACGCGACG
Organism: Dokdonella soli; assembly: GCF_039523175.1. Taxonomy (NCBI): domain Bacteria; kingdom Pseudomonadati; phylum Pseudomonadota; class Gammaproteobacteria; order Lysobacterales; family Rhodanobacteraceae; genus Dokdonella; species Dokdonella soli. The sequence continues at coordinate 381,785 of NZ_BAAAEU010000024.1, forward strand.
CGAGTACTGCCCACGCGAGCATCGCGACGATCACGCCGAGGCCGATCGCGAGCCACTTCCAGTACTTCGGCGATCCCGCAATGCGTGCGACGGGCACCGGCTCCATTTTGAAATCCGCCGGTGTCTCCGTGGGCTGCGGTGACGAGAGTTCCGCTGCGTCGACGAAGCGCGCCTGCGCAACCAGGCGATAACCGAGCCTTGGCAAGGTTTCGACATAGCGTGGCGCGTGGAGATCGTCGTCGAGGGCGCGGCGCAGATCCTTGACCGCCTGGGTCAGGACATCGTTGGTGGGACAGGTGCCCTTCCAGACCTCGTTGATCAGCTCGTCACGGCTGAGCGTCCGGCCGCCAGCGCGCACGAGCTGCAGCAACACCGCAGCCGCCTTCGGCGTCAGCCGGACGCCATCGGGCCGCGACAGCATGCGCAACGTGTCCACATCGACCACATGCGCACCGATCACGAGATAGCGGTCAGCATCGGACCGCAGGTTGCCGAGAGCATTCATGTCCGCCGTCTGTCCGCCATTATCCGCCGTCTGACGTACGAAACTCATCGTAACTCAATAGTGCCGAACCCGCAAATTCTGCTTATCCGACCGTATACAAATGGCAAAGCACCGCGCAAGAACCATTCGGGCCATGAATCCGACTACCCAAGCGGTACCGAAATCGCATGAGATTGCGGTCGTGAGGCGCATGCCAACGGCGCGTGCCCGCTTCCTCCATGACGGCCCGAAGCCCGCGCGCGCCGAAGCGAGTTGAAACGGAACGGTCGCCGGCGCTTGCCTGGCGCTTGCGCGCCAACTTGCGTCTTCCATGGCGATCGGAGCCAGGCATTGGATCCCGGCTTTCGCCGGAACGACGAATCGGCGAAGCTCTCCCCATTCACCAGTCACGGACCCGCCATGCAACGCTGGATCAAACTCCCCGACGGCCGTTTCATCGACGCCAACCGCATCGCCTATATCAGCAAGCCGGAAACCTTCGCTCGCGTCGATGAAGACGGCAACGACCTCGGCATCGGCTACGCGGTTTATCTCGGCACCGATTTCCCGCGCGACGCGCAGCTGACCGTGACAGGCGGCAAAGATGAGGTGTTCGCTGTGTTGCGCGCGATCCTCGGTGGTGCCCCGGTCGCACCCGCGGCCACTTCGGCCACGCCATAGGGTCGTTCGCAAAGACGCCCCTGCACAGGACGCGCCGCCGAGCAGGCGGCCCGTTCTCGTCGCCGCAGACGACCACACCGGCGACCAGCCTCCGTCGTCAGGTGGACGCAAGGTAGGCCGTGATACTTACTCGGGTTCCGTCCAGCCATGCCGTGGGGAGGCGCATTGCAGGCACGCGCATGCGCGCGCGTGATGGGTGATTACCCGTATCGCTGAAGCAGGCTACTGCTCGGCGTTCCCGATTCGTCCAGCGAGCCTCCGGAAAGACGTCGTTCCCGCCGAGGCGGAATCCAGATCGCGCCCTGAATGATTGCCGCTTCGCGGGCATGACAGGTTGTGTCCGGCTTCGCGACACGATCCCGAACGAGTCCATCTGCTGACCGAACCACGCAGATCACCCATGACCGCCTGAGTGCGCAGAGAGTCCTTCAGTAAGGGTCAGGCCGTGTCGACGACAGCTCGTTTGTCGTCGTTCCTGCGGCCGCGGTCGGTGTTTGCGTGACTACATGTCGGCACGAGCGTCCGCGCTCCGCCGCGATGATCAACTGGGGTTACATTTCGGGAGAAAAGACGATGCAGATTGCACGAGCGGCGTGTTGCGCTCTCTTGTTCCTGGCTCCACTGGCTTGGGCTGAGGAGTTCGGCGACGCCGAGGCCATCCAGCCAGGCCCTTCACTGTCGGCCATTCCGGCCTCGGCGATTCCGGCACCGGCGCGTCCGATCGGCGATGGCGGCGCGGTTCCCTATGTCGCCAAGCCGTACCTGACCGGTGTATCGCCAGCGGTACGCGACTTGCCGGCGGCGCCACCGATCACGGGCCCGCTGCCCGACGTCAGCGGGCCGCAGAACCCGTCACTGATACCGTTCCTGCACAAGGGCCCGTTGCATCGGGGCACCCTGCTGTGGAGCGGCCCTGACGCCGCGCTGTACTCATTTGCACCGAGTGTCGTAGCGATGCCTGCGCCGCTCGCCACGTTCGAAGGAATGAGCAACCACGACACCGGCCAGCTGTTCGGCGGTTACGTCGAGCCGCCGGATACCAACGGCGCGATCGGCAAGGCGCACTATGTGCAGACAGTCAACCTGACCACACAGGTCTACGGTCGCGATGGCACCGCGCTGACACCGCCGTTCAAGATGAGCCAGCTGTTCGCCAGCCTCGGCAGCGCCAGCCCGTGCGCGACGACCGATGACGGTGATCCCATCTCGCTGTACGACCACCTCGCCGACCGCTGGCTGATCAGCCAGTTCGTCGTCGCCGGCCCGCCGTTCCACCAGTGCATCGCGATCTCGCAGACCGGCGATCCGACCGGCACGTACTACGTCTACGATTTCGTCGTCCACCAGAGCAAGTTCGGCGACTACCCGCACTTCGGTGTGTGGCCGGACGGCTACTACATGACGACCAATCAGTTCGACGGCGCGACCCAGGCGTTCGCCGGCGACGGTGCGTTTGCGTTCGAACGCGCGAAGATGCTGGCCGGCGATCCGACTGCGAGCTTCATCTACTTCGATGTGGCCTCGATCGATCCGAACATCGGCGGCATGCTGCCGTCGTCGCTGGACGGCCCGCCACCGCCCGCCGGCGAACCGAATGTGTTCTCGAACTTCACCTCGACGCAGTTTGGCAATCCGAATGACGGCCTGAACCTGTTTGGTTTCCACGCCGATTTCGCGACACCGGCGAACACGACATTCGCGCTGATCGGCAACGTCCCGGTAGCGACCTTCGATCCACGCGTGCCTTCGACAGCACCCAACGGTGGCCGCGCCGTGATACCGCAACCGGCACCGGCGACCGCTACTGCGTATCTGGATGCGATCACCGACCGCCTGATGTATCGATTGCAGTACCGCAATTTCGGCGGCTACGAGTCGCTGGTGCTGAACCACACCGTCAACGTATCCGGCGATGCCACGGCTGCGACGTTCCGCGGCGGTGTCCGCTATTACCAGCTGAAACGCACGTTGCCGAGCGGCTCGTGGGCAGTCAACGAACAGGCGACCTATGCGCCAGCGGACACCACCAACCGCTGGATGGGCAGCGCCGCGATGGATAGTGCCGGCAATCTTGCGGTGGGCTTCAGTGTGTCGAGCGCGTCGGTGTTTCCCGGCATCAGCTATGCCGGCCGCCTGGCGACGGACCCGCCGAATGGCCTGGCCCAGGGCGAGCAGGTACTGCAGCTTGGCTCGGGCGTGCAGACGGACAACGGCGACCGTTGGGGCGACTACGGCAACCTGTCGGTCGATCCGGTCAATCAATGCACGTTCTGGCTCACCAGCGAGTACTACTCGAGCTCGAAGCCGGCGCCCTGCTCGTCGACGCGGTGCTGGCAGACGCGCATCGGCTCGTTCCGCATGCCGAACTGCACCAACGCGCCCGCCAACGGCCAGATCAGCGGCACGGTGACTGTCGCGGCCACCGGCGATCCGGCTGCCAATGTGGTCGTTATGGCCGGTAACGGCTACTCCGGTGTGACCGATGCCAATGGTCACTATCAGGTGGCGCTGCCGGCCGGCACCTACGGCATGACCGCCAGCAAGACCGGCGCGACGACCGCCACCGCCAGCGGTGTCAGCGTCGCCAGCGCCGGCACGCAGACCCAGAACTTCGCGCTGACCGGCGTGCCGTTGCTGCATGCCGGCACGCAATCGGTCAGCGATCCCTTGCCACAGGGCAACGCCAACGGCGTCGCCGATCCAGGCGAGTGCTTCGCATTCACCGTGCCGGTGAAGAACTCGGGCCTCGGCACCGCCGGATCGGTGCTTGGCACGCTGAGCACGACGACGACCGGCGTCAGCATTCCGGGCTCGCACGCGAGCTACGGTTCGATCTACCCGGGCAACTATGCCGCCGGCACGCCGTACCAGCTCTCGCTCGCACCCAGCATGATTCCGGGCGCGCCGGTTTCGCTCGCGCTCGCACTGAGTTCCGACCAGGGGCCGTCGACGCTGAACCTGATCCTGCCCACCGGCACGCCGGACACCGTCACTGTCAGCACCAGCACGGCCATGGGCCCGGTCGCGATTCCGGACGGCACGAACAGCGGCCCTGGCGCCCCCGCGAACCTGCCGATCACGGTGTCCGGCCTGACCACCGCGATCTCCAAGATCACGGTCGCGGTCTATGTCACCCATACCTACGTCAGCGACCTGACCTTCACGTTGACCGGCCCCGACAACACGAAGATCACGCTGTCCTCGGGTGTCGGCGCCAACGGCAAAAACTTCGGCACCCAATGCCCCGCCACAGCGGCCAACAACACCGTGTACGACGATGCGGCGGCGGTGTCGATCAACAACGGCAGCGCGCCGTTCAGCGGTAGCTACCGGCCGGCCCAACCGCTGTCGACGTTCATCGGCAAGGCCGGCGCCGCGGCCAACGGCACGTGGACCTTCACCGCCATCGACGGCTTCCCGGTCGATACCGGCACCATCCAGTGCGTGGCGCTGAACATCAACGGCTATTTGCACACGGTCGGCGCCTGCGGCGACACGATCTTCGCCAACGGATTCGAGTGAGTCTCGCAGGATTAACGAAGCAACACGGACGGCCCCGCAAGGGGCCGTTTTTTTGCCTGGAACAGCAAATATCCGTCCATGGGCGCAGCCGGTTGATTCGTAAGGCTGATGTAAGCTCCGTCGTGATATTGAAACCGACTGCTTTTGCATCCAACCAACCAGAGGGGAATCAGCATGTCTGTCTGGGTGCGCAAGAGTGTGATGGCAGCTGTCGCTGTTGCGGCGGTCTGTGCAAGTGGATCGGTGTTCGCCGTCAAGCCGCCGGCGGAGACGGAAGGCGAATCGAGCGACGTCGCCGCGCAACGCGAGGCGTACTACGCGCTGCGGCGCATGAATCCCTATGACTCGAATTTCGATTCGGCCAAGGCGCGGCTACAGGCCTACAACCAGTTCCAGCAAGTGCTGCTGGCGCGGTCCACCGGCATCGTGCTGCCGGGCCCGGTCCACACTGAAAGCTGGCAGAGCATCGGGCCCGCGCCGATCACGCTCGGCCAGACACCGACCAATGCAACCGCCACGTCACGTTCTCCTGTATCCGGACGCGTGTCGTCGCTGGCGATCGATCCGATCGACAACGCGGTCTACGCGGGCGGCGCGCAGGGCGGCGTGTGGCGCACGCGGAACAATGGCGCGTCATGGACGCCGCTGACCGATTTCCTCGGTTCGCTCGCGGTCGGCACGATCGTTGTCGCACCGGGTACGCATCCGCTCAACCAGGCGACGCTGTATCTCGGTACCGGTGAAGGCAACTTCAGCGGCGACAGCTACGGGGGTGTCGGCATCTACAAATCGACCGACTCGGGCCACACTTGGCAGGGTCCTTACGGCCAAGCCCAGTTCGGGAACCGCAGTGTCGCCACGATCGCTGTCGATTCGGCGAACGCCAATCATGTGTTGGCCGGGTCCACAAGCGGCATCTTTGGTGTCGGTGGCGTGCTTGGCCCGACTCTGCCGGTGCGCGGCATCTATATCTCTAACGACGGCGGCGCGACCTGGGCGATCTCCGCTTCGTTATCTGCACACGCGCGCATCTCGAAGATCGTGCAGGATCCAGTCGTGCCCACGATCTGGTGGGCCGGCGTTTCGCTGATTGCTCCAGCAAGTGGTGGCGGCCTGCTGAAATCCATCGACAACGGTGCGACCTGGAGCGCCGTCGACGGGGTCGCGACCGGCCTGCCAGCCATCGTCGGCGCCAACGGCGTCAGCGGTATCGCGCGCACCTGGCTCTCAGTCTCCTCCGGAGGCGCTTCCAGCGTGATCTATCTCGGTGTCAGCGTCGTCACCAGCCCCGGCAAAGGCGGCAGGCTGTACGTCTCGACCGACAGCGGCGCCACCTGGACCAACAAGCCCGCCGCCGATGGCTACTGCCAGGGCCAGTGCTGGTATGACATGCCGGTCTATTCACCGCCCGAAACAACGACCACGGTATTCACCGGCGGTGCCGGCAGCTCCGGTGCGTTGCCGAGTTCATTCATGCGCTCCACCGACAGCGGCGGTACCTTCGTCGACAAGATGGTCGGCATCGACGGCAATTCCGCATTGCACGCCGATTTCCATGCGATCACCTCCTGGCCGGGCCAGCCGACCCATATCTGGGTCGGCAACGACGGCGGCGTGTTCCACTCGGACGACAACGGCGATCACTGGATCAGTGCGAACACCACGCTGCAGTTGACCCAGTTCGAAGGGTGCGATCTGCATCCGACCGATCCGTCGCAGGCGTATGGCGGCACCCAGGACAACGGCACCGACAGCTTCCTCGGCAGCACCGCGTGGACACACAGCGACGACGGCGACGGCGGCTTCGCGCTGATCGACCAGGGCACGCCGACCAACGTCACACACACCTACTTCAACCAGTCAAACTACCTGATCGGTGCTGCGGTGGCGTTGAACGGCCCTGCGTCGGGTCCGGCCGACTATCTGTACTTCTCCGGAGACTACGTTCCCGGGGGCCAGAACAACGGCATCAATCCTGCCGACAACGTGTTGTTCTACGCACCAATGGCGCTCGATCGCGGCGTGCACGATACGCTGTACTTTGGCACCGATCATCTCTACATCGCACCGTCGTTCTTCGCCAATACGGTAGCCGCGACGAACACCAGTATCGTCTACACCGCCCTTAACGGCGGCGGTGGATTCGCGCCGCCGGTTCCGCCGTCAACCTTCCCCGGCGCGATCAGCGCGATCGAGACAATCGCGAACGTCGTGCCCGGCTCGCCGGCGAACACGATCCTCGTCGGCACCAGCAACGGCCGCGTCTGGCGCTCAACCAACGCCGGCACCAGCTTTACTGAAACCGATATGACCCCGTTGGTGATCGCGCAATACGTGTCGAGCATCGTGGTGAACCCGCGCAATCCGAACAACGTGTTCCAGTCCCGTGCCGGCTTCACCGGCGCAATGCCGGCGCACAACGTGCGCGTGTCCAACGACGGCGGCGCGACCTGGACCGACGCGTCCAACGGTTTGCCGGACATCCCGGTCAACTCGCTCGCGTTCGATCCGGTGTTCTCCAACCAGATCTGGGCCGGCACCGACATTGGCATGTACCTCTCCGCCGATGGCGGCGCGACCTGGATTCCCTATAACCAGGGCGTGCCGAACGTCGCGATCTTCAGCGTCAAGGCCAACGGACACACCGGCAACGTGCTGACTTGCACGCATGGCCGTGGCGCCTTCCTGCTCAAGCTCGATACGATCTTCATCGACGGCTTCGACGGTAACTAAACCGCTGTAAAGCCATCGAACCCGGCGCGTGCTGCGCCGGGTTCGATGCGTGTTACCGACCATCTTCGTCTTGTTTGTCGATCGGTACCCCAGTCAATGGGCATACCTTGTTGCGTGCTCTCGGATCAGCCGACACGCCGATGCGAGAACGTCCTTCGCCTTGAAGTAGCGGCGAACCAGCCGTTTCCCGCCGCTGCCCCAGCAGCTATCAAGGTCTGAAGCCGCATCACGCGAATCACGCCTACGCCTGCGCACCAGCAAGCTGCATTTCCCGCTGCTGGATTACCCGATACAGCCGCCACGCGCCAAACCCGAGCGCGGTCGACAGCAAGGCTCCCGACGCGAGCCAAACCATGCTGCCGGACAGCAGCGGCGAGATCACGCTCGCGATCGTCGCGCTGATCACGAGGCTGATGAACGCCTGCACCGAGGACACCGCTCCGCGGTGCTGCGGGAAGCGGTCGAGCAGGAGCAGGGTCAGGGTCGGGAAGTTGATGCCGATGCCGATCGCGTGCAGACCGATCGGCAACACCGACCACGGCACTCGCGGCGTGGGCAATGCGAACGCGACGATGAGATTGAGCGCGCCCGCGGCGAGCATGATCGTGTAGCCGAGACGCACGGTCGCCCCCGCACTCAGGCGTCCGGCGAGACGACCGGACAGGAAGGCTCCGAACATCATGCCGCTGATCGCCGGCACGAACAGCCAGGCGAAATGCTGTGCATCGAGCTTCAACAGGTTCAGCACGACCGCAGGGGCGGACGAGATATAGATCCACAATGCGTTGAAGTTCAGCGAGCCGGCCAGTGCGAGCGGATAGAAGGCGCGATCGCCGAAGATCATGCGATAGGTCTTCGCGAGTTCGCGCGGCGACAGCGCGACGCGACGCTCGCGCGGATGCGTTTCCGGCAGCAGCGCGAGGCAGGCAAGCCACAACACGAGTGCGAACGCGGCGAGCAGCCAGAAGATCATCGGCCAGCGCGCGAACGCGATGACCCAGCCGCCGACGATCGGGGCGACCGCCGGCGCGATGCCGAAAATCATCGACACGGTCGACATCAGCTTCTGTGCCTCGATGCCGTCGTAGCAGTCGCGGATGATCGCGCGGCCGACGATCAGGCCGGCGCCTGCGGAGACGCCCTGCAGCACGCGGAACGCGAGCAGCGCCTCGATCGTGCCGGACAGCGCACAGCCGATCGAGGCGAGGGAGAACACGATCACGCCGGCCAGGATCACGCGACGCCGGCCGAGCGCGTCCGAGAACGGCCCATGCAGCAATGACATCAGCGCGTAGGCGATCATGTAGACGCTGATCGTCTGCTGCATCGCGAACGGATTCGCGCGCAGCTGCGCCCCGATCGCCGGAAATGCCGGGAAGATCGTGTCGATCGAGAACGGTCCGAACATCGCCAGCGCGGCGAGCAGCGGCGCGAGCAGACGGCGGCGGGGAGTGGCAGCAGGGGTCATCGGCGGCGGATCGGGCGGGCGCGCATGCTACACCGGCTCCGCCATGCGCAGCACGCGGTTGCGCGACCAGCGATCCGTCTCGGCAACTGATAGCCTTTTCGTGCGCCACTGCCGGGCGAGCCACCGGACAAGACCCAAGATGAAGTTCTTCACGACCCGCTTCGCCCCGGCGACGGAGCGCTGCCACGCATTTCGCAGGCGGCTGATCGCCCTTGTGGCATGGGCCTTGGTCGCGCCTTGCGCATACGCCGATCGCCTGGCGTCACCGCTGGAATTGATCTATCAGCCGACCAACAGCCTGATCACGGGCAAGCTCATCGAGATCAATCCGGCGGGGCGCCTGGTATTCGTGCGCGGCCAGGTGCTCAGCGGAGAGGATCACCCGCCCGAACGCATCGATGTCCGCGTATCGGCCAGCCTGCTTTCTCAGGTGAAACTCAATCAGGACTACATCCTCGCCTATACGGCTTACATTTCCAGTCCGATGCAGGCGGAGAAAATGATCCGCAATCCGGACGGCCCGCGACTGCTGGTCAGCAATGGTCTCGAGCCGGCGCTGTTCCGCGACACCGCGCCGATTCGTGCGCTGTTGCGACTCGGCAGTTCCGAACACGGCCGGGAATCGAGACGAACGCTCGACGCATTGCTGGACGCACTCGGGGGCGCCGACCCGGCGTTGCAGAATCTGGCTGCCGCGGAAATCGCGTTGAATGAGGACCTGCGCGCGCGCATCCGGGCGACGGACCGCGGCCGCGTCGAGACCTTCGTCCGCAATGCCGAGGCGCCTCCTGCGGCACGCACCACCTTGCTGGAACTGGCAGCACGCGAACCGGCCCGGTTCGGCGAGGGCTGGTGGCTGGATGTGGCGCAAGGCCTGGTGGCGGGCATGCCTTTGGACGGATATGCTGCAGCGTCTGACGGCCGAGGTGGTCTCGTGCGTTCCGCACTGGGACTTCTCGACCGCAGGTCCGTCAAGCTTCCATCCTCGGCATTGATCCGTTGGGTCCGCAGCGACAGCTCCGCCATCGCGGAAGTTGCACTGTTGATGCTGCGACGGCAGGCCCCCGAGCAGGAGCGGCCTGCGATCGAGGCGGCGTTGGCGGATCCGCACTTGCCGACAGAGATGCGAGCGTTCTTGAGCGACCACCTGCGTCGACTCGACTTGCTCGAGGAGAGATTGCGCGCGCAGCGGGAGGGGTCCCGCTGAGCGGTGGGCGTGGCTCGGCCGCGCGTCCATTCGTCCAGGGAGGCCGAAAACTTACCAGACGGGAGGATTGCGAATGTCTAGAGTCAGTCGTATGCCCATTGCATCGGGCATCGTTGCCCTGTTGTTGCTGACCAGTGCGGCCCATGCCGCTAGCGGCGTGCCGGAGGTGATCACGGCGGTCCGGCACGATGTTTCGGCGCCCATGCGCGACATCATCGCGCAACTGCCGCCGGCACAGGTTCCGGGCAGAGAGCAGGAACCGCGAGAAGTTCCGAATATTTTCCTGAAGCCCGGCTATGTCGGCATCAGCCAGGAACAAGCGGATTTCCGCCTCCCCGGCATCCAGACCCGCAAGCTCGGCATTACGGCGCCCAGCCCGATCCAGTCCTTCGATGGTCAGGACTACACCAGTTGCGGCCCAGGTTGCGTTCCGCCAGACACCAATGGCGACGTCAGCGACAAGCACTTCATTCAATGGGTCAACACGAGCTGGGCGATCTACGACAAGATCACCGGCAGCAAGGTCTCCGGCCCGACGCCGGGAAATTCATTCTGGATCGGCTTCGGCGGCGCCTGCGAAAGCGGCAATGACGGCGACCCGATTGCGCTGTGGGATCCGCAAGCGCACCGCTGGGTGATGAGCCAGTTTTCGGTAGCTGGAAACGCACAGTGCGTGGCCATCTCCACAACCAGCGATCCGCTCGGCACCTACTATCGCTACCAGTTCAACTGGCCGAATTTCGGCGACTATCCGAAGCTTGCCGTGTGGACCGACACGACCGGCACGCAGGACGCCTACCTGCTGATCACGCACGAATTCGACGCGAGCTCGAACTTCGTCGGCGCGGCCTTCATCGCGATGCAGCGCGACAAGATGCTGCAGGGTCAGCCGGCCGCAATGGTTCGCTTCCCCGGCAACGATGCCTATGGCGTCGAGCCGGTCAACCTCACCGGTCTGCTCGCCGCTCCGGCCGGCAGTTGCCCTGCCTACGTTCACTTCGATGCCTCGACCAGCGAATACAAGTTCTGGGATCTGTGCCTGAACTGGACGACGCCGGCGAGCAGCACGCTGTCGGCCACGCCGACCCGCGTCGCGGCCGGCGCGCCGTTCGTGCCCAACTACAACGACGTCGCCGAGCTGGGCACCAGCAGCGGCCTCAACGCGTTCGGCACGCACATCATGTACCGCGCGAATGCGCGCGCGTTCCCGCCCGGAGCGCCGACCCAACTGTCGCTGGCGGTGAATCACACCGTGCTCGGCGCCGCGCAGCAGGGCGGCATCAAGTGGGTGCATTTCGCGTTGAAGTCCTCCTCGCCTTCGGTTCCATCCGATCGGATCTTCAGCGACGGCTTCGACCCGGCTGCCGCTGCGCAGGCGCTCGGCAAGGCGATCCTCGACGAAGGCACGTTCGCGCCCGACAACAATACGCGCTGGATGGGCGGCATCGCCGTCGATGCCAACGGCGACATCGGCGTCGGCTATTCGGTATCGAGCAGCAGCATCAACCCGAAGATCAACATCACCGGGCGCAGCCTCAACGACGCGGCGGGCATGCTGCGCGACGAGCAGACCTGCACCGCGGCGGCGACCGGCTCGCAGCTCACTACGCTCAATCGTTGGGGCGACTATTCCTCGATGAGCGTGGATCCCGCCGACCAGTGCACGTTCTGGTTCACCAACGAGTACTACCCGACCACCTCCAGTGGCGCCTGGTCTACGCGCATCTGTAGCTTCCGGTTCGCCGGCTGCGGCAGCCCGGATTTCGCATTCGTATCGGACACACCGCGGCGCCTTCAGATCTGCGGCGCGACGGCGACGGCTGATCCGAGCTACGCACTGCGCGCCGGCGTGCTGAACGGTTTCGCCGGTCCGGTCACGCTGGATACCAGCGGCATTCCGGCCGGAACGACCGCCAGCTTCTCGGTCAACCCGATCCAGGCACCCGGTTCCAGCACCTTCACCCTCACCGGCGGCCGCAATCTGCCATCGGGCGAGTACAGCTACACCGCCATCGGCGCCAGCGGCGCGTTGACGCGCACGCTCGGTTTGCAGCTCGGCGTATCGGCCACTGCGGCGGCGGCGCCGCCTCTGGTCGCTCCAGTCAACGCGACGACCGGCGTCAAGGTGCGTCCGCTGCTCAGCTGGACTGCGACGCCTGGTGCACTGAGCTATACCGTGGAGGTCGCTACCAGCGCGGCGTTCAGCACGATCGTGGCCAGCGGCAACGTGACCGGCACGTCCTGGGCGGTCAATGTCAGCCTGACACCCAACACTCAGTATTTCTGGCGCGTGCGCGCACACAACTACTGCGGCGACGGTGCGAACTCGGCCGCATTCTCGTTCACCACCGGCGTGCCGGGCCAGTGCGCGGTGGGCACCACGCTCAACACTGTGTTCAAGGACAATTTCCAGGGCGGCATAAACGGTTGGACTACCGCAGGCGGCGGTGCAACCGGTTGGACGCAGATGACGGCACCCACCGGCACCGGGCTCACCGGCACGCTATGGGGCATCCCGGACAACTCGACCACCAGCGACCGGCAGCTGATCTCGCCGACGATCGCACTACCGGCCGCAGCGAAGTCAGTGATGCTTTCCTACGATACCTATCACCACTTCGAGGAAAACGGTCCTCAAGGCTGCTGGGACAACGCGACCTTGACGATCAAGGCTGGCAATGCGGCGGGCTTCAGCTACCTCGGCCCGAACCGCATGTTCACCGATCCGTACACGGGCCTGGTCGCAAGCGGCGAAATCAACGCCGGCCTGACCGCCTGGTGTCAGGTCGCGGCCAGCGTGCCGGTGCGCTCCGTCGTCGACCTCGATGATTTCGCCGGGCAGAGCGTGCAGCTGAACTTCCGCGCGACGACCGATTCCAACGGCGTCGCGCCGGCGCCGAACGGCTGGTACATCGCCAATCTGAAAGTCGACGTCTGCCAGTAAGTGTCGTAGCCGGGGCCGTGCGCCCCGGCTTTTCTTCGATCAAAGCCACCGCGGCAATGCGGTGGCTTTTTTACGCACCAAGGCCGCCAATCGGTAGCTGCTGCACACGACTGGCAAGATCTCGCCATGCACGCTTTCGGCATTCCCCGAGCGACCCCAAGTTCCCTGAAGTGGCTGATCGACAAACAGACAAGGTTGGCGGGTCAGATCCAGCGCATCGTTGCGGTCGTCCCGCTGCAGGCCTATCGGAACGATCCGCACGTATAGGTCCACTGTTCGAAAAGCGCAGCGCCCGACAGCCGATCACGCACAAGGGACTGCGCTATCATGCTGCGGCTGCAAGGAGATGGCATTCTCCTCGAACCGCCGCAAGGCTGATGATGCCTGACGAAGTTCCCGGCAACGTGAGCCGTCGGGCGTCGTGGGCAGCCTCCACGATTCCTCGCGGTTCCGCGTTCCGGATGTCGCCAATCGAACCGGGAGTGCCATGAATCTCGTCTCCTTTCTCGCCGTGGGTTTCGGCGCCTTCGCCGGCGCGGTGCTGCGCTGGCTGCTCGGCCTGCTGCTCAACCCGATACTGCCGACGCTGCCGCTCGGAACCCTCGCTGCAAACTTGTTCGGTGGCCTCGTCATGGGCGTTGCGATGGGTCTGTTCGCGCACTATGAGGCGCTGCCGATCGCCTGGCGCCTCGCGATCACGACCGGCTTCCTCGGCGGCCTGACCACGTTCTCGACGTTCTCGGCCGAAACGGTCACCTTGTTTCTGCGTCAGCAATACGCCTGGACCGTGACGATCATCGCAGCGCACCTGTTCGGTTCGCTGCTGATGACGCTCGCTGGCATCGGCCTGGTCCGCCTGCTGCTGCGCGCCTGATGGAGGAACCCTGCATGAAAGGCTGCTCACTGCGTTTCTACCTGCACGAGAACCAGAAGCATCGCGGCATGCTGCTCTACGAATGGCTGCTCGAGCAGGCGAGGCAACGCGGCATCCACGGCGGCTCCGCGTTCCGCGCAATCGCCGGTTTCGGCCGCCACGGCGTGATGACCGAGCAGCACTTCTTCGAACTTGCCGGACAGTTGACGGTGCTGGTCGAGTTCATCGTCTCCGACCAGGACGCCGATGCGCTGCTGGAACTCGTGCGTGAAGAGGGTGCGCCGTTGTTCTACGCGCGCCTGCCGGCCGAGTTCGGCATCGTCGGCGAAAAGAAACCTGCCGGAAACTGACACCCACCTGCGCGCGCCTTACCGGCGCGTTATCCTTGCCGTACCGATGGCTGCTGGGGTAACGGATGTCTCAGGCCGGATCGCGTGCACGCATCGAATCCCTGTTGAACATCGCCGGCGTACGCATCGGCGGCGATGCATCCACCGACATCCGTGTGCACGATCCACGCCTGTATTCGCGCATCCTCGCGCACGGATCGCTCGGCCTCGGCGAAGGTTACATGGACGGCTGGTGGGACGCCGGCGACCTCGATGGCTTCCTGTTCAAACTGCTCGATGCCCACCTCGACGAACGAGTCGGCACGTTCGAGGACGCCTGGCTGTTCCTGAAAGCACGCCTGGTCAACCTGCAGCACGGTCGCCGTGCCTACGTGATCGGTGAGCGCCACTACGACCTCGGCAACGATTTGTTCCAGGCCATGCTCGGCAAGCACCTCGTCTACAGCTGCGGCTATTGGGACGCGGCGACCGATCTCAATACCGCGCAGGAAGCCAAGCTCGATCTCATCTTCCGCAAGCTCGGCCTCGCGCCGGGCATGCGTGTACTTGACATCGGCTGCGGCTGGGGCGAAGCGCTGAAACTCGCCGCCGAACGTCACGGCGTATCTGCTGTCGGCGTGACCGTGTCGCAGGAGCAGGCCGACTACGCGCGCGAGCTGTGCCGCGGCCTGCCCGTCGAGATCCGCCTTGCCGACTATCGCGCGCTCGACGAACGCTTCGACCGGGTGTTCTCGGTCGGCATGTTCGAGCACGTCGGCGTCAGGAACTACCGCACCTATTTCGAAGTGGCACGCCGCTGCACGGCCGAAGACGGCCTGTTCCTGCTGCACACGATCGGCTCGAACGTGTCATCGAACCATACCGATCCGTGGATCTCGAAATATATCTTTCCCAATTCGATGATCCCGTCCGCGGAACAGATCGCGAACCACGTCGAAGGCATCTTCGTGACCGAGGACTGGCACAACTTTGGCGCCGACTACGATCGCACGCTGATGGCCTGGCGCGCCAACTTCGACGCGGCATGGCCACGGCTCGCGAGCAAATACGGCGAACGCTTCCGGCGCATGTGGCATTTCTACCTGGCGGCCTCCGCCGCGGTGTTCCGCGCGCGCCGCGACCAGCTCTGGCAGTTGGTGCTGTCGCCCAATGGCGTGCCCGGTGGATATCGGGCGCCGCGTTGATCGCACCGAACCCCGGCGTAACGCCGGCGAACGCAGTGGGCCCGCCGGACGCCAGGCCGGAACGATGGGACGTTCCGGGCTTCAGTACCCCTCGACCGCTGTCAGGAAATATTGACCGCACATGGGATACTGCTGCCCGGTATTCCCGGTAACGATCACGTAGTACCAGCCCCATTGGGCAGGCACGGTCACGTGTTCTGACACGCCGATGCCGTAGTTGTCCGACACGTCCACGCAGCCGCGCACTATGTTGCCGCTCCTCGACTGGCAGACCCACAGCGCGAGATCCGCCCCATAGGGTGTCATGTTGATCTGGAACGGAACAAGCTGCGGCGGCGGCTGGTGGGGGCGCTGCACCGCGATCTGATTGATCGTGTAGACGTTGGACGGTGTGTAGATCGGGAAATAACCGTCGTCCATGTACAACATCTCCCACGGGGCGGCGCAGGTATAACCGCCGTAAGCGTCGCCGTTGTGCAGTTGTATGGGGCTGCTCCACGTCTGTGCATGAGCCGAGATGCCGATCATCAGCAGGACCGCCGCGGCGGCCCATTTCAGGGCATGAATTCGCATTGCAGTTCTCCGGGTGTGCGCGCGGCATTGCGCGCTTGCTTCCGGGAAAATGCGCAAGAATGACAGACCGAACACGATCCGGACCCGATACGCGGTGCCGAGTTCAGGGAATCACCGGAAACGCCAAACCTGGGGCCGCAATCGCCGACCCTTCTGGCGCGCCTATGCCGGTCGGCAATCCCGCGCGGCTATCGACCGGCGGCACCTTGCGTCAAACTATGCGTTTCGCGTCGGCAGTGCCGGCGCAGTCTTTCGTCGGACCCCATGAACATCCAAGCCAACTACGAACAGATCCCGCTCAAGGACTACGCCGAGCGCGCCTACCTCGACTACTCGATGTACGTGGTGCTCGACCGCGCGCTGCCGTTCGTCGGCGACGGCCTCAAGCCGGTGCAGCGGCGCATTGTCTACTCGATGAGCGAGCTCGGCCTCGACGCCTCCGCCAAGCCGAAGAAGTCCGCGCGGACGGTCGGCGACGTGATCGGCAAGTTCCATCCGCACGGCGACAGCGCCTGCTACGAGGCGATGGTGCTGATGGCGCAGCCGTTCTCGTACCGCTATCCGCTGATCGACGGCCAGGGCAATTTCGGCTCGACCGATGACCCGAAGTCGTTCGCGGCGATGCGCTACACCGAGTCGAAGCTGACGCCGATCGCGGAACTCCTGCTCGCCGAACTCGGACAAGGCACGGTCGACTGGACACCGAACTTCGACGGCACGCTGAAGGAGCCGTCGTGGCTGCCGTCGCGCGTGCCGCATGTGCTGCTGAACGGTTCGACCGGCATCGCGGTCGGCATGGCGACCGATATTCCTCCACACAACCTGCGCGAGATCGCGAGCGCCTGCATCCGTCTGCTCGACGATCCGGAAGCGAGCCTCGCGGACCTGTGCGAGCACGTGAAAGGCCCGGACTTCCCGACCGCCGCCGAGATCATCACGCCGCAGAGCGAACTCGCCGCGATGTACGCGACGGGCCTCGGTTCGGTGCGCTGCCGCGCGGTGTGGACGAAGGAAGACGGCAACGTCGTCGTGACCGCCCTGCCCTACCAGGTATCGCCGTCGAAGATCCTGGAGCAGATCGCCGCGCAGATGCGCGCGAAGAAGCTGCCGATGATCGAGGACATCCGCGATGAGTCGGATCACGAAAACCCGATCCGCATCGTGCTGATCCCGCGCTCGAACCGCATCGATCTCGACGAGATGATGCAGCACCTCAATGCGACGACCGATCTCGAGAAGAGCTACCGCATCAATCTCAACATGATCGGCCTCGACGGCAAGCCGCAGGTCAAGAATCTCCGGCAGATCCTGTCCGAGTGGCTGCGCTTCCGCCAGGACACGGTGACCAAGCGCCTGCAGCACCGCCTCGCCAAGGTCGAGCGCCGCCTGCACCTGCTCGAAGGCCTGCGCATCGCGTTCCTCAATCTCGACGAGGTCATCCGCATCGTCAGGACCGAGGACGAACCGAAACCGGTGCTGATCGCGCGCTTCAAGCTCAGCGAGGAACAAGCCGACTACATCCTCGAAACGCGCCTGCGCCAGCTGGCGCGGCTCGAGGAGATGAAGATCAATGCCGAGCGCGACGAACTGGAAGAGGAACGCGCGCGCATCAACGTGATCCTGAATTCGAAAGCACGCCTGAAGACGCTGATCAAGGACGAACTCAAGGACGACGCGAAGAAGTACGGCGACGAACGCCGCTCGCCGCTGATCGAACGCGCTGTGGCACAAGCGCTCGACGAAACCGCACTGGTCGCCAGCGAACCGCTCACGGTCGTGTTGTCCGCAAAGGGCTGGGTGCGCGCCGCGAAGGGCCACGATGTCGACGCGCCCGCGCTCGGCTACCGCGAGGGCGATGCATTCCTCGCCGCCGCGCAGGGGCGCACTACGCAGCAGGCCGCGTTCATCGATTCGACCGGCCGCAGCTATTCCACACCGGCGCACACGCTGCCATCCGCGCGTGGCAACGGCGAACCGTTGACCGGCCGCTTCGCGCTGCCGGCCGGCGCGCGCTTCGACGCAGTCGCGATCGCGGATGCATCAACGAGGCTGGTGCTCGCTTCCGACTTCGGCTATGGCTTCGTGACGAAGTTCGAGGCGCTGCTCGCGAACAAGAAAGCCGGCAAGCAGATCCTCAACGTCGAAGACGACGCACGCGTGCTTGCGCCCGCACTGGTCGCCGATTCCGCGCGCGACCGCATCGTGGTCGTGACCAACGCCGGACACTTGCTGATGTTCTCGGTCGCGGAATTGCCGGAACTCGAAAAGGGTGGCAAGGGCAACAAGCTGATCGAGATCCCGAAGGCGAAGCTCGCCGAGGGTGAAAGAGTCATCGGCATCGCAGTGGTTGCCGAGGGCAAGGGCGAAGTCACGCTGTATGCGGGCCAGCGCAAATTGACGCTGAAGTGGGCCGACCTCGTCGAGTACGGCGGCAACCGCGCGGCGCGCGGCGGCCTGCTCCCGCGCGGACTTCAGCGCGTGGAACGCATCGAAACCAGCGCCTGACGCCTTCCTGCGCGACATCTGTGGACCGCGTCACCGGGTGTGACGTGGTCGGCGCTCCGGATTTCTCCACCCAAAGACTGCCCGACACCGAGCCCGCGAATCAACTACGATGCGCGGTCCTTCGCCTGGGGAATCCTCAATGCGTCGTTCGTTGCGTCTGCTTGCGCGTCTGTTCGTTGTCGCGGTGATCGTCAGCACTGCGCTGCTCGCTTCCGGCTGGTTCGCACTGCACGGCAGCCTGCCGCAGTACGATGGCGACGTGCACAACCCCGCGTTGTCCAAAGCCGTCGAGGTCGAACGCGATGCGCTCGGCACGGCGACCCTGCGCGGCAGCAACCGGCGCGATCTCGATTGGACGCTCGGCTACGTGCACGCGCAGGAACGCTACTTCGAAATGGACCTTCTGCGCCGTCGTGCGGCGGGCGAACTGGCCGAGTTGTTCGGCAAGGTCGCACTGCCCGCCGACCGCACCGCGCGTGCGCACCGCATGCGCGCGCGCATGCAGGCCGCGATCACGGCGCTGCCGCAGGAACAGCGTGACGCGATCGAGGCGTATCGTGACGGTGTCAACGCCGGGCTCGCGGCGCTATCGGTGCGTCCGTTCGCGTATCTGCTGACGCGCAGCGAGCCCACGCCCTGGCGCAATGAGGACACGCTGCTGGTGGTCGCCGCGATGGCGTTCACGCTGAACGACGCCGAGAACAAGCGCGAACTCGCGTTCGCGCAGATGCACGCGGCGTTGCCGGAGTCCGCATTCCGCTTCCTCGTTGCGAGCGGTGGCAGCTGGGATGCGCCGATCGCGGGTGGCGCTCTGTCATGGCCGGATCCGCCGACGCCGGCCGAGCTCGATCTGCACGCGCTCGATCCGAAGTTGCTGCGCCACGACGCAGCTACCGTAGGTTGGGCTGAGCGTGAGCGATGCCCAACGTTCGTGGCGCTACTGGATTGTTGGGGTTCGCGGCGCTCACCCCAACCTGCGCCATTGCTCGACGACGACCGCGTATACGGCAGCAACAGCTTCGCGGTCAACGGCGCGCTCGCCGGTGGCGCCGCGCTGCTCGCCAACGACATGCACCTGGACCTGCGCGTGCCGAGCCTGTGGTTCCGCACGCGTCTGGTCTATCCGGATCCGCGTCACGTCGGACAGATGACCGACATCACCGGTGCCAGCCTGCCCGGCACGCCGGCGATCGTGGTCGGCAGCAATGGCCACGTCGCCTGGGGATTCACGAACAGCTATATCGACGCCACCGACTGGGTGCGCGTGATCCGCGATCCGCAGGATCCGGACCGCTATCGCACCACGGACGGCTGGACCTCCATCTCGAAACACGAGGAAATCATCCGCGTGCACGGCGCAGCCGACGAAAGCCTCGCGGTCGAGGAGACGCGGTGGGGCCCGATCATCGGCAAGGACGCCGACGGCACGCCGCTGGCGCTGGCCTGGACCGCGCAGCAACCCGGCGCGATCAACGTGGAGCTGCCGCGCATCGAGCAGGCCGAGACAGTCGACGAGGCAGTCGCGATCGCGCAGGTGAGCGGCGTGCCACCTCAGAACTTCCTCGTCGGCGACAAGGACGGCAGCATTGCGTGGACGATCGCCGGACGCATTCCCAAACGCATCGGCGGCTTCGATGCCAGCCTGCCGGCGGACTGGTCGCAGCCGGGCATCGGCTGGGATGGCTGGCTCGATGCGCGCGATGTGCCGCTGATCGCGAATCCGCCCTGGCAGCGGTTGTGGACTGCCAACCAGCGCCTCGTCGAAGGCGCGGCACTGGCGACACTCGGCGACGGCGGCTACGACCTCGGCGCACGCGCACTGCAGATCCGCGACGGCCTGCGCGCGCGCGCGCGCTTCACGCCAGCCGATCTGCTCGCGATCCAGCTCGATGATCGCGCACTGTTCCTCGAGCGCTGGAAGGACCTGCTCGGCCTCGAACTCAACCGTGCACCGTCGTCCGCGTTGAACGACGCGATGAAACGCGCGCTCGCTGACTGGAACGGGCATGCCTCGACCGATTCGGTCGCGTACCGGCTCGTACGCGCGTGGCGCAACGAAGTGATCGACACCGTGCTCGACGGTTTCGCCGCCGCGGTGCGCGGCCAAGTCGTGGACTTCGCGCTACCGAAACTGCAGCAGGGCGAGCACGCAGTGTGGAAACTCGTCGGCGAGCGACCTGCACATCTGCTGCCCCCGGGCTACGCGGATTGGGACGCGCTGCTGATCGCGTGTGCCGAACGCGCCGGAAAGAATCTCGACGCGCAGCCCCGTGGTCTTGCCGAACGCACTTGGGGCGAACGCAACACGATGCGCATCGTGCATCCGCTTTCTCGCGCGCTGCCCGCGTTCGTCGCGCGCTGGCTCGACATGCCCTACCAGCCGCTGCCCGGCGACAGCAACATGCCGCGCGTGCAGGGACCGGCCTTCGGTGCCTCCGAACGTTTCGCGGTCGCACCCGCTGACGAGGAACACGGCTATTTCATGATGCCCGGCGGCCAGAGCGGCCACCCGTTGTCACCGTACTACGGCGCCGGCCATGCCGACTGGGCTACAGGAACGCCGACACCGTTCCTGCCGGGGCCTGCGCAGCATGTGGTGCATTTCGTGCCAGCGTTGTCGCGCTGAGCATCGGCAACCCCGCGATCACGCATTGCTATGGCAAGCGCTCAACGCGTGCCGTCGAAGCCATCGATGAAGATCACGTCGTTCGGATCGAGAACCACGAGATTCACCGGAACCTGAATCGTCGGCTGCGCCGGATCGTTCGTGCCGACGCACAGGGTCGCCGCGTGATTGCCGAATGCGAGCCCATTCGAGTTCGCCTGCACGCTGATCGCGGCCGCGACCGCGCCCATGGCGACCGAACCGCTTGTCGGCGTCGCGCGCAGCCATGCAACCGAATTCGGATGCGCGCAATCGACCGGCGTGTGATCGGACATCGCGATCGTGAACTGCAGAGTCGTGCCCGCTGCTCCGGTGTTCGTGATATCGAGCGTGCCGCTGCCAGTGGCATTCCCGACGACGGTAAACCTGAAGCTGCCCGGCGACACCGAAGCGGCTGGTGGCGCGCTCACAGTCAACGCGACCGGCACCGCAATCACCGCGTGTGCGGGATCGTCACTGTGCACGCAGACCTGTGCAGAGTAGCTGCCGGCTGTCAGGTTCGCCGCGTTCGCAGTTGCGGTGACCGTCGCCGCCGTCGCGCCTTGCGCGACCGAGCCCGAGGTCGGTGACGCACTCAGCCACGTAACCGCGGACGGACTTGCACACGAGGTTGGCGCGACATCGATCGTGTAGTGCAGCATGCTTCCGGTCGCACCGGTATTGCCGATCGTGAACGGACCGCTGGTGCTCGCGCCCGCGACCACGCTGAGCGACAGGCTGCCCGGTGAAACCGCCGCAGTCGGCGGCGGCGGCGTGACGGTCAACGTGACTGGCACCGCGATCAGCGCGTGTGCCGGGTCATCGCTGCGCACGCAGACTTGCGCCGAGTAGCTGCCGGCGGCAAGGCTGGCTGCATTCGCGGTTGTGGTGATCGTCGCGGCCGCAGCCCCTTGCGCGACCGAACCCGAGGTCGGTGACGCACTCAGCCACGCAACCGCGGACGGACTTGCACACGAGGTTGGCGCGACATCGATCGTGTAATGCAGCGTGCTGCCGGCATCACCGGAGTTGCCGATCGTGAACGGACCGCTCGTGCTCGCGCCTGCAACGACGCTGAGCGCAAGGCTGGCCGGCGATATGGCCGCCAGAGGTTGCGACGGGGCGCCGGAAACCGGGCCGAGCGTGGCCACATGGAAACTTGCCGGACTGCCCGTCTGCGCAACGTGCAACGTGCTGCTTACGGAGCCCGGTGGCACATTGACGGTGAGCGAGAACGCGTAGAGCGAGCCCCAGTCCAAGGTCGGGCCAGATGCCTGCGCCGTCCAGGTGACGCTGCCACCGCTGGTGCTGACGCTCCAGTCGTTGGCCGCACTGAGATCGCCGTTGCTGAAGCGCGTGGCGCTGACCGTTGCGCCAGCCGGCAACGGAACACTGAAGCTGTCGAAGCCCTTGTTGCTCAGCACCTTCAGGTTCGGCTCGCTGCCCTGCGTGGTCGCGCGCGAGAAATCGAGATTCATCACCGCATAGTCGTATCGCCAGATGCCGCCGCCAAGATTCGTTGCCTTGACCGCCAGCTTGGCGTGGCCTTCGGTGACCGCGAGCTCGGTGTTGCCGGTATTCGCGGGTGGCGCGGTCGGGCTGACCCAGCGGTCGATCGCCGGACCGAGCTTGTAACCCGAGGCGCTGATACCCCAGAAGCCTTGTGCGGGCGGATTCGGTGGACTCCAGTTCTGCGCGGTCGCGACCGTGCCCATCGAGTTGTAGATGTTGATGTCGTCACGTGCGAGATACCACGATTCGAACAGCCAGCTGGCGCCGGGGTTCGCCGTCGCGCTGATCTGCGACTCGCCGACGACAAGACGGTAGGCGTAGCTGCCGTTGTTCGGGTTGTCGTTGACGCCATTGCAGTTCACGTCGTAGATCGAGCCGCAGCGGCCCCATTGGTTGGTCGCCGGAATGACCTCCGAGCGTGGGCCGAGTCGACTGCCGTTGTCGTTACTGCCAGTGCCATAGTTGTCCTCGCAGGTGACTCCGAGCACATGCCCCTCGGTATAAGGACAGCTGGCGCCACCATTGACGGTCAGGTACGCATGCTTGAGGCCGGAACGGCCGATCTGCTCGATACTGCCGTCCGCATTGATCCGGTACATGTTCCAGATCAGGTACGGATGCTGATCGTTGCCATAAGGCGGAAAATTTCCGGAGAACATCTCGAACCACGCGATATCCGCGGCCCACAGCGCGCTGCTGACGCCGAGCGCGCCCTGTCCCGGGATCGTGGTCTGGATCGATCCGGCGTTGACGTTGTTCTTCAGTGTCGACGACGGCGTGAACACGACCTGGCCGCTGCCTGAGGGACCCGTGCAGCCCTGGCAGCGGCTGTATTGCGGCGTGAAGCTCTCCATGAACAGGTCGGCCTGATAGGTGCCGCTATTGGGCGCCGCGATGCCCGCGAAATGGCAGTTCGCGCCCGAGTTCACGTCGCAGGTCGCGGTTGGCGCCAGCTGCGCACCGCGGCTCAGCACTTCGCTGTTGAGTTCCATGTCGGCGATCGCCCAGCCTGCGACCATCGGCTGGCCAAGCCGCGTGGCGAGCTGCGCGCTGATCCGCAGATCCATCGAACGCACCGCAAGCAGGTTGTTCCTGCCGGCGGTCTCGTACATCAGGCGGTCGACATAGAACCAGGCCTTGCCATCTGCGGAGACGAGATCGAGCAGGAACGGATCGTCCGTGCTTGGCACCAGGCGGAAATGGGTGAGATCGATCCTGCCGTCGGGCAGATCGATCACGTAGCCGCCACGAACCTGCAGTGCGCCGCCACTGAAACCGCGGAAATGGCCGTTCTCGACACGGAACCCGAGTGCATCGCTGCGACGCACCGCGAAGCGCTCGAAGTGATGGTCCGGCGCGTCGGCGAGCTGCGTGCTCGGCGCCGCGATGCGCAAGCCGATGTCGCCGGCCAGGTCGCGGTTCCAGCTCACGCCGACTTCGCCGCCCGAGACCGACCATTGCTGCGACACTGCCGCGGTCGTACGCGCCGCATCGGGCGCAGCCGCGTGGACCGACAAGACCGCGCCAACGGTGAGGATCAAACCCAGCATGAAACGCTTCAAACGCGCCCCCAGACAGAACACCGAAAGAGGGTTGTCCCGTCGTTTCGGCACGGACGGCAGCCGAAAAGCAGATCATCCGGCCGTGATCTTAAGGCTTGGCGTTGCGGCAGTCGATGAAATTCCTGCGGCGGCTTCGGTGCTGGCGATCTTGACCTGCGACGCGAAGGCGGCATCGGGAGGTGTCGACGGCCGCGGCACCATCTGCGATGGATCACGTCAGGGCGTGGCCGCGGACGCGCTCTGCATCAGTTCCGGCGGTGACTTGCCGTACCCGGGCTGCACCGGATCACTCGGTGCGTTATTCCACAATTCGTACACGTACTCGCCGCGCGTACGCTGCTTCGGGCCGACGACGAACGGCCGCCCCGTGCTGGCCGCACACATCGCGTTCTCGCTCTGCGAGCCGTTTGCGATCGCCTGGTCGCGTACGAACGCGATGTAGTCCTTGCTCTCGGTCTGGTAGTAGAGCCGCGCGGTCGCGGTCAGCGGACCGGGCGTTCCGATCGGCACGATCAACGAGTAGTACGTCGTGTCGAAGTTGACGAGGACACCCGAGCCGGGCGAAGTTTCCGGATACGTGCCGAGCGGTATCGGACGCAGCTCATAGCCGTTCGGATCGACCGCGGTCGCCGGCCTGAAGCCAAGCGGCGGAATGCGGTTGTCCTTGACGATGCAATCGTTCAGCGCAAAGTGGAACAGCGGCTTGCCGGCGCCATCGACGAAATCGCACTTGCCGGTGCCGTTGTGATTCCAGATGCCCTGCTGGGTCTCGTAGACCCGCGCCTGCGCATCGAGGGTCAGCACGCCGCCCGCCGCATCGTAGGCGCCGCTCTCGAACACGAGCGCGCCGTTCCTGTCCTTGACCTGCAGGTTCAGCCACATGCGCCGGCCTTCCGGATAGCCGGTCGGCAGCTTGTGGCCGCTGAGGTTGGTGACCTTGACCTGCACGGTCATCGAACCGGCGCCGATGCCCGGCGGCATGTAGTTCTGGATCGTCGTCGCGATGCTGGCCGCGCCGCCGAGCATCTGCCGCGCCCAGGCGACGGTCTGATCGAACGAAGCCTGTCGGCCGACGCCGCCATACGCACCGGGAATCGCCGCGGTATTGCTGTACTCGCCCTTGATGATGCCGGGCACCCAGGTGTTGCCGCCAGCGAACGCGTGCACCGGCAGGTTGCCGGTGCGGCTTGGATACCCGCCCAGCGAGCAGGCGCTCGCGCTCGGATCCTCGCTGGTCGGCATATGGCAGATCTGGCACGGCTGCGCATGCGCGACTATCGGTGTGCCGGCCAGCGGATCGCCGAAGCCGTCGCGGAAGATCGCATCGGCGAACAGGCTCTGACCCCATTCCGAATAGGTGCGCTCGATCGGGAAAGGCCGCGTGGTATCGGTACCGTTGTCGAGCAGCAGCGTCTTCAGCGGTCCCATGCTGGTATCTGGCGTCGTCACGTCATGGCAGACACCGCAGACGCCGCTTTCGGTGTGGTAGGCGGATTGCTTCCACGGATGCGGCGGCAACAGCGATCCGCTTGGATAGTCGTACGGCCCGCGCCGGCATGGCTCGCTGGCGTTCGCGTCGCAAAGCGTATCGTCGACCCAGGCATTCGCGTTGCCGATCATCGCCGGCGCGCTACCCGGTCCGCTGTCGGTCAGGCGATGGCAGTAGTGGCACGGCAAACCGCTGTAATCGTTGTCGGTGGTGTCCTGCCAGTCGTAACCGCCACTGAGCAGGCAGCCTGCGGCGCCGAGCGTCACGTCGTTGTTCGGCGCACCGAAGCCGGCCTTGACCACGCGCCCGCCGTACCAGCCGCGCGAGGCATGGCAGCGCAGGCAGTAGTCGCCGACGCCGGGCGCATCCACGTTGGCGATATCGAGCGCGGCGAAGAACACCGGATCGCGCGTCGCGTTGGCCATCATGCTGCCGCCCCAGCTCGGGTACGGACGGAAGGCCGTACTCGTGCCGCCGTTTGCGCCGTGGCAGCTCGAGCATGATGGGTTGGTTTCGAGCAGGGGGAGGAACAACCCCGGCTGCGTGCCGTGCGGCGTGAAGTTGGTCGCGCTGACGACCTGCGGCAGCGCTTGCGCAACGCCCTGCCAATCGACGGCCCCGGACTTCGCTGGCGCCGAGACAACCAGCATCGCGGCCAGCAGGACCTGGAGAGTGCCGGGCATGACGCGCGAACGGAACAGGCGCATGGCGGATTACTCGGTCGAATGCCCCGGCAGGGTCGAATTCGACCGCCTGCCCGGGCCGGACAGCACAAGTGCATAGGATAACTCTCCCTCGCCCGGACTTGCTGCGCCGACCAGGGTGATCGCGCTGCCGGCGACGGGTGCGGCGTTCGCGACGAACTCGAAGTGGTAGAGCGTGCCCCAATCGAGCGTATTGCCGGCGGCCGGCGCGGTCCACGTCACCGCACCGCCACCGGCGGCTCCGATCCAGTCGTTGCCGCTGTCGCCGTCGGCGTCGTCGAAGCGCAGTTCGGTCGCGCTCACCCCCGCCGGCAGCGGCACGCTGAAGCGCGCGAAGCCGTGATTCGACAGCAGTTTCAAATCCGGCGTGGTCGCATGCGCGGGATCGATGTAGGCGTGCGCATAGTCGAAATTCATCACCGCGTATTCGTAGCGCCAGCGGCCGTCGCCGAGATCGGTCGCCTTGACCGCCACGCGCGCGCGACCGAGCGGCGTCGCAAGTTCCCGATTCATCGCAGGCGACGCGGACGGATCGACCCAGCGGTTGATCGCGGGCCCGAGGAAGAAATCGCGATCCGGCGCATTCGCGTTGACCAGGCCGACCGACCAGTTCGCGCCGTTCTTGCGCGGCTGGATCTGCCGGTAGCCCATCGTGTTGTAGATGTTCGCGTCGTCGCGGACGATGTACCAGAACTCGAAGAAGTACTGCGCAGCGACGCTGAGCGGCGCGAGCAGGTCGCTCTCGGTGACCTGCATGCGGTACTGGTACAGGTCCTGCGCGCCACTGCCCGCGTCCATCTTGCCGTCGCAGTCCGCATCCCAGACCGATCCGCAACGACCCCAGGTCGCGCCATACGGGATGATCTCCGAACGCGGCGCGAGGTTCTGCTCGGTGATGCCGCCGCCGTTGTCGTTGCTGCTGAACGAGTAGATGTCCTCGCAGCCCGGCCAGAACACGTTGCCGGCAGCGCAGCCGCAGTCCTTGTTGATCGAATAGAACGCGTGCTTCACGCCGGATGCACCGATCTGCTTGATGCGGCCTGCGCTGTCCACGCGATACAGGTTCCAGATCAGGAACGGGTGCTGGTCGTTGCCGTACGGCGGATGGTTGCCGCTGAAGTGTCCGTACCAGGGAATTGCGGTCTTGCCGATGTTGCGCAGGCTGGCGTCGGCGCCGAGCACGAGCTTGCCATTCGTGCTGGTCGCTGTGCAGGCGCCACCGTTCGGCAGCGGCGGCAGTCCGCAGCGCGGCGCGTAGACCGAGTCCCAGAAGCCGCTCAGATTCGAATTGAACACTTCGATGTCGGTGACCAGGCCCGCTGCGGGCCACGGTGCACGACAGGTCGCGCCCGTTTCCGCATGCTCGTTGGCGTCGGCTGACGCATGGAATTCAAGCGTCCCGATCGCGGAGCCGGTGAGCTCGGGATGACCGAGCACCTGCGCGAAATGCGGCGCCAGGCGCAGGTTCATCTCACGCATCGAGAACTCGCGCGGATCGTCCTTGCCGAAACCGTAGTGCGCGTGGTCGGCGCTGAGCCAGGCCGTGCCCCGTGCATTCACCAGATCGATGCCGAGGCGCACTCCCGCGCCGCCGCGCAATGCGAACCCGCGCAGGTCGGCCGCGCCGCCCGGATACGCGAGCACGAAGCCGCCGCGGAAGCGCAGCTCGCCTTCACCGATGCCGACGATCGCGGAACCGCGCTGCAGGATCTCCAGCGTGCTGTCGCCGAGCGCGGCGAACGTGCTCGCGTCGTAACGCACGCCGGGCTGGCCGGGTGTGCGCGCGGATGCGCCGTTCACTTCGCCGACATTCAGTGCGAGCGCCGCCAGCGCATCGGGGTTGAAGCTGATCGCGGCTGCGCCGCCGTGCACCTGCAGCGCGCGCGCGGCCGCCGGGGATGGCTTCGGGGCATCCGCCCCCGGCGGAGACGCGGGGTCCGCGACCGCGACCTGTGCGGCGATCGCGGCGCAGGCCATCGCAACGAGCCATCTGTGCATCGCAGTTCCGAAGGATCCCAGTGGAGGGCGCGCGGAGGCGCGGTCCGCCGAATGGTGCCATGCGCAGCGGCGACAAATGAACCACCCACCAGCAGAGGATCTGCAGCACATCGCAGCAGGCTGGCGAAATCGGGGCCATTCGCGTTAGCGTGGCTCGATGAGCCAGCCGATTCCCTCCGACCTCTCCACGGCCCTCGACCAGCTCGTGCACCTCTTCGACAGCGGCCGTCCCGACCTGGCCGCGTCCGAGGCGATCGTGCTGCGCTCGCGTTTCCCGCGCGAGGCTGAGGTTGCGCGCCTGCACGCGATCGCGCTGCTCCAGCTCGGCCGCGTCGCCGACGCACGCGCGGCATTGGCCGAGGCGCACGCCCTCGCGCCGCAGTCGGTCGAGGTGCTGTGCAATCTCGGCAGCGTGCTGCTGGCAGGCGGCGAGACGGCTGCCGCGCTCGCCGCGCTCGAACAGGCGATCGCGCTGGAGCCGGAACATCCCGCGGCGCTCAACGGCCTCGGCAATGCGCGGCGCGCGGCCGGCGACCTCGAGGGTGCGCGCGATGCGTATGCAGGCGCGACGCGCGCGGCGCCGGACCATTCCGGTGCGTGGCTCAATCTCGCGGCCATCGAACTCGCGCTCGGGGACCACGCGGCCGCCGAGCGCGACGCACGCCACGCGCTCATGCTCGCGCCCGGCCATCCGGAAGGCCTGCTGCTGCTCGGCCACTTGCACGCCGCGCGGCGCCAGTACGCCGAAGCCGAAGCCGCGTATGCGGCCGGCGCGCGTTCCGCGCCGCGCGATGCGCGCTTTGCGTACCAATGCGGCCTGATGGCCGAGGAGCAGAAGCATCTCGCGACTGCGGCACAGGCGCATGCGCACGCATTGGCGCTCGATCCACACTTCGATCGCGCACTCGGCCAACTCGTGTTCCTGCGCCGGCAACTGTGCGACTGGGGTTCGCTCGACGAGCTGTCCGCGCGACTGCGCGCGCGCGTGGCCGGGAATGCCGGCGGCATCGCCCCGTTCGGCTTCCTCGCCGAACCCGCGAGCGCGGCCGAGCAGTTCCGCTGCGCGCGGACCCATGCGGCCGGGATCGAGGCGGCGATGGCGCCGCTGCGCACGCGACTGGCCTTCGCACGTGCGCTTAGTACTTTGCCCGCAACCCTTCGCGTGGGTTTCGTTGCCAGCGGGTTCGGCAATCATCCGACTGCGCTGCTCGTTGTCGCGATGTTCGAGGCGCTGCGAGAGCAGGCGATCGAAATCCATCTGTTCTCGACCGCGCCGGATGACGCCAGCGCGCTGTCGCTGCGCCTGCACGCCGCCGCCCATGCCTGGCACGATGCGGTCGGCGCGACGCCCGCGGCACTGGCGCGCACGATCCACTCTGCCGGGATCGAGGTGCTGGTCGATCTCGACGGCTACTGCAGCGGCGCGATGCCGGAGGTGTTCGCGCTGCGCCCCGCGCCCGTACAGGTGAACTGGCTTGCCTATCCGGGCACGCTGGCTGCGCCATGGATCGACTATGTGATCGCGGATCGGATGGTCTTGCCGAGGTCGCTGTGTGCGCAGTTCTCCGAACAGGTGGTCTGGCTGCCGCGCTGCTTCCAGCCGTCCGACACGACCCGCCGCGTTGACGAACCGCGCGCGCGCGATGCCTGCGGCCTGCCGGAAACCGGCGTGGTGTATGCCTGCTTCAACAACAGCTTCAAGATCAACCCGGCGAGTTTCGAGCGCATGCTCGCCGTGCTGCGCGCAGTGCCCGATTCGGTGTTGTGGTTGTTGGCGGCACCCGACGGTGCCGACCAGCGCCTGCGCGCGGAAGCCGTGCGGCGCGGCGTCGACGCGACGCGTCTCGTGTTCGCACCGAAGGTCGCACACGCGGACTATCTCGCGCGCTACCGGCATGCGGACCTGTTCCTCGACACAGCTCCATACAACGCGCACACGACCGCGTCCGATTCGATCTGGGCCGGCTGTCCGGCGCTGACGGTCCCCGGCGAGACGTTCGCCTCGCGCGTCGCCGCGAGCCTCAATCATCATCTCGGCCTGCCACAGTTGAATGCGCGCGACGATGCGGAATTCATCGAAACCGCGGTGCGGCTCGGACGCGATCCGGCCGCTCGCGCCGCGCTGCGCGCCGAACTCGCCGAACGACGCGAGTACAGCGGGCTGTTCGACATGCACGGCTTCGCTACGGATTTCGCGGCCGTGTTGCGCAAGATGGCGCAGCGCCATCGCGCCGGCCTTGATCCGGCTCCGCTCGACTGAGCTTTCCGCCGCCGCCGTGGCGCGCTACGCTCGGCGCATGACCGCCCAAGCCGACTTCGTTCCGCTGAACCTCTGCGTGCTGACCGTTTCGGACACGCGCACGCCCGACACCGATACGTCCGGCGATTACCTCGCGCTGTCGCTCGGCCAGGCCGGGCACCGACTGCACGAAAAACTCATCGTCAGGGACAATCGTTACGTGATCCGCGCGATCGTCGCGCAATGGATCGCGGACGAGAGCATCCACGGCGTGCTCGTGACCGGCGGCACCGGCTTCACCGGCCGCGACTCGACACCCGAGGCGATCCTGCCGCTGCTCGACAAGCCGATGCCGGGCTTCGGCGAGATGTTCCGCATGCTGAGTTTCGAGGAGATCGGCACCTCGACGATGCAGTCGCGGGCGTTCGCAGGGCTCTCGAACAATACCTTCGTGTTCTGTCTGCCCGGCTCGACGTCGGCCTGCCGCACCGCATGGGAAAAGCTGATCCGCGCGCAGCTCGATGCGACGACGAAACCGTGCAACCTCGCGGGTTTGATGCCCAGGCTGCGCGAATAGCACTCCATCCGCACCCTCTGCACCGGAGCATGCCGCGATGAAGAGTCTCAAGAAGAGGAAATACGAGCTTGCGCTGGAAGAACTCCACGAGCAGCTTGTCGAGCTGCAGCGTTGGATCATCGCCAGCGGCAAGCGCGTCGTCGTGGTCTTCGAGGGTCGAGACGCCGCCGGCAAGGGTGGCGTGATCAAGACGATCAGCGAACGCCTGAATTCGCGCTACACGCGCATCGTCGCGTTGGGCAAGCCGAGTGAGCGCGAGGCGTCGCAATGGTATTTCCAGCGCTACATCGAGCATCTGCCCGCCGCCGGTGAGCTCGTGCTGTTCGATCGCAGCTGGTACAACCGCGCCGGCGTCGAACACGTGATGAGCTTCTGCAGCGACGCGCAATACCAGCGCTTCCTTGCCGACTGCCCGGCGTTCGAGAAGCTGATCACCGGCGACGGCATCATCCTGCTGAAGTACTGGCTCGCAGTCGACCAGCAGGAACAGGAGCAGCGTTTCGAGGAGCGCGCCACCCATCCGCTCAAGCGCTTCAAGATCTCTCCGATCGATCTCAAGGCACGTGAGCAATACGCTGCCTATGGCAAGGCGCGCGACGCGATGCTGCGCGCGACCCATGCCAAATGGGCGCCCTGGCACGTCGCGAACTTCAACGACCAGAAGCGCGGTAGGCTCGACGTGATCGCGCACTTGCTGGATGTGCTGCCCGAGCGCATGCCGCCGGACAAGCCATTGAAGCTGCCGAAGCTGAAGGAGAAGCCGGGAACCGAACGGCTGCCGAACAAGGGCTTCTGGATACCCGAGCGGTTCTGAGCGAACCGCGCGCGGCAAGAACCGGCGCGCTGGACGCGCATCGCGCGGCCGGCCTGTCCACCTCTCCCCCGAGCAAAGTTCGGGGGAGAGGGTTTGAAGGTTCAAGGCCGGCGTGCGAGTTCCGGGTTTTCCTTCGAGACCGGCATCAGGTCAGTCTTGGACACGCCGAGCCAGTACAGGATCGGGTTCGCGAAGAAGATCGACGACAGCGTACCGATCACGATGCCGACCAGCATCGTCAGCGCGAAGCCGTGCACGGCCGGGCCACCAAAGAAGTACAACGCGGCCATCGCGAGCGCGGTGAGCAGCGAAGTCATGATCGTACGCGACAAGGTCTGGTTGATCGCCTTGTTGAGGATCGAATACGGCTCGGCCTTGCGGGTCAGGCGGAACAGCTCGCGCACGCGGTCGAACACGACGACCTTGTCGTTGATCGAGTAGCCGATCACCGCGAGCAGGGACGCCAGCACGGTCAGGTCGAATTCCATCTGCGTCAGCGCGAAGAAGCCGAGAGTCAGGATCGTGTCGTGGATTTCGCTGGCGATCGCAGCGATCGCGAAGCGCTTTTCGAAACGGATGCCGATGTAGATCATGATGCCGAGCATCACGAAGACCGCCGCGACGATGCCGTCGCTCTTGAGCTCGGAACCGACCTGCGGGCCGACGAAGTCATGACGCTTCAGCGTCGCATCGGCGCGCTTCGCCTTGAGCGCGGCGAGCACGTCGGTCGCGACCTTGTCGGCGTTCTTCTGGTCAGCCTGCGGCTGCAGGCGGATCGACACGTCGCGTGTGCCACCGAGGCTCTGCACCTGCGTGTTGTGGAAACCGCCGGCATCGAGCGCACCGCGCACCTGGTCGATCTCGACCGACTGCTCATACGTTGCCTCGACGAGCACACCGCCGGTGAAGTCCAGCGCGTAGTTGAGGCCGCGCGTCGCGAGCAGACCGATCGATAGGAGGATCAGCGCGATCGAGATCGCGATGCTGGCCTTGCGGCCGCCGAGGAAGTCGATGTTGCTGTTGGGATTGAACAGTTCCATGGTCGTTTCCGTCAGGCCGTCGCGGTACGCGTGTAACCGCTGCCGATCGCGAGGCCCTTGAGCTTCTTGCGGCCGCTGTGCACGAGGTTGGTGATCGCATGCGTCACCGTGACCGAGGTGAACATCGAGGTCAGGATGCCGATGAACAGGGTGACGCCGAAGCCGCGGATCGCGCCGGAGCCGAGCGTCATCAGCGCAAGCGCCGCGAGCAGGTGGGTCACGTTCGCGTCGAGAATCGTCGCCCACGCCTTCTCGTAGCCGGCGCGGATCGATGCGAGCGGCGTCGAGCCGTTGCGCAGTTCCTCGCGGATGCGTTCGCAGATCAGCACGTTCGCGTCGATCGCCATGCCGAGGGTCAGCACGATGCCTGCGATGCCGGGCATGGTCAGGGTCACGCCGATCGCGGACATCACTGCGAGCAGGATCACCAGGTTGAACACCAGTGCGATGTCGGCGATCAGGCCGAACAACCAGTAGTAGAACACCACGAACACGAGCACGGCGGCGAGGCCGAGCAGGACCGCGCTGACGCCCTTCTGAATGTTGTCCTTGCCGAGGCTCGGACCGATCACGCGCTCCTCGACGATCACGACCGGCGCGGCCAGCGAACCTGAGCGCAGCAACAGCGCGAGATCCGACGCTTCCTTGTTGCTGCCGAGGCCGGTGGTCTGGAAACGGTTGGAGAACACGCCACGGATGTTCGCGACGCTGATCACCTCTTCGGTGACCTTGGTGCTGCGCACTTCCTTGCCGTCGACGATGGTCACTTCGGGCGTGCGCTCGATGTACAGGACCGCCATCGGCTTGCCGACGTTCTGCGTGGTGAAATCGAGCATCTTGCGGCCACCGACCGCATTCAGCGTCACCGATACCGCCGGCGTACCGGACTGCGGATCCGGCGCGCTCGATGCATCGACCATCTCGTCGCCGCTGACGATGACCTTCTTCTTGAGCAGGATCGGCACCGGCTTGCCGTCGGCTCCGCGCTCACGGCGGTGATAGAGCTTGTCGTCCGGCGGAATCTGGCCGCTCTTCTCGGCCTCGAATGCACTCCCGCTCTCGTCGACCGCGCGGTATTCCAGCGTCGCGGTCGCACCGAGGATCTTCTTCGCCTCGGCCGTGTCCTGCACGCCCGGCAGCTCCACCGCGATGCGCGAGTCGCCCTGCTGCTGGATCAAGGGCTCGGCGACACCGAGCGCGTTGATGCGGTTGCCGAGCGTGGCCACGTTCTGGCGGATCGTGTTCTGCGCAATCGCCTTGAGCTTCTCCGGCTTCACGCTCGCGTTCAACGTGTACGCATCGCCGACCTGCGCACCGTTCGAGACCACGACGTCCGGCACCTTGACCTGGATCGCGGTCCGCGATGCATCGCGATCCTCGGCACTGCGCAGCTGCACGACGATGCCCTGCGGCCCGCGGCCGACCGACTGGTAGCGGATGTTCTTGTCGCGCAGCGTCGCGCGGATGTCGTCCGCATAGCGCTGCAGCTGCTTCTCCATCACATCCTTGTCGTCGACTTCCATCAGGAAGTGCACGCCGCCCTGCAGGTCGAGACCCTTGGGCATTTCCCTGGCACCGATCGCGCGCATCCAGCCCGGCACGGTCGAGGCGAGGTTCAGCGCGACCACGTACTGGTCGCCGAGCGTCGTCTTCAGCGCTTCCTGGGCCTTGGCCTGCTGCTCGGCCTCGCCGACCGGCAGGCGCACCAGCAGGTGATCGCCGTTCAAGTCGATGCTCTGGAATCCGATCTTGTCCTTCTCCAGCGCGCCCTGGACCTGCTCTTTCAGCGCCTGGTCGACGGTCGCGCCGCGGTTGGCGGTGATCTGCACGGCCGGCTGCTGCACGAACAGGTTCGGCAGGCCGTAGAGCACGCCGAGCAGCAGCACCACGGCGACGATCGCGTATTTCCAGCGGGGAAAATCGTTCATGCTTGAGTCCGATACGGCACAGCTTGAGTGTTTGGCGCGGGAGGGCGGACCATGGGCCCGATGTCATCCCGGCCAACGAATGGCCGGGAGCCAGCCCCGGGGAGGGACGACCTGCTCAGGAGGCCTTCAGCGTGCCTTTCGGCAGCACCGCGGAGATCGCCTGTTTCTGCAGCTTGACGGTGACGTTGGGCGCGATCTCCAGGGTCACGAACTGGTCGGCGATATCGTCGATGCGTCCGAGCAGACCGCCATTGGTCAGCACCTCGTCTCCCTTGTTCAGCGCGGAGATCATCGCGCGCTGTTCCTTCGCACGCTTCATCTGCGGGCGAATCAGCATGAAATAGAAAATGCCGAACAGGATGATCAGCGGCAGGAACGACACCAGCGGGTTCGGCGCTGCGCCCGCCCCGGCGGCCTGTGCGTACGCATTGGAGATAAGGAAATCCATGGATGCTCCAGCGGAATAGGGGCTGGCGCGAGAGCCGTCCCCATCAAAAAGGTCGCGGATTATGCCATGCCAGGCCAACACACGCACCGCTCGCCCGTTAAAGCAGGTCCGGCGGACTTGCCCCCTCTCCCCCAACAGCTCGACCGTTGGGGGAGAGGGCTGGGGTGAGGGGGTTGGGGTCGCATCGTGCAGCGAGCCTGGAGGCTGTCGCGAGCATCGCGTCAAGCGCAGGCTTCGCACGCTCTGCAATCCCTCGCCGCACCGAACCCCCGCCCCCTCACCCAACCCTCTCCCCCGAGAAACTCGGGGGAGAGGGCTATGACTTTGCTCAAGGGCTCTGGTCTCGATGATGTCTTGCTTCCTCTCCCCCCCAACAGCTCCATCGTTGGGGGAGAGGGCTGGGGTGAGGGGGCGGGGTCGCATCGTGCAGCGAGCCTGAAGGCCGTCGCGAGCATCGCGTCAAGCGCCCGCTTCGCACGCTCAGCAATCCCTCACCACACCGCCCCCCCGCCCCCTCACCCAACCCTCTCGCGAGAAACTCGGGGGAGAGGGCTATGACTTTGCTCAAGGGCTATGGTCTCGATGATGTCTTGGCCGCTCTCCTCCAACGGCTCCATCGGGGGGAGGGCTTATCCGGCATCGCGGCGCTGCGCATGGAACTCCGCGACGAACTCGTCCAGGGTCCCGCTCGCGATCGCTGCCCGCAGGCCGGCCATCAATTCCTGGTAGTAGTGCAGGTTGTGGATCGTCGCCAGCTGCGGCCCGAGCATCTCGCCGCAGCGGTCGAGATGGCGCAGGTAGGCACGACTGAAGCCGGACCGGCAGGTGTAGCAGGTGCAGGACTCGTCGAGCGGACGCGAGTCGCGCTCGTACTTCGCGTTGCGGATGCGCAAGGTGCCGTGGCGCGTGAACAGGTGCGCGTTGCGCGCATTGCGGGTCGGCATGACGCAGTCGAACATGTCGACGCCGCGGCGGACCGCCTCGACGATGTCCTCGGGGCGGCCCACGCCCATCAGGTAGCGCGGCTTGTCGCGCGGCAGCAGCGGCTCGACGCCTTCCAGCGTCACGTTGCGCTCGTGCTCCGGCTCGCCGACCGCGAGGCCGCCGATCGCGTAGCCGTCGAAGCCGATGCCGACCAGCGCCTCGGCCGAACGTCGGCGCAAGCCCGGATACACGCCGCCCTGCACGATGCCGAACAGCGAATTGGGATTTTTGAGATCGTCGAAGCCGCGCCGCGAGCGCTCGGCCCAGCGCAATGACAACTCCATCGACTCGCGCGCGACCTTCTCGCTGGCCGGATACGGCGTGCACTCGTCGAAGATCATCGCGATGTCGGAGTCGAGCCCATGCTGGATGCGCATCGATTCCTCCGGACTCAGGAACACGCGCGACCCGTCGACTGGCGACGCGAACGTCACGCCCTCCTCGGTGATCTTGCGCTTGTGCGCGAGGCTGAACACCTGGAAGCCGCCGGAGTCGGTCAGGATTGGCCTGTTCCAGCCGATGAAGCGGTGCAGCCCGCCGAACTCGCCGATCACGTCCAGTCCAGGGCGCAGGAACAGATGGAACGTGTTGCCGAGGATGATCTCGGCACCGATGTCGACGAGATTCTGCGGCGTCATCGCCTTGACCGAGCCGTAGGTGCCGACCGGCATGAACGCGGGCGTCTCGATCGTGCCGCGCGCGAACGTGAGGCGGCCGCGGCGTGCGGTGCCATCGCTGGAGAGAAGATTGAAATGCATCGGATCGGGACTCGGGAATGAGAAGGTATAAAGCCCTCTCCCCCAACGGTCTCTCGTTGGGGGAGAGGGTTGGGTGAGGGGGCGAGGCCTGCAGTCTGCTCCGGCGTTTCAAGCAAATCGTAGCGCAGCCCCCTCACCCTGCCCTCTCCCCCATGCAAAGCCTCGGGGAGAGGGTTCAAGAAGGCGGCAGGATCAGCATCGCATCGCCGTACGAGAAGAACCGGTAGCGCTGCTCGATCGCATGGCGATAGGCATCGAGTATCAGCTCGCGCCCGGCGAACGCGGAGACCAGCATCAGCAGGGTCGACTCGGGCAGATGGAAGTTCGTGACCAGCGCGTCGACGCTGGTGATGTGGTAGCCGGGGAAAATGAAGATCTGCGTCTCGCCCGCGAACGGCGCCACCTCGCCATCGCGCAGGCTGGACTCCAGCGCGCGCACGACGGTGGTGCCGACGGCGACCACACGCCCGCCACGCTCGCGCGTGCGGCGGATCTTCTCGACGAGTTCGGCACCGACATTGAGCCATTCGCGATGCATCGTGTGGTCTTCGAGGTGCTCCGCGCGCACCGGCTGGAAGGTGCCGGCGCCGACGTGCAAGGTCACGTAGCCGAAGTCGACACCCCGCTCGTGCAACACCTGCAACAGCGTCTCGTCGAAATGCAGCCCGGCGGTCGGCGCCGCGACCGCACCGGCTTCGCGCGCGAACACGGTCTGGTAGCGCTCGTCGTCCGTACGGTCGGCGGCACGCGTGATATACGGCGGCAGCGGCATGCAGCCGAGACGCAGCAGCAGCTTCTCCAACGGCTCGGGTGTCTCGAAACGCAACAGGAAGAACTCGCCCTTGCGTCCAAGCACGCTGATTTCGCTGCCGTCCTGCAAGATGATGCGCCCGCCGGGCTTGGGCTTCTTGCTGACACCGAGTTGCGCACGCACTTCGTGCGCACCGGTCACGCGCTCGATCAGGATCTCGACGGCGCCCCCGCTCCGCTTGTGGCCGAACAGACGGGCCGGCAGCACACGCGTGTCGTTGAACACGAGCAGGTCACCGGGACGCAGCAACTCCACCAGGTCGGTGAAACGGCGATCCTCGAAGCGGCGCGCGGCCGCGTCGAGGAGCAGCAGCCGGCTCGCCGAGCGTTCGGCAAGCGGCGCCTGCGCGATCAATTCGGGCGGCAGATCGAAATGGAAATCGGACTTCTTCAAGGCAACGCGGCGCAGCGGATGGGCGCGCATTGTAGGCCAGGCACGCCGCGTGCTCCGTATCGCGACGTGCCCGCCTTCCTTCAGGTGCGCCGGCGGCGACGCCAGAGCACGCCGACGACCAGCGCCAACGCGCCGATGCCGAATGCGTAAGGCAATGCCTTGCGGGCATAGCGGTTCGCAGCAGCGATGCGCTCGGCATGCAGCCGCTTCGCCGCACCGACGAAGTCCGGTTCTTCGCACCGGTTGCCGAAGTCCGCAGCCCATTCGACATAAGGACCGTGTTTCACATAGCGATCGTAGTACGCCCGCGCAGCTGCCGGATCGCGCGACAGCAACCAACCGGCCGCCTGGCACAGCGTCGCCGCGTAGGCCTGTGAACGCGAAGGTACGAGGTCGGCGGCGCGAGCGGCAAATCCGGCCGCGACATAGCGATAGTGAAAACGCGCGTTCGGTTGCGCCACGCTCGCAGCGACGCGCTCACGCTCGCCGGCCCCCGGACCGGTCGGAAGATTCAGGACGGGAGCGGACTTCGTCGCCGCAGGAGTTTGGTCGAAATTGTTGCCGAACGTGAAATCCCCACCGAAGTACTGATCGTCGGGGTCGAGTTCGTAACCGAGCAGATCGAGGCCATCCTCACGCGCCGCCACCGCGGCGCGATACCACTGCTCGGCACGCCTGATGCGATCGCCGGATTCCGCACCTCGACGCGCCGCGACGTAAGCAGTCGCCTTCGACTTCAGGGTCGCATCGTCGAAGTACGCGAGCGCATCGTCGTAGCGCTCGCTGCGCAGAAGGCGTCGCGCCAGCAACGCACGCAACAAGCTTGCCTGCTGCTCGCGAACGGCATTGCCAGCATCGGCCGCAAGCGGCTTCGCAGCAACGGAAGCGTGTTTGTCGACGAACTGCCTGAGTTCGTCCAGGGTCAGCACGCGCTCGGCAACGAACGCGGCGTCCATCCAGTAGGTCGGCGCAGCCGCGTACAGGTGTTCGAGCGCGGAGACATACTCGCCGCGAGCGAGCGCCAGCGTGCCCGCCTCACCTTCGACGCGGCAGTACGGCGCTGCGGGCTCGCGCGAATCCTCGTCGCGCGGCACCGCCGTCTCCACCGGAAACGCTTTCGCCGCTTCCGCATAGGCGGCAGCCGCGGCGTTCGCATCGCCGGCGCGCAACGCGAGTTTTGCGCGCACCCACGCGGCGAGTCCATCCGAGTCCTTCGCCGCGAGTTGCGCGGCGAGATCGTAGCGGCCATTGCGATAGGCCAGCGCGGCGAGCCGGTCGGCGCCCTCGACGTGGTCGAGCCCGCGCCGTGCAATCGCGTCGAGGAAGTTCTCGACTACGCCAGGCGACGCGGGCGCAGCGGGTGTATCGGAAGTGGCCGACTCGCCGGCGAGCTCGTCGCTGCGCGTCAGCAGATAGGCGGTGATCAACCGTTGCGTGACGGGATCGGCGATGCCGCGCTCGAGCCGCGCGGGGTCGGCAGCCAACGCGCGCGCAACGCGCAGCAGCGAAGCCTCGCCGAATTTCGAATCGAGCGCCGCTTGCTGTGCATACAGCGCGATCGCACCCGCGTCGTCACCGGCGCCCAGTCGAAGGCGCGCCTCTTCGCCATAGCTGTCGACGGCCATGCCGAGCGGATCGGCGGCGCCGGCCGCGACCAGCGCTCGCACCTGCTGGAATGCCTTCGCGGCAGCTGCGGCATCGCCGGGGGCCTGGCTGCGACCGAGCATGTAGGCCGCCCACACTCCATAACGCACGCGATCGGCCGTGGGCAATTCGAGCACGCTTGCGAAACGCCGCATCGCTTCGGCCATGTCGCCGGCCTGGAATGCGACCGCGCCGGCGAGATAGCGGCGCGCATCCTCGGGCAATCCTTCGCCGGCCGCATACGCGACCGCTGCGTTCTCGCGCCTGCGAATATCCAGCGTGCGCTCGAAGTCCACGCCGAGCAGTGTGCGCTCGACCGCATCGCGCGCCGGTGGCGCCTCGGTCCAGATCCAGTCGGCCCGCTCGACGGGCTTGAATGCCGGTTTGGGCTGCGGCACCAGATGCGCCGCCTCATACGCGAACGTGCCTTCGGGCAGCTGGCTCAAGGTTGCTGCGCGATCGTCGAGCAGGGTCTCCGGGAAGTACGGTCCGCAGGCGCTCGCGGGCGCCGCGATGAACAGCGCAGCCAACGCGGTCTCAAGGTGTCGTCTCATCGCTAAGTGTCGTCTCATCGCTTCTCCCTTCGATGCCATTGCGTTCGAGACGTGCGCCATCCACCTGCGCACAGCGTACCCAGCCGACCGCCCGGCGCGTTCCCGCGCGCAGCGGTTGCGGAGCTTCCGGTTCGAAGCGCCAGCCTTGTGCGACGCGTTCGCCGCGCCAGCCGGGCAGCGCATCGCCGGCCGTGCACTCGCTGCCGGACACGAGCACGCCCCCCACGGTCGCATCGGCTGCGCCGACATTGCTGACAAAGATATCGGATGCCGCGTTGTCCCGGGCGGCCATCGTTGCGGATACCCGCGGCATCGGTACCCGACCCGCGACGACGTCGCGCAAGGCCGCCAATGTCCACGCGCGTCGGTCGCCGGCCAGCGGCAACCGGAACCAGACCACGCCGTTCCAGTTGCGCGGCGGTTCGGCGGCAAGACGGCCAAGCAGTTGTACGACTTCGGCCGGATCGACCCGCAATTCGCGCGCGCTGTCCGTGGCCGCGCGGTCGACCGGCATCTCGCTCTCGACCGCCACCGCACGGCCGTCGCCGCCGAAGCGCACCCGCGAACCATAGGCCGGCAGTGCAACGCGGAAACCCTGCCGCGCGTGCGGCGCGAACGAGCGTATCCAGCGCTCCGCGCGCTGCGCATCGAACAGCCCTCGCGCCGGATCCTCGACCGCATGAACCTGCAGCACGGCCTCATCGCTGGCATCGAGTACGCCATCGAGGGCCGGCGCGCCCAGCCACGCGGGCAGCGCCGTGATCGACAGGCGCACGTCGGACGGCAACCGCGCGCGCACGTCATGCAGGCGTGCCGCATAGTCGGCCAAGCGCGCGCTTGCGCAGTCATAGTCGATCTCGACGCCGGCAATCGCGACACCTGCGCTGCGCCAGTGCGCGAACAGGCGATCGAGAAAAGGCATCAGCGCCGTCACGTCGGGCGGCGTGCCGGCGCCGTCGTACCGGACCACCGCGACGATCGGACGCGTGTCGCCGGAAAATTCCTGTGGAGTGGCCTCCGTCGCCAGCCATCGTCCATCGCGCCCCGCCTGGGCGACCAGCACGCGCGCGCCAGTAAACAGATCGCGACTCTGCTCCAGTGCGGAATGCAGCGCGGGAGTCCACTGGCGTTGCCAGACGTAAACCTCGTGGGTCGTCGCGGCAGGCGCGCCCGCAGCGGCCACGATGGGCAGCATCGCGGCCGCTGCCGCGAACAGCGCACGAATCAAAGCCAGCCCTTCTGCCGCGCCAGCCGATACGCCTCGATGCGGTTGCCGACGCCGAGCTTGCCGATCGCTTCGGACAAGTAGTTGCGCACGGTGCCCTGCGAAAGATTCAGGCGCTCTGCGATATCGCCTGCGGAAAGTCCCTCTCCGGCCAGGCGCAGCACCTGGCGCTCACGGTCGTTGAGTGGATCGGCGTCCGACCACGCCTCGACCGCGAGCTGCGGATCGATCGCGCGGCCGCCGCGATGCACCTTGCGCAGTGCTTCGGCGAGTTGCTCGGCCGGCGCGTCCTTGAGCAGATAGCCGCCGACGCCGGCCTCGAGAGCGCGGCGCAGGAAGCCCGGCCGCGCGAATGTGGTGACGATCACGACCTTGCAGGGCAGTTCATGGCGCTGCACACGCTGCGCGAGTTCGAGCCCGGTCAGGCCCGGCATCTCGATATCGGTGACGAGCAAGTCAGGCTTCGTCGCCTGCAATTGCCGCCAGGCATCTTCTCCGTCGGCCGCGCTGGCGACGACGTCGATATCAGGCTCGAGCTTGAGCAATGCGGACAATGCGCCGCGCACCATCGCCTGGTCTTCGGCCAGCAGCACGCGAATCATCGGCGGTTGGCTTCCATCAGCGCCGCACCTGCGGCGGCGGCGACTTTAGCGCAAGTCGCGCATTCGGCAGCGTGCGCGCAGCAATCGGATCGATCAGACCTGCGCCGAGCGTGCGAGCGCGAACGACGCTTCCGGCGGCATCGGCAGATCAGCGACGAGCCGCGTGCCCTGCCCGCGTACCGATTCGATCTCGAGGTGGCCGCCGAGCATCTGCAAGCGTTCGCGCATTCCGTTCAGACCGTTGCCAGGCACCACCACCTTCGCGGCGCGGCCGTCATCGGCGATCACCAGCAACGCCTTTTCGGAACAGACGCTCAACTCGATGCGCGCAGCGCTCGCACGTGCATGGCGCTGGATATTCGTGACCGCCTCGCGAACCGTCAGCGCAAGCACGGTCTCGATCTCCGGCGGCAGCGCCACTTCGACGGACCCGTAGTCAAGCCGGACGTCCGAGGATTCCAGCAACAACCGCGCCGAAGCCAGTTCGGCCGCGAGACCGGCGGTGCGGATGCCCGTCACCGCGCGGCGCACCTGGCCCAGCGCATCGCGCGCGACCCTTTCGACATCAAGGATCTCGCGCCGCGCCGCGAGCGGATCGCGATCGAACAGCCTGGCCGCGAGTTCCGACTTCAGCGTGATCAGCGACAAGGTGTGCCCGAGCAGATCGTGCAGATCGCGGCCGATGCGTTCGCGCTCGGCCAGTGCGGCGAGCCGGCGCACTTCGTCGTGACTGAGCTTGAGTTCGGCCTGGCGCAGCCGCTTCTCGCGGTGGTAGTGGTTCGCCGCGCAGATCGCCGTCGATACGATCGCGGTGACCCCCACTCCGATCACGACGAACGGGATCGGCCAGTGCAACAGCGACACTTCCAGTGCGAACAGTGAGACGCCGCCAGCGATGATCGCGATCGCTCTGCTCAGCCTGATCCCGCTGAACGGCAGCAGCGCCCCTGCGTAGATCAGGTAGGTGTTCGCGCTGGTATTGAGGGGCATGAGCGCAAAGCCCAGCAGCGCGATCGCCGCCGCATAGGCGAGCACGCGCCGACCGTATTGATGGTAGGCGCGGAAGTAGATCGGCAGGAACACCGCGATGGAGAGCAGGGTCACCGGCAGCCAGATCGACGATTCCTGCCAGTTCATGAAGAGGAACCCGAGATAGAGCAGGTTCCACAACGGCGCCCAGCCCCAATCGGCCAGATGCGCCGGCATCAGGCGCACGCGCAGCGTGTTCATGGCTGTGCCGATCCGCGTCACGCTGCCTCCTCCTGTGCGCCCCGCACCCCGCAATGATACGCCGCGTACACCGATGCACTTGGGCACGCCGCACTGCGATGCGATCGACGCCGGCGCAGGGCGAGGCAGCCGCTCAACGGATTTCCACCCGATCAATCAGGAAACCGAATGCGCCCGTCGCGCCACCCGCGGTGAATCCGATCGCGCGCAGACGTGCCGGGTCGCCGCCGGCGAAGGCCGCAAGCGGCACGCGCACCTGCTTCCACTCGGTGCCCGCATGGAAGGGCTGCATGCGCGGGATACCACTCGCCGCGGTGCCGGAGAACAGCAGCACGCTGTAGTCGCGATCGTCACCCTTGGTCCAGAACACGATTTCCTTGCGCGAAGAAAAGTCGATCGGCTGCATCGGCTGCTCCCCGACGTTGAACATCACGCCGGCCCATGGAAACGGCGCACCGGACTTGACCTCGCCGGCGACCTCGAGCGCGCCTTTGCTTCCCTCAGCACCGCCAGCAGCCAGGTGCATCGAGGCGGCGGATACACCACCCATGATCGCATCCGTGGTCGTCGACCAGCTGCCGAACCGGCTGGCGATCGCATCACCGTCGAAATCGCTGACCAGTGGATCCGTCGGCGCGACGCTCCCGGTCGCCAGCGCCGGCTTGTCCTCGTCCTTCAGCGTCCGGTCGATCGCGTAACCGTTCTTCCAGATCGTGCGGATCGCTCGGGTGGCGGTGATGTCGGTGGTCGGGTCACCGTCGACCAGCACCAGATCGGCGCGCATGCCTCGGGCGATGCGTCCTCGGTCGTCGAGATGGAAGCTGCGCGCCGGCAGCGCGGTTGCCGCACCCAGCGCCTCGACCGGCGTCAGGCCTGCCTTGACCAGCAACG
The DNA here is from genome assembly GCF_039523175.1 of Dokdonella soli. NCBI lineage: Bacteria > Pseudomonadati > Pseudomonadota > Gammaproteobacteria > Lysobacterales > Rhodanobacteraceae > Dokdonella > Dokdonella soli. Next base: position 426,357 of record NZ_BAAAEU010000024.1, read on the forward strand.
CGAGTTCGCCATGCAGGCTCGCACCGTGTGCGGTGCCCGGATTGCCGGCATCGGTACCGGCCAGAATCGGAACTCCCGCCGTATGGAGCCTGCCGACGCTGGTCAACGCGTTATTGAGGAATGCCGGATGGGTATGCGGAAAGGGCTGGCCCAGCATGTCGTACTGGCCGGCCGATAACATCGGCTTCATGCGCGGATCGTCGCGCAAGTCGCGCCCCGCATCGGCGCCTGCGATGCTCGCCGTGACCGCGAGCGTGGCGATGACGAAGGGATGCCGGCGTTTCGCCAGCTCAACGATGTCCTCGCCGGCCGGTTTGTCCATGAACACGTGCGCGAGCCCATCAACGCCGTCCTCGATCGCCAGGCGCGCGGCCTTCTCCGTGGCGACATGGATCACGGCGAGCTTGTCGCCATGGTGTGCCGCCGCGATCACAGCACCGACCTCGTCGGCGCTCAGCGTCGGGATATGCACGTCAGGGCCATACGCGGAACCGTCGTCGAGAATGATCTTGATGTAGTCGGAGCCTTCCTTCACGCGTGCATCGACGAAGGCCGACGCGTCGGTCGCCTTGTCGAGTGTCGGGATCGTCATGCCGTATTCGGTGCCGTGCCCCTTGGGTGCCGTCACCAGCGTGCCGGAGGACCATTCATCGGCCTGGTCTGTGCGCGCGAGCGATGCGCGCTGCTTCTTCGCCGCGACCAGCGTGTGCCAGTCAGTGAACATGTCCAGTTCGGTGGTCACGCCGAAGCGCAGCGCGTCGCGACGTGCATCGCCCCAGGTATGTACGTGGGCGTCGATCAGTCCCGGCAGTACCGTCTTGCCGCGGCCTTCGATGATCGGCAAATCCGCCGGAATGGCGACATCCGCACCCACCGCCTCGATGCGACCTTCGCGCACGATGACATTGGCCTTCGCCAGCACGCGTGCTCCATCGAACACGCGCACGTCGTGCAATGCAAAGCCGTTGCCTGGCGGCATCGTGGCAGGGTTCGCTGCCGACGGCCGTGCACTCGCATCCGCAGTAGCACCAGAGCCACCAAGCTTCGGCAACAGGCGATCCTTCACCCACACGTAGTCCGGCGCTTCGGTCAGCGCTGCCGCGTATTCACGCCGCGCACCGGAAGCGTCTCCGTCGTCCGCGAGTGCGGCGCCCAGCCACGCATGCGCGCGAGCGCGCCCCCAGTCGGCGTGGACCTGCCCGGTGGACTTGAACGTGTCGAACGCGGATAGCGCGGCGGCGAATTCCTCGTGCGCCCGCTTGCGGTCGCCGCCGAACGTGGACGGCGTCATGTAGCTGGAAATACCCAGGAACAACTGGACGCGAGGATTGCCTGGCGCCGTTTTCCTGGCACGTTCGAGCGCAGCGCTCGCCTTCGGCCCCAGCCACATTCCCTTGATCGGATGCAGACCGATTTCCGCTCCATAGACGAGACCGAGCAGGGCCGCCGTTTCCGCCTCGTCGGCCGCGTTCGCCGGAGAAGCGGCGAGTGCGTCTTCCGCTTCACGCAGCAACACGCTCGCATGACTGCTGTCGGCATCCACGTCGGCGAGAAGATAAGCCGACAATGCGAAATCGTAGGCGCCCTGAGCGTCGTGGGCCGCAGCCTTCTGGTAGGCGGTCTTCAGCGCATCGTGGTGAGTCGCGAGGGTGGCACTGTCGGCGCGATAGTTTGCACGCTCAAGCGTCTGCTGCAGATCGGTGTCGGCGAGAACACTGCCGTCGAGACAGAGGCTGCCGAAGACTGCCAGGGCGATGCCAAGAACCGGCTTCATCATGATTTCCTTCCGTGTATTCGGGGATGGAGAGCAGCTCAACCGGCGCGTACGAGGCGACGCCGTGCCAGTGTGAGAAAAACGATCGTGAAGGCGGCCAATGCAAGGATGTGCGGCAGCGGTGCCTGACCGGGCGCCTGTCCGACTGCGCCGAGCGCGAGTTGGCCGAGGTGGTAGGCCGGCCACAGCGGCGCGATCTTGGCGATGAAGGCCGGCAGGACCGCGAGCGGCATCCACAAGCCGGACAGGAACGACATCGGCAGGTAGATCAGGTTCGCGATGGCGGGCGCGGCCTGGCCGCTGACCAGGCTGCCGATGAACAGACCGATCGCGCAGAACGGCAGCACGCCGAGGATCTCGGCCACGAACAGCAACAGCCACGACGACGCCGGCAGGCGCACGCCGCCGAACGTCGTCGCCAGCACGGCCAGGATCGAGAAGATGATCGCCGCGAACAGCATCGCCATCGCGAGCTTGGAAGCCAGATAGGCTCCGGGCGGCATCGGCTGCGCGCGCTTCAAGGTCATCCAGCCGCGCTCGCGATCGATCGCGACGGTGACGCCGAAGCCGAACAGACCCGGACTCATCGCGCCGAATACACCGTAGGTCGCGAGCAAGTAGACGTTCGCATGGAAGTCGCCACCACGATTGCCGAACAGCACCGCGAACAGCAGGTAGAACATCGCCGGGAAGATCAGTGTCGGCAGCGCGAACGAAGGCGCGCGCAGCAGGCGCAGGAATTCGTGCTTGGCTTCCAGCGCGTAGCAGCGTGCGAGCGACACGCGCGGCGCGGCGAGCACGAGGGTGTTCATGCGGCCTCCCGGGTGATCTCGACGAACGCTTCGGCGAGTCCGGCGCGCTGCACTTCGAGTTCGCAGAGTTCGCTGTCTTCGAAAAGCAGTTGGCGCACGACCACTTCGGCCGCATCCGTGACGATCTCGATGCGTTCGCCGTCGCGGCAGACGCTGCGCACTTCCGGCCAGGCGCCGATTGCCGCCGTATCGAGCGCGCTGATGCAGCGGATGCGCCGCTGCGCGACGCGTGCGCGGATCTGACTCACGCTGCCCGCTGCGACGATGCGGCCGCGCGCGAGTACCGCGACCCGGTCCGCGAGCGCTTCCGCTTCCTCCAGATAGTGCGTGGTCAACACGACGGCGCAGCCTTCGCCGACCAGGGTGCGGATCGTCTGCCACAACGACGTGCGCGCTTCGATATCAAAACCGACCGTCGGCTCGTCGAGAAACAGAAGCTGCGGGCGGCCGCAGACGGCCAAAGCGAACTGCACGCGCCGCTGCTGGCCGCCGGAGAGCTGGCCGTAGCGGCGATCCATCAACCCGTCGACGCCGCCCAGTCGCACGCATTCGTCGGTATCGCGCGGCGCCGGGTAGTAGCTGCGTACCTGCGCAAGCAGCTCGCGCACTTTCAAGGTGTCAGGAAGGCCGGCGCTCTGCAGCATGACGCCGATCCGCCGCCGTGCGGACAGGGCATGCGGGGATTCGCCGAACAGGCGCGCTGCACCCTGATCCGGCTCGACCAGTCCGAGGCAGGTCGCGATGGCCGTGCTCTTGCCGGCGCCGTTCGGACCCAGCAGGGCAAGCAGTTCACCGCTGCTCACGGCGAGATCGACGCCATCGAGCGCAGTGACCTTGCCATAGCGCTTGTGGACGCCTTCGAGTTCGGCGGTTGGGGTACCTGGCTTCATGGGTGCCACTCCGGTTCGGATCGTCGGTGCCACTCTACGGTTCGTCCCCCGCCTGGCCGCAGAAGCAGCCGTCAGGCATCGCTCATGACGCCTGTCATGCCGGACCGGCGCAGGAGAACGGTAGGTCCCGGGGTACCGCGGCCTGGGGGGCTGTGGTAAATTGCCCGCTTGGCGTTTTTTCCATTCCAATCAAAGATTAAAGCGAGCGTGCCCGCACCCGTCACGGGGCGGGCACGTGCCGTTTTCCGGGAGATTCCGATGAATCCGATGTTGGCCAAACTCAAGGAAATGCGCGAGTTCGATGGCGCAGTGCGCACCCGTGGTCTGCCCGACGCGGTCATCGAGCGTTTCGCGGAACGCGATCCGGCCTTGGTCGAGGCGATCGACGAGGCCTATGCCGCGCACCTGGCACTGCGCTCGTGCATGGCCGATTTCCTGCGCCTGGACGAGGTCGCGCAGATCGAACGCGCGCAGGCCGATTTCGTCAATTTCTACCCTGAGGATGGCGTCAACCCCTACATCGCGATGGCCGCGCACGGTCCTTGGCTGATCACGCTGAAGGGCGCGGTGATCTATGACGCGGGCGGCTACGGCATGCTCGGTCTTGGCCATGCGCCGAAGGCGATCCTCGGCGTGATGGCGCGGCCGCAGGTGATGGCGAACGTGATGACGCCGAACCTGTCGCAGCTGAAGTTCGGCAAGGCACTCAAGAAGGAAGTCGGGCACAGCCGCGGCGGTTGCCCCTACGCGAAGTTCATGTGCCTGAACTCCGGCTCGGAGTCGGTCTCGCTGGCCGCGCGCATCGCCGACATCAACGCGAAGCTGATGACCGACCCGGGCGCGCGCCACGCTGGCCGCACGGTCAAGCGCGTCGCGGTCAAGGGCGCGTTCCACGGCCGCACCGAGGCGCCGGCGCTGTATTCGGACTCCTCGCGCAAGGCCTACCAGCAAAATCTCGCGAGCTACCGCAACGAGAACACTTTGCTGACGGTCGAGCCGTACAGCGTCGAGCAGCTCAAGCAGGTGTTCGCCGACGCCGACAAGAACGGCTGGTTCATCGAGGCGGTGTTCATCGAGCCGGTCATGGGCGAAGGCGATCCGGGCCGCGGCGTGACGCCGGAGTTCTACGCGGCCGCGCGCGAACTGACCAAGGCGCACGGCAGCCTGCTGCTGATCGATTCGATCCAGGCCGGCCTGCGTGCGCACGGCGTGCTGTCGATCGTCGACTACCCGGGCTTCGAGAAGCTCGAGGCGCCGGACATGGAAACCTATTCGAAGGCGCTCAACGCCGGCCAGTACCCGATGTCGGTGCTCGCGGTGACCGCGCGCGCGGCCGAGCTGTACCGGAAGGGCACCTACGGCAACACGATGACCGCGAATCCACGCGCGCTCGACATCGCCTGCGCGGTGCTTGGCGCGCTGACGCCGGAATTGCGCGAGAACGTGCGCGCACGCGGCCGGGAGTTCCTCGCCAAGCTCACCAAGCTCAAGGCGGAACTGCCCGGCTACATCACCAAGGTGCAGGGCACCGGCCTGCTGTTCTCGTGCGAACTGTCGCCGGAGTTCCTCTGCTACGGCGCCGGCAGCACCGAGGAATGGATGCGCGAGCACGGCTATGGCGTGATCCATGGCGGCGTGAATTCGCTGCGCTTCACGCCGCATTTCAACATCAATGCCGAGGAAGCGGACATGCTGGTCGAGGGCGTGCGCCGCGCGCTGCTCGAAGGCCCACGCAAGGCCGAGGCCGTGCGCGCCGCCGCTGCCTGATTCGCAACGCAGCGTGCGGCGACCGCGATCGCCGCACGCTGCATTGCAGCACGATCGCTGATTTCCTACACCCCGTGAACCGTTTTCCCGCGCTGAATCGGGGGCAACGCGTTCGTCAAAATTCTTCGCTCCCCTCTCCCGTTCGACGGTGCCAAGCGTAGACTGCGCGGCACCGATGCCAGTCGGCAGCGGATACCCACTCGGAGAGGAGTTTCATCATGCAGCTGAAGACGACGTGTTCGTTGGCTCTGGCTTTTGCGCTGGCATTTGGTTCCGGCGCGGTGTTCGCGCAGGACATGAGCAAGACCGGCAAGCCTTTGACCGCTCAGCAGGAAAAGATGAAGGGCTGCAACGCGGAAGCGAAGACCAAGGCGCTGGCCGGCGCCGATCGCAAGGCGTTCATGAAAACCTGTCTGAGCGGTTCTTCCGCTGCCGCAGCGGCACCCGCCGCCAAACCGGCCGCAGCCGAAAAACCCGCAACGGCGAAGACGACGCAGCAGGAAAAGATGAAGGCCTGCAGCACCGATGCGAAGGAAAAGAAACTCAAGGGCGCCGACCGCAAGACCTTCATGAGCACCTGCCTGAAGGGCGAGGGCGCCGCGGCGCACTGAGTAACGCCTGCATTGCCACGAACGCACGGGCCCGCTTCGGCGGGCCCGTTTCGTTTCCGGCGCCGGCGACCTGTCGCTAGCCGCAGCAGGATCTGCTCTGCTAGATCGGCGGACACGGCACGCTTCCGTACGAGCAGAATACGCAGCAGTCGCCCGGCTTCGGCCGCAACAACTCACCGCAACCGGCACAGTCGTAGAAGAACCAGCACGCGTCGGTCGGCATCGTCTCGGTCGCCTGATGGCCGCAGTGCGGACAGGTCAATGTGCTCTGCAGAATGAGATCGGTCATGGGCCGAGCATACGCCGATGGCGGCGCGGATCTACGCGCCGGCGCAGACACATGAATTCATCGTCCGCATGGCGACTCGTTTGCCGGATCCGGTGCGAATCGGCTTCCGAATCGAATCCGTCGTTCAAGGGCTCGTCGTCTCCCGCGTCACCGGTTCGGTCCGGCAGTGCATAAAGAATCTGTCGGGTCTGATTTATCCAATTGGACATATATCCACAGGTGCACACAACCGTTAGGGTGATCGAAGGGGCGCCCGCCTCCAAAGGAGTGCGGTCAATTGTCAATGGCATGGCTTGCTAAGATCGCGAATCCTCTATTGCGCATCCGACTCACCTCGACCTGAAGGAAAGCCATGTCAACGAGCGCTTTGAACCGGCGTCAATGGATAACGCTTCGCCCGGCATCGTTTCTGGCTGCGTGGGCGTTGTGCCTGGCCGCATCGGCCCACGCCGACACCACGACGCTTACGGTGGCGAACGCAAGCAAAGGCAGCAGCAGCGCCCCCGTCACGATGTTGTTTCCGGTGACGCGCAGCGGCGACCTGGGCTACGAAACGGTGCTGAACTACCACACCTTGGATGGCACGGCGCTCGCCGGCACGGATTATTCGGCAGCCTCCGGCACGGTCACCCTTCCCGCCGGTGCGGGCAGTGCAATGATTCCGGTCACCCTCAGCCCCCAAGCCGGCGGCGGCGCCAACCTCACGTTCCAGTTGCAGCTGGATAGCGGAACCGGTATCGGCTCGGCACCGAGCTTCGCCGCCCAGCAGACCTTTGCCACGGGTGTGTATCCCGATTCCGTCACCGCCGCCGATGTGAACGGCGACGGTAAACCCGACCTGATCGTGGCGAACAGCGGTGACAACACCCTCTCGGTGCTGCTCAACACCTCCGCGCCGGGCGCCACCACGCCGAGCTTCGCCGCCCAGCAGACCTTCTATGCGGGACCGACTCCCAGTTTCGTCACCGCCGCCGATGTGAACGGCGACGGCAGGCCCGACCTGATCGTCGTGGGTCCAAGCGACAAGGAGGTCTGGGTACTGCTCAACACCACCGCGCCGGGTGCCGCTACGCCGAGCTTCGCCGCCCCGCAGTTCTTCCTCACGGGAGCGGGTCCCACTTCCGTCTCTGTCGCTGATGTCAACGGCGACGGTAGACCGGATTTGATCGTGGCGAACGGCAACGACAATACGGTCTCCGTGCTGCTCAACACCACCGCGCCCGGCGCCGTTACGCTGCATTTCGCCGCCCAGCAGACCTTCGCCGCGGGCGTGTATCCCGCTTCCGTCACCGCCACCGATGTCAACGGCGACGGCAAACCGGACTTGATCGTGGCGAACGCCAACGACAACACGGTCTCGGTGCTGCTCAACACCACGACACCGGGCGCTGCGACGCCCAGCTTCACCGCCCAGCGGACCTTCGCCACCGGAGCGAGTCCCCGCGCTGTCACTACGGCCGATGTCAACGGCGACGGCAAACCGGACGTGATCGTGGCGAACGGCCTCGGCGGCACGGTCTCGGTGCTGCTCGATACCACGGCGACGGGCGCCACCACGCCGAGTTTCGCCGCCCAGCAGACCATCCTCACGGGAGGGAGTGCCGATTCCGTCATCGCCGCCGATGTCAACGGCGACGGCAAATCGGACCTGATCGTGGCGAACTTTGGCGGTACGGTCTCGGTGCTGATCAACACCACCCCGCCGGGCGCCACCACCCCAAGCTTTGCCACCCATCAGGCATTCGCCGCGGTGTCGGGCCTCTTTTCTGTCACCGCCGCCGATGTGAACGGCGACGGCAAACCGGACCTGATCGCAACGAACTTCAATGGCAACACTGTCTCGGTGCTGATCAACACCACGGCACCTGGCGCCGCGACGCCAAGCTTCGCCGCCCAGCAGACTTCCGCCACCACGGGATCGACTCCCTGGTCCGTCACCGCCGCCGATCTCAACGGCGACGGGAAGGCCGACCTGATCGTGGGGAGCCTCAGCGACAACACCGTCTCGGTGTGGCTCAACACCTCCGCACCCGGCGCCGCCACGCCCAGCTTTGCCGCCCAGCAGACCTTCGCCACAGGATTGGGTCCAGCTTCCGTCACCGTCGCCGATGTGAACGGCGACGGCAAACCGGATCTGATCGTGGCGAGCAACAACGACAGCACCGTCTCGGTGCTGCTCAACACCACCGCGTCCGGCGCCGCCACGCCCAGCTTCGCCGCCCAGCGGACCTTCGCCACCGGATTGGCTCCCCGCGCTGTCACTACGGCCGATGTCAACGGCGACGGCAAACCGGACTTGATCGTGGCGAACTACAACGGCGGCGTCTCGGTGCTGCTCAACACCACCGCGCCCGGCGCCGCCACGCCCAGCTTTGCCGCCCAGCAGACCTTCGCCACAGGATTGGGTCCAGCTTCCGTCACCGTCGCCGATGTGAACGGCGACGGCAAACCGGATCTGATCGTGGCGAACGCCAACGACAACACCGTCTCGGTGCTGCGCAACACCACGACGTCCGGCGCCACCACGCCAAGCTTCGCTGCGCAGCAGACCTTTGGCACGGGAACTAATCCCGATTCCGTCACCGCGGCCGATGTCAACGGCGACGGCAAACCCGACCTGATTGTGGCGAACCTGAGCTCCAACACCGTCTCGGTGCTGCTCAACACCACCGCGCCCGGCGCCGCCACGCCCAGCTTTGCCGCCCAACGGCTCTTCGCCGTGGGATCGGGTCCCGTAGCCGTCACCGCCGCCGATGTCAACGGCGATGGCAAACCGGATTTGATCGTGGCGAACGCCAACGACAACACCGTCTCGGTGCTGCTCAACACCACCGCGCCCGGCGCCGCCACGCCCAGCTTTGCCGCCCAGCAGACCTTCGCCACAGGATTGGGTCCAGCTTCCGTCACCACCACCGACGTCAACGGCGACGGCAAGCCAGATCTGATCGTGGTGAACTCGTACTCCAACACCGTCTCGGTGCTGCTCAATACCCAGTATCAAGCGCTATTTGCCGGCAGCCCTGCCACCGGCACGATCGTGCACGACTACATCTTCGCGAACGGTTTCGAATAAGCCTCACGTACATGCTCAAGCTCGTCGGCCCGCGAAGGGCCCGCGAGCGATGGCAGACATGTACATGCGCATGCCGTCGCGTCGGCGCTTGCTCGCGAGCGAGCGGTCATCGAGATCTTGCCTTCCTACACTGGCACGCCAACTGGAAGCCGGCGACTTCGCCGAGTTTCAACACCGAGCCGGATGGGCGGCCATGCCGGTTTCCACACTCAAAAAATGAGCGTGCCAGGCAGCGACCTGCATCAGCATGGGACAAGAATCGGACCACGGTCGCCAGCACGCGAGGTCAGGTGCGCCAGAATCTGCGCCGGGCTTCAGCGGAAGCGGTCGGTCGCCTCGATCAGCTCGTGCGTGATGCCGGGCTCGAACGCGGAATGGCCGGCATCGGCGACGATGCGCAGGTCGGCCTCCGGCCATGCACGATGCAGATCCCAGGCGCTGCGCGCCGGGCAGACGATGTCGTAGCGGCCCTGCACGATCACCGCAGGGATGTCCTTCAGGCGATACGCGTCGCGCAGCAGCTGGTCATCGCACTCGAAGAAACCGCCGTTGACGAAGTAATGGTTCTCGATGCGTGCAAACGCGAGCGCGAATTCGTCTTCGCCGCTGGAGGCGATATGCGCCGGGTCCTGGAACAGGAAGCTCGTCGCGCCTTCCCAGATTGACCAGGCCTGCGCCGCAGCGAGGCGCGCCGTCGCATCCGGACTGGTCAGGCGGCGGTGGTAGGCGCTCATCAGGTCGCCGCGCTCGGCGAGCGGGATCGGCTTGAGGTAGTCCTCCCAGGCATCCGGGAAAATCGCGTCACAACCCTTCTGGTAAAACCACTCCAGTTCCCAGCGGCGCAGCATGAAGATGCCGCGCAGCACGAGTTCGGTCACGCGGCCGGGATGCGTCTGCGCATAGGCGAGCGCGAGCGTCGAGCCCCAGGAACCGCCGAACACCTGCCAGCGTGCGATGCTCAGATGCTCACGCAGGCGCTCGATGTCGGCGACCACATGCCAGGTCGTGTTGTCGGTCAGTTCCGCATGCGGGGTCGAGCGTCCGCAGCCACGTTGGTCGAACAGCACGATGCGGTAATGCGCGGGATCGAAGAAGCGCCGCGATTTCGCGTTGCAGCCCGCACCCGGGCCGCCGTGCAGGAACACGACCGGCTTGCCTTTGGGATTGCCGCATTGCTCGTAATACATCCGGTGCAGCGGTGAGACCTGCAGGAAGCCGGAATCGTAAGGTTCGATCTCTGGATAGAGGGTGCGGCGGTTGTCGGTCGTATTCATCCAGACAGTCTACAACGCAGCGCAAGGCTCGCCGGCGCTCGTCCTGCTTCCAAGAACGAGGTCCGCGCATGCGGTTTCGAATGCCTTCGCCGGAGCGCCGTCCCGGTTCCGTCCGGGACGGCGGCAGGCTTCTCGCTCAGAAACGCTGCTGGTAGCGGACATAGGCAAAACGACCGATGTCGAACCCGCCGTAGTAGGCATATTGGCTGTTCGGGTTGGCGTACATCATCTGCCCGTAGTGATCGAAGAGATTGTTCGCGCCGACGGAAACGGTGGCCTTCCACGGCAGCTTGTAGCGCACTTGCACGTCGTGGAACGTGTTTGCGCCATGCTTGTTCACCGGATAAGGCTCATGGCCGAGGTGCGGTGCCTGGTAGTTGGGTGTACTGCACTCCGGACCGCCTTCCTGATCGAACGCGCAGGCTTCCTTCGTACCGGAGAAGTAGCGCACGCCCCAGGTCGCACCGAAATTGCCCAGGCTCCAGTCCACGCCGAGATTGGATTTCATACGGAACGAACTGCCCCAACCCGTGTTGGGCGAAACCAGACTCGTCGGGTCGTTCGGATTGGTGTTCACATTGAAGTAGTCGATGTAAGTCGATTCCCACGTGAGCATGAAGCGTCCGAACGAGAATTCCGGCAGGCGGTAGCGAATGCCGAGATCGTAGCCCGCCGTCTCGACCCAGCCGAGGTTGGTGTTGCCAAACTGCATGCCGGTGATCGTGCCCGTGGCCGGATCGCGCACGAAATTGCGGCAACGCGCCGCCTGCTCGCGCAGGTAGCAATCCTCGAGGATCAGTCCCGGACTGTCGCTCGACACCTGATTGTCGATGCGAACCTTGTACCAGTCGAGTGAGACGTCGAAGCCTTCGACGAAGCTTGGGCTGTAGACGAAACCGGCGGTCCGGGTCTTCGCGAACTCGGGTTGCAGGAATGGATTCGAGCCGGAACTGAATGCATAGCCGGTCTGGCAGTTGGCCGTCTGGCACGTCACGCCCGCTTGTCCGATCTGGCGGTAGCCGCCCTGGCCCGGCGGCTGGTCATATCCCGGAACGCCCGGCACACCGGCGACGCGGCCGCCGCACGCGGGCGTGCCGCGCGCGACCCCGAATTTCGTGTCACACGGATCGGCATAGAACGAGAACGTCTGCGACGTCCCGCCGTAGAGATCGGAAATCGTCGGCGCGCGGAAACCTTCCGCATAGGTGCCACGCACGAGCAGATCGTCGATCGGCTTCCATTTCAGACCCAGCTTGCTGTTGGTCGTATTGCCGAAACTGTCGTAGTCGGAACGGCGCACGGCTGCGTCGATCGCAAGGTCCCTGGCAAACGGCATGTCCTTGAGGATGGGCACATCCACCTCGAGGTAGGCCTCCTTGACGCGATAGCTGCCGCCCGTCGGGCCGGCGCCGAGATCGGTCGTCGCACCGATCTGCGAAAGCGCATCCGGAAGGTAGCTGCCCGATTCGCGACGATATTCGAGGCCGACCGCGACCCCGAGGTTGCCGGCTGGCAACGAGAACGGGCTGCCATTGAGGTTCGCCGCATAGTCGACGGTCTTCGTCTGGCCGGTATGTTTCGTCATCTGGTAGACGTAGCGCTGCACGTTCGGGTCGGACAGCGAACCGACGCCGCCGTCGCCGTACGGCGAGAACACGTTCCACGGCGTGCACTGGCCGATGCCATAGCCGAGCGGAATCGGATTGTCCGGCGTGCCGCACTGGATCTGACCCTGGGAATTCCGGAACGAAGGTCCGATCGCACGCGCGGTGTTGATGAGATTGAAATTGCCGGTGTTGGTCTTCAGCACTTCGTTGCGGTTGAGCATGGTGCCGACGTCCCAGAACCAGGAACGGCCGAACACATCGAACGCACCGTCGAACCCGCCGGTGAACCGATAGGTCGAGAGGCCGCTGTCCGTGACCCGCGGCTGCTCCCATCCGCGACGCGAGAAATTCGCCGACTGCGGCGCCTTCTCGTTGTGCCAGTTTCCTAGCGGGTTGTACCAGCTGTCGATCGACATCGGCCCCAATGATTTGCCCTGGTTGGCCGTGCCGCTTGACAACGGATAGCCGGCTACCTGTTGCGAGGCGTCACGCTTGTTGTAGAGCGCATCGCTGCGGAACGTGATTTCGTCGGTAATCCTGTAGGTGCCGTCGATGTAGATCGATTTACGCTCGAGCCCGGTGTTCAGCATCATCTGCTGATTGGAGTTCGCATACAGGTCTCGTGTCAGACGGCGGTAGTTGGCGATATCGGTCGTGTCCGTGCCCGGAATCGCCGACCAGCTTCCACCGCCCGGACGATTGGTGATCGCACCGTACGCCGTGGTTCCGCTCCAGCCGAGTCCGGGATGACCTTCGCCAAAGGGCTGCGAGCTGAAATATCGGTTGCGCGCCCAAACCGGATCTTCCTTCGCGTATTGCGCGCTCATCGTCAGCGCGCCGCGTTCGCCGTGGGCGCCCAGCGTGAAATCGTACGACTGCTTCTGGCCGTCATCCTGATCGTACTGGCCGACATAGAAATTCGCCTCGGCGCCGTCGAAGCGGGTTCGCGTGATGACGTTGATCACGCCTGCGATCGCGTCGGATCCGTAGATCGACGACGCGCCGTCCTTGAGCACTTCGATACGCTCGACGACCGAGGTCGGAATCGTGTTGAGGTCCTGCAAGCCGCCGTTGGTGATACCCAGCCGCTTGCCGTTGACCAGGACCAGCGTCCGCTGTGGACCCAGGTCGCGAAGGTCGACATAGGAACCGCCGACGCTCTCGCCCGAGGCCAGCACCTGCGACCGGCTGATCGGCGGCGAACCGGCCACCGACATGCTGAGCAGGATATCGGCGACGGACTGGAGCCCCTGATGTTCGATCTGCGCCCGATCGATGACGAACACCGGCTGCGCCGTTTCGGCATCCGCGCGGCGGATACGCGAGCCGGTCACGACCACGGTCTCCAGTTTTTCAGTCGTTTCCTCGCTCTCGCTTTGTGCGAGAACCGGCGAAGCCCCCAGACCGGCGGCTACGGCCGCCCCTGCATACAACGCGTTACGAACCGCCTTGAACAGCGTATTGCTGATCAGTCTCATGGCACGTGTCTCCCCAGACAGTTGTGAAAAACGGATTGAGGTCTCGGGCAAAACGCACCGGCACCTCGTTCCAGCAGCACTCCTCCATCAGTCGATGAATCCCCAGGACAGCCCAATCATTACGTCAATATGAATTTTATATAGTCATATTATATTGACGTCAATAGAGTCTGTGAAATTGCTGGGAAACGTTGCCGTTTCCACAATTGAGCCGATCTTTGGAATGACATCAGCCGAAGGCTGGGGCAGGACGCAAGCGGGCGCCGAACTGTCCGCGCGTACCGGACGAATTGCAGGCAAAGGAATGCAACGCAATGGAAGCTGCATTCGACGAGTCGGCGATGGCGTGCCTTGAGCGTGATCGCGGCGTGCGCGCTTCGATGCCAACGCATCGCTCCAGTGCCGATTACGCCCTCATCGCGGCGATTGACCAGATCGGCGTTCGCGGAGGACCCGCAACACGTCGTCGCATGTGCAAGTTGACGAAGGCTGGGCGTTGGGCTCATCGGCCCGGCGCCGGTGGGCGCACGACGCGTCCGTTCCGACACGCCATGTCTTCACCAATCGGATGTTGTCGCGATGGTCGGGGCGGCGGGATTCGAACCCACGACCCCCTGCCCCCCAGGCAGGTGCGCTACCAGGCTGCGCTACGCCCCGACGTTTACGGCGACTCGAAAAGGGGCGCGGATTGTAGCAGATCGATTCGCAGGAACGTCGCCTCGAAGAGGCGCCAACGCAGCCCTTCGACAACTTCAACGCCGCAAGATCTGCAGCACTTCCTCGAGCTCCTGCCGCACCTGGCGCACGATCTGGTGCGAGATGCTCGACTCCATGCGGCCCTGCGCACCATCGAGGCGCTGGCGCGCGCCGGTGATCGTGAAGCCCTGGTCGTAGAGCAGCGAACGGATCTGACGGATCATCAGCACGTCGTGGCGCTGGTAGTAGCGCCGGTTGCCACGGCGCTTGACCGGTTTGAGGTTCGGGAACTCCTGCTCCCAATAGCGCAGCACGTGCGGCTTCACGCCACACAGCTCGCTGACCTCGCCGATGGTGAAGTAGCGTTTGGCCGGGATGACCGGCAGTTCGCTATTGCTGCCCTGATCCAGCATAGGCTTCGACCCGGACCTTCAGTTTTTGTCCGGGGCGGAACGTCACCACCCGCCGCGCGGAGATGGGAATCTCCACGCCGGTCTTCGGGTTGCGCCCTGGACGTTGGTTCTTGAAACGCAGGTCGAAATTGCCGAACCCCGACAGCTTGACCTGCTCCCCTTTTTCAAGCGCATCGCGTACGACTTCGAAGAACGCGTCGACGAATTCCTTGGCTTCGCGCTTGTTCAAGCCCACGTCCAGAAACAGACGTTCGGCCATCTCCGCCTTCGTCAGCGCCATCCTACCCTCGCAACTTTGCCTTGCAACCGGATTCCAGGGCCCCGACCGCAAGAGCCACGCAACGGTCTGCGTCCTGGTCCGTAAGGGTGCGGTAACGATCCTGCAAAATCAAGCCCATAGCGAGACTTTTGATATTGATTCCGAGGTTGGAATCTGCGTAGCGGTCGAACAGGACGATGCCGGCCAGCGTTTCGCCAACTGCGTCACGAATAGCGATCTCCACCTGCGCATAGGGCACTTCCTCGGGCAGCTCGAACGACAGGTCGCGGCGCACTGACGGATAGCGCGAGACCGCCTCGGTCTTGGGCAGCGGGCGCGGAGCGACCGCGTCGACGTCGAGTTCGAACACGAAAACGTCCTCGTCGAAGTCCAATGCCCTGAGCAGGTCCGGGTGCAGCGCGCCGATAAGGCCGACCAGGCGCCCGCCACGCCGCCATTCGGCGCCCTGGCCCGGATGCAGCCATGGCCGGGATGCCGGTGTGCAGCCGAATTCGTGCGGCGCATTGGTCAGTGCAAGCAGCGATTCGACGTCGCCCTTGAGATCGAAGAAATCCACCGTGCGGCGCGCCTCGCCCCATTGCTCGGCGGCCGCTGCGCCGCAGGCGGCACCGGCGATGCGCAGTGTTTCGATCGGGGCGTGGTTACCGGCATGGAACACGTTGCCGACCTCGCACAGGCGCACGCGCTCCTGCTGGCGACGCCGGTTCGTGGCCAGCGCGGCGACCAGGCCGGGCAGCAGCGAGGTGCGCATCACGCCGAGTTCGGCGGACAGCGGATTCGCGAGAGGAATCGAGCCGTCCCCGAGTTTCCATTTCGCCAGGACGTCGGCGCCGAGGAATGCGTAGCAGACCGCTTCGACGTAGTCGCGCGCGACCAGCTGCGCACGCAGCGCCGCGACGCCGAGCCTTGCTTCCGGCAACACCGGCGCCAGCAGGTCGCCGCGCGGCGCGCGCGTCGGCACGCGCTCGTAGCCGTGCACGCGTACCACCTCCTCGATCAGATCCTCCTCGATCGAGAGATCGAAGCGCCAACTCGGTGGCGTCGCGCGCCAGCCGTCCGCCGTGCGCTCGACGGCAAGACCGAGCGTGCTGAAGATCCGCTCAACTTCGGCATCGCCGATTTCGAGGTCGAGCAGGCGCGCGAGGCGTGCGCGGCGCAACACAATCGGAGAGCGGCGCGGCAGCGCGTCCATGTGGACCGCTTCCGTGACCGGGCCCACCTTGCCGCCGGCGATCTCGACCAGCAGTGCGCTGGCGCGCTCGAGCGCGAGGCGTGGCAGTTCCGGATCGATGCCACGCTCGAAACGGTGCGAGGCATCGGTGTGCATGCCGAGCTTGCGCGCACGACCCATGATCGCGGCCGGCGCGAAGTGCGCGCTTTCGAGGAACACGTTGCGCGTGGTGTCGGTCACCTTCGAGTCGTGACCGCCCATGACGCCGGCCAGTGCGAGCGGCTTCGATTCGTCCGTAATGGCTAGGAACTCGGGATCGAGCTTCGCCTTGCTGCCGTCGAGCAAGGTCAGCGTCTCGCCCGCACGCGCGCGGCGCACGACGATCGCGCCGGCGAGCGTATCGTTGTCGAACGCATGCAGCGGCTGGCCGAGTTCCAGCATCACGTAGTTGGTCACGTCGACGACCGCGCTGATCGGACGCAGGCCGCTGCGGCGCAGGCGTTCGGCCAGCCACAGCGGTGTCTTCGCCGACGCGTCGATGCCTTCGATCACGCGGCCGAGATAGCGCGGGCAGTCGGCGCCGTTCTCGACACGGATGGCGCGCGCAGCATTGCCGCCCACCGCGACCGGTGTGACAGCAGGCGGATGGAACGCGGTGCCGAACAGCGCCGCGGTATCGCGCGCGAGGCCGTGCACGCTGAGGCAATCCGGGCGGTTCGGCGTCAGCTTGATCTCGATGCTCGCATCGGGAAGGCCGAGAACCTTCGCGAGCGCCACACCGACGGGCGCGTCGGTCGGCAGCTCCATCAGGCCGGATGCATCGGCGTCGATGCCGAGCTCCTTCGCCGAGCACAGCATGCCGTTCGATTCGACGCCGCGCAGCGCCGCCTTCTTGATCTCGATGCCATTCGGAAGCGTCGCGCCGATCATCGCCAGCGGCGCCTTGATTCCGAGTCGTGCATTCGGCGCGCCGCAGACGATCGTCAGTGGTTCGCCCGCGCCGATCACGACCTGGCATACGCGCAGCTTGTCCGCGTTCGGATGCGGCTCGCAGCCGACGATCTCTGCGACGACGACACCGGCGAGCGCGCCGCCGATCGGTTCGACGCCTTCGACTTCGAGGCCGGCCATCGTCAGCCGGTGCATCAATGCGTCACGGTCGGGCGGAATGTCGACGAGTTCGCGCAGCCAGTTTTCGGAGAATTTCATGGAAAGAGCCGGGAATCGAGAATGGAGAATCGGGAATGGTCAGAGCAGGCAACGAGGATCGGGAGCGTAGGATTCGGTGAAACCTTCTCAACGATTTCCTGTTCCCGATTCCCGTTCCTCAGGCAAACTGCCTGAGGAAGCGCAGATCGTTCTCGAAGAACTGCCGCAAATCATTGACGCCATAGCGCAGCATCGCGAAACGCTCGCCGCCCATGCCGAACGCGAAGCCGGTGTAGCGCTCCGGATCGATGTCGCAGGCGCGCAGCACGTTCGGATGCACCATGCCGCAGCCGAGCACTTCGAGCCATGAACTCGTGCCGTCCTCGCGATCCCAGCGGATGTCGACCTCGGCGCCGGGTTCGACGAACGGGAAGTAGCTCGGCCGAAAGCGCATCTCGAAATCGCGCTCGAAGAACGCGCGCACGAATTCGGCCAGCGTGCCCTTGAGGTCGGCGAAGCTGACATCCTCGCCGACCAGCAGACCCTCGATCTGGTGGAACATCGGCGAGTGGGTCTGGTCCGAATCGCTGCGGTAGACCTTGCCGACCGAGATCAGCCGGATCGGCGGCGTGCGCACTTTCGCGGCGCGGATCTGCACCGGCGAGGTGTGCGTGCGCAAGAGACGCCCGTCTGGGAACCAGAACGTGTCGTGCATCGTGCGCGCCGGGTGGTCCGGCGGAAAGTTCAGCGCCTCGAAGTTGTGCCAGTCGTCCTCGATCTCCGGACCATCGGCGAGTTCGTAACCGAGCCGCGCGAAGATCTCGGTGATGCGATCGAGCGTGCGCGTGATCGGATGCAGGCCGCCACGCCCGGCGCGCCGGCCGGGCAGCGTGACATCGACGCGCTCGGACACGAGGCGCCGATCCAGCTCGATCTTCTCCAGCGCCGCCTTGCGCGCGCCGATCGCCTCGGCGATGCGTTCCTTGGCGCGATTGACCTCGGCGCCGCGCGCCTTCTTCTCCTCGGCCGGCAACGTACGGAGCGCCTTCAGCGCAGCGGTGATGATGCCGTTCTTGCCGAGCAGCGCGACGCGCAGCGCATCGAGTGCTTCGAGCGTGTCGGCACTCGCGATGTCGTCGAGCGAGTGATTGATTTCCTGCAGTGCTTCCATCGCGGACTTTCCAAAAAACCGGGGCGGCAGAAACGAAAACGGGGAGGAGGCCTGGCCTCCTCCCCGCGCTATTCCTCACGACCGATGGTCACGCAGCCAGACTGGCCTTGGCTTTTTCCGCGAGCGCGCCGAACGCCTTGATGTCGTGCACGGCGAGGTCAGCGAGCACCTTGCGATCCAGCGTGATGTCGGCCTTCTTGAGGCCGTTCATCATGCGGCTGTACGACAGCCCGAACATGCGCGCACCTGCGTTGATGCGGACGATCCACAGCGCACGGAAATTGCGCTTCTTCTGCTTGCGGCCGATGTACGCATACTGATGCGCCTTGGTGACCGCCTGCTTGGCGACGCGGAAAACCTTGCGACGCGCGTTGTAGTAACCCTTGGCCTTGCCGAGGATCTTCTTGTGACGACGGTGGGCGATGACGCCACGCTTTACTCGTGCCATGTCTCGTCCTCCTTATGCGTACGGCAGCATGCGGGAGACGCGACCGGCGTCTTCCTTGCGCACGTGGTTGGTCGCACGAAGGCCGCGCTTACGCTTGGTGGCCTTCTTGGTGAGGATGTGGCTCTTGAACGCATGTCCGCACTTGAACTTGCCGGACGCGGTCTTGCGGAACCGCTTCGCAGCGGCCCGGTTGGTTTTCATCTTGGGCATAACACAACTCCGTGAGTGATTTTTCGTTACTGGCGCGAGCGGTGGCCGATGCCACGCTTTCCGTCCTGCTCGTTCCGGTTTGTATGGCCCGGAATCCCGGGCCGGCTCCTGTTTACTTGTGCGTTCGTCCATGAACGAGAGAATCAACAAGCGGTCTTCCTGACCACGGGTGTCACCAAAAGCCCTGCTACTGCTTCTTCTTCGGCGCGATCATCATGACCATCAGGCGCCCTTCCATCCTCGGGTACTGCTCGATCACCGCTTCCTCGGTGATGTCGGCCGCGATCTTCTTGACCATCGCGTCGCCGAGTTCCTGATGGGCCATCTCGCGACCGCGGAAGCGGATCGTGATCTTGACCTTGTCGCCTTCCTCCAGGAAGCGCCGCAGGTTGCGCATCTTGATCGCGTAATCGCCGACGTCCGTGGTCGGGCGGAACTTCAGTTCCTTGATCTCGACCTGCTTGGTCTTCTTGCGCGCCGCGTGCGCCTTCTTCTGCGTCTCGAACTTGAACTTGCCGAAATCCATGATCCGGCACACCGGCGGATCGCCGTTCGGCTGGATCTCGACCAGGTCCAGACCCGCTTCCTGGGCCATGGCCAGCGCCTCGTCGCGCGACAGGATGCCGACCTGCTCTCCTTCGGCGCCGATTACGCGTACTCGCGGAACTCGGATTTCCAGATTCCTGCGGTTCGCTTTGTTGTCGGTGGCGATACGTCAATCCTCCAAGGGGGAATTAGCAGGATGCTGAAAAAGGGCTGTCCTGCCCTTTTCAGCTCAGCGAGTCCGGTACAAGTCCGGACTCGCTTCCGCCGAATCAATCACCAAGGCGATTGATTCGCGTGCGATCCATCCGTGGATCGCGCTCCCGGAACGCCGGATCAGGCCCGTTCGCTCTCGGATTTCAAGCGCTCGACGAAGCTGGCGACCGGCATCGACCCCAGATCCTCACCCGCGCGAGTACGCACGGCAACGGCTCCCGCATCTCTCTCGCGGTCGCCCACGACGAGCAGATAGGGAACCTTGTCCAGCGTATGCGCGCGGATTTTATAGCCAATCTTCTCGTTACGCAAATCCGCCTCGACCCGGAAACCTTGCGCGACAAGGGCTTGCGCGGTTTCAGCCACGTAATCGGCCTGCGCGTCGGTAATATTCATGACCACGGCCTGCACCGGCGCCAGCCAGGCCGGCAGCAGGCCGGCATGGTGCTCGATCAGGATGCCGATGAAGCGTTCCATCGATCCGACGATGGCGCGATGCAGCATAACCGGCCGCCGGCGCTGCGAGTGCTCGTCCACGTATTCGGCGCCCAGGCGCTCCGGCATCATGAAATCCACCTGCATGGTACCGACCTGCCAGGCACGGCCGATCGAGTCCTTCAGGTGGTACTCGATCTTCGGCGCATAGAACGCGCCCTCGCCCGGCAACTCCTCCCATTCGACGCCGGCTGCGCGCAACGCGCGGCGCAGCATTTCCTCGGTGCGATCCCAGAACTCGTCGGAACCGATGCGCTTGTCCGGCCGCAATGCCAGCTTGATCGCCAGATCGGTGAAGCCGAAATCGGCGTAAACCTTCATCGCCTGCAGATGGAACGCGGTGACTTCCGCCTCGACCTGGTCTTCCGTGCAGAAAATGTGGCCGTCGTCCTGGGTGAACGCGCGCACGCGCATGATGCCGTGCAACGCACCGGACGGCTCGTTGCGATGGCAGCCGCCGAACTCGCCGTAGCGGATCGGCAACTCGCGATAGCTGTGCAGGCCGGTGTTGAAGATCTGCACGTGACCCGGGCAGTTCATCGGTTTCAGCGCGTAGGTGTGCTTCTCCGACTCCGTGAAGAACATGTTCTCCGCATAGTTGTCCCAGTGGCCGGACTTCTTCCACAGCGAAACGTCCAGCACCATCGGGCAACGCACTTCCTGATAGCCGCTGCGCTTGTAGACGCCGCGCATGTACTGCTCCACCTGCTGCCAGACCGCCCAGCCCTTCGGGTGCCAGAACACCATGCCGGGGCTTTCTTCCTGCTGGTGGAACAGATCCAGCGCCTTGCCGATCTTGCGGTGGTCGCGCTTCTCGGCCTCTTCGAGCTGATGCAGATACGCGGCGAGGTCCTTGTCGTTGAGCCAGGCCGTGCCGTAGATGCGCGACAGCATCGCGTTGTTGGAATCGCCGCGCCAGTACGCACCGGCGACCTTCATCAGCTTGAAGGTCTTGAGGCGACTCGTGTTCGGCACGTGCGGGCCGCGGCACAAATCCGTGAACTCGCCCTGCGTGTACAGCGACAGCTCCTCGTTGGCCGGGATGCTCTCGATGATCTGCGCCTTGTACTCCTCGCCCTTGGCGCGGAAGTACTTCACGGCCTCATCGCGCGCCATCACCGAGCGCGACACCGGCAGCGCCTCGGCCGCGATCTTCTTCATCTCGGCCTCGATCGCGGCGAGATCCTCGGTCGTGAACTGGCGCTCGAACGCGAAGTCGTAGTAGAAGCCGTTCTCGATCACCGGACCGATCGTGACCTGTGCCTTCGGGAACAGGCGCTGCACCGCCTGCGCAAGCAGGTGCGCGGACGAATGGCGGATGATCTCGACCGCCTCGGGACTTTTCTCGGTGATGATCGAGAGCGTAGCGTCGTGGTCGATCGGGCGACTGGTGTCGACCAGCTGGCCGTCGACATTGCCGGCCAACGCGGCCTTGGCGAGCCCTGCGCCGATCGAGGCGGCGACGTCCTGCACGGTCGGTGCGTGATCGAACTGTTTCTTGCTGCCGTCAGGAAGCGTGATATTGATCATTGAGGCAATCTTTCCGGGAAGTCCGGCCCGAAATGGCCGGTCTGGCTCGGCCGTCACGACGACGACAGGAGCCACGGACAAAAATAAAGGGCGCCAGGCGCCCTTTTTCGGTGGCGACTCTGCGCGGGGAATTCAGCGGTAGAAAGTTCGCGTGCTCATGTCACACCCTCGACCGGCGATTACCCGCGGGCCACCTGTGTCTCTTCCGCGGCGCCTGCTGCACCGCGGCGACAAACGCTAGTGCAGCTACGGCAGCCTGTCAACGGCGGCCGCACCCAGGTTCAGAAGCGCCAATCCAGGCTCAGCGTTGCACTGCGGCCGACCTCGTCGACTTCGGAGCCGTGCTCGCGATAGCGCCGGTCGCCGAGGTTCTCCAGACGCGCCGTGGCGGGCTGGTGCAAATGTCGACGCTCGGCGGATCGATCCCTGCTTGGCGACGAAACCGACATGGCACGGCGAAACCCTCGCGGAAACGAAAACGGCGCGACTCCATGGAGTCGCGCCGTTGTTTCGTATCAAGGTGGTGGGCGGTACAAGGATCGAACTTGTGACCCCTACCATGTCAAGGTAGTGCTCTACCGCTGAGCTAACCGCCCACATTCGCCGCCGTGCCCGGCTGCGAAGGGCGCGCAAGGTAGCACAGCCTCCGCGGCGCGACAACCGCCACGTGCCCCCGCATCAGGCAACGCGGGCGCCTGCGGCCTCGCGGATGCGGCGCCAGACCTGCAGCAGTCGGCCCGGCATGGTCGGCGCCTCCGAACGCGGTGCCTCGACCTCGTGCCGATGCAGCAGGCTCGAGGTCGCGCGCAGCTCCGCATGTCGCTCCAGCGCCGCGATCAGACCGCGGCGCAGCAACTCGCGCGGCGGCGGTTGCAGCAGGAAGCGGAAGATCTGGCCCTCGTTGATCAGGCCGATCACCAGCCGGCTGTCGCGCAGCGGCGATACCACTATGGCCAGCGTTGCCGGCCGCAGCCGCTTGAGCTGCTTGAGCGCATCCGCCACGTCGCCACCGGCGCTCGACAATTGCGCGACGACGACCGCGACCTCGTGTTCGGCCAGCAGTTCCAGCGCGTCCTCCAGATGCACGGCGTGATCGACCCGGACCGCCATCGGCAGCAATTCACGAACCTGGCTCGCGACCGCTCCGGCATCGTCGAGAACGACGATGCGCGCGGCGATCGCGTCCAGCGCCGGCCTGTTCGGCATCGCGATCGGCGCCGCAGCCGCCGCGGCGAACTCGCGCATCGCGATGCGCGCGGCCTGCTCGACGGTTTCGATCAGGTACTGCGCGTTCCACGGCTTCTCGATGAAGCGGTAGATCTCGCCATCGTTCACCGATGCCGTCACGGCATCCATGTCGGCATAGCCGGTCAGCAGGATGCGCATCGTCGCCGGCGAATGTTCGGCGACCGCGCGCAGGACTGCGACGCCGCTGATTTCGGGCATGCGCTGGTCGCTGACCACGACATGCACCGGCTGCTGGCGCACCCATTCGATCGCCTCGCGACCCGAAGTCGTGGCGAGGATCTCGCAGCGGCCGCGGAACAGCATGCGCAGCGAGCGCAGGATGCGCTCCTCGTCGTCGACGAACAGCACGCGCGGCAGCACAGCGCTCATGGCTTGTCTCCGCGCGCAGCGATCGGCAGCACGACCAGGAAGCGCGTGCCGACGCCCGGCTTCGAGGTCGCGCGGATCACGCCGCCGTGCTGCTCGATGATCTGGTGCGAGATCGCCAGTCCCATGCCGGTGCCCTGCCCGATCGGCTTGGTCGTGAAGAACGGATCGAAAATGCGCGGCAAGTCCGCGGCTGCGATGCCCTTGCCGTTGTCCTCGATGACCACCAGCACGCGCCGATCGAGCGCCTGCGTGCGCACGACGATGCGCCCGCCATCGTGCTCGATCGCCTGCGCCGCGTTGCTGAGCAGGTTGAGCAGCACCTGGTTGATCTGCGCTGGCGCGCAGTCGATCTCCGGCAGCTCGCCTGCTTCGAAAGCCGCCGTGACGCCGCGCTTGCGCAGGATGTGCTGGACGATCTTCAGCGCGCTCTCGACGAGCCGGTTGACGTCGGCCTTCTGCATGCCGGCCTGGTCCAGGCGGCTGAAATCCTTGAGGTTGACGACGAGGTCGCCGATCTGCCCGACGCCGTGCACGGTGTCGTCGAGCAGCCCGCACAGATCCTCCAGCGCCGTGCCGTCGACACGCACGCGCAGATCCGCAATTTCATCGAACCGCGCATCGAGATCCGTGCCCGGCTCCGTTTCGCCGGTCAGCGCGCCGATCACTGCCTCCTGGGCGACAACCAGCCGCGCCGCATCAGCGAGCGCGGCGCGCGTCATCTCGACGTTGTTGCGCACGTAGCCGAGCGGCGTGTTGATCTCGTGCACCAGGCCCGCGACCATCTGGCCGAGCGAGGCCATCTTCTCGGACTGCACCAGCTGCAACTGCGAGGACTTCACGCGCGCGTAGGCACGCTCGAGTTCGACCGAGTGCTGGGCGAGGCGATCCTCGACCGCGCGCAACACATCGAGCACGAGGCCGGTGCCGGCGTAACCGTTGTCGTCGACCAGGATGAAGTCGTCGGTGATCGGGCTCTTGATATGCGTGGCGACAGCACGCGCCGCCTCCTCGATCGGCGTTGCCACCGGCAGCACCAGCGGCGCCGCGTTCATCAACGTGGTGATCGGGCGGCGGCCATACAGCTCGCGGCCGTACGGCATCAGGAAGATGCGCATCAGTTCGTAGCGGCTGATCATGCCGACCGGCTTGGAGCCCGCCGCGACGATCGGCAGGCTCAGCAGGCCCGCGTGCGCCGGCTGCAGGAAGAGCTGTGCGACATCGAGCACGCTGGTGTCCGGCGCGACCGGCGTGGTCGCCAGCAAAAGCAGCCCCAGATCGCTCGGTGCGCCGGCAAGGATCGGCGCGGTCGCCTGCAACGGCAGCGCTTGATTCATCGGCATCGGAACTTCGAAAGCGGGCCGCCACGCGCGAATGGTGACGGATTGCCCGAGGCAGCGCAGCCTAGCTGGCGTTGGCGACAAACATGTGACGCCGATCTCAAAAGCGCGTCGTCACCAAGCGAGAAACGGGCTGCCTTCGCCAACGAGGCGCGGATGGCGCGGCATCCGTTCGTCCTTCGATACCTCAGGACGAACGGATGGATGGATTTCGTAGGCACAGCTTCAGCCGCGATGCTCCGAGGATCAATGCAATTCGTGGCAGAAAAGCATCGCGGCTGAAGCCGCTCCTACAGGCGCGATGCTCCTTCAGCGCATCGGCTGAAGCCGCTCCCGCGCCTCAGCCGATCAATCCCTGCTCGCGGACGCGATGGATCTCGTCGCGCAGGCGCGCGGCGTCCTCGAACTCGAGGTCCTGCGCGTGCTTGTACATCTGCGCCTCGAGCTGGCGAATCTTCGCGGCGATCTGTTCCGGCGTCAGCAAGTGGTAGTCCGGTGCGGTTTCGGCGACCTTGCGCGCGCCACCGCGGCCGCGCGTCGGTTCCGATGCTGCATCGAAGCGCGCGCCTTCCATGATGTCGGTGATCTTGCGCACGATCGACTTTGGCGTGATCCCGTGCTCCTCGTTGTATTCGACCTGCTTGGCGCGACGGCGGTCGGTCTCGTCGATCGCGGCCTGCATCGAGCGCGTGATGCGATCGGCGTACAGGATCGCGGTGCCACGCAGGTTGCGCGCGGAGCGACCGATGGTCTGGATCAGCGAGCCGGTCGAGCGCAGGAAGCCTTCCTTGTCCGCATCCAGGATCGCGACCAGCGAGACCTCCGGCATGTCCAGGCCCTCGCGCAACAGGTTGATGCCGACCAGCACGTCGAACTTGCCGAGGCGCAGATCCCGGATGATCTCGACCCGCTCGACCGTCTCGATGTCCGAGTGCAGATAGCGCACGCGGATGCCGTGCTCCGCCAGATAGTCGGTCAGGTTCTCGGCCATGCGCTTGGTCAGCGTGGTGACCAGCACGCGGTCGCCCAGCGCGATGCGCGCATTCGCCTCGGAGAGCAGATCGTCGACCTGGGTGCGCGCCGGGCGCACCTCGACGACCGGATCGATCAGGCCGGTCGGGCGCACCACGAGTTCGGTGATATTGCCCTGCGACTTGCCGATCTCGTACGGTCCTGGCGTGGCCGACACGAATACCGAGCGTGGCGCGCGCTGTTCCCACTCATCGAACTTCAACGGGCGGTTGTCCAGCGCGGATGGCAGGCGGAAGCCGAACTCGACCAGGGTCTCCTTGCGCGAACGGTCGCCCTTGTACATCGCACCGAGCTGCGGAATCGTCACGTGCGATTCGTCCACGACCAGCAGCGCGTCCGGCGGCAGGTAGTCGAACAGCGTCGGCGGCGGCTCGCCGGGCTGGCGCCGGGTCAGGTGCCGCGAGTAGTTCTCGATGCCGTTGCAGTAGCCGACCTCGGCCATCATCTCGACATCGAAGCGCGTGCGCTGCTCCAGGCGCTGCGCCTCGACCAGCTTGTTCGCCTTGTATAGATACTCGAGGCGGTCCTTGAGCTCCAGCTTGATCGTCTCGATCGCGTTCAGCACGCTCTGCCGCGTGGTCGCGTAGTGCGTCTTGGGATAGACCGTGAAGCGCGGGACCTTGCGCAAGGTCGCGCCGGTCAGCGGGTCGAACAGCGAAAGATTCTCGACGTCGCCGTCGAACAGCTCGATGCGCAGCGCCTCGGTCTCCGACTCGGCCGGAAACACGTCGATGACCTCGCCGCGCACCCGGTAGCTGCCGCGACGCAACTCCATGTCGCCGCGCGTGTACTGCAACTCGGTCAGGTGCCGGATCAGCTGGCGCTGGTCCATGTGCTCGCCGCGCGACAGGATCAGTCGCATCGACAGGTAATCCTGCGGATCGCCGAGGCCGTAGATCGCCGATACCGTCGCCACGATCAAGGCGTCCGAGCGCGACAGCAGCGCCTTGGTCGCCGCCAGGCGCATCTGCTCGATGTGCTCGTTGATCGAGGCGTCCTTCTCGATATAGGTGTCGCTGCCCGGCACGTACGCCTCGGGCTGGTAGTAGTCGTAGTAGCTGACGAAATATTCGACCGCGTTGTGCGGGAAGAACTCCTTGAACTCGCCGTAGAGCTGCGCCGCGAGCGTCTTGTTCGGCGCCATCACGATGGTCGGCTTCTGGATGCGCTCGACCACGTTCGCGATCGTGAAGGTCTTGCCCGAGCCGGTCACGCCGAGCAGGGTCTGCTGGGCGAGTCCGGCCTCGAAACCATTGGTTAGGCGCTCGATTGCGGCCGGCTGGTCGCCGGACGGCTTGAACGGGGATACGAGCTGGAAACGGTCGGACATCGATGACTCCATGCAAGCCGCCGATTATAGAGCGTGCCGCGCGGCGGCTTCGGACGAAGCCACACTGCACTTCTGGCACGCGCGTCGGCCAAATTCCTACAAGGCGAGACATCGTCCCGCCATCGTCCGCGGAAGCGCGAATTCCTAGCATGGCCTGGTCGTCAACCGGAGCCTTCGCCATGCGCAAGAACGTCGCCCGCACCCGTGGATTCACGTTGATCGAACTCCTGATGGGCATCGCGATCCTCGCGGTCCTGCTCGCGATCGCCGCACCGGCCTACGGCAAGCTGATCGGCCGCACGCGTGGCCAGACCGCGCGCAGCGCACTCGACACCGCGTTGAACCAGGCGCGCCTGCTGGCGGTCGACCGCGGCGTTCATGTCGTCGTCTGCCCGAGCGAGGACGGTGAGCAGTGCAGTCGCACCACGCAATGGCAGCATGGCTGGCTGGTGTTCACGGACCTCGATCACGACGGCGCCCGCTCGGCTGACGAGCCCATAATCAGCGTTATGCAGGCACAGCCGCCCGGCGTCGCGATCCTCAGCACGACAGGCCGCCTGCGCGTCGACTATCAGCCGGACGGCACCGTCTCCGGCACGAATCTCACGCTGACACTCTGCGACCGTGCCGCCGGCGCGGCCGCCGCAACTTCGCTGGTCATCAACCGGGCCGGCCGTATCCGCAGGGCCACTGCCAAACCGGACGCGGCCGCGGCCTGCCTGCGCACCGCGGGGTGAGGCTTGACGTAGGCGGCCGACGAAAAGACAATACGCGGCTCGCCCGAATAGCTCAGCTGGTTAGAGCACTTGACTGTTAATCAGGGGGTCGTTGGTTCGAGTCCAACTTCGGGCGCCATCTTTTCAAGCACTTGCGCATACTCAGCCGGTGAAATTTCCCGGCCACGTACAATCCCACGTACAAATCAGGGGGCCGGCGACGCCCCTGATCGCACCTGCTGCAGGTGCTGGCGAACACCCTGGCGCTCATCTTCCGGCAACTGGTCGATCGCGTGCGCGGTGTTCTTGATGTGCTCCGCGAGCTGATACTTCTGCCGTTCCGCTGGCGTCGCCTGATCGTACGCGCGCAGCTTGTCCTCGAGCGAGAGCCGCTGGAACTTGGTCACGTACGGATCCTTGCGCGCGCCCTTGCGCGCCTGCGTGATATCCGCGGCTGACATGTCTGTCGTATCCGGCTGCTTGCCGGCGCGCAAGGCGTCCTCGGCCGCGTAGACGCGTTGCAGACGATCGGACTCTTCCGGAGTCCGCGCACCACTGGGCATCTTGTCGTGCGCCTTGTCGCTGACGAATGCCTGGAACGTGGACCGGTTGATATCGCTCGGCGCGGGCGTGATGCCAACGAACGGCAGCGCCTGCTGCGCGAGGCCGCCACCCGCCTGTTCGATATGGGCCCGGTTCTGGAACGCGTACGGCTCGACGCTGCGACCGAGATAGTCGGCCACCTGCCCGGCCGCCTTGGTCCACGGATCATCCGGATTGACGATCTCGGTGCCGTAGAAGTCCTTGTTGTTCAGGAGTTCGGCGATCATCGAGAACGACGGGTGCAGCTTGTGTTCGATGGTCGTGACCGGATGCGTGGCGAACCCGAACTCATCCTTCACGTACGACGGGAAACTGATGCGCTCCTCGGAGCCGTCGGGATTCTGCCGGCCCGTCTTCGGGAAGAAGTAGTCCTTGAGTTCGGCCGGTGCCTGACCGGTCAACAGGTACTGCGTGGCCGCACCCAGCGCGCCGATGCCGGCGTTCAGCGCGATCAGGTAGGACAGCCGTCCGGTGACGCGCGCCATCGTGGCATCGGTGATCGTACCGGCCTTGTCCAGCGGCGCAACCAGCTTCTCCGGATCGAACAGGCGCTGGGCATCCTTGAGGCCGCCGAAGATCACGTTGCCCGTACCCACGTTCCAGCCGACCGACTGGATCGACGCCTGCGCGATGTCCTTGACCGTGCGGTTCCAGAATAGGTTGTCGTACGCCATCTGGCCGAGACGGTCATCGACCTGGTCGACCACCTTGCCCATGATCTGACGCAGCGCGTCCGGGTTCATCGCCTGCACGATGCCGGCGTAGTCGCCCTTCTGCTTGCCGAGCTGCTGCGCCACGCGATCGAGCTCGAACTTCGCCAACAGCGCGCGCGCGGCCATCTTCTGCGCCGGCACCAGGTAGTGCGCGATCGGCCGCATGGCGCCTTCCAGAAGGCCGGGCAGCGCATTCAGCGCCGTGCCCTTCATGTCGCCCATGCGGATCGATTTGCGCAACGTGTCCCACGAATTATTGATGTCGGTTGCGTGCATGCGCCCGCGCGCGCCGCCTTGCTGCAGGGCTGACAGGATTGCCGCGGTGTTCGGGTCCGCTGCCGCTTCGCCATAGAACTGCTTGAGCAGCTTCATGCCTTCGATCGGCGAATGGATCGGCGATACGATGGCCTTGCCGAGCATGCCGAGCGCGCCACCCACGTCGCCTTCGAGCGCCTTGCGCATGGCGACATCAAGATGCGACACCAGTGTGTCCGTTGTCGTGAAGCCCGCATGGAATGCGGAGAGTCCGAGTCGCGCGGACAGCAGCAGATTTTGTGCGTAGCGGAAGTTGCGCCATGCCCCGAACTGCTGCAGGCCGGGCGCGAGGTAGTTGTTGATGTCCTTCGCGATCAGCGTCGGCACGGCATAGGAGCCCTGCAGGCCGCCGGCGATCTGGAACGCAGGATCGTCGACGCGCGCGAACCCTTCCGGCGGCCGCTCGCCAGCGGCCAGCTTCAGCGACCAATGACGGTCCTGCAGTTCCTTGCTGAACTCGCGCATCGCGATGAACTTGTCCATCTGGTCGAGCTTGGCCAGCGCCAGGTCGACCGGGTTCGTCGAGATCGGTTTCAGACCGCTGTCCATGCCTTCGGCGATCGTGCCCCAGTAGCGTTGCTTCAGGAACGCCTTGTTGCCCTCCAGCGGCCGTTTCGCGGCGACGGAGGCATAGAACGACTTCGCCTTGGTCGGGTCTTCCCACAGGTGCGGGAAGTAGTTCTGGATGACGTGCTCGAGCGCGCCCGGCGCGAGGTCACGAATCTTCGCGATGCGCTGATTGAACGCCTGCTGCATGTCGTTGAAGAATGCCCGGGCATCCGGATCCTTGACCTCGCGCCCGGTCTCCCACTCGTTGATGCTGCGCAGGTTATCGGTTTCTGGCTGCTTGTCGAATCCTTCGCGCGCCGAATCGAACGCCGCGCTGGCGGTGCCGCGGTCGCGCTCCAGTTTCGCCCACATATTGCGCAGGCCACCACGGCCGATGTCGCGCTGGCGCAGCGCTTCGGTGGTCGCGGCCTTGATCGCCTCGCGGTCCTGACCGGACAAGCGATCGCGGTACTGCGCCTTTGATTCACCCGGGGCTCGTGGTGACGCCGGTTCCGCGGCCTTTTCCCGCGGCTGATCCTCGACCGGCATCTCGTCGGCGGTGGCGGCACGGGAGAACTTCGGCGAACTATCCAATGCAGCGTTCCGCTGATCACGGCGGAAGTTGCGAAGGTCATCCGAAGTGCGTAGAGTTTGTTCCTGAGGCTCTTGGCTTCCTGGTTCCACGGTGCGATTCAGCGCATCGTCTGATCCCAGGAAACTAGGGGCCTTTTCTTTGTCTGCGTATCGCAGCCGGCCAGCGGCAACCTGATCCGCCGCCCATGTGTCACCTTCTTTTCCATAAGCGCTCGTCAGCACATGTACTTCCACATGTGCTTGCTTTCCATCTGGATGAATAGTGGCGACGATGGGATGCCCGTTCGCATCTTTCTGCGTCGTGACCACGACCAACGACTTGTCCTTGGTCGCGGAATCGAAGATGGCAACCGGCTCATCCAGCGTTTCTGGAAGACGTGCAATCTGCCGCTCCGTGAGCGCAGGTCGACTTCCGCCTTTGCCGGTCGCCAGTTTGAACAATACGGACGGCGGCATTCGCATCGACAGGTCGCGCAGCCCCAGCATCCGCAGTACCGCAGGAGTACGGCCCATCTCTAGCATCTCGCCACGCGCATCGCCTGACGCAAGACGCTCTCGCACCTGATCAGCGAATGGTTTCTGCACGGCCCTTGAGAATCGGATATCCGGATTGTTGCTCTCGAACGTGCCGCGGTTCTCGCCAGCCGACTTGATCTGCTCCGGCTTGAACGCGATCCAGGTCTTGGCATCCTTGATGCGGATGCCGTCGTATCCTTCCCGCTCCAGCTTCGCGCGCAGTGCGCGCGCCTGCGCCGGATCGTCGATCGCATGCGCCTGTTCCAGCGTCATCGCATACGGCTTCTTGACAGCCAGATAGGCGTCGACCACGCGCTCATCTGCGGGACGGCCATCGGCCGCTTTCTCCGCGTAGCGATCGGCGAGCTTGCGATCCTCGGTGAAGAAGTGGCCAAGCGGTGTGGTGGAATGCTCCGTCGCCGTGCCGGCGTGTTGCGAATCGAACACGTGGAACTCTTCGCCGGTGCCGTGATAGACGACCTGCGGCTTGCCCTCACCGTCAACGACCTTGCTGGCGCCGAAGAAGCGCTGAAAGAACGGCGATTCGGTGCCCTTCTCGCGCCAGGCCTTGGCCGCCGCGGCGATGCGATCGGGCATGCGCGCCTCGGCACCGTTCAGGCCGGCTTCCTCAACGCGTGAGAACGCAGGCGCTTCGCTGACCGGCTTGGCCTCCGGCATAAGCGCCTGCTCGGGACGCTGCCCGGCGAACAGTTCGCCGTCGCCTTCGCGCATCGGCACGGCGCGCTGGCCGGCGCCCGTCAGTTCGGCATCCTTGGCGCGCACCGCCGCGTCGACGTGCTCGCGTGCGGTCGCGTCGCCGAACAAGTCGCCGCTAGCGCGGTCGCCTTTCGAGAACGCCATGCGCTGCACGAACGCGCGCCGCAGGTCCGCCGTCTTCTGGCCCTTGAGATAGGTGTCTGACTTGACCAGCAGCTGCCGCAGGTCCGCCTCGCTGAGCTTCACGTCGAAGCCGATCGACCGCAGGAACTGCTTGACGGCCGTGACGATGCGATCCGACAGCGCGTTGCGCACGCCCCGCTCAGCCATGACCGCCACCGTCTCCGCGGCGCGCGTGGTGGGGTCCGCGTTCGGATAACGCTTGTCGACCTCGGCAAAGACCTTGCGCATCGCTTCCGACGCGTGGCCGCGCTCGCGCAGCGCGTTCACGTCCGCGACGAACTGACCCCACTTCTCCTTGCCGACGATGCGCTCGACGCCGTAGTGCCCGACCGCCTCATGCGCCAGCACCTGCAGCGCACGGGTCTTGTTCGGCAGCGCATCGGCGAACAGGTGGATCGTGCCGCGGTGCACGGCGCCTTCGATGTCGGTACCGAATCCCTCCGCATTGCGGATTTCTGCGGGTGCATCCGCGTGGCGCTGCCACACCTTGATGGGCGGTGCGTTGTCGCCCCACTTAGCACGAACCTCGCGCGTCCAATTCTCGACGTCGACACGCGTGCTGCCGCTCGTCGTCCCGCCGTCGCGCTTGGCCGACACCAGCAGCGGCGATTCCTTCGCCTCCCGCAGTGCCTCGCCGTGCGCGATGGCATCGTGCATCGCTTCGGCATCGCGGTAGCCGAGTTCGCGCGCCAGCCGTTCGTCGTGCTCCTGCTCGCGCTGCATGTGCTCGATGCCGGCGATGCGGCCCTGCGTCTCCTGCCCGCGCTCGGTGTAGAACTTCTTGTCCTGATTGAGCGATGCCATCACACGGTCGACGGCGTCGTTGGCCTCGCTGCTCGGCACACCGTCAGCGCTGTCGGGGGGCAGAAACCCGCGCTCGACCATCGCCTCACGCAGCGCATCCGGCGTCATGCCGCCTTCTTTGCGGAACAGCGGTTTACCGAAGAAGCGCTGGTTCTGGGACTGCGCGCGTCGCGTGTTCCAGGCGTCTGCGCTGACGCCCTGCTTCTCGAACGCGGCGCGATTCAGTCCGCCGTGCAGCGCCGCGAAGTCGAGCAGATCGTGCCAATGCTCGTTGAAGTGGCCGGGGCCGAAGGTGCGGCCGCGCTTGACCGGCAGCGGCGGCAGGCCGAAGGTTTCCGGATGTTCGCGCGGGTCGACGTCAAGCGGCAGCGCTCCGGATCGGCCGGTGTCGGCCGGCGACTCTACTGCTGCGGCGGCGGAATCGTTCCCGGCGCCGGGTTGCCCGGCTTCGGCGCGCTCTGGCTGACGCGGTTCAGCATCGCCTGCACCTGGCTCGCTACCGGATCCGCGGTCGGCTGCGGCGCGGTCGTCTGCGGATCGGTCGGTGACGGCGCGGTCGCCTGCACCGCGCTCCGGTACGCCAGCTGGTCGTTCGCCAGATCCTGCATCAGTTTCTGCTGCAGCGCCTGCGGGTTGTCCTGCAGGTGACTCAGCCCCAGCCTCGCCAGTCGGTTCGGGGTGCTCATAGTCGCCTCCGTTCTTTCGGTACTCTACCAGACGATCCGCAGCGCGAAACGTGTCCTTGAGCGGCGTGTTTGGCTCGATGCCCGCGACGCCGAAGTGAAAGCCGAAGCCGGGCGCGCGATCCGCCTTGGAGTGCGGAAGATCGGTCAGGCCCCGTTCCGCCGCCATCTCGGCCACGTCCTGCCGCGCCTGGTTCATCGCCTCGTGGATTGCGCTGGCGTCGGCGCCGCCCACCACGAACCCCACCTCATCGCCGCCCTTCCGGACTGGCGTCACGGCGGCGCCGATGTCGGCGAGGCGCTGGTGCATGGATTCAGTCGCCGCACGGTAGACCTCGTCAGCCCCACTCGCGCCGAGTCGGTTGTTCAGCCCGGCGAGATTGGTCAGGTCCGCTTCAACGTAAGCAGCGGGCTTGCCCGTCTCAGCGGTCCACTGCTGCGCGCGCTCCGCGGCGGGGTCGAGCTGACTCGCCTCGTAGAAGCCCGTGGTGCGGTCGCGCGGGAGCGGTCGGTGGAGTTCGTCGCGGAGACTGCTGACGGTCTCCGGGTCGAGGTGGCGAGCACCGGCGACGCGCTCAAGGCGACTCTGGAAATCCTGCTCGTGCGATTCATCGGGGCTCAGCAGCCTGTCTTTTGCGGGTGTACCATTCGCAGATGGACCTTCTTGAAGCGCTTTCGATTCTTGACCGCTATCCGGTCGGACATCCGTTGCAGCTTGAGGCGCAGGCTGTGCTGAATCGGGCACAGTCGGATGCGCTTCAGGTGCTTGCGGCGGCGCGCTCGCTTGGGATCGATCCTGATCGGCCGGTGCCGGCCCCGACGACGGGGATGGAGATTCTGGCGCGCGAATGGCGTCCGCAGCGCTAGCCAGCGTGCCCGGCCCAGCAGGCGCTTCGTTCGGCAAGGTTCCACGTGACGCCTCTGCCTTCGGCAGGCTCGCGTCGATGGTGTTTGCGGCATCCGCCAGCGTGCCCGGCTGCGCGTCGGGATAGCGCACGGGTGCGGGCTGGTCGAGGCCGGGGCCGCCGAACGGCTGCCCAAGCGTGCGATCGCCCTTGTTGACGAGCGTCCGGCCTTGCGCATCCGTGATGAAGTCGGGTTCCAGTCCCAGCTGCTTCGGTGCGACCTGCTGC
Source organism: Dokdonella soli (assembly GCF_039523175.1). Classification (NCBI taxonomy): domain Bacteria; kingdom Pseudomonadati; phylum Pseudomonadota; class Gammaproteobacteria; order Lysobacterales; family Rhodanobacteraceae; genus Dokdonella; species Dokdonella soli. The sequence continues at coordinate 461,096 of NZ_BAAAEU010000024.1, forward strand.
GGGGGCGGAACGTTGGGCGCTTGCTGATCCATGCCCGGGCCGCCCGCCGGAACCGGCTGACCGAGTGTCTGATCGCCCTTGTTCGCGACGGTGCGGCCCTGCGCATCGACGATGAAGTCCGGCTCGTGACCGAGCGCCAGCGGTTCCGGCGCAGGCGCCCGTTCCGGTATCGGAATGCGGCGATGGAGAAGAGCGCCGGCAGCACCAAACGCGAGCGCAGGGAGCGCGCCGCCGGCGATGGACGTCAGGGAATTGGGTAGCAGCGGGCCTTGTTCGCCAGTAACCGATTGCGCACCGGCATTCGAAGCGGCTTCTTGCCCGGCATTGAGACCGCCGAAGATGGGAGCGTCGACCGCTGCGCGCGCGAGGAAGTTGCGTGTGAGCGTTGGCGTAGCGCCCGACAGCGCCTTGATGGCGCCTTCGACGGGCTTGCTGCCGGGAATGGCACCGAACGCGGCGCCGACGCCCGCGGCGGGCAGGAACGCCGCCTGCGCCGCTTCCTGCGCCAGCTGCTCGCGCGCGGCGTCGGGCGCGGTTCCGCCGGCGATCTTCGCCTGGTAGCCGGGCAGTTTCGCGAGATCATCCGCTGGCATCGCGCGGATGCGATCGCGTTGGTCCTCAAGGGCTTGACCACCGGCCTGAGCGCCGAACAAGGCCGCGCCAGCCACGGGAGCGAGTGCTCCATCGGTCGCGGCCGCGCCGGCGATGGCCGGTAGCGTGGTCGCAAACCCGCGGATCAGTGTGTGTCCTACCCCGTTCTGGTTCGATGGATCTTCACTGCCGACGATGGACTGCGACGCGTTCTGGAGCGCGTCTGCCGGGCGATCCAGCAGATTGGGCAGCGCGGCCTTCGTCCCGGCACCCTGGTTGAACGCATCCAGCGTTGGATTCACCGCCCGCTGAGCGAGCCCACCGACGCCGCGGAGCAGCTGGCCGGTACCGCTCAGCAGTCCGGCCGGGATGTCCTTGGCGTAGTCGATCGCCGAGCGTCCGAGGGAGGGCTCTGCCGACGCGGCCGGCGTGCGCGTGAGCTTGGCAGTCGTCGGGTCGAAGCGATCGAAGGGATTCGGGCTCGCCACGGGCGCTGCCGACGTAGCGGAGGCGTCGAACTGATCGAACGGATTGTCGGCCATGATCAGCTGCCCAGTGTTTTCGCCGCGGCTCCGGGCCCGTACTTCTGATCAAACTTGTCACGATAGGACGGGTTCTGTCGCAGGAATTCAGCAGCCTCCTTCGGCGGACCGGACCCGGTGAGCTGGCTGCTTTGGCCGCCCTGCGATTTGCCTGTCGCTCGCTGCATCGCCATCTGGTGAATCTGTTCTTCCGACATGGCAACCTTGGCCGGATTCTTGACAGCATCCTCGGACTGACTCTTGTTGAAAGCGGGGTTGTCGATCTGCGGCGGACTGGCCATCGAGGTCTTGTAGATCGTGTCGTACATGTTCTGCTGTTCCTTGCTCAGACCCATCCCGCCCGGCGTTATCGAGAACGGCTTGTCATCCGCGCCCGTGACGGGGGTCGCCTTCGTGCCGTTCAACGCGACATACTGGCCGGTCGCGGGATCGACCACGTAACGGTCGCTGTTCGACCGGGTCATGGCGTCGCGGGTCAGAGTGAACTGGTTCTGGCGCTGCGCGGCGGTGCCCGCATCGGCGGAACGCGCGCCCTCAAGGGCCAGCTCCTGATTGCCGCGCTGATCGCCTGCAGCCAAACCGGCGCGGGTTTGATAGTTCGCCTGAACTCCGCTTAGCAGATGATTGATAGCGTCCTGCGCCGGCGAGCTACCGCCACCGCCGTAGCGGCTGGCCGTGCGCTGATTGCTCAGGCCGACCATGGCATTGCGCGCCGCGTTGCCGAGCACGGAACGCGGATCCTGATTGATGATCGACGCGATGTCGCTGGCGTAGTCCTGCTGTGCGTTGGCGAGCTGCCCTTGCGGCGACAGCGCCGGGCGGCTCAGCGCCGGCGCGGTACCGCCGGAACCCAGCGAGACACCTGCGGGCGCGTCGCCGAGCGCGGGCGTTCCCGCCAGCAGATTCTTGCGCGCCAGCGCATCGTTGCCACCGCCATTGAAGCTGAAGCTGTTGCCGCCGCCGAGGTCGACCGTGCGGCCGGGTTCGGCACGCGCAGCCGCGGCAGCGCCTGCCAGATTGTTCTGGCTGCCCGTGAGGGCCGGCTGCGCGGCGTTCGACAGCGATGCGGGTGGCCCGGACTCCGCTGCAAGCGGTGCCGATGCGGCCGACGCACCAGTATTCGATGCAGTCGGCAACGTGGCCGCGCCGGCCGCGGCAATCGGCGACGGCGTCACGAGTCCGGCCCCCTTGGCGAACTGGCCCAGCGGTTTCGCCACGGCACCGGCCAGCGTGCTCGCCGTGTCGAGCGCGCCGGTCACCAGCCCGCTGGTCGCATTGACCGCCGAGCGCGTGCGTTGTCCGAGTTTTTCCGCGGCCGGCAGATCCGTGTCCGAACCGCCTGCCGCGTTGGCGAAGTTGGCGGGGTAGTCGGTCATGCCGGGAACGGCGGCGCGCTTCAGTTTGGGCGCGCCCGCCAGTCCGACCGAGCCGGTCATGACATTGCCATCGGCGTCGGTCATGTCGTTGCGGCCGAGCGTCGCGTCGTTGGGATTGAAGGCCATGGAAAATCCTCAGGTGGATGGCGCGGTGCCGAAATAGGTGAACGCGGTCTGCTGGCTGCACGACTGCTGCTGCGAGAGCTCGGAGCCGATGCGTGCGGAGAAGTTGACGGCGGACAGCGCAGAGGCGGCGAGCTGCGCCTCGACGGTCGCGGCACTCTTCTTCGCTTCGATCAGCAGGTTCGTGGTCTGCACCAGTTCCTGAATCGCGATCTCGGCGTTCTTGAGCGCGACCTGCGCCTGGTTGTTCTGCGCGGTGATCGCGAGTTCGACGCCCTTCTGGCTGACTTCGGCGGCGACCTGCTCGACCGTGGCCTGTGCGCGGAACGCGTCGACCTGGCCGGCGTAGCCACGCGTGACCGCATCGAGGCGCTTCACTTCGGCGTCCAGCGCCGACATGTAGCGCTCGAGCTTGGCCTTCCAGACATCGATGGTCAGCTGGTCGCTTTGCAGCTCCAGCTTCTTCGATTCGATGCCGACCGTGTTCTGCTCGGACCACGCGCGCACGCGGGTCGAATAGGCATTCACGCTGGTTTCGTAGATCTTCTCCAGCGAGAGCTGGCCGTCGACCGCGGCGCGGTAGCCTTCCCATTGCGCGGTATATGCCCTCACCTGCTCGGCGTACGCGGTGACCTTGGCCCGGAAGGCTTCGATGATCGTCGCATTCGCCTCGGCCTGGGCACGCACGCCGTTGACTTGCGCGGTGTAGACCTCGACCGTCGCCAGCAGCGCCTTAACGCGCTCGGCGTAGATCTGCACGGCTTGTTGGTTGATGTCGCCGATCAGCTTCTGGGCGTCGACCTCGGCCTTGTAGATCTCGACCTGTGTCAGCGCCGCCTGCAGCTTGTCGCGGTAGACCTGCGCATCGACCGAGTAGGCCTGCAGGTTCGCGTTGAACAGCTTGACCTGCGCATCGAACACGTCGATCGAGGCCTGCAAGGCGAACTGCGCCGCCTGCAGCGACAGCCGCATGAACTCGACGTGATGCACCAGCAGCGCGGACTCGATCGCGATGCCCTGCTGCACCGAAAAACGCAGGTTCTCGACCGCGATCTCCTGATCCTTGATGTAGATGTCGCGGCTCAGGCCCGAGCGCAGGTTCTGGTTGGTCTGGCGGATCTCGGCGAGCCGGCGCTGCAACAAGCCATTCGGTTCCGAGAAGCCACGCGAGGACAGTTCCTCGTACGCCTGCTGGACCGCGCGCGTCTCCAAGATGTCCTGCGAGGCATACGCGCGATCGCGCAGCGCCTGCACCACGGCGGACGGCAGGCCCGTGCCGCCCTGCAGCATGGTCGCGATCGTCGCCTTGACCGACGTCAGCAGCGTGTCGGTGTAGTCGGTCGGCGTGAACGCCAACGCGACGGCCGGCGCAACAAGATTGGACGTGGGGCGGACGCCTTGGAACGTCGGCAGGGTGATCGACGGCGGGGTCGGCAGCGCGATGTCACGCAGCGCCGGCGCGTTGGGGAAGGTAATCGAGGGCGCGGCCGGAACGACCAGCGAAGGCAGTACCGGTGGATCACCCGGCGCGGTGGCCGTCAGCGCACCGGGCTGCGGCGGCAGGCTGATCGCCGGTGCTTGTGAATTGTCGGTGGGCGCATTGCCGGGAGTGAACGCTTGGTAAGGCGTGACGGCGACGTCGGGAATCTTCGTCTGGTCGGGGTGATAGCTCAGGTCAGGGCTCTGCGGTGCCGCGGGCCTGACGTACTGAAACCACGCGGTGGGGAGGGCCAACGAGACATTGGCCGGAATCGATCCCACCTGAAATGCCTGCAGCGCCTCCGCCTGCTTGAGCGCCATGGTGAACGCGGCGCCGGCATACGCCGAATACGTGGTGTAGGCGTTGTCGACGATCGCAGCAACGCCGTCCTGCACGATGAGAGGACAGTCAGCCATCCAAGACTCCGGAAATCAGATGCGGCGATCGACGACGATCGGAAACAGTTCGACATCGCGCAGCGAGAACGCATCGCCCGCGAAGTTGTGCAGTTCGAAACCCCAGTACACCGACTTCAGGCCGCGGCCGATCTTGATGCGCGACTCGCGCACATCGGTCGCGGTGCGGGAAACGAGTTGGTACCAGTTCTCGACCTTGGCGCCCTGCGGCGAGGTCGTGATGACCTTGAGCACCATCGTGCCGGACGCGGTGTAGCCGAGATACATCGACGGCAGCCGCTTCATCTTGCCGGTGCCGAGATTCGACAGGCCACCCCGCACCCACGCCTCGATCGGCGTACCCGCATCGGTGTCGCCGGTCAGCTCGTAGACGCCGGTATCGGTCGCGCCGAAGTAACGTCCGCCCAGTTCGGCGAAACTGTTGAACGCATAGTTCTGGTACGTCGTGGCGCCGAGCGTATCGGTGTTGAGCACCCAGGCGGCGAAGTATTCGCCGTTGAGATGCAGCGTGATGGCCAAGCCGAAGCCGTCCGCTAACGCGGATTTCAGCGCGGCTTTGGTCGCCGCGGCATCGTGCAGATTGACGTGCTCGCTGACCACGCCGTTGAACGTGACGTGCTGCGCGGGCGTGGCGGTCAGGGTCACGTGATCGAGCGCCGCGTTGTAGGCGGCGAGCGTGGCCGCAAAAGCCGGCGACAGCGTCAGGTGCTCGGTGACCTTGTTGGCCCACAACGGGCCGGTCGTGTCGTGCAGCGCCAGCGCCGCCGCGACCGCGTTGCGTGCGGCCAGCGCACTGTGTGGTCCGCCCACCAGCTTGAGGGCATCGACCAGGTGCAGCAGGTAGGCATAGTGCGGCGTGACCGTCGGCGAGAACGTCACGTGCTCCGTGATCAGCGAGCGCCAGATGATCGCCAGCACGTCGCCCATCGACACCGTGGAGGACGTGCGGCTGGTTCCGTGCAATGCGCTGGCCGCTGGTGTAGCGGTTTTCAGCGTTTCAACAATGGGCCACGTGACCCGCGCGGTCACCTGATCGGATAGGCGGAGGGTGCCAGCGACCAGCATGGTCGCCGTTTTGGAACCTGCGATGTACGCAGACCCCGGCGTTTGCAGCACGCTGATCCAATTCGTCGACGGCGGCCAAACGCCGAGGCCGAACCCGAAGAACTGCGGAAGGGCGCCTAGCCCGACGCCCTTGGTTGCGGTGCCGAGGCCGTTCCATTGAAGGCTGGCGGTGCCGACACCGGGTGTCGTCAGCCCGACGCCCGTGCCGCGCCATACCGGTATGGAGCCGTATCCGATCGACACCACTGGAACGATCGCCGTGCTACTGCTGTAGCCAAGCAAAGTCGGAAGGCTTGCGACACCGACACCGCTGCTGCCCGCGACGCCGTTCCACGCCAGCGCGCCAACGCCTCGCCCTGGGAACCCGTAGGCGTATCCTGACAGCAGCAGCGAACCGAGGCCGAGGCCGTTCGGTCCGCCGATGCCATTCCACTGCAGCGCGCCTGTACCCGCCGGATTGATCGAGTACGCCTTGCCGTTGAAGACGATGTCGCCACCCACGCCGATCCGGCTGTTCTGCCAGATCGGAAGCGCAGCACTACCCGTGCCGCCGAGCCCGTTCGGCCCGCTCGTTGGGTCGGCAACGAAAACGATCGTCGGGACCGTCACGCGACTTCATCCCCGGAGGCATAGAGGCAGGCATTGACGATCAGCGGGCCTGCGCTCGTGACCGACGACTGGTACAGCAGCGTGCTGTTGCGCTTGTATCCCACCACACCACCGTAACGGCCGATGGTGAACACATCGCTGGACGCACACAGAACAGGCGCGGTCATGTTCACGCCGTTCTCGATGACGTTGACGTACTGGTGCCCGCCGGCGTTGCTGAGATAAAGGCCAAACGCTACCAGCGTCGGCACCGTTGCCCATGCTCGGAATGCCTTGAACCCGATCACAATCCCGGCGCACTCCGTTGGCAGACCGAACTGCGTATAGAGATCGCCGTCCAGCATCGCGATGCTGTTGGCGCCTGCATTCCACCCAGCATTGGGGATGTTCGTGTAGGTCGGTAGTACTTCCGGGATGGCAGGAAGTGGCGGACAGACAATGCAATGATTGATGTCCGTCGTGCACGTAACAACACGGTTGCTGCAGTCCATCAGGTGCACACCACGTAGCAATGGACCGGGTCAATGGTGCCCGGGCCGCTACCGCCGCCGCTGCACACGCCGAAGCAATGGTGGCCGCCACCGCCGCCGCCGCTGCTGGAGCCGCCACCGCTAGGACCGCCTCCACCTGTTGGGGGTGGAGACGGCGGGCAGGAGGTTGACGCCGACGAGCCCGGACAACCCACGTGGCCAAGGGTGAACGTGTAGAGCGAGGACTTGATGAGCACGTCACGCCTCCGCGCAATTCACGAAGTCTTGCCAGAACGGCACGGCGGCTGACAGCAATAGCTCGACTTTAGTGATCGATGTGCTGTTCGCCCGGCAGCCCCCTATGTCAGCGAACTGCGCTGTGATGCCATAGCTGGGATTGCCGGATGCCGCGAACGGGAATGTCGCACTGGTCGTCACGTAGACAACCGCGGTGTTGGGTGTTCCGGGCGGATCGGCGGTGAAAACGAGGTCGCTGGGCACGTTGTTCGGCAGCGACCGCACATCCAGGATTCCGAAGAACAGGTTGTCGCCGCCGCCGCAATCGGTACCCGCTCCGGCGACGGATGCCGTGATGCGCATCGCCGTCGCCGATGCCGATACGGCCACGCACGCCGCCGTCGGATACGCCGCCACTTGATAGGGCGGAGCGCCAAACGCGGTCACCGTCGGATTGTGGATGAACGTCAGATACGTCGGCCCCGTGATGTCAACCCACGTCGACACGGAATTACGCCGCCTGCGGCTCGTTGTACTGGAACGTGCCGATCGGAACGGCCGTGCCTACGGTGATCGTGGTCGACGGCAGGATCAGATCCGTGCCCGTCGTGCCAACGGTGCCCTGGATGCGGATGTTCGTGCCGCTGTCGGCCGCCATGCCATCATCGCTGGTGCCGGCGCAGTAGCGATAGAACGTCGCGGTTCCGCTGGCGATGACGCCGGTGGCGGACGTGCCACTGGACCACGTTTCAGCTGCGGCCTTGTACAGTGTCGGAGTCGTCGGCTGGTCGAAATGGCACACGGCCGGTGCGGTGGCGGGGACCGTGTTGACGCCGATCTTGGCGAGCTTCGTGCCCGTGACGGCGGCTGCGGCGGTCAGCGGTACTGTTCCGCTGTACAGGTAGAGAAAGCCGCCAGTCGGGCTGCTGACGGGGCTGCCGAGCTGCGCAGCCAACGTGACGGCCAACTGGGTCGCCAGCGTGTCGGTGATGGAAAGTGCCATGGGCGTTAACCTCCAATGATCGGCGGGATGGTGTAGAGGAAGCTGTCCAGAGGAATCGCGGTTCCGGTGGTCAGCGTGGTGGAGGCAAGGATCATCTCGGCACCCGAGGCGGGGTCTGCCGAAATTGCGCCGTCGATGCGCGGCAACGAATAGGACGGGTTGCCATCGTCAAGAGGCGTGATGAGGCGCCACCAACCGGCGGTGCCATTGCTCGATGGAACGATCTCCCACCGCTGCCATGGCAGCTTCACGATGTAGGGGCCGCTGCGCGTGAAGGTCAGCCCGTTCACGCGGTAGTTTGGCAACCAGAAATCACCGTTGAGCGTGATCAGTCCAAGCAGCGTTCCCTGTTCCGCCATGTCAGCGGTGGTAGGCTGCAGGCCGGAGAACACGCGGATCACGCCGCTGTTGAAAATAGACTCGAAAGACGATGGCCCGAGGATGTCGGTCTTGAATCCGGTGGAAACCTGCAGCGTCATCAGACGACTCCGACACGATTGAAGAACAAGCCGCTGCCTGGCGTTTGCGTCAACGCGGCGAGATGGGCGTTGTCAGCGAACGAGGACGTGCACCACCCGCCGCGCGGGTTGAGGTCGTCGAGCGTGGTGTTGTGCGAATTCCAGTACGCCGGACATCCGTACTGCGCGGGATGCGATAGCAAATCCGGCCAGCTCGGCGTACACGCGGAATACCCCGCACAGTCCGCCTGCACATACGGCGCTGCAGCGGTGTGCATGAAGGTCTGCCCTTCGTAGGGCTGCGGAGAGACCTGGTAACTGAGCACCCAGTCGCCAGCGCGATTCGTGGCGTAAGACGCCTGGATAAAGCGCGCGATGCTGTGGATCAGGTACAGCCCACTGAAGAAGAGGAAATTGTGGTTGCAGTCGAACCACGTATTGCACATGTAGTCCGTCTCGAAGTACGTGCCGTCCGGGTTTGAAAACCAGCGCGCATCGATCAGTGCGCCCTGCCGGTACGTGCTCACGTACAACACATTGGCATTCGTGAATTGCCAGCAGGTGCTGAGTGTCGGCACGGGGATATGCGCTTCGATCAGAACGAAATCGACGACACTCGCGACGAGGGTGCAGATACCCGCCACCACGTCCGTAGCGGGCGCCGACGGCCGCGGCAGCACCACGGGGTTCGAAAGCTGCGGGATGCTGGTTAGCCCAGGCGGACCTTTCCCGTAGTAGAGCTTTTCGTAGTACGGATTCAACGCCGGGTTGTTGCTGCTGTCGTACCCGACGTAAATGAACTGGATGTCACCCGCGGGGCCGTAGTCCGCCGCCATCGGGCGGAACACTTTCTGCCGTGTCGTGCCGCTGATCGTGTCCGGCGGGGAGGCCGGTAACAGGGCCAGTGAAGCGGCCAACGGGCTGCCGGTGATCGGCGTATTCAGCAGCAGAGGACGCACGACGCCGAAGTATTCCTCGGTGCCGGCGGTGGTCGTGATGTGGCTGATAAAGTCCGCCATGGTCGCTTCAGAACGCAGGCACACGGCTTGGGAGCCGTCCGCGTTGAAGCGCCACAGCGACAGATAGGTCAGCAGGTTCGTGCCGGTGCCGCTCGACGACGACACATCGATCGTGCCCGCATCGATCCAGGCCCACGGATCGTCCGCCACCTGCCACGGGAAGGTACTGATGGGATGCCCACGCACACCCTTGATGACCGAGTCCGAATGCGCGGCGAACCCCTCGAAATCGGGTAGATCAATGGTGTAGACGTGCAGGATCGGTGTTGCGCCGTTCGTCGTCTGCGTACCGACTTGATCCGTCTGCACGTGCACCAGCGCAATCAGGCGGTACATCTGCGGCTGCGTCGCCAGCAATGGCGCCGGCAGCTTCTGGATTGCGGCGCCGAGCACAAACCCGCCGTGCGGCACGATCGCGATGATGCGACCCCGCATGTACAGGCTTGAACTCAGCGCAGGCCGCAGACTGGCACCGATGACCTTCGTGTTGACGCGGTCCAGTTTGTTGTACCCGTAGGCCAGCCAGAACGCGTCACTGTTGGTGAGCTGCGCCACGTCCGTGAGCACGCCGCTCAGCGCGTCGACCGGCCACATCTCGTAGGCCAGGTTCATCGAATGAAACGACAGCCACGACAGTGCGGGGACTTCCGGGTGCGTCGAATACCAGTACGCGTTGCCGGTCTGAATCCACTGGTCGCGCAGCGTGAAGTCCTGCGCGATGAACCCTCCGGTGGTACCCACATCGAGAAACGCGGAGCCGTGGTCCCACAGCGGGCTCTCGATATCGAACCGATGCGGCGGCGACCCCAGCCACCCATTGAACGCTGCCTGCGGGTCGACCGATTGAGCCGGTCCGTTCACCAAAGAGATGTTGTCGCCATTCGGATCCGTGCCGATGACCGTGAACGACACGGCAAACGCTTCCATATTCTCGCCCGCGCTTCCGCAGACGTCGCGGTTGTCAGCGTCGACACTGCCGCCCCCATAGACGGTCAAGTAGCGCGTCTGCGGGGTCGGGAATCCATCCTTGCAGATGCGATCGGGGCCCGCCTTGTAGGTCGGGTAGAACGGGTCCGCGAAATGGCCCAGCACGCTGGTCGCCGCCATCATGTCGGTGTAGGTCTGCGACATGCTGTAGAAGCCGCGCAGCGGAAGGTTGAGCGGATCACGGCCGATGCCGACGCGATGCGTGTTGGTCAGCTCGAAGACCGCCCGGCGTGCGCCGATGGACGCTGCGTGCGCACTGTCGGCGTAGTTGGTCAATTCAAGCCGATAGGCGCTCCACGGACCGGTCGCCTGATCCAGCACGATGTCGATCCGCTGCGTGCTGCGGACGGGCTTTGGCCCGAACGTCGGGTGGTACATGAGCGGCGCGATCGGCGTGCCGACGGGCGGATACCCCGCACCCGGGACACGGGTCAGCAGCACCTGGCCCAGCGCACCGCCGGGCGTCCAGCGCGACACGTCAAGTCCCGGCGCGGTATTCACCGCGCTATAGGCCGTGTCTCCGGTCTGCGTGCGCTGGATGATCGGCAGGCCCCAGCCCAAGGGCGACGCCGTGCTCGCGGGGTAGACCACGAAGCCGCGCGGAATCCATATCTGCGATGGCTGCGATTGTTGAGCAGTACTCGCTGTGACGATACCTTCGACCTCGATGATCGGAATGGTTCCGACCATGCGCACAGACACCCGCGTTCCATCCGGTAACGTCTTGCGTAGGACGCCTTGAAAGCTGCCCCAGCGCGCGCGCGTTTCGTTCAGTTGACCGAGCAGCTTGCGCCCCGCGTGCGATACCGCATCCGCATCGAACTGGCCGCTGGTCCGAACGCGCGCCCAGCCGATGAACAGACCCGGCATCAGGTGCTGGTGGCGGTGATGTCGTACTGGATCGACAGCGTGTCAGCGGCCAGCAGATTGAGGCGCGCCGAGGCGAAGGCACTGCAGGCGACCAGGACCGTGCTGGCGGCGTCCGCCTTGACGCCGGTGCCGGTCAACAGCGCCGCGCCGTAGATCGCGGCGATGCCACCGGTGCCGATCGTGAACTGCGCGGGGCTCGCATCGTTGCCGATGGTCTGGCTGGAGGCGCCGGCCTGCGTCCACGTTGGCCGCGTCGCTTGCGTGTAGTTCGTGGTTTCGCCCTGCACGGTCGCGAACGCGGTGCCACCGGTGCCGGTGAGCGTCGCCACGGGCACGACGTTGTTCGAATACGGCGCGATGTAGAACGTGACGCGGTTGGTCGAGTTGGCGAAATACACGCCGAGCAGATCGTTGAGGCCCTGATTCACGATCAGGTTCGGATCCATCCGAATATCCGCGCCGTTGACGTTGTGCGTGAACACGCCGCCGACGAACACGCCTTGCTGCGGGAACAGCACGCGGCCGTCGTCGGTCGGTTCGAACTGGAAGTTGCGCAGGGCACGGGCAAACTCGTCCCGATGAGCCAGCAGAGACTCGAACATGGATGTCACCATTGGTTGATGGGGCAGGACGCCCGTTGCAGGGAAGCTTTCATCGCCAGCACGCAACCGCAGCGGCCGCAGATCGCGGCGTGCGTCACGGCCATCTCGGTGCGGTGCGGACAGGCTTGGCAGATCGCCAGACGCCGCTCGCGCTCTTCCGCGCTGGCGAACATGACGGGTTGCGGATGAGGTTGATTCACGGCATCGGAACGCCGTTGCGCGTGACGCTCGCGACGGCCGTGTCGACCACCGACAGGCCTTGCCCGGCCGGCCCGCGCAAGGACGTGATGATCTGGCGCACGCCGTTCTGTTCGCGCAGCAGTGACACGGCAGACGTAGCCAGCGGCGCCGCAGCTTGGCGCTCGCGAATGCCTTGCACGGATCCGCCCGGAAGCCCGAGGCAGGCGATGCCTTGCGCGTCGATCCAATACGCGACCGGCGCCTGCACGGGATGCTCAAGGCCGAACACGGAACCCGGCGCGCGCAGGCCAGATCCAGGTGTCACGCCGTAGCCGCGCACGGTCTGCCGCGTGAACTTGTCGGGCTCGCCGCCGCCGAGGAAGTAGGTGCGCGCGCCGGCGGCAATGTAGAGCCCAGCCCCGTCCGTACCGTCACCGACTGTCACCAGCAAGTCGATCGGATGGCCGAAGCCGATGCGGTTCTTCAGCGGATGGGTCAGGCCGTAGCGCAGCGGCTCTGACCAGACGAGATCCGGACCCGCCGCGCCGTACAGGCGGCCATTCAAGAGCGCGAGGCGCGTGACCGCCGGCATGCGATCCAGGAACTGGGTATCCAGCGGTTTGCCCAGTGCCGATTCGGTCAGCGTGACACTGGTCAGGCCGACCGGGAGATCGCGCGCGTAGTAGAACGCATCGCCGTTCGCCGGCGTGCGGTACGCGCGCACCGCGGTCACGCCGGAGCCAAGCGGCTGCGGGACGGCCGTCACCGCAATGCCGCCGCCGTCCGGAACGGTGACCGTCGCCGCCCCGTACGCGCCGGACTCTTCGCCGGTTGCGCTGACGAACGTGAACGTAACCTGGTACTGGCCGCCGTTCAGTCCGCCGGCGGCGGCCGATGCCAGGTTCGCCTGTCCGTCTGGCGTTTCGACGCCCCAGCCCGTCACGGCACCGCTCGAGGTCACCACGCCCAATTGCTGTCCGTTGGACCAGTAGACGCGGTCATAGACCAGCGCGTTGGCGACCGGCAGGAGCGGCGCCAGCCCCGTCTGCAGCACGGAGGTCGAGGTATCCGGCCAGAACGCCATCAGCGTGCCAGCCTGCACGAACAGCCCGAACGGGAACGGCCGTTCGTTCCAGATCGAATGAACGCGCGTGCCGGCGTAGCGCAGCGTCTGGCCGAGCCGCCGCGATGGAATCCCGTCGCGATCGATGTCGACGTTGACGGCCTGGCGCAGCTCGCCCGCTGGAACCGCGTCCTCTTTCGCGAGCGTGTTGACGCCCGCCGGCCACGGACCCAACCGGATCAGCTTGTCGTCAGGAACGCCGGTCACGTCAGAAGTACTGCGGTTGCACGCCGCGCAGCGCGTTCTCGCCCATCAGCTTCAGTGCATCCGCCGATGGGCGCTTGCCGTAGCGATCCTCGAAGCGCTTGTAGGCGCGATCCGAACGGGCGGGATCGTAGGTCTCCGCATCCTTGCGGTCGTAGGCGCGGTATTCGACCCAATCGGTCAGGCCACGATGCAGGTAGAACGGCATCGGCGGCGTGTCCTTTGGCGCCTTCAGGTACTCACAGTCCAGCGGCATGCGCCACACCGACAGCGCCATCGTGTCGGCGATGTTCGGGAACGGCACGACGACCAGAACCAGGTGGTCCTTGTTGTCCTGATCGCTGAACCAGAACTGCGGCGGACCGGCGCGGTACGGGAAGTCCCAGTATTCGACGCGATCGTCCATCAGCCCCATCGTGAATTTCTTCAGCGGTACAGGATTGGAGCCCAGCCGCACGCGCTCGACCTTCAAGATCGTCGGATCGAGGTGGTAGCGCTGCACGTACGGCGTGATCGCCAGCGAGCAGATCGACGGGGTCGTCGAATCCAGAATGCCGCGCCGACGCAAACAGACTTCGTCGATCGCCTCGTTCAACCATCCGGTCACATCCGGATCGGACCACAGCGTCGGCAACGCGGTGTCATCCAGCTGCGCGCGCGCCTGGACGAGGAGGTCCGAGAGGATCATTACGCCAGCGCCGACTCAATGACGGCGCACCACGATTCGCGGCCATCTCCGCTCGCGCGTTCAGCGGTCAGCGCCGCGCGCAGCTGGTCCGGCGTGAACGCCTTGGCGGTCAGCGCCTCGCGCAACTGCCGCACGCTGAGCGCGACGATGCTTTCGACATCGGACAGGCCTTGCGGAAGCACGGCTGGCGCATCGGATTCGTCGGATTCCTTCGCGGTCGACTCGACTGCGGCAATCGGAGTGGCCGACACCGCTTCGTGTCGGATCGTGCGTGCCAAGGTCAGTTCCTTCGGCGCATCGCCGGTGTACGGCGCATAGTGATCGAGGCGCAGGAAGGTGCGGATATGCGTTTCGTCCTTTACGTCGGCGACGTGCGGACAGTGCTTGTCGAGCGGATCGACGGGCTTGAAGAAATAGGTCGTCTCGGCGACGGTCTCGCCTTTCTCGTTCTTGTGCGGCAGCGGAATCGGGCACTCGGGCTGCTTGCGCTTGGTCTGGATCAGCATGGGTTCTCCGGGTTCGAGGAACAAAAAAAGGGGGAGCGCGAACGCTCCCCCAACTGCCGCCGCTGTGTTTCGGTTACGCCTGGGCCGGACGCGTGGTGATGGCCACGAAGTAGTTACCGGTGCCGGTCGGTGCGCCCGTGAAGCGGAGTTGCACGATCGAGCCGGCATCCGGCGTGTTGTTGGCGAGCGCATAGTTGAACGCACCCGGCGAATCCGCCTGCACCTGCTTGGCAACGCCCGCAAACGCGGCGGCCGTAACGAGGACGCCGGCACCGCCGTCGACCTCGAGGTTGACCGCAGTCGTGGTGGCCGTATCGCCGTGGATGTAGCAGAGCTCGGGGACGTACGCGCGCAGGCCCGACTTCTGGCGGATCTGCACGACATCGCCCGCCGCCAAGGTCGGGAAGGTCGCGATCAACGACGCGGTGTTGATGACGATGATGTCCTGAGCCGGCTGACCGGCCTCGAACGTCTCGGGACCCGACTGAAAGAACGTCTTGTACTGCCAAGTTGCCATTGCGATTCTCCTGAAACGAGGAAGCCGGCGCCGGAACTTCCGGCGCCGGCAAAGGGTTACGCCGCGCCGAACTGGCCGCCGTTCGGATCGGCCGCCGCGGTGTCGACCGCGATGACACCGAAGTCGAGGCTGTTGAACGTGGTCTTCTTGCAACCGAGGATCGTGTTGGTGGAGATGACGATCTGGTTGCCGTTGTCGCGCGTCTCCTCGTACCAGTCGAAGCGCATGCCGGAGCCGGGCGAGCCGTAGGCCATGACCATCGCCTGGCGACCCATGAACAGCGAACGAGCGCCCGTGACGTTGCCGCCAGCACCCCAGTTGTTGAACAGGATCGCCGCCTTGTGCTGGTGCAGGATCGTGCCCGAGTACATGCCCTCGGCGCCGGTGAACAGCGGGTTCTTCTGGCCCTGGGCCGCCGCCGCCGCCTTCTGCACGTCGATCCACTGGCCGACCGACGTATTCGTGCGCAACGAATACATCTGGTAGGTGTGCATCACGAGCACGTAGCGGTCCTCGCCGTTGATGCGGATCGGACGGATCTCCGGATGACCCGAAGCGCCACCACCCATCGTCAGCGCCTTGTTCTGCGCCTTCTCGATGGTGGTCAGCGACATGGTGTCCGTCGCCTGCACGGTCGCATTCGACGTCGCCACACCGCCGAACAGCTGATGCAGCGAGTCCGGGGCGGTGAACGGGTTGGAGGCGAAGCCGGTGTAGTTGAGGTCTTCGATGAACTCGAGGTTCGCACCGCGTGCGCCGGATCCGTACATGAACAGGATCTCGTCGCCCCAACGGCCCCACCACTCCGACATGCGCTGACGGGCGATCGCACGCAGGTCGTGCAGCGTGCGCTTGCGCGTCATGCGGCCACCGGCGTTGACGCCGCCGCGAACCTGGTCGACGAACACCTGATCGGTGTAGAAGTTCAGGTTCTCTTCCGTGCCTTCCTGGATGTTGTCGCCGTAGATCGGCTTGTTGCGCAGCTGCATGTTGAGGTCGTAGCTGATGCGGTCACCCGCATCGCGTTCGAGCTCGGTCAGCAACTGCACCGGGGTCATCGCGTTCGCGCCCTTGCCGACAAAGCGCGTCTGCCAGTAGGACTCGCGCGCCTGATCGACGAACAGGGACGCGCTCCAAAGCTTGCGAGCCTTGGGGTCGTTGATGCCAACAATGGTTTGCATGGTGCTTCTCCGAAGGGATCGGCACTCATGCGCCTAGCGAATTGGGGTGCGCACTCGTGCGCGCACCGGGCCTGTGCGGTCAGCGCGTTACGCTGCGCCGCATCAGAGGGGGAAGGGGTTCGGGGGAATCGTCTTGCTTGCCCGAATCGGTCATCGACACGTCTTCGTCGCTGTCAATGCGAAGACGCGTGCGCCGGCCGGTCTTGTTGATCACGGTGACGCGGGACGCGCCGATCTGCACCGTCTCGCCCGCGTCAACATCCAGCATCAACGCCATATACGTCAGGCGGCCAGGTTGCCGCGGTAGTCAGAGCCCGGCGTCTGCCGCAACAGCTCGTCGACCTTGCCGGAATCCATTGTCGCCAAGGTGTCTTCGAGCTTGTTGATGTCGAGTTCGTAGAGCGTGTCGACACTGGACTTGGTGCCTTCGCTACCAGCGACCGGCAATGCACCCACCGTCTTCGGAACATCCGCCATGGATGGCGCGCGACGCTCCGGCGGCTTGGCGTCAGCCGGCGGTGCAGCGGTGATGCCAAACGTCGTGTTGAAGAGGTTGCGTGCCTCGACCAGCAGCTGCAGATGGTTCGGCGCCGGCTTCTTGCTCTCCTCGTAGCTGGACTCGACCTGGTGGATCGCGGCCTGGAACGCGTTGAAGCGCAGCCCATCCTGCACGATCGCTTTGGATTCCGGCTGCGCGAGGAAGCCGCGATACGTGGTTTCCCAGGTGCGCGCGGCTTCCTGCTGCGCCGCTGCGGCGAACGCCGTCTGCGACTTCACCAGCGCGTTGTGCTCCGCCTGCTGACCGATCACGCGCGATTCGGCGGCCGTCAATGCACGGTCCTGCCGGCGGAACTCGGGCAGCTCGACCTCGCCGTCCTCGTAGCGCTTGTCGAGCGCAGCGCGCTGATCGTCGATCGTCTTCAGCTGCGCCTCGAAATCCGGCGCGTCGGCGGCTGGATCAACGAGGTTCGGGATGATCGGAGCCTCGTAGCCCATCGGCGCCACGACCGGTTCGGCTGCTGGCGTCGCCACCGCAGCAGCTGCTGCAGCGTCTTCGGGTTTCGACGCATCGGCCGCCACGGCCGGCGCGGGTTCGGCGGCCTTCGCCGCGGCATCGTCCGCCGCCTGGGCGTCGGCGTAGACCTTGCGTTCGGCATCGGTCAGCTCCGTCATCACGTCGCTGATCGGCGTGTCGTTGGTCGACGGGTCAGGTGCCCCCGAGGGAACCGGGAGCGGGGTTGAAGTTTCCGGCGTCTGCATGCGTGTCTCCTAGCTGATAGGGCGGCGTGGCGGGAGGCGGCGGTCGCCGCGGTTTGATGCCGCCCTCTTGGTAGAGCTTGTCGGCGGCGGCGGCCAAGTGCGGCGCGCCGGCGACTTGACCGGCGGTCGTGAGCGCGGTCTGTTGCCCTTCCACGCCGATCTTCGCGGCCGACGCCTGTTCCTTGCCGGCCATGGCTTGATCCTTGGCCGCGGCGGCGTTGTTGCGGGTGGCCTCGGACTGCGTCTTGGACAAGGCGGCCACGCGCGCCTCCTCGGCGTCCTGGGCCTTCTTGGCCAGCTGCTGCTGGGTCTGCGGATCGAGCGGCTCGCCCGGCATGGTCTGGCCGTTGATCGAGCGGATACGCTTGACCAGCTCGTCCTTGTTCGGGATGTCCGTCATGTCGACGGCGAGGTCGAGCAGCTGCACCGCCATGTTTGGATCGATCTTCGAGAGCAGGTCGAACAGCGATTCGGCCATCGCCTGCCGCACCGTCTCGCGGTAGTCCTGCTGGTCGACGATGAAATCGCCTTCCGTCTTGGTGATGTCGTTCTCGAACGCCCACTTCCCGGTCTGCTCGTTCCAGACCGGATTGTTCAGCGTCATGTAGTCCGCGTTGCCGCCGCTGCCGAGGATGCGGATCTGCTTCGGCATCGGCATGTACTGCTCGGTAAGCGACAGCACCTTCTGGCCGGATAGCTGGAACGCCTGGCGGAAGTTGTCGAACAGCTCGGCCGTAGAGACCGCGCCCTGCTGTTGCTTGGCGATGATCGCGCGCCCACTGGTGGCGCTCGAGTCGGAGCCCATGTTCTCGCGCGTGATGCCGGAGACCTGGAACACCATCTCCTCGGACGACTGCATCAGCTTGACGTGCGCCTCGGCGAGGTTGACGTCGTTTTCGATGCGGAACCGGTTGTCCTTCAGCGCGCCGTCATTGAGCCGGATCTGCCCGTTCGGACGCGCTACTTGCTCCAGCACGTCGTCTTCGTTTGCCATCTCGATCGCGCTCTCTTCGTAGATCACGCGATTGGTCGAGAGGATAAACAGCGCCTTGGAACGCCGCTTGTTGTATTCCTCCTGCGGGTCGCGCGCGCCGCGCACGATGCCGTAGGGCATGCCATCGCGGTGCCGGCGATAGGCGAAGTCGGGGGTGAACGGATAGCGGCCATGCTTGTACGGCGACTTCATGTTCTGCAGCAGCGCGCCGTGCACCCAGATTGCACACCACATTTCCTGCTGCACCGCATTGGTCAGCGTGACGTATTTCTTCGCGACCGCGGAGACATGCTCGGCATTGTTCGGGTCGTAGATCGTGGCATCCCACTCGTCGCCGCTCTCGTTCGCCGAGAACATCTTCTTGACCGAGATCGGCCGGCGATACCAAGTCTCGATCAGGCGGATGCGCTTGCGCGAGCGCCGGGAACTGGCCGTCGTGCCGATCAGGTGGCCGTACCGCGTCATGCGTCCGAACCGGTCCAGGTTCGTGAACACCATCGGCAGGCCGTTCCAATCCTCCATCATCGACAGGCTGTCGGTGTCGAAGGCATTCACCGACGAGGTGCGGATCTTATCCTGGCGGTCCGGGAACATCGCGCAGGCGTAGTCTTCGTCGACCCACCGCTCACGGTGCAGCGCGCGGCAGTCCTCGAGATCGTTGCGCCGGCTGTACGGGTCCCACGTCATTTCCTTCCAGTCGACGTAGCGAACCTGCACCGCCTCGCCGTCGCCATCGGCGCGGATGCCCTCCTCGGTCCAACCAACGCCGACAATACAGGCGTCACGGAACTGGCGCGAGCGTTCCCACGGCACGCCGTTGACGTCCGACAGGTACTTGAGCAGCGCCATCTTGGCGCGCGCGCCTTCATCGTCACCCGGGTTGCGGCCGTAGACCTTCCAGTCCACGCGCGTGCGGCGTTCGGTGCCGATGACCCAATCGACCGCCGGCTTGATCAGGTTGAACGTGAGCGGCGCCTGGCCGCGGTTCATCAGGATGGTCGAGTCTTCCAGCGTCCACTGGATGTGGTCGTAGAAGTCCGCGTCGATCATCTGCTCGCGACGATTCTCGGCGCCTGCTTCATGGGCTTCGCGGTACAGCGCGTCGATGTAGCCGAGCACCTTGGCCGACTCGGCATCGTCCAGCGGGTGCTGCGATTCCTGCGACGGGATGTCGTCCGCGGCCGGGCCGGGCGGATCGAACGCCGACTCCGCCCGGAAGTTTTCGAGGGTCGGGCTCATGCGTTCAGCGGCGTGCCGTTCTTCGAGATGATGATGCCGTCACGCGCCATGGCTTCGAGTTCCTGCGTGAGGCTGCCCATCGACGTCGGCGGATAACGGTGCAGGTCTTCGATGCCCTCTTCGATCGCGTGCATCACGTTGATGCAGCCGGGCTTGGTGACCATGCCGTACAGCTGCTCGCAGATCTTTGGCACCTGCCGCGCCTGCCAGTCGGTATCGAGTACGCGCCACAGGTCGCGCCGTGGAATGCAGGCCGACTCGATCCGACCGACACGCTTGCGGCTGATCTTCAGCACCTCCTGATCGCCGTTGTGGTCTTTCATGTCGGCGTAGAAGTAGCTGATCGTCAGGTCGCGGACGCGACGGACGGTATTGACAGGGACGGGCATGAAGACCTCGGAAGTGGTTCAGACAGCGCGCCAGTTGTTCTCGCGCTGCGCGGCGCGGCCGTCGTTGCGACGAACGCGCGTCAATGTCTTGGCTCGGTAGGCTTGGGCGAACATGCGAAACGCATCGGCGCCGTTCGAGGCCCAGTCGTGCAGCGGATCGCGCCGCCAGACCTGCTGGCGTTCGTTCCACTCGTAGCGATAGGCCTTGAGCGCCGCGATGCCATCGGCGCAGCGCTCGGTGTCGAACAGGCACGACGAGAACACGTCGCGCACCATCTCGATACCATCGGCCCGGTTCTCGATGCGCGGCACCACGATGACCGGCTTGATGCCCGACTCTTCGAGCATCGCCTTGCGCGACTTGCCGGTGCCGAGTTCGGTCACGTCGGCATCGAACGGCAGGTAGTGATCGCCGAACAGATAGCCCTTGTCCTTCAGCACGCGCACGTAGGTCGCGAGGCCGGTCAGGCTGTCTTCGTAGTAGTCGATGAAGCGGTTCTCGGAACCGACGCGCTGGTGGAACCAGATCGCGGTCGAGTCGTTGTGGCCGAGGTCCCAGAAGGTATTGACCGGCAGCCGCGGCACGATCGGCACGCGCGTGAAGCGCTGCTCGATGACCGCCTTCTCGATCTCTTCGCGGTAGATCTGGCCGGGAATGTCGGTGACATCCCAGCGCCCTTCCAGCAGCGCGCGCCGTTCCATCTCGGGCAGCTGCAGCAGGTTGGACAGGTAGTCGGTGCTGGCGAGGTACGGGTTGTCACCCAGACGCGCTGGAATGAACCGCCGCGTGATCGTGCGCTTGACGGTCGATCCGTCCGTCAACTGCATCTCGACATCGACCTTGAAGCGCGTCGCCTCGCCGGCATCGTTGATGGCCCAGTGGTCCTTGACCCACTCGTGCCCGACACCGCCGGGGTTGCAGGTCGCACGCGCGTAGGGGCGAATCCGTGGATTCGCGGTACGGATGCGGCTGAGCATGTAGCGGTACACCGCATCGGTCGCGTACTGCGTAAGCTCGTCGAAGCCGCCGTAGGCAAACGCGCGGCCCTGATACAGGAACCGATCCTGCTCGCGCTTCAGGAAGTTGAGCTCGATCTTCGCGCCGCTGGTGAACGTCCACACCTTTTCCGTGTGGTTGTACTTCGCGCCGTCGTCGACGATCGGATAGATCAGCTGCGAGCGATCGATCAGGTCGCGCAGTTCGGGAAAGCTGCGGCGCAGCAGGATCGCCCGATAGTCGGGTTCCGCCAGCGCGTTTTGCGACAGCCCGGCGGCATCGATCAACAGCCCATCGGACTTTCCACCCCCCGCGCTGCCTCCGAACAGAACTTCGAAGTCGGGCGCGGCGAGAAATTCAGCCTGGCGCGGCGTGGGTTTCCACGCCACCGCCTGAATCTGTGGGTCCATCGCCATAGCTCGCCGCTTCCTTGGCCGGCACGACGATGCAGCCGAGCGGACGCGTGCCGCTCGGATCGGTCAGTGCCAGCTTCTGCGGCGGGAAGAAGTTCGGTACGCGCTTGCCCAGCAGCTCGAGCGCGCGCACGCGCCCGGCCTGCGTAGTGTCCTTGCCATCGCCCTCGGCCTCCTTCATGAGGCGCGAGACGATCCAGTCGGCATTGAGTTCAATGCGTTCGGCTTGCTTCGCGAGCAGGCTATCGATGCGTGTCTTGACGCGCGGATCGGCCAACGCGCGCGAGGCGTGCTGCGCCGCCGACTTCTCGGCATAACCGGCACGGATGGCCGCCGCTCCCCCATTCATATCGACCGCGAACTCTTCGCAGAAGCGAAGGGTTCGCGGTGAGAGTGGCTTGGTCATTTTCAATCGGCGTACGCCGATTGCAAAGCCCGCGTCAGCGTCACGCGCCCAAGGGCGGCTCGACCGGCGGCGGGTAGATGCCCGGCGGTCCGATAACTTCTGGCGGCCCGATGCCGACGGCCGCCGCCACGGCTTCGGTGCCGCCCGCTTCGTTCGCGGCCGCTGGCGCAGGCGTCAACGCGGCGGTTTCGGCATCGAGCTTCGCCGACAGCGCGTTGATCGCGGCGACGGCCACGCGTACGGCGGGGTCGAAGGAAGCGCTGGTACCGGCCAGCTTGGCCGTGATGGCCGCCAGTTCGGCGCTGACCGACGCAGTCAGCGTGGTGATGGCAGTGGTGAGATCGGTGATATCGGACATGATGCGAGACTCCATTTGGATTAGGTAACGAAGCAGTTTGGCGCTGGACAAGAACATGTGGGGCCCGGGTTATCGTGTCGAAATGATCAGCGCAAACCCGTCCGCGCCCTTTCCACCCGCTCCGGACGTGCTGCCGCGCGTCTTGGTGGCAGCGCCGCCGCCACCACCACCCGCGCCGTACAAGGCGCCGTCGCCGCCGGTACCGCCGTTGCCGCCGCTGTTGCCACCACCGCCGCCACCTCCGCTGCCGGGAGCATCGGTCGCTGCGTTGGAAGTTCCCGTGGTGCCGTTGAACGCACCGCCCGCACCACCGGCTGTGTTCGCGCCCAGATAGCACGCCACGCCGCCGTTGCCGCCGCTTGCGACCACATTGCCGGTACTGATGCCACCGCCTGCGCCGCCTGCGCCGGGCGCGAAGCCGCTGCCGGGGAACAAAGCTGCTGCGGGGGTTGGGCCGTTGCCACTGTTGCCAGTGCCGCCGGCATTGTCGGACACGCCGCCTTGTTGTCCGTTGGCGTAAGTGCCGCCGGCGAGGGTAACGGGACTATCCAGTGCGGTGTTGTTGCCCCCGGCGCCGCCCGTACCGCCCTGCGCGACCAAGAAGGCACCTAAGCTGGTGTTCCCTCCGTTCCCTCCCGTATTTCCCGACGTGCTGGCAGTGGCGATACCCGCTCCCGCGCCACCGCCGGTGCCGACCGTGACACTGACTGTTGACGTCAACACCGAAGCTGGCAAGACCAATGCCGATACCGCGCCACTCTGGCCACCCCAGCCGCCGCGGCTCAGACTGCTGGTCAAGCCGAGCCTGCCCGAACCGCCGCCGCCACCGCCGCCGATCAGATACACATACACTTCGGTCGCCCATGTCGGCTTGGTCCAGGTACCTGTCGCGGTGAACGTCTGCACGTCCGCTGCCACCAGTAGGCTGGGGTCAAGCTTGCCGTCAGTTGCGCGCAGTTCGACGAGCTTGCCGCCGTCAGAAGCGCCAGCACTGGTCGGGGTGGTCAGCACTTCGACCTTTCCGCCGGCTACGGTCTGAGCGACAACACGCGCCATCCGCTATGCCCTCGTGATGCCAATTTGCGGCAGGAACATCAGAATGGTCGCGCTCAGCGCGTAGCCGATGTTCTGCGCCAGGTTGCCGGTCGCCGCAGGGACTGTCGCGGTCGCGGTTCCTGCGGTCGACGCGCTGAGGAAGTGGTATGCGCCGATCGTGAGTCCGGAAAGACCGGTGATCTGCTGACCAGCGAAGAACACCGTGTTGGCAGCAGGGCTCGTCGATGCTGCAGTCACGAAACCCATCGCTGGCTTCGTCGCGTCAGTGGCGTTGGCATTGCGCGCAGTGAGTACGCCGGCGTTGTTGTACAGGTTGACCAGAGCGCCAGCGGCCAGATTCTCGCTGGTAACAACGGAAATCGATGACTCTCCGAATCCAGCAGGAAACAGGGTCGAGTCGAGGAATCCGGAGGAATTAAGCGCGACGACTTGGTTTGCGTTCGCACCGCCCGCGCTGACCTGTGTGGCCGCGACTTCAACCGGAAGCCCGGTCCCGCCGAGCGAGAGATACTTGTTGGCCGCCATGACGCTACCTTTGAATGGGGGTTTGGAAATTGAGCACGATGGCTGTTGCCGAGACCGCGCGACCGACGACCTGCAGCCAGCTACCTGCGGCAGGAACGGCCTGTGTCAGCAACGACGAAGGACCGACAAACAACGGACCCGGACTCCACGACCACAGCGCGTCCGTCACCTCGCCAGCGGTCTGCACCGTGACGGGATTGCCGGTGGTCGCTCCGGTGACAGCAAAGCCGACGGCCAACGGCGCGTCAGCGGGATTCGTGACGTCAACCAGCGTCACGCTGGTGTTCTGCACCTTGACGACTTGGTAGCCGGCGATGTTCTGTCCAGCCGTGCCGACAAACGTCTCGGTGCCCGAGGGTCCTGGCGGACCGGGCGGCCCCACCTGCCCAGCGGCGATGACCTGCTGCCGCGGCGTGTCTGTCGTGACGTTCGCAGTGGGCGCTTGCTGCACCACCAGCGCCTGCTGGACCGTTGAGACTTGATCGACCCGCTGATTCGTCACCGTGACGATCGCGAGCGATCGCGCGACGACGACCTGCACGTCCTCCGGGGTGGCGCTCACAACCCGGGAATGCCCGTCACGCCGGGCGTGAAGATCAGGAGCTGGCCTTGGTCGAGCAGCGTCACCGCGCCGGTGGAGTCGGTGACTTCGAGCGTGTAGGTGTACTGGCCAGAGGCGAGCGCCTGTGTCTGCGCCGCGGTGAGCATGATGCTGATCGTCTGCGCGGCCGGCGTCACGACCGCAGCGATCGTCAATATTGGGGTCGGTAGCGCGGGCGGAAACGGCGGCGTCAGCGTGAACGGTGGACCTTGCGGCTGCAGGATGGTCAGCGTGCCGGTCACGCCGGTCAGGGGCACCGGCGTCAGATAGGCGATCGTGCCGCCGCTGGTGTACGTGCCGACACGCGAGGCGTCGACATCGGTGAACGCCAACGTATTCGTGTCGACCACAGTCGCGGTCAGGTAGTCCGATGGTGCCGGCGGCCAGTTCGATGCGTTGAGCGCAGCAAGGCCGCCAAGCGCGGTCAGCGCGACTGGCCAGCCGTTCGGAACGCCGTGCGCGGTCACCGTGAGCGTCAGCGGCGTCAGCGACGGAACGGCCGTCACCGGCTTGTAGATCAGCGGCGGCGCCGACCAGCGATAGACGCGCGTGAACGTAGTCCCCTGTCCGACGGACAGCGGTGCGTTGGTGCACGCACTCACTGCAACGTGGTCCGCTTCGCCATGACCGCCGTTACCTTGGCCATGTTGGAACGGCAGTGGTGGGCCAGGTCATGGTTGCCGGCGCGCTCGCAAATCTGGCCCGCCACCTGCAGCAGGTTGTGCAGCCAGAACAGCAGCGGTGTCGGCACCAAGTCGCCGTTGCCGCGCTCGATATGGCCGAGCACGTCGTCACCGAGAAACACGGCGGCTTGGCTGCTGAGGTCGGCCAACTCGTTGATCAATCGCTGCGGCACCTGCTCGGCATTGATCATGGCGTCATCGACGGACTGCCGGATGGTCGTCAGCGCCTCCGCGAGGTTCGTCGCCGGGGCCTGACTCACCGCCTGCCGCCTTTGCCGAGCACGCGGTTCGCCTTCGCGTCGATCTCGGCCTTCTGTGCAGCGGTCAGGTTGCCCTTCTCGACCTGCTGCGTCGCGCGCGCCTTCGCGTTCGCGGCGTGCGACTTGTCCGGCATCGGATACTTGCGCTGCGCGGGCAGGCCGAATTGCGCGCCCGGAGCCATGTTCCGGCGCGTGAGGGTGAGCTTCATGGGCGTGTCCTAACTGAGAATGGCGTTCGTCAACGTCTGTGTGCGACCGCCGATCACGTGCGCGATCTTGAGGCAGCGCTTCACGCACTTGTCGTAGTCGGCGAACCAGCCACGAAACTTGCCCTGTCTGTACTCATGCGGGTCAATCTCGCAACGGGTTGGATGCACACCGCTGTTGATCGTCACGCAGGGCTTGAAGACTTCCATAGCGGCTTCCCTTCAGAGAACATCTTGCGCAGCGTCTTCACGTCGCGTTCGTCGGTGTACGGCGTGAGGTCGAGGTCTTTCGGGCAGTTCGAGTAGAGGTCGCGCGCGCCGATCTTGCGCACCTGGCGCTTGCACCAGCCGTCGTACACTTCCCACGGAAGGCGATCGGCTTTCACCGCATCCTCTTCGGCGTGGTAGGCGAGCTGGTGCGCGAGTTGGTACGGCAGCCCCTTGATGTATTCGAGCAACGCCTTCTCGACTTCTTCGTGCAGCACGATGTAGCGCACGATGTCGAGCTTGCGACCGCGATACAGCAGGAACTTCGGTAGCTCGCGATCGACGTAGATCGTCTTCCCATCTTTACTGTAGCCGGCGACGTACGGCACGTCGTGCTTGCGGTCGATCGTCTTCGACTCGTACAGTGCCGTCGTGGCTTGATCAAGAATTTTCGGGTTGAGCAGCCAGTCGCCGCGGTGGGCGTGGAAGCCGATGCTCATGCGATGCGCTCGACGACGAATCCATCCGCCACCAACGCCCAGGCCATCAACTCGCCGACGACGCCGATCTGGTTGCCCATGACAACCGCATACAACGGAACGATCGGCATCATGCAGCCGAATACGCGCCGACCGGCTGCCGCGTCTGCTCCTTGGCCAAGCGGTATACGCCAGGGCCGAGCACTGCATAGTTGTTGGTGTCCGTCAGGACTAGAACCTGCCCCTGGTGCACCATCGGCAGATACACCCCGTTCGGGTCCTTCGACAGGATGCGAATGGCGAACGGCGTTACCGTCGACGGATCGGTGGTGTACGCGAACACCGAGGCAGTTGACCCGGCAGCAACCGAGACGTCAGCGGCGCCGTTCGCGGCCGCCTTGGTCGGCGTGATGATGTTGGTCAGGGTGGTCACAGTCGAATCCTGTCAGCGAATGGAAGGACGTCCATAGGTCCGCTTTGATCTCCAGAAATTGCGCGAAGTCGGCCGATAGTCGTCAAGCCGATAGCGTTCCGTTCGTGGCCGCACCGGCTCACACCAGCGAGGACAGGGGATCGGCGCATGCCCTGCCGTACTCGGAAGAAGCGAGGTGTCACTTCTGGTTGCCGAGCGCCTGGATCGCTTCGAGCTGGCCATTGCACTTCTCGATGCTCGCTCGGCGTTCGCGCGCGACACGCACCGCTTCCTGCACGGTGTTCGCGGCCGGTTTCGCGATGGGGCACGGCGCGGTGAGGTCAGCCGGCACCGGCACGTACTTCGTCACGGTCACCTGCACGACTTGAGGCGGCTTCACCGGCGCGGGAGCGCACGCCGCGAGCGCGAGGATCAATAGTCCGATGCAGCAGCGCATAGCTGGTCCTGCAAGGTCTTGGCGCAGTCGGGGTCACGCGCGGCGCGCGCATACTTGTCCATCCACGCCTTCAAGGTTCGATCAGCGTCCTGGGCGTTGGCCTGCGACGCCGCTACCGCAGCTGCCGCACGCTGTGCCTGTGCCTTGGCTTTGTTCTGTTCGGCTTGCGCCGCCTGGTTCGCCTCGTTCAGGGCTGTGATGTATTGATCGCGCTCCGTCTCGGCGACCTTCTGCGCAGCTTTTGCCGCCGCAATGGGTTTCTGGTCGCGTGCGAGCTGGGCTTTCTCGCCCGACGCGTAAATCGTGTGATGGGCGAACACCAAAAGCGCGAGGAAGGCTGCAAGTGCTCCTGCGCACGCATAGAGCTTCACCGTCCCGATCATGGAACCTTCGCCTTGGCTGCCGTTTGCACCACCCAGCCGGCGGCGAGCACCGCGCCAACCTGACCCACCATGTACGCCGCAACCGTCCACGTGACCGCGCTGACCCACTGCGCGCCGTCGAGGCGATGCGCCCAGAGGAGGCCGGTCGCCGAGAGGATGACCAGCAGCGCGACCGCGAGCTTGCTGCGATCCGCCGGGCTGGGGACGTCCGTCACGGCCGGCACTCCACGCCGCGGCCGTAGCCACCAGCGACATACACCGGCGTCAAGCCCAGCAGGATCACGCGCGGATAGCCGCGGTTCTCGGCGCGCGCGGAGGGTGACCGGCGCAGGTCCGGCGACAGCTCGACATTGCCGAACCAGCGATCCGCCACGCAGCATGCGCAGGTCGCGCCGTTGATCGGCTTGCGGCGGCACACGGCGATGTCGCGATCCACCCAGCCACTGCCGCCGTTGTACGCCGCGAGGCCAAAGGCCCAGGTGTCGCATTCGGTGCGGCCGGCGTGATCGCGCATCAGATCGCGCATGTAGCGCGCCTGCGCCGCAATCGCCCAGCGCGGATTGGTCGGATCGGCCGGCCCGAGTTCGGTCGGATACAGCCGCGCCATGTCCTGCGCCGTATCCGGCATGAACTGGGCCAGCCCTTCGGCACCGGATCGGCTGACGATCGCGGCGTGACAGCCGCTCTCCTGGTGAATCTGCGCGGCCAGCGTCGACACAGGCGCGTTGAGCCCGAACAGGTTGTACGCCTCGCTGGTGATCTGGCGCTGGTATTGCCGACAGAGCTCTGGAACACCCGCATGCGCGGCGCGCCATGCCAGACAGCCGGCGATCAGCACCCACCACATCAGCAGCGAAATCAGCGTCCAGCGCGTGATCGCGGTCGCGGCCCGCAGCACGTCTTCGGGCTCGCGGCCGGTACGGCGCATGTCAGACGGCGAGGCACACGCCGAGGATGGCCGCGGCGATGATCAGCGCGCGTGCCAGATGCAGCACGGCAAACGCCATCGGGTTGACCGGTAGACCGGAGTATTGCGTGCTGCTGGGATCGATGCACGCGATGTCGCGGCTGATCCGATAACCACCCCACGCACCGGTGGTGACCTTGAGGCAGGCGCCGAGCCAGCGCTGCGTGTATTCGTTGAGGCCCAACTCGCCGGCATGGCCATACAAAAGCGCGCCGGCAACGCCGATGGCAAGCCAGACCAGCCCGCGCTCGAACTTGCGGTCGGCGAACTTCATTCGCCCGACCCAGGCGGCCCCTTCGCGGGCGGCGCAGGCTTGTATTTCTTGACCAGTGCGATCACTGCGGGACCGGCGAATGCACCGAGTACAAAACCAATCAGGAGGTCTGCCATGTCGCTCTCCGGTTATCGCAGCTTGCGCAGCTGCTCGAGGTCGCCAATGCGGCGCGTGTTGTCGTCCACCCGCACCTTCGTTTCCGCCATCGCTCGCGTGAGCCCAGGCACATCCGAAAGCTGGGTGGTCAGCGTCAGCATCTGTGCGTTCGCGACCGCCTGTTGCTCACTGAGGCGCTGCAGCGTTTTCCCCTGCTCGTCCAACCGCGTGGCGAAGCCGCTGCCGATGTAGCCGAAGGCGCCGATGAGCATGCTCAAGGCGCCGGCGACCACCCACTTCTCGACCGGGCCCAGACTGAAGTGCCAGTGGCTGTCGTCTTGCCGGTCAACATTCATGGTCATCGAAATAGGCAGAGTGGATGTAAAAGGAACAGGCGCGCGGATCGCCAAGCCGCGCAGTGGATGCCAGCGGCTGGTCGGGTTACGTGGGGAAAAACATGCTGTTGCCTGAGGAGGGAGGTCCTCGGCATGGGTAGATCCGTCGCCACGTCTCACGACGTTGCCTAGCGCCTGCGTAAATGGCGCCCTGCGCCGATCCGGTCGGGAGGGGAGTTACCGGACGGGCCACGTGCGTGCCAGGGACAGCACTCACGGCAGGGCATAAAGTCGTCGGGAACCGGAAACGAAAAGAGCCGCCCGAAGGCGGCTCTTGGGTGTTCGTTTTCGGCTATTCCCCGTTGTGCCTAAATTAGCACGAAACGCTGTTCCCGTGTCAAGAGAAAATAACTCAGCCGGACGTGTGCGGACGCCGGTGGACGCAAGTCATTCCAGAGCATCCGCGTGTCGAGATGCCGCCTTGCGTTCCAACATCCGCAATCGGTCGATGACGGCGGCGAACGGCTCGGCGAGATGACGGATGAAGTCCGACTTGCGCACGCGCATCAACCGCGCACGGGATCGGTTGCCGAGTGCAATCGCGCCCTCTCCGCCGCACGCCGCGCACGACCTGCCGAACGCGTGGCCCGGTTGAATCACCACGCCGTACCCATGGCAGGCCGAGCAGTGGGAGGGGCCGGCGAACTCGGAAAGGACCGCGTTAACTAACCTTAACAATAGCGATTCCCTCTCGTTCTTCGCGCGCTTGTCAGCCTTCACGTACTGCACCCAGCTCGCGCCTGGATGACGATTGGCCATACCGGCGATCAACATCAGCACCAGCTGCTGGCTGTCGTTGACGTGATTCGATGCCCACGAGGGCCACCAAGCGGACAGGTACGCCGTCAGTGCGCGACGGTTACCGATGAAGCCGAGCGCGCCGGCAATGTCCGTCTGCAGCATCGCGTCCGGATTGCTGCTGCTGGTTGACCGCGTTCCAGCGACCCGAGACAGCCAACCCTTCGGACAGCGATCGGAGCGCTCAAGCAGTTCGATGGCGCGCTCGACGCGGCTTCGGTAGCGCGTCACCGGCAGCGTGATGGCGGCTTTCTTCGCCACACGGCGCGCCGGTCGACGGCCGTCCGGGATCGGTGTGATGGCGGGTTCGAGGCGAGCGAGCAGCTTTCGTGCGTTGGTCATCGGTTTCCCCTTCCAGAGGTTCAATCAAGACATCGGTGCGTTGTTCGGTGCTGTGGACATGTTTCACGTGCAACTCGATGCAGCGGCTGGAGTCGTCGACGATGACGCCCAAGCCACAGGGATGGCGCTTCGAGAACGGCTGCAGCACGTCGAGCAGTGCCTTGGCTGTCGCAGGCAAGCCATCCGGATCCGGCTCCTTCGGGCCGTGGCGGTGAATGGTCACGCGCGCCCTCTGAAACGGCTCACGCGGCTTGGCGTGCTGCTTGGCCAGCTCCAGCCACACCTCTGCGGACACCGCGCGCATCAGGCGCCTGCGGGCGTGCCGGTGCAGGCGCAGCCATGCGTTCAGCGTCGGCAACCGGCGAGCAAGGGTGAAGGCGATCATCGTTTGTTCCGAACTTCAATCCACTCGCAGTACGCCCGTTTTGGTCCGTCGGACGCGCTGAAGTTCAGCTTCAGCGTGTACTCCAAGGCGATCGCATCGCCATCGCGAAATTCGCCCTCCAACTTTCTCGAAAGGATGGCGCCCAAGTGCAGCCGCATGCGCCGGACCGCTTGCTTGCGCGCACGCTCCGACAGACGTCCCCAACCGACCCCGTACCCATCCACCCGCACCACGGCGGTCGTACGAGTGCTCACGGACATGTCGTCGCCCCCGGCGCTGGCGCGAAGTCGTGATAGGTCGCGCCGCCGTCCAGCAGGTGCTGCGTCCGTGCGATCAGTTCAGCCCGGAACGTCGCGAACGACAATCGCGCGCGCCACTTCCACTGGCCAAGGCACAGACCGGTTTCCCGGCGATCGAACGCATAGCGCGGCCCTTGGCGAACGAAGTGCAGGTAGATCTGCGCCGGGAAATTGGCGTCGAGGCGCAGATACAACTCCGCGATATTGCGATCGGCCAGGTGTGCGCGTGGCGAAAATGGGCCGTATGTGGCACGCCACTGCGTCAGCGTGTAGCTGGTGTCCCGGACCACGGAATCCCGCCTCATGATCGGCACCTGCCGCGCCGCGTGATGGATTGCAGCAGGGCGGCGCGGCCAAACCCATCGCCGCGGTACGGTTCCGGCATCGTCCGATAGTCGCGTCGCCACGGATGACTCTTGGCCGGTATCCACATACGCGTCTGAACGGGGATTCGATTTCTCATGCACGCCTCTCCTGTGGAATCCGTATTCGTCATGGCACGACCTCGAACCCGTTGCGAAAGATGCCATCGCCGTCCGGCACGTACTCCAACAGCATGTGTCCGCCGGTGTACTGCCAGTTCGTGACGTGACCGACCGTCTGCACCACCCCGTCGTACGTGTGTTCGATGACCAACACGTCGGGAAGCGGCGGCGCGCTGCTCACGACGAACGCGACACCGGCGAACGCGGCGGCGAGAAGCGCAAGGCGGATCATGCGAGTCTCGCCCACGTGATCGGCCCGCTGGCTCCGCGCAGCTCGCGCATGCGTTTGTGCACCTGGTCCTTCGTGATACCGAGACGCGCCGCAATCTGGCGGACGGTGACGTATTCGTTTTCGATCCGGTAACGCGCATCAGTCGACTGTTTCGCGGCGGATCGGCGCGCTCCTTCGAGCATTTCTGCCTTCGGTTTGAATGCGATCATGTAAGCGTCAGCCTCCCGGATTTGATCAGTGCGTCATGCGTGCGGACAATCGCGCGATCCATCAGCGCGCGGCGTTCATCGCGGCCAAGTTCACGACCATTGTCGATTTCGTGGTGGCAGCTCGCGCAGAGGTATGCCGTCATGTGCGCGTCCGATTTCTGGCCCATTCCCCGGCCTTCGTTGCGGTGCGCTACCTGCTGGCCGGCGCATCCGCATAGGACGCACGATTCAAGCGATGCGACAGCAGCGAACCACTTTCGATCCGCTGCCGCGGTCATGCTGCCTCCCGCGCACCGAGCGCCGGCTCATCGACAAGCCACCGTGCTTTGCACACCGAAGCGCACCAACGCACCGGCGGTGATTTCAGCCCCTGCGATTCGGGGTCGTCGCCGATGTGGAACACCATCGTGATGGCGTCGATGCACTGCGCTTTCGTCAGGTCCAGGCTGCTGCCGCCGAGCATGATGAAACCGGGAGCGCCTTCGCCCCGGTCATACGCCGGCATCATCCGCCAGCCAAGAATCGTCCCGGCGATGAAGTGCCGCCAATCGTCTTTTGACATCCGGTTGCCGTGCCAAACGATTTGATCGGCTAGGTCACCGCATGCCGCGTTAAGGATTTTTCGCTGCTGCTCGGTCAGCGCTTCGCGCCACGGCTCAGCTGCGTGAGCGTGCGGGTAGGTCTGCGCGTTCACTTCGTCACCTTTGCGGTGATCTTCACATCCCGCAGCAAGCAGCACGCTCCGCGCTTTCCCATCACCGCCTTGAACCGGCGCGCACGGCTACGGGTGTGCGTCGCGATCAGCATCCCGTCATCGCGTACCATGGCCCAACGAAACGTCTGCACATGAAGAATGGGCTTACGCATGGCGCGCGCCCCGGATCTCGGGACCCCCGGCGCGCAAGGGGACGCAGAGCGTCGTCATCCCGGAGTAGCGGATCCGTGCATACACGCGACTGCGATTCCGCTCCACTTCGACGACTTCGCATTCGTCATCCCCGGCTATGCCGATGAGGGAATCGCCCGGTTTTAGGGTGTCGAGTTCAGCGCGCGTCATGCCGCCGCCCTCCCGCGATAGCTGGTCCAGTCGAACGCGATCACGCCGCCAGCCTCGCGAAAGCGGTCCATGACGCGTTCGCCGAGGTACGTGGTCAGCTCGTCCTGGTTCAGATTGGAAATCAGGATCGTCGAGCGGCACTGCTGGTAACGCTCGTTGATGATCTCGAACAGCACCATCTTTTCGTGCTCGCTGCCGATCTGCACGCCGACCTCGTCGACGATCAACAGGTCGGGCGCGACCATATCGTTGATCGCGTCGCTCTCGGTGCGTTCGGAGTCGCGGCGATAGGTTTCCTTGACGTGGCGCACGGCCGACAGCACGGTCCCGAACTGGACGGTGCGCAGCTTGTCCGTCAGCGCGTGACCAATCGCGCAGGCGAGGTGGGTCTTGCCGGTGCCAGGGTTGCCGCAAAGCACCAGCGACGCGCCGCGCTTGGCATCATCGAGGATCGTACCGAGCAGCCGCCGGGCGACACGCAGGGCGTGTTTCTGTCCGTCGTTGTCGGCGCGGTAGTTCTCCAGCGTCCGGTCGGCGAAGCGCGCTGGGATGCCGCTGCGGCGGAATAGCGCGGTGACGCGCTCCTGCTCGCGCCGCAACCGTTCCGCCTCGCGCTCCTGCGCTTCGCGCGCTTGGCGCACCTGCGAACACTGCGGGCAGCCCATCGTGATCGGCTCGCCGCCGAACAGCCCAGGGATCTGCTGCGCCTGAAACGCGCCGTGCTTTTCGCACTGCGCATCGACGAACACGGGCTTGGGCTCAAGCCGCGTCGGATCGGAGGAAGGCTGGGAGTTCATGGTCCGGGGTTCCTGTGTAGGTCTTGCCAGCGAACGAATCGGCGACGGACGGCTTGCCAGAACGCGGTGGTCCCGTGACGCGGGCCTCGTAGGCCTTGCGCAGCCACGGCACCGGCGCGCTCACGTCCTCCGCCTCGGCTTTGGCCAGTA
Source organism: Dokdonella soli (assembly GCF_039523175.1). NCBI lineage: Bacteria > Pseudomonadati > Pseudomonadota > Gammaproteobacteria > Lysobacterales > Rhodanobacteraceae > Dokdonella > Dokdonella soli. The sequence continues at coordinate 495,154 of NZ_BAAAEU010000024.1, forward strand.
GCTCGGCGGCGAGGACATCGCCGCAGGCCTTGCGCATAGCACCGAGGAAGCTGCGCGCACCGCGTTCGCCGACACCTTTGGCGCGCAAAAATGCCAGCCCATGACCGAAGATAGGATCCGGATCGGGCGGCGCAGCCGCCGACGAAGTCGGAAGCTCTTGCTGTTGTCTGGAGTCTGGAGTCTGGCTAGGTTGGTCGTTCGTTGGACGAACAGAGCACGATTCGTGTAACGAACCGTTCAACGATTCGTGCTCGGTTTGTGCCTTGATCGATGCACGCTTTTTCTCTTCTCGTTGCTCGGCGATGCGACGGTTCGTTTCCGCCTGAGCATTGGCCTTGGCCATTTCCTCAAGCGCACGCTTCTGCACGAAGCCAGCGTCTATACGCTCGAAAAACTCTCCGACCACGCGCGTGACGTTCTCTCGTTCTGCCTTGGATGAGGCGCGACCGATCCGCCACAACGCCGGCATCCCGAGCGGCAGCGGCTTCTCGTTGGAGTAGAGCCAGTCCAGGAGCAGGTCGTACGCCCCCATTTCACCTTGTGACAGGTGGCCACAGGCCTTCGCGATATCTCCAAGATGGCGCTTGTAGAAGTTCATGAGCGAACCGGCTCAACCTCAGATCCACGACGCAGCAGGCGTATTTCGTCGGCGATCGCCTTACGATCCTCCGGCGTGCGAGCAGACAGATAGCGCAGCTTGAGCACGTCGATCATGTCTTCGCGCTCTTCCGCATCGACGCTCGCGATGGGTTTAACGACTGCTTTCACGCCGCGGCAGCCTCGGGCAGCACGTCAAACAAGCCGGGCATGGATATCTGCCGTTCTGCAGCCTCGAGGTAGCGAACACCATCCATGAAATAGGCAGTCGACAGCTCCGCTGCACGCCCCTTGCGCCCTTTCAGCAGCGCGCGATACGGCACCGTGAACAGACCACCGAACGGGTCGAACACCAGCTCGCCGGGATTGCTGTAGCGCTCGATCAGGCGATCCACGATGTCGAACTGCAGCGGGCAGATATGGTTTTCGAGGCCGCGCTTGGTCTGCTCGCCGTTGAGCGTGATCATGCGATTGACGTCATGCCAGACGTCATCGTTGTGGCTGCCAGGCGCCAGCGACATAAAGGTCGACGGCAGCGCGCCGCGCGCCTCCAGCGCTTCACCGATACGCACATGCGTGGCGTAGTCGTAGACCTCGCGCAGGCTGTATTCGGTGAACAGCTTGGCCAGCTTGTCGGGGCCGAGGCCGGCCAGATCATCCGCTGTCAGTTGGCGATTGCCACTGGAGCGCCAGAACGCATGCGCGTCGACCTGCCAATGCGCGCGGGTGTAGTCCGCCTTGTCCTTGCGCACCGGCGCATCGGCATAGCCGCGCGTGCGATCGGTTTGCGGCTTGCGCACCAGCACGATGTACTCCGGCGAACCGACGCCCATCTTGGTGCCGTCCTTGCACTGCTCCGACCAGCCCAGGCGATAGGTCTGGTTGTTCTCGCGCACCACGTCGGTGACGACCGTGATCAGGCCCATGTAGTCGAAGCCGTGCTGGCGGTAGTGGAAAATCGCCTCGGCATGGAACGGCGACACCGTCGGCGCGCCGGCACCGGTCACGGCACCGAACTGAATCCGGTCCTTGACGTGGATGCAGGCCAGCCGACCCGGCTTGAGGATGCGCAGCAGGTTCTCCGTCAGGAAATCCATCTGCTTCCAGAAATGATCGTTGTTGTCCGTGTGCCCGAAGTCGTTGTAGCTCGGGCTGTATTCGTAGTGATTGGCGAACGGGATCGAGGTGACGATCAGGTCAACGCTGTTCTCGTCCATCGCGCGCGTCTCGGCCACGCAATCGTTGTTCGCGACGATCCAGCCCTGCCCGCTCGCCTCGATGCGCTCCACGCCAATCGAACGCTGCAACACCGTCGCCATCGCGGCGGCGGCGCTCAAGCCGTATTCCCGAATGATTTCGCTCATCTTCCCCACCAGTTCGTTGTGCCGCGCCCACTTGGCTTGCAGCGTGTGAAGGACTTCGCGCTCGCTCTCGGCGTGCACGATGTGAATCTCGACGGGCTCCGTCTGCAAAAACCGCTGCACGCGGTGAATGCTTTGGATGAAATCGTTGAACTTGAAGCCGATGCCGGCGTAGATCGCTTTGTGGCAGTGGCGTTGGAAGTTGCAGCCGGATCCGGCCAGCACCGGCTTCGCGCTCAGGTACTGGATCTTCCCTTCGCTGAAATCGATGACCGCCTGCTCGCGCTCGTCGAGGTCCTGGTCGCCGTACACACTGACCGCATCCGGCACCGCCGCCTGGATCGCGTGGCGCTCGGCTTCGAGGTCGTGCCAGATCAGGTAGTTGTTGTCCGGATCCACGTCGAGGATCGCGCGCACCGCTTCGACGCGCGCCGGCAGCGTGTCGCGCTTCTCGCGCGAGGCATTGACAACACCGAGCGCGGCATCGCAGAACAAGTTACCCTGCCCGTCACGGTCTGCCTTCGCAGCTGCGTGGTCGACCTTGACCTCGTGATAGACGATCTTGATAGGCGGCAGGTCGTAGCCTTCATCGCTGTAGCCAAGATCGGAGGGCCGCTGCAGGAACAGCGCCCACGACGCGACCCACAACCAGAATTCACGCTCCTTGTGCGGATACAGCGTCAGGTTGTTCGCCTGCGTGCTATCGCGCTTGAACCAACGTGTGAGCGCCTGCCCGGTATCCATCACGCCGAGGAACCCGGCGTAGTGGATCAGCTCCTTGTAGCGGTTCGGACTCGGTGTCGCGGTGGCGACGAAGCGGAAGCGCACCTTGTCGAACAACGTCAGGAACGTCTGGTAGGTCTTGCTGCCGAAGCTGCGCAGCACGCTCGCTTCGTCCAGACTCACGGCGGTGAAGTTGTTCGGATCGAGCCGGCCGTCGCGGACCGCCTCGTAGTTCGTCAGGTGGATGCCGTCGAATATTGGATCGATCTCCGCATCGGTGCGAATGAAGCGCGTCGCGATGCCAAGCATTTCACCATCGCGGCGGAACTCCTGACGCACGCCAAGCGGGCAAACGATGAGCACCGCGCCGCCAGCCTGCGCGCGGCACAGTCGCAGCACCTCAAGCTGCTGCACCGACTTGCCGAGGCCGAACGCCTCGAACAACGCACGACGACCGCCCTGCAGCGCCCACAGCACCGCATCGCGCTGATGCGGCTTCAACAGCGGATGGACGGCATCCGGCGAGACGATGAATCCGGATTGCGCGGCGACACGCACCTTGCCGGCGAGGAAATCGCGATAGGCGTCGCTCATGCCGCGCCCCGCAAGTACGCCTCGCCAACCTCGCGATGCTCCCAGCAATACCAACGCGATGGATGGCCCTTGACCGTGTAGCCGAACGGCGCGCGGTCGCTGCCGCACACGTTGCACGGATGGATCATCATGCGGGTGCCGGATTCGAGCTTGCGCAGGACGGCAGTCATGCGATTTTCTCCGTGAGGCGCGCTGCCGCCCCATAGGCCGGCTCGCTCAGGTCGCGCGCGAATGTCACGTCATCGGCAAAGCACGCGGCCTCGCCGTGATGCGGGCAACTCAGGGTGACGATGAAACACGGATGGCCGTCGGCGTCGAGGTAGCCGCAGCCCTTGCCGCGCGCATTGTCCAAAATCGGGCAGGTGCAACCATCGGCAACCGCCTCGGGCGCGCCCGGCGGATGGGGATAACGCTCCGCCGCTGCCATCAGAACGCCTCCGGTTTGACGCTGAACCGGGTCGGTGCGCCCTCACGCGGCGGCTGAGCCGGATGCAGGAGGCGTTCGACGGCATCCCGCAGCGCAGCGGCGTCAACCTGGGCATCCGCGGCCTTCGTCAACTTCCGGTCGATGCGCTCGAGCAGATCGGCGATGCGCTGTTCGGTCGGCAGGCGCTCGACGCGGTAGCCGAGGTCGTCGGCCATCGCCCGAAACAGCGCGTGGTGCCCGCTGCTGCGCATCCACGCCCAGAGCTCCGACACCTTCAGGAACTGGCGGCTGGCGCCGTCGTTGCGCAGGCACTCGTTGAGCCGCGACACCGCCGCGTCCCACGTCAGCTTTTCCGAATCCCAGAATCCCGCCTCGAACATCAGGGCGATGAACGCCTTCTTCTCGGCCTGTGGCAGCGTGGCTTTCAGTGCCTTGGCGGCAGCGACCAGCCACGCCAGATCGTTCCCTTCCGCGATTTCGCTCACCCCTACCCTCCTCACCCTTGCCGCCCCTTGAACCGATGGATGACCGCTTACGTGTGCTTGCGCGATCGTTCGGGAATGGGAGGTCGGAGAGGGGGTTGCAGGCCGAAGACATCCGGGCGCAGGGCGTACCGCGTGACCGCGCCAGCAGTTGCGTTTTCAATAGGAATGCAGTGGACAGCGGGGACCGGTCTGCGGCCGTTCAACCACTGCCAAACCACCTGCTGGCTGACTCCGACAGCAGCAGCAAGGGCGGCTTGACTGCCACATAGGGAGACTGCGGTCTCGATGGATTTCGCGTTCATACGTTAACGATAGCATCGCTATCGATAGCGCGCAATAGCTTTGATCGGCGACAAGAACCATCCTCATGAATAGCATTGCTACAATGAAGAAGTCTGAATGCTCGCCCGAGTCACAAGCATTGAAGGCCGCTTTCAAGGCATCTGGCCTCAAACAGGCTGCTGTTGCTGAACACATGGACGTCACACCAGGGGCGGTCCGCCAATGGCTTGAAGGGGAGCGCCCTGTTCCGGCCACAAAGGCAGACCGTCTAGGCACGCTTTTGAGCGTTGCTCCGGCCACGATTTGCGCGAAATACGCCGTGATCGCAGAACAACGCGGCAACGTGGTTCCGCTTCGGCACGATGAAAATGTCGATCAGCGCCGTCCTGACCAAGCTCTGCGGCGCGTGGAGAACGACGTTGATGCGCTTCGCTACGCCCTCGCCGGCATCGTCAGTGTCACGACGGTGCATCGACCAGCCGAAGCGCTGGCCGTTGCTGCGGCAATTCGCCGGTCAGTTCCAAAGAAATTTCTGGAACGAGGCTTTGTGCATGAACTACTCGTAACACTGGACGCCGCTTCACGGGCATAGGAATTTCAGCCGGTTGCATTTCTGCAGTTCTAAGCAGGCGAAGGCGTCCAACAAGGTCATCCATCAAATCATCGACAGTCTCGGTCATCTTTGACTCCCCATTTGGCGGCACATTGGAGCATGGGAATCGCAGATCGTGAGATTCACAAGCGGAGTTTGTCATGTGGTGGAGTAAGAAGAAAAATAATGCGTTAGCCACGCCAAGCGACGTCGAATCCGTGATTCACGTCGTGTTGGCAACGTTGGCGCACATGACCCCGAAGTACCAAGAGGTTTTCGACATCCAAGCGGGCAAAAAACGCTCGCAGCAACAGTTCGATGCCCTCAATCTCGAAGTGACTATCTTTGTTCTCCATCTCTTGGATGTATCACTTTTTGCCTTCAAGGGACCCGAATCGCGTAGCGCTTACATTCCTGCCGTAGTTGACGCTATCGGCGTTCCTTACGACGAATGGTTGACAGAGCGCTACGGAGAAGCCAGTGCCACGTTCCTATCGCTTTACAAAGCAGCAAATTTACACTATTCAAGATTCAAAAAAATAACAGTTGATTGCGCAGACGGCGTGAAGGAAGGAACTCTTACGTGGGAAGCAGCCAAGGAAATGTGCAAAGCGCATGGAATTCTTGATGCTCCTGCCGTGATGGTGCTGGTAGTCCTCAATCAAGACGTATTCATTTATTTACTGAGCTGCTTACGAACCGCGCACATTATTTCTCCAGCATAGAACATGCTTTCGCAAGCTACCCCACGTTTTCTAGCTGCAATCATGATCCTGATTGCCTGCGATGCAGGAGCGAGAAACCACCGCGACTCGCGCGCCAGGCACGAGTTCGAGCGCCTGCATCCCTGCCCGTCCACTGGCCGGTGCGCCGGCCAGTGCCCCGGCTACATCATCGATCACCGCATCGCGCTGTGCGTGGGCGGCAGCGACACGCCCGACAACCTGCGCTGGCAAACGTTCGACGCCTCGCGCGCCAAGGACGCGTGGGAATGTCGCAAGGGATGGCCGGCCAAACTGGCGGAGTGCGAGCGAACCGGGTGTTTCGTGGAGTAGCCAATGCGAATCAACGTCATCGAAGCAGTGAACGCTCAACAGGCAGAAATCGCCCTGCTACGGATCATGGTCATGCTTCTGCATGACCACATCCACAACAAGCCGGCGCTGCTCAAGGACTTCGATGAAGTCACCGAAGATCACGCCGTGCGCGCCATGAACTCCACCATGCCTGAAGCCTTCTTCCAATCCTTCGAAGAATGCCGGGCGGTTTATCGGGAATCACTCGTCCAATCGACAGCGCGGCCAGCGCCATAGCGCGTCTGTGGTTGTAGTCGCTTCGTGACTCGACGCCTTCGCGTTGACTGCACGGAGCTGTCGTCGCACGTGCTGAAAAGTCCATCGCGCTGAGCGACGACCGCTCCAGCTGAGCACGCACATCCTCGTTCTCGTCCATCGCTGATCTCCAGGCCGAAAGGTCTCAGCCAAGAGTCTGGCAGAACTTTGGGAATATCGATAGCAACGCTATTGCTATCGAAAGATAGCTATGCTATTGTCTCATCGTCAGCCGCCCACCGCGGCCAGCACGAGGGAGACCATGCGCACCGCAACCGCAAAGAAGGCCGCGACCACCGCGCCGGCCGATCAAACCGTCCGCCCGATCCTCACCAAGCTGGATGCAAAGGGCAAACCGCTTCCCAACGACGCAGCTGAGTGGGCAGCGGTCAACGTCAAGACGGGCGACCTCTGCTTCGACGTGCTCGTTGGTGACATCGGCGAACCTGAGAAGCACGCCAAAGCAATGGCAGCCTGCGCTGCGTTGACAGCACTCGGCACGTCCGACTGGCGTCTTTGGACCCGGCAGGAAGCGGAAGCGATCCTCGACCTGACCCGCTTCAACCCCGCGGTTGACCCTCAGTTCTTTCCTGACATTCGTTCGAGCTGGTACTGGACGGCGTCGCCGGTTGCTTCCTATCCGGGCTACGCGTGGATCGTCCACTTCTACCACGGCGGCGCGTACCTCTACTACCGCGGCTTCCAGTGCCGCGTCCGTGCGGTGCGCTCGGTCGCGCGCGCCAGTCAGTAATTGGCTTTTTGGCATTGAGGGAGTAACGCCATGAACTACGCCGACAGCTACGCCGATTGCCTGCCGCCAGACGACAGCCGCGCGCAGGCCCTTGAGGATGCGGTGGAACTGGCGTGCGTCGCGCTAGAGCGCGACCGCCTTGAGGTACGCGATATCGTGGTCTCGGCATTGCTGGCCGATGCCGAGCACGACGCCGGCGAACTCGCCGAGCGCCTCGCGGCCATGACCCTTGCGCTGCGCAACGCATTTCGCCCGCTGCACCATCTGCACAGCTACAGCGAGGAAGCCAAGGCGCGGGACGCCGAGGCGATGGACGCCTTGTGCGAGCTGGCCGACACGTGCGCGACGAGGGTGGAGGCCGCGGTCGAAGCCGTCGCCCGCGCCAACGTCGAGCGGGAGGCCGCATGACCGCCACCCTCAGTTTCCTGCGCCCCGCTGCGGTCGAGCAGCACGTGCGCCGCGTCGCGCGCCGCATGGGCTGCGACGCCGACACGATCCGGCAGTCCGTTCAACGCGCGAAATCCGCGATGCGCGCCGGCGAGTCGGCGCATCGCGCCATCGTCGCTGGCATCGAGGTCGCCGCGGCATCGCTTGCCACTGAGCGCCGCCGCGCGCCGGAGTTCGTTTCGCCGCCGGCCGTAACACCCGGTATCGGCGCTTCGATTGCTCTCTTCGCCATCGTGCTGCTGCTCAGCGGCATCGCCTACCTGACCCGATAACTCACTGGAGCAAACCATGAGCCGTTTTTCGATTCCCGAAGCAACTGACGCTGGCATCGTCCTCGATTCGTCCGCCGGCCTGATGTGGTCTGCAGCCGATGTTGGCGACGACGAAATGACGTGGCAGGAAGCGACCGACGCCTGCGCGAAGCTCAACCTCGGCGGCTTCACCGACTGGCGTCTGCCGACTGTCGAGGAACTGTTCCCGCTGGCTGACCGCTCGCGCTACTCGCCCGCGATCGACACCGCGTTCTTCCCGACCTGCAAATCCGATTGGTACTGGACGGCGTCGCCGGTTGCTTCGAATCCGGACGACGCGTGGATCGTCGGCTTCGACTACGGCGGCGCGTACCTCTACTACCGCGGCTTCCAGTGCCGCGTCCGTGCGGTGCGCTCGGTCGCGCGCGCCAGTCAGTAATTGGCTTTTTGGCAGGGGTGCGCCATGGAACGAATCTCGCGAATGTCAGGAACCCTCGCCACATGCCCAGGCTGCGGCAAGCAACCCAAGCATGTCGAGCGATTCGGCTATGGCGGTACGCACTGGCTGGAATGTCCGCCGTGCGGCACGCGAACGCCACGCTTCCCGACTCTGAATGAGGCGGTCGAGGCATGGGAGAAGCAGGAAACGAAACAGCATCAGGTGGCCGCATGAACGCAATGACCCGCACCGTACAAGGCACCGCACTCGTCACCGAGCAGCACGCCGCCGAGATCCGCTCGGCGCTGAAATCCAGCCTCTACCCCGGCGCTTCGGATGCGTCGATCGACATGGTGCTGGCCTATTGCAAGGCCGCTCAGCTCGACCCGATGACGAAGCCCGTGCATATCGTGCCGATGACGGTATCCACGGGCAAAAAGGATGCTAACGGCTACGACATCAAGGAGAAGCGCGATGTTGTCATGCCGGGCATCGGGCTTTACCGCATCAACGCTGCGCGGACCGGCCAGTACGCCGGCTGCAGTGAGCCGGAGTTCGGCCCCACGCGCACGATGACGTTCAAGCGCGAGAAGTGGGTCGACGGGGAAAACGGCAAGCGCCGAAAGACGTTCGTAGACGCCGACATGCACTACCCGGAATGGTGTCGCATCACGGTACGCCGACTGATTGGCGCGTCTATCGTCGAGTTCACGGCGCTGGAATACTGGCTGGAAAACTACGCCAGCAAGGGGGATGACGGCGGTCCGAATGCGATGTGGGAGAAGCGCCCCTTCGGGCAGATTGCGAAGTGCGCGGAAGCCCAGGCGTTGCGCAAGGCGTTCCCCGAGGCGGTCGGATCGCAGCCCACCGCCGAAGAAATGGAAGGTAAGTCGATCGATATCGAGACCGTCGCTTCGGCGAAGGCCGCGATCGAAATGCCACGCGCGAAAGCGGTTCCCTCTGTCGTGCCTGCCGATGCGCCGATCGACGCGGAGTTCAGTGAGCAGGCAACGAAAGAACGCACGCCGGCCACTGTCGATGGCGAGCCGGGCCCGCTCGGCGATCTGTCGCCGTCGCAGGCGCGACTGATCCGCGCGAAGGCGGTCGCAGCCGGGTTTGCGGACGACGCCGCGTTGCTTGCTGCGCATCCGGATGTCAGCAAAGCGACGATCAATACCGTGCTGAAAGCGCTGTCGGACGCGTCGGCATGATCGCGTTCGATGAAGCGACGCACACGTATCGCAATGCGGGCGTGATCGTGCCGAGCGTGACGCAGATCCTCGGGCCGCTGTCGGCTGCGGAATACCGCGGCGTTCCGGCTGATGTGATGGAAGCGGCGGCGCAGCTCGGAACCGCCGTACACAAGCTGATCGAGCTCGACGTGCGCGGCGAGCTCGACGAAGACAGCGTGACCGGCGCGCTGCTGCCCTATCTCGGCATGTGGCGCGAGTTTCGCGCGCAATCGGGATTTGAGCCTGCGGCGTCGGAATGGCGCGTGCACTCCGCGCGCTATGGCTACGCCGGCACGCTGGATTTATTCGGCCGGTTAAATGACCGATGGGTGCTGATCGACGCCAAGCGCACCGCGAAGGTGCCGCGCATCGCTGGCCCGCAGACAGCGGGTTACGAAATCGCGCTGCGCGAATCGGCCCCGATCGTGTCGTTCGAGGCCGGCGCGGCGATCGACCGCTACGCCCTGCACCTGACACCGGAACGCTGGCAGCTCGTGCCGTTCCGCTCCCCCAACGATTCGCGCGTGTTTCTGTCCGCGCTGACTGTCCACACCTTTTTGGAGAACGCAGCATGAACTTTGATCCGAACGCCATCCTGGTGCCGCCCGAAGCGCAGAAGGCACAATCCGAAGCGGACTCCATGTTCGCCGTCGTCGACGCCTACGACGTGGATTCGCCAGCGATGTACGAAGCAGCCGGCGCCGAACTGCAAACGATCCGCGCGAAGTTTGCCGCGATCGAGAAGCAGCGCGTGCACGTCAAGGAGCCGTTCCTCGAAGGCTGCCGGCGCATCGACGCGTTCTTCAAGGTGCCGCTCGACCGCCTCACGGATGCCGGCAATCTCCTGAAGGGCCGGATGCTCACGTTCCAGCAGTCCGAGCGCGAGAAGGCCGAAAAAGCGCGACGTGAAGCCGAAGAAGCCGCGCGCAAGGAACGCGCCGAGCAGGAGCGCATCCGCCGCGAGGCCGAAGAGAAGGAACGCCAGATCCGCGCAGCTGCCGCCGAAGCGCAGCGCAAGGCAGACGCAGAAGCCGCAGCGGCGCGCAAGGCCGGCGACGAAGAGGCGGCGCGCGCGGCGGAAGAAGCCGCACGCATCGCAGCCGAGGAAGCCGCGCAAGCGGCCAGCGCATGCGTCGCCGAAGCCGAACAGGCGCACCAACAGATCGAGCTGGCCGAGATTGCGCCCGTTGCCGTGCCAGCCGTGATCGCACCGAAGGCCGCCGGCATCGGCACGCGCGAGAACTGGAAGGCTGAGGTCGTCGACTTCGCCGCATTGGTCACGGCGGCGGCGGCGGCACTCGCCAACGGCGACACGACGTTGCTCGGCTACCTGCAGGCGGACACGAAAGCGATCGGCCAAGTGGCGCGCGCGCTCAAGGCCCAAGCGCGGATTCCTGGCGTCCGGATTTACGCCGAAGAATCGCTGTCGGTGCGCACGGCATGAGCCACGAACCCGGTGCCGTGTTGAAGCCGCTGGTGAAGCTCGGCCGCGATCCTGCCGATTGCTGGACGTGGCTGGCGAACGTGGACGTTGGCGGTGTCGCCAGCAAGCAGTTCGGCGGCAAGCGCATGCCCGCTCGTCGGTGGATGTGGGCGCAGTTGTTCGGCCCAATCCCGGATGGCCTGGTGGTGACGACAGCGTGCGGCAGCAAGACGTGCGTCAACCCGCACCACCTGCGCGCCTGCACGCAAGCCGATGCCTGCCGCGCCAGCGTGAACACGTCGTTGCTGCCGGCCGATGTGATCGACATCAAGCGCGCGAAGAAGGACGCCGGCCCGAACACCGCGCGCGTGCTCGCCGACAAACACGGCTGCAGCCCGCAGACGATCCGCGACATCTGGAAGCGTCGATCGTGGTCACGCGCAAAGCCGAACTACGGACCGCGAAAGAACCCGACCGGCAGCCCTGCGCCGGTAGCCGCTGCGAACCCTCCCCCGTAAGCAGCGGCACATCCCGCCCATCGTCGCCGTGGGCACGCGAGGCAAGGCGACCAGAATTCAACAGGCCAAAGGAGGCCAACGATGAGTAACAACAGCAACAGCAAGACGAATATCGCGGAGTTGCTCGGCGACTTGAACGCCGGCGTCTTCGAGGAACAGATCAACACGGCGCTGTCCGACATCGCCGCGAACGTCTGCACGCACGGCAAGAAAGGCGAGCTGACGATCAAGTTCAAGCTGCAGCAGATCGGTGAGGGTAGCCAGGTCGCGGTGACGCATTCGATCAAATCCGTCGTGCCGAAGTCGCGCGGCAAGGTCACGGAGGAGATGGCGACGGATACGCCGCTGCATGTTGAGCGCGGCGGGCGCCTGACGCTGTATCCGACCACGCAGACGAAGATGGAACTGGGGGCCGGCGCTGCGACGGGCCGCACAGACGGAGTGCGCGCCTGATGGACGCCTCCGCGATTCACGAAATAAGCAACCTCGCGGTCGAAGCCTCGCGCGCGAACCGGATCAATCCTGGCGAGTTTCCGCAGTTCCCGAACGGCATCCAAGCGGTTCTGGTCGGTAACGAGATCAAGACGCTGGAGCACCTGCAGCGTTGTCGCAGCCGGTTCCGCGGCCAGTTCTCTACGACGGCGCTCTCGGAGTTCGTCGGTTACGTGAAAGCGAACGCAGCGACTCCTGAGAGCAAGGATGCCGCCGGATTCATTGATGCGAAAAAGTGTACTGCGCGCGTCTACCTCAATCTCGGCAAGCCTGAAACTCCAGGTCACGGCGATTGGACCGCTTCGCTAGCGCTCGATCCGACGGCTGCCTATGCCGCTCTGAAGAAGATCGAAGGCATTCCGCAGTCGCAGAAGTCGCTGGTGGAGTGGATCGAGGACTGGTCCGCGCAGCTCTCTGCACAGTTTGGCGATCGGGCCGAACCGACGGGCATCGCGCTGGCACTGATGGCGATCCGCAATCTTACGATCTCGGCGAAGTCGGATGTGACCCATACGGACAAGGATTTTGGCGCTGCGCGATCGGCGCTCGAAGAAATCGCAGCCAAGGCGGATGGCGGCATCCCGACGCATCTTGTGTTCGCGTGCGAGCCCTACGCGCGCTCGACAACAAGGAGTTCAGCGAGGCATGGGCTATGCGCGACTTCGTGCAGAACTTGTATCGCGGCGAGCCTGGGCACCCGGCACCGGGCGCCATCGACAAGGCAACGGAGTTCGATCCGAACGCGGCCGCCTGGGCAGCGAACGGCCTGACGTTCTACGACATGGCTTGGGTGAACATCGCAGGCGTCCTTCCCGGCGCGTTCTACTCGGCGTGGGGCGTTGTCGATCCGTCGAAGCCGATGCCGAGCCATGGCGTCTATGACGCGTTCTTCGACCTGCGCACCGACGACAACCTCGCACGGTTCATGCGCAACTTCGCGATCCGCGTAGGCGCGACGATCACCCCGTAGTCATTCGCACGGAGTCGGCGGCTGCATTGGCCGTCGCCGACTTCCCTGTCATGGAGATACAAATTGAACGTTTTGACTCTCAGCTTTGCCGGCAACACAGCATCCGCGCTCCGCATTGACCTGGGCGGCGTCTCCACGGTCGTGATCGGCAATCCGGCGATCAACGACAATGCGCCTTCAACAGCGGCCGCCAAGCCGGCACGCCAGAGGATCAACGTCCCTGGCGGCTTCATCATCGTCGACCACCGCGCCGGGCTGGAGTGGTCGCACGACCTCGGCGATATGACGCATGCCGAAGGTGATGCGGCAGCCAAGGCCTGTCGACTCGGCGGTCACGAGGACTGGCGTCTGCCTACGCTGGACGAACAGGAAACAAATCGCGACATCACGCGATACAACCCTGCGTGCGATCCGATTTTCACCGATATGAAGTCCTCTGCGTACTGGACCGCGTCGCCGGTTGCTTCCTATCCGGACTACGCGTGGATCGTCTACTTCGACTTCGGCGGCGCGGACATCTGCCTCCGCCCCCTCCAGTGCCGCGTCCGTGCGGTGCGCTCGGTCGCGCGCGCCAGTCAGTAATTGGCCTTTTGGATAGATAGCCGCCATGTCCTTCGTGCCGCCACCGGTCGTGAAAGCCTCGGAACGCCTGCTCGTCGATGTCGAGATCGTCGTGCGTCGCTTCGCCAGGTATCACAAGTACAGCATCGGCTCCGATCTTCGTGCCGACGCCAAGACCGTTGCGCGGCTAGCGCATCGGGCATGGCGTGATCGATCCCATCAGCAGGATCTGGTCGCGCAGCTAGTGCGCGCGGTCGATGACTTCAAGATCACGCTGCAGCTCGGCAGTCAGGTAAAGGCGTTCCCGAGCTTCGCGCAATTCGAAGCGCTCGCGCGCTTGGTGCGCGATCTCGGCAAGCAGGTAGGAGGCTGGCACCGCCAGCATTGCACCCCAAAGGGCCAGAGTGCGGCGTCCGACGTGTCGCCGCAGCGTGCCCAGATACTGAGTACCCGAGCCGCCTCAATCGGGGCCAATTCATGACGACGCCGCGCTACCTACAAGGATGTTCGGCTTGGTCGCAAGTGCGCGGGGAAGCGTCGCCGGTTGCTTCAAATCCGGACTACGCGTGGATCGTCAACTTCAACAACGGCAACGCGAACATCTACAACCGCAACAACCAGTGCCGCGTCCGTGCGGTGCGCTCGGTCGCGCGCGCCAGTGAGTGTCAGGGTGCAACATCTGTAGGGTTCCATGAACTGTTCCTCGCGTGGCGGTGCGCTCGGAAGAACAAGCAGCCGAGTGCTAACCAGCTCGACTTCGAATGCCGCTGGACCGATCGCCTGCTGGATCTGCAGGAGCGGATCAATGCAGGCCGATGGTCGCCGTCGCCGACAACCTGCTTCGTCGCCACGCGGCCGAAGGCACGGGAGATCCACGCGCCCGACTTCTCCGATCGCGTCGTTCACCACTGGCTGATGTCACGCATTGAGCCGGCGTTCGAACCTGGATTCATCTTCGACTCGTACGCCAATCGCAAGGGTAAGGGCAGTCATGCGGCGGTTGATCGCCTGAAAGGCTTCGTGCGCCAGGTCGCGAGCGGCCAAGGTGGCGGCTGGTATCTCCAGCTCGATATCGCCAACTATTTCAACACCATTCACCGCCCCACGCTGTGGACCATCCTGAAGCGCCGCATGGCAAAGGCCGGCGTTCCGGAGGTCGCACAGCGCGTCACGCATGCACTGCTGCGCAAGTCGCCGATCGAATACGGTGTCGTGCATCGCTCGACTGCTCAGGAGCGTGCGCAGATCCCGCTGCACAAACGCCTGGAGAACTCGCCGGCCGCCTGCGGCATTCCGATCGGCAACCTCAGTTCGCAGTTCTTCGCGAACGTCTATCTGAACGAGCTGGACCAGTTCGTGAAGCACGAGCTCAAGGCCCAGCGATACATCCGCTACGTCGACGACTTCGTGATCATCCATCGTGATCGTGCGCAGCTCGAGCGCTGGCGCGATCAGATTGAGACATTCCTGCGCGACCGGCTCCGGCTGAAGCTCAAGGCCGACCAGCGCCTGCGGTCCCTTACTGATGGCGCCGACTTCCTTGGCTACGTCGTTTTTCCTACGCATACCCGCGTCCGCACGCGTGTTGTTCGGCATGCACGCGCTGCGCTGACCGAATGGGCGGCTGATCACGTGCGAGCGGATGCGGTGCGTGCTACGCCCGAAGACTACCGACGCCTGCAGTCGATCGCGGCAAGTTATGACGGGCACTTCACGCACGCAAACGCCCATCGACTGAGCGAACAGTTCAACAAACGATTTCCCTGGCTCGCAGCGGCGCGCACGCCACGACGCTTCCGACTGCGCGATGAGGGCCGCTATAGCGCGATATTGCGCGACGCTACCAACTACGAGGACGCAGCATGAATGCAGGGGATGACATTCGAAACGCGATAGCAGATGCGAGGTCGCAGTTGTCAGCGGCAGATTCCCACGTAAGACAAATGGCCGATCTGCTTTGCGGGCGCCTCAAGCACGTCAACCACCACACGCTTATCAAGCTCAAGCGAGAACTGCGCGACTTCGACGCGCACAAAAAGGAGTGGAAGCAATGAGCGCACTAACCG
Organism: Dokdonella soli; assembly: GCF_039523175.1. Taxonomy (NCBI): domain Bacteria; kingdom Pseudomonadati; phylum Pseudomonadota; class Gammaproteobacteria; order Lysobacterales; family Rhodanobacteraceae; genus Dokdonella; species Dokdonella soli. Next base: position 510,696 of record NZ_BAAAEU010000024.1, read on the forward strand.
ACCAACTGGCCGAGGCGCTGCGCGAGTTCGTTGCATCCGATGGGTTCCGCATCTACACGGCGTCGGAATGGCAGGAAAGGATGGATGCGGCTGCCTCTCTCCTCGACAAATATGGCGCCGCGAAGTCCGCGCCGGCCGCGTTGGCGGGCGGGTGGGTGCTGGTGCCGAGGGAGCCGACGCCGGAAATGCTGCGCGCCGGATTCCTGAGCGAGTCGAACGGATTTGATATTGAAACGCCAGCCGATGCTCCGGGTCTCGTCTACCGCGCCATGCTCGCCGCCGCTCCGCCCGCGCCTGCCGAGCCTGCCCCACTGCGCCTGACATGCGGGCAGATCGCGCAGCTCGCGGGCTTTGCCGGAGAAGATGGCGAGCCGTTCGAGGATCAGTCGGTGCTCGTTATCGAGCACCGCGTGGACGGCCGCAGCGGGGCCGGCCTGTACGCGCACTATGAAGAGCTGCCCGAAGAGGGCGCGATTCATCTTGACGGCAAATGGCCGGAACGCTCCGAACCTTCCAGCCCAGCCCAAGTGAATGGGCAGCTCCTGTTGCCTCATCCCGCCTTTGTTGATGCTACTCGTTTCGGCGACGTCTATTCCTATTCGGCCGACCAAATGCACTCCTATGCCCGCGCCGCCATCGCCGCGCTACAGCAGCCGAAGGAGTGCGGCTGTTACACAGAAACGACCTACGCAAACGGCATCGACGAATCGACCGTAGTCCGATGCGCGCAGCATGCGCAGCAGCCGAGCGCGCAGGAGGCGGATGAGGAGGTTATACGCCGTTTCATTTGCGCCTTGCGCGCGGCGGATTCGGTCGTGATGGCAAACGGCGGCGGAACGACGACTCGGCGCTTCGTTTTTGACGCCTTGCTGCCCGCGATGGAGGAGCAGGGAGTCCGCATTGCGTCCACCGCCGCGCCCACGCTGCGGTCGATCACGGATGAGGATGTGGAACGTGCCTGCATTGCCTACACGGGTAGCGCCGGTAAAGTGAAGGAAGGCCCTACTCGCGCTGCGATATGGATGCGCGCCGCCCTCGAATCCATGTTCCCGAACGGCGTGCCGGTAACTACTAACGCCTGAGTTAACGCGCCGCTGCGTAGCAGCGGTCGCGGTTGAACGAACTGTTATACGGTTGAGCGAGGTGACGGAATGAGCACAAGCACGAACGCAGGCTGGCGACTTACATACATGGGACGGTTAATGACTCAGCACGGCGCGACGATGGCTGACGCACAGAAGCATTTTGCTGATACCCAAAAATTGTACGGGATAGATTACTCAGACGACCCCGTGAAGCTCGCGGATGAGGAAGCTAAGTTGTTCGGGTTTGACTGGAGCAACTGGCGCCCGCACCGGCAAGAGACGATTGAGCGACTGCCGTGCCAAGGAACAAAAGCTTGGGCAAGGCTCCGAGGAATTTCACCCACCGTATAACTACAAATCTACCCCGCATCCGGGGCGATAAAAAAGTATCGGCACATTACGGAGTGAGCAATGACTGATGACCTGATCCAGCGGCTGCGCCCGCACGGGAATCCGTGCGAGTGGGCCGCACGAAGCGACGTACCGGACCTGCTGTGCTTGGCAGCCGATGAGATCGAGCGGCTGCGGGCGGAGGTTGGGCGCATGCGGGCTGAGGTAATCGCGTCGTTGAATGCCTCGCTGACCGTGATCCAGAAAGCAAGGGAATGGCAGGAATACGCGGAGCGGATCGAGCGTGATACTGACGCCGCGATGGCCGAGGAAATCCAGCGGTTACGTCGTGACAAGCCGAGGGCGGAAGCCAGCGCCGAGGGCGCCGAGGCCGAGCGCGACGAGTACCGCGAAGTCCTGCGCGACTTGTGCGCTCTGAATAGCGAAGAGTTTGCGCTGACCGGCGGCGGACCCGGCATCAAGGAGCGTTTGTCAAAGGCATGGGAACGCGCGCACGAACTGACGAGGATTGAGCCGTGAACTGGCCGAGTGACGCGGCGTTTGTCAACCAGCCAATCGCGGATCGCTGAGGGATCGATCCTGTGCTAAACGGCGTCCTTTCCACGGCAGACCTGCTCGCAGCGACCAGCTACGAGAGTGTCGGCGCTCTGCGCAGGAGCCTCGACAAGCAAGGTGTGCCCTACTTCCTCGGAAGGGATGGCCCATGGACGACGATCGAACTGGTGAACTCAGCAAAGCTAAAGGACGCGAACAGCGACAACGAACGCTACTCGCCAGAGATGTTGTGATGCGCGGTCGGCCACGACAGTTCAATCCGCGCATTCCAACGCACATCGAGCAGATCAAACTTCCCGCCAACGTGTACTTCGACCACCGCTGGGGTGGTGGCACGTGGTATCAACTCGCGTTGGTCGACGGCAGGCGCCGGCGAAAGGATCTGGCGAACGCCAAGGCGACGCTGGCTGACCTGCACAAGCGCATCGAGGAGCTGCGCGTCGGCGACAGCCGTGGCACGATCGACTGGCTCTGCGGCCTGTTCGCCGAATCCGACAAGTACAAGGCGCTGGCGCAGGGTACCCGCGACGACTACGCCTATTGCCGCGAGGTGCTTCGCAAGCGCAAGGACAAAGCGGGCGGCCCGCTGTCGGCGTGGCCGGTTGCCGCGTTCACCGCGCCCGTCATCCAACGTCTGGTCGACGGTATCGCGAAGACGCATCCATCCAAGGCAAACCATCTGCTGCGCTACCTGCGCCGGCTGTTCCGCTGGGGTGGCAACCGCGGCCACTGCGCCAAGCTCAATCCGGCCGACGGCATCGAAGCTGCCACGGAGCGCAAGCAGCGCCAGCTGCCCGAGCCGGCGGTCATGGCGTCGGTCATTCAGTACGCGGCCGCGTGCGGCGCTATTACGACGCGGCGGCCGGGCTCGCAGCCGGCCTACCTGTGGGCGGTCGCGGACATTGCGTACCTGTGCCGCCTGCGTGGCATCGAGGTGGTCACGCTCACCGACGCGAACGCGACGAACGAAGGCGTGATGACGAATCGAAGGAAGGGAAGTCGCGACAACGTGGTCACCTGGACGCCGCGGCTACGCATGGCGTGGGACAGTCTGGTCGAACGGCGGGATACGATATGGCGGGCCAAGCGCGCCGTCATTCCGCTACGCGCGGAAGATCGGCCGCTGGTGGTTGCGGAGGATGGTGCGGCTCTGCGTCGCGGTGTTCTCAAGACGGCGTGGCGGCGGCTGATGGTGGCCGCTGTCGCGACCGGCGCGATCACGGCGGATCAGCGCTTCGGCATGCACGCGTTCAAGCGGCGAGGCATCACCGACACCAAGGGCACCAAGGCCGACAAACAGCAGGCGAGCGGCCACAAGTCGGCGGCGATGGTTGACGTGTATGATTTCGAAGTGCCGGTGGTGAAGCCGGCGGGAGAGTGATGATGATGGGAATAGTCGAGCAGTCGTCAGCCGCGCCAGAGGTTCTTGGAGACGCTAGCCTTCTTCGGGCCCGCATTGAGATGGCGCGATCACGGTTACGATTGGACATCTCCGCCGAACTCATGTCATACGGCGCAGCCTGCACGAGCGATGCCGTAGACAAGGTGATTGCTGGTCTGCCACCTGATGTATTGGCACGCGAATTGGCGGCACGCGCCTGACGATGCGCTGTGAGGAATGCCGCTGGTGGCGCAAGATCCGGACCGCCATTGGCGAATACCGGCGCATGCCACCACACCCGCTGACAACGCCGTGGATCCGCGCTGGTGGCCAGCGACACATCGCGACGACTGGTGCGGAGAGTGCGCTGAAATCCCACGTACAAATCCCCGGCAAGTTCCTGACGCGAAACGCCCGAAGTAGCGCGACCACGTACAAAGAAGCGGTCCAACCGCCTGATTTTTCGACAGGGAGCCGGTGACTGTTAATCAGGGGGTCGTTGGTTCGAGTCCAACTTCGGGCGCCATCTTCAAAGGCCAGCAAATCATTGCTGGCCTTTGTTTTTTCCGGATGCAAAAATTTCCTGCCTCGCTGACGTTCGATGCACCGTCTCGGCTAGAGGTACAGTTTCGGTGCAGTGCCCGTACCGGAGCGCCTCATGGCAACGATTGTACGAACGCCTGATTCGGGTCAATTGCAGCGTTTCCTCGGGCCGACTCTGCTATTCGAGAATGGACCGAACCGCGTCCAAGGCTTCCTGCACCACTTGCGATGGCGCATTCTCTAAGCGCTTGAACGTCCGCGCCCTCGCATCCACCGTGCGGGTTTGATCGCAAAGAATGATGCCTTGAGTACGCGTACCTGATCCCATCAGCGTCACGCTGAATCCTGTTTCTCGCGAGGCTGCGCCTCCTTGCGTGATCGGCGCTACGAGGAGCAGGCCGGACGCCTTATTGAACGCATCCGCCGACAACACGAGCACCGGTCGCGCCCCACGAATCTCGCGGCCGTGCGTCGGGTCCAAGCTCAGTTCGAGAATCTCCCCGCGTTGTGGAACACCGCGGCTCACAGCCCCTCGCGTCCTTGCGGCGCATCCTCAAGCCATTCGTCGTCGCGCTGCCACTGCGTAGGCGACCTCGGGCTGGCAGCGAGGCGTTCGGCCAAGCTGCGCCGAGCCGGCGTGACGGAGAGGCTGCGGCCACGCAAGGACAGTTCGACCACAGAACCGGCGTCGACGGCCAGCGACTCGACGATGGTCTTCGGGATCGAGAGAATGACGGAGCCACCGGAGCGGCGGAGGGTTGCTGTACAGCTCATGACGAACCTACACTCGATGTTTTACTGGAGTAAAACATACGCCGATCTTGCTGGATCGGCAAGCGCGCTCCGCGCCACACGCCTCCGCCGCACTTTCGAGGTACAGCACAGGTACAGCGCTCAGTTCGCAGCAGCTTCGCCAACCTTCGCTAAGCTGCTGTTCTGGAACTTCTTTCCGCTTCGCCTGCCTTCGCTCGACTTCGCCAGAACATCAATAACTTATTGATTTCCTTGCGAGCTGTTAATCAGGGGGCGTTGGTTCGAGTCCAACTTCGGGCGCCAAAATTTCTTAGTTGTTGATCTGCATGGGCTCTGGTGAAAACCGGGGCCTTTTTTCGTTTGGGCACCTCGGCATAGGCTCTTGATGCTTCGGGCTACCGAGGCGAAAGACAGCCTGCGCTAGCCGTGCCACTTCATTTATTCTCCGGTGATGGCTAGCCAATCCGACGTGCGGCGAATCGCCCTCTCGCTTCCGGAAACCCGCGAGGAAGAGGACCGCTTTGCGTTCTCGGTTCTCAACGGCAGGAAGTACAAGGGTTTCGCATGGGTTTGGCTGGAACGCGTCCAGCCGCGCAAAGCGCGTGTGCCGTGTCACGACGTGCTGGCGGTGCGAGTCGCGAACCTGGACGCCAAGGAAATCTTGCTGATTTCCGATCAGCGCAAGTTCTTCACCGAACCGCACTACGATGGATTCCCTGCAGTGCTGGTCCGCCTGAAGGAGATCGGTCGGACCGAGCTGCGCGAGCTGCTGATCGAAGCCTGGGCCGCGCAGGCGCCGAAGGCGCTGCTCGTGAAATTCAAAGGCGACCCTTTGCCGGCGATATAGAGATATCGAACCTGGTGAATGCTAAGCGGACAGTCGCCCGATCGGGTCGAAAGCGACGGCTCGCAAGCGGCGCCGCTTTGCCCTTTCCCCTAGATTTCGTTCAAGGCAGCAATTCGCGCAGCGTCAGCGCCGCCTGACTTTCGACACCCTTGCGACGCAGCGTCAGCGCCAGTGACGTGCCCGGCGCCTGAGTGATCTTGTGAAACCAATCATCGCCACTCAATTGCGTCGCCGCTACGCCGTCGACCGCGATGATCTCGTCGTTTGCCTTGACGCCGGCGATCGCAGCCGGCGTGTGCTCGCCGACCAGTGCGACGGTGAATGCGTCGGCGCGGTCCTTGTACGCACGCACGCCGGAACGGTCGAACGGCGGCGGTGTCCAGCCCGGCACCGGTTCGAACCAGACCTGTCCGCCGGCGTAGTCGAAATCGAGCGTGAAGTGGGCGAGCACGTCGCTGCCGATGTTGCCGGCTTCGGTGCGCGACGAAAACGAGCCGTGCTTGTCTTCGGCATAGCGCGCGGCGAGATGGCGCAGGTTTTGCCCGGCGATGTCGAAGCGGTCCACACGGCTGGCCCAGTTGCGCGATGCGCCGCCGGCGCCGTACGACACCAGTTCGACGCCACTCTTGAGCCGCTGCGCGAAGCCTTGTTTTTCCGCCCATAGATGCTGCACGAGCATCGAACCGCCGTTGCCGGTGTCGAGCGCAAAGTCACCGCGCTTTCCTTCGAAACCCACCTCGACCAAGGGCTGGTCATCCGAAAATGTCATGCGCAACGGCACGCCGCCGCCGACATGCCGGTAGCCGGCGCGCGGGCGCAGCGTCAGCGTCTTGGCGCGGTAGTCGATGCGCGTGCCGAAGCGTTCGAACACTTCGAGCCCGATGATCCCGGCCAGCGGCGTGCGCGCGCCGCGTTCGATGGTGCCGTACTGCAACGGCATCACGAAGAAATGCTGGTCGGTCATCACCGCCGCGCCGATCTCGAAGCGACCGACGCGCACGTCGGCTTGCGTCATCGTGCCCTCGCCTGCGCCACCCGAGGTGCCGCTACCGACCGCCTTCAAACCGAGCTGTTGCGCGACATCTGGGGTGATGATGTCGTGGCCGCCGGTGTCGAGGATGAACGCGAACGGTCCCTTGCCATTGAGCTTCGCCTCGACCACGAGGTAGCGCGTGAACTCGAGCGGTACGGTCGTGCCGGCAGCCGGTGCCTGGGCATCGTCGGGTGGCGACGGTCGTGCGAAATCGCTGTCGCTTGCGTTCGGACGCGTCTGGTACGTGCGCAGCTCGACGATGTCGTCGCCGTTGCCGGCATCGTCGCGGGTGATGATCGAGAACGGCAGTTCGATGCCATCGACCTTGCGATAGTCGGCGTAGCTGACGCTGACGATCGAGATCGGCATCGTGCGCACGCTGCGTTCGAGCCGCGCGCTGGCGGGATCGAACCAGAGTTCGACCGCCTGGCCGCCCTGCGGCGTTGCGGTCAGCACGGCGTAGCGGCGTTCGCCCTCGTTGCGCATCGCCATCGCGCCGATCTTCGCGCCTGCCGCATCGCGGCGCAGCCAGCCGCGACGCGCAAGCCAGGCGTCGGTGACCGTCGCCGTTCGCGCAAACGCGGAATCGAGATTGTGCAGGCCACCCGAGGCGTCCTGGCGCCAGTGATCGCGGCCGTCGAAACCTTCGGCGTAGCGGACGACGCCGAAATCTGCACTCTGGCGCGAACGGCCATCGCGCAGGTCGACGTCCATGCGCCAGTCGGCGCTGAGGCCGGAGGCTTTTTCCGTGCCGTTCGCGCTGAGCCCGACGATCGCGTCCCAGGCATCGCCGCCGCTCGTCGCGCGGGCGCGAGCGAGCAGACTTGCCGCGCTTTCTACGGGTTTCGCGGATGCGCCGCCACAGAACAACAGGGCACCGAACAGGACCACGACGGTTTTCATTTCAACGTCCTTCTGAGGAGTGCAGGCAAGCACAGTGAAGCACGGACACCGCACGCGGTATTGCACCGGAGTTGCGCGTTAGGACCCGAGTTGCACGGTACGGCGCCGCTGCAACGGCGTCTGTCCGAAGCGATGCCGGAACGCGCGCGTGAAATGCGACTGGTCGTAGAAGCCGGCGGCCAGTGCGATCGCGCCGAGTGCTTCATCGCCGGCGGTCAAGGCACGATCGGCCTGCTCGAGCCGGCGCCGGCGCAGGTAGTCGCCGATCGTTTCGCCGCGCGCCTGGCGGAATGCACGCGCCAGATGGGCCGGATGCACGTTTGCCAGCGTGCCGAGTTCGGCCAGCGACGGCGTGCGCGCGAGATCAGCTTCGAGCGCCTCGATCACGCGATCGATCCAGCGCAGCGGCGCACGCGGAGTCGGCACGCGCATCAGACTGGCGAGCAGGTCGAGCGCGGCCGCCGCGATGGCCAGCGGAGCAGCGGCGTCCGCCTGGTCCAGCGCGCGCGCGAGTCGCGCGATCGGGACGGCGCCGGCTTGCAGGCGCAGATGCCGGTAATCGGCGACCAATCGAGCGAACGACCCGTCCGCCAGCCAGTCGCCGCTCGCCTGGATATTCACACAGCGCGCGCCCGTGTCATGAAAACGGTTCGCGTGCGCATGCCCGCCCGGATGCAGCACGACCGAGCCAGGCGCGCACTCGAATAACGCCGTGCTGCGCTGTTCATAACTGCCATCGAGCACCACACAGACATACGGCTCGGCGTGTTCATGCCGGTCGAGTTCAGTCGCGCCCGCGTGAATCGTATCGACGACGCGCAGGCCCGCCGCATCAATTCGCTGGCGCGGTGCGGTGGGCAGGCTGGGATCAGGGGGCTGGGACATCGGATGAAGGCTGCCGGAGAGGCGTCGTTCGATTCAGGGTGCGGGCGTTGGATGCGCGATCAAGGATCGAGGGTTGTGCTCTCATCTGCAAGCGCGCAACGTCGGCCGTGCGCTCTCCTGGTGCCCTCGCAGCATCGTCCGCCCAATCAGGGTATCGCCGACCTCCGCGCTGCCCAAGATCCATCAACGCCACTCATCGGGAGTTCCGGGCGTAAGGCACCGTGTTGATGGGGTCAACGCCATCTGCGAGATAGGATGTCACGTGATGTCGGGTTCACGGCGCCGGGCTTCCGCTTACCCGAGCAAATGGCTGATGTACGGTAGCGCAAAAGCGTCTCGCCCCCGTACGATCAGGCGGCCGATCCTATGGAGGAGTTCACGCATTGGGTCCACCGTCGGACGGCCGGAATCTCAGTAGGTGGGCGGTTCCCACAACATCGGGCGATCGCCGGAACCGTCCAGTCAGACTGTGCGGTTAATCAAGGCACTCGGAAAGCCACCCGGCGCTTCGAAGCCGTAGCGGAGATCGCGATACAAGTGCGTGGCCGGCGCCCAAGTACGGTTGATGGCCTTCTGCGCCTTTCCTCGGCGCGACCTTCAACGCAATATCACCAACATCGACACGACGCCGCTCTCACGATCGAAGTTCTGCAACGCCTTGCCGATCACGGTCCCTGGTGCCGGCAAGTCTGCAGCGCGCATCGCGCGGCCTGGCGTGGAAGAGGCCACGAGCAGATCGCCCAAGCGAATGGCGCCGTTCTCTTTGGTCACCTTGACGGGTACACGGCCGGCCAAGGCCAGCGCGGGACCGTTATCCGGCGTTTGCGCGCTGTGCTTGTCGTTGAGCGTGACACCGGGCTCGGTGGAAATCACGCCGACGACGCGTGTGCTGTTCGCACTGGAACACAGACGAAAGTGATCCGGATGATCCGGGTCGATCTCCACCACGTCGCCTGGCTGCAAGGCGGTCCCCGCAACAGGAATCAATTCGGCAAGGTCGGCGCCACCGGTCTGAGTGCCGCCGTTGAAGAATCCTTTGCCGGTCCGGTCGATACGCGCCACGTTAGCGCCACCAGCCTCGAAGATCGCTGGATCTCCGCTGCTGCCGTGTTGATCGACGACCAAAGCGTCGCCCATATCGTAGGTGATGACTTGCAACGTGATGCCGAAGCCGGTCGTCTCGGAATGCTCGAAATAGCCGGCATATCCGCCGGTACCCGAGGCGACGCCGTATACGCCGGCGGTACCGTTGTTGCCGAAAATGCTGTTCACTTCACCACGCACGCCAGCGCCTACGCTTTGGGTGTTGTTCACGAAGAAACTGCCGGCGTTGCCCTGGGAATGATCGGCGATGACGCCCGGTCCGATCGAAACGACCTGCACCGTGTTGGCCGTGTTGTTGGGGTTCGTACTCGTGAAGACACTGACTGCACCTGCGCCGGTATTGGTGAGCGAAAACAGCGGGCCGGCATCGGCCTGAGACGCAGAAAACGGCAGAACCAACGGCGGTGCGATCATCGCGTATTGCGCGGTGGGCGTGGTATTTACCCGCTGACGCGGGGCCAGCGTCTGTCCATTGACATTCACTTCAAGCCAATACTGCGTAAGACCAAAAATCAGGCCAAAGTCGAGGTCAGCCGTAAACAGGCCGTTGACGACCAGGATCGGCTGGCTCGGTACTTGTCCGATCTGGGTGCCTCCGCTAGCTGCATCGAACAGCGTAAACGTGATGTTGTACGTTCCATTGGCCAGCGCGCTCGCGTTGGTCAATTGTCCCTGGTACGTAAATGCCGTTGTTTGCGGTGTCGTTGCATGCACGTCGGTCAGCGCAAGCACAAGCGTCACGACAAGCGCGAGCAGTCGATAGTGATTCATGGTCAGCATCCCTCGAAGCCGTTGAAAAAGATTTCGTCCAGCCGGGTAACGGGCGCCACCGACCAGAATCCGGAACCGACTGCAACGGCTCCCCCGCTCGAATGCCCAGGCACCGGCTGCCCGATCGCGCCGGACAATTCAAAGCAGCTGCTGCTCGATCGCACAATTCCGCCAGCGACGATGGCGTAGACGCCGATGCCATAGCTGTTGGTCTGGGTTACTGCGTTGGCGGATGTCATCCGAGCCACATCGGCGCGATCGGTGGCGGACCAGACGGTGGTGGCGCTACCAAACACGATGGCTACGGCGAGGCCGCGTCGTATGTGCATGTATCGACTCCCCTGAATTCGGTTTCCCTACTCGAAGCCATGCGAAAAAATATAGTCATGCCGATTGATGACGAACGCATTGAAGCCGTTTGCAATCCTCGCGTTGGAACCCACCACCAGTGGACGCCCGGTGCCATCGAGGATCACAGCCGACGCGCCCGCATAAGACCCGAATAGTGCTGTCGTGTAACCACCTGGGCTGAAAGCGCTATCTAGCGTCGCATCGGCGTTGTAGTGCGCCAAAACCAGCACCTGCTGAGTGGTTCTACAGCTGCCGCTGACGAACAAGCGTCCGCTGGCATCGACTTGAACGCCGGTGGCCAAGCCGTCGGTGCATCCGTCAAGCGGAGTGTTGACTTGGCCGACGCCGCCGAAGCTGGTATCTGCCAGCCCGCCGGAAGTGAAACGAGCCAAAGCCATGGTTGCTGTCGCCGCTGGAGCAATCGGGAATGCCGTGCCTGCCACGATCGGCCGGTTCAATTGATCGACCGCGACCGCATTGGCATTGCCTCCATTCGCAAATGAGGCGATAGCGATCGCGCCGCCATGAAAAGTCGGGTCCGGGGCGCCATTGGGTAGTAACCGCGCCACGCCGAGGGCGCCGTTCGGGTGTGCCAAGTCGGCGACAGTACCGGCGACGATGATCGAACCATTGCTGTCGACGGCAATCGCCGAAGCTTGAGCGGCGCCGCCGCCGGGGGCGGCGACCGTCGCGACGCCGCCGGTTCCAAAGTTCGTGTCTTCAATCCCCGATCCGTTGTAGCGAACGACCGTAAACACAGGGTGGCCGGTGACGGAACTGCTGCTATATCCGGCAACGAGAATCGAACCCGAGCTGTCTGTGGTCATCGCCTTCGCGTAGGCGTCGTCCCGTCCGATGCGAGTGACGACTGTGCCGGCTGTACCGAAGTTGGAGTCCACACCGCCGGTGCTGGTGAAGCGCGCAAGGCAGAATGAGTGGTTCTGCGGCATTGCAGGGTTCGTGCAATCGCCGGCGATGACGATGCCATCGCCGGCGCAAACCTGCACCGCGTATCCGCTCGCTCCGTCGATACCGGCGGGCACCGTTGCGATGCCGGTGTTGTTGAAGTCCGTATCTTCCATGCCAACGAACGAAGGATTGTCGTCGCCGTGGTAGCGGACGACCGTGAACTGAGGGTTGCCGCCTGCAACAGGATAGGAATAGCCGCCCACGACGACCCGGCCCAGGCTATCGACGGCGACCGCGTTGGCGAACGCATCGGTCGTGCCGACTACGGTGACCGTATAGCCACCCGGCGGGTCCCAAATGGGATCGAGATCCGAGTCGGCTCTCACTGAGTGACTAAAAATCATTGTCAACCCAGTGCAAACGAACAAACGTGCCGTCCACACGTCAGTTGTCCCCTGCGGGGCTGATGGAATCGAGCTCACGGCTTGCGGTGATCAAGCCGGGCCGCACCAGGGCCCACCTCGTGACGCGACGGATCCAATGAACGACTTGCATGACACCATCCCGACGGAAATAGATCGCCGGGAAGATAGTCAGCATGAACTTGAGAAGCTTGAGCGTTACATGAGCTGAACGTGAGCGCGACTGTTTACACGCTGTTTCAAGCACTTACATCATCGCCCATGGCCCGCTGGGGGTAATGCCAACGGGTCCATCCTGCCATCGAGTCCTCGCCCGCTCCGAGGGACGGGGGTCAGTGGAGGCGCCGAGTCACTCTGATCGCTACTGCCGCACCGACTGAACGCGCCCAATGGCGCTTTCGCCGTTGGCGAGCTTCTCTGCGCATCTACCCCAGATGGCCGGCCAAAGTGCGCCATTCGTGGCCGGGTTCAAATGTACCTCCTGGACCAGCCAAGCTACCTCGCCGCGTCGTGAAGTGATGGGCAGCGAACCGACGAGGGTGAACGTCAGCCAAGGGCTTCTCCCCGTTTGAGCTTTTTCATTGCCTCATTGGGGTTGCCGATCTGATCGGACGCTGTCGCCGCTGAGAGCAGCTCGATCACAGGGCCTAGTCGTTCTTCCATGGCTTTACCGCCGAGTCGCTTGGCCACGACACGGATGGCCAGCGCCGTGTTGTGGGCCGCACTGGCCAAGGCATCCAGCATTTCCGCCGTCCGCTGACTTGGCATGCCGCCCGCCATGGCAAAGCGGCCATTGGCCACATCGGCAGCGCCGTTCGGATCGGGCCTGGCGCCGAAGAGCTCCATGATCGTGATGGGCTCCACCTTAGCGATCTTGCCCGTTTTGTGATCGACGATCACCTCGAAGAACTTTCCAGCCTTCGTTGTGTAGACCGAGAGTTGAGGTTTGCCGTCTTCGATTTCGAACTTGCTCGAAATCGGCGTCCCCTCTGCCTCGCTTGCTTTCAGGCCCGCCTCCAGTGAGACCTTGGCCGCTTTCAGCGCAGTGGCGAGCGCCGCCGCGTTCTTCCTGCCAACCCTCGATACCTTCAGGGGAACCCGAGCGCGATCGGACCACGCTTGATCACGTAGACGTGGCCGCCAGGCTCGCCGTGATTCGTCAATGAACTACATTCAATAATTTCAATTTATCCGCCGCTAATACATGAAATGGAAACAGATATTTCGCGCAAATCACAGCTGCCACATTACCCATCAAATCCGTCTGCGAAGATCACATCGGTACTCATCAGAGCGGTAATCTGAGCAGCATTGAGTGCGCCCCTATAGATGCGGAATTCATCGATAAAACCGTTGAAGTACGGGTCATTTGGATACTGCGAGCGGCCAATCGAATTTTGGCTGGTGCTGCCGAGGTGGAACGGTGCAAATTCCATAGCCGTATTCGAACCGACCACGCTGCCATTTACGTACAAGGTGCCGGTGGTGCCCAACAGCGTCACGGCGACATGAACCCATTGTCCCGGGGGTAAAGCCACCGCACTGTCGATCGCCACCTCGCCCCCATTGCTAGTGAGCGAGTTCTTAAAGCACAAATTGCCGTTGTCGCCCTTCGGCGTCAAAAACATGTAGTGGTCGGTACCTGAGCCGAAGTCGAATAGGCGTTCCCAGCTTCTTGTTCCTTTCCACTGGACCCAGGCCGCGATCGTGAAGTCGGCCACATCGACCAGAATGTCGTTGGGTAGACTGACGTAGCCGTCGCTGCCATTGAGCGACACCGCATCGCCTATCTTGCCGGCAACCCAGGCCACTCCACCGACCAATGTTCCCATATGCCCGTTGCCGCTCGAATCGGCTGCGCTGATGCCGCTGCTCTCGTTGAAAGCCAGGTAGGTATGCAATCGCGTGCCCGTGATAGCAGTCGCCTCATTCGATGCGGCGGTTTCGCCAGAAGGTGTTACGGCGGTCACGACGTAGTAGTAGGTACCCGCCGCCAAACCGTCGTCCGAGTAGGTAAGTAGATCGGTGATATCGCTCGCGATGGTTGCATAAGCTCCACCGCGGGTGGTACTGCGCTTGACGCTATAACTGGTCGCGTAAGCCGAGCCCCACCACGACAGCGTCACTGCACCTGCACTCACCGTCGCGGTGAGCCCGCTGGGTGCTGCGCCGCTGGCAATCGCATCACGCGCGAACGTGAGCGAGCCATACCCCAATTGGTCATAGGAGCCACCGCCACCGCCATAGTCGTGGTTGCCGCCTTCCGGCTCGATCAGGATCGCGAACTTCTGACAATAGGGTGCGGCCAAACCCCGGCGGTTGACGTAGTGGTTGTAGATCATGGCCCACTCGGGCCGAACGGCGCCCTGACTGCCCGTTGCAAATGCCGTTTGGGTGACATTGGAGTTTCTGTAAGTCGCGAACGGCACTGCGTAGTACATCGATCCGGATTCGATGAGATTGCCTTTGGCAACGTATTCGGCACCCGCTAGGACACGGTTGTTGTCATAGCCATACAGATCGACACCTTGGTTCCAGGCCATTTCGCATAAGGAGGTCAGCAGCGAGATGCTGAGCGTGTCATGTCCCTGGTCGCGTCCGGACTCCTGTGTCTGCCCGAGGTAGCCAGGATGGATGTAGTAGATTGTTTGCGCAATGGCGCCATTACCGAGGCCGGTCTTGAAATAGCTGATCGCCTCGTCGAACAGGGCTCGGTCGTCACACAGCACGCCGATGGACAGTATCGACGCCATGCAGCAGAGCTGCCAGTTGGAATAGACTGTGAGGGGAGTGAGACTTACGGTCAGGCCATGATGGTTATCCTGATAGAAGATATTGAGCATCATTGCCTGGAATCGAGCGAAGTCCACCGCCGTCCAACCCGAATACGTGCGCATGATTTCGGCAGCATTGGCGAACTGATAGCCCTGGATGCCTGACGCCAAAAACGCGTCTATGCTGCCGCCGAATCCTGTCAGCTTCGAAGACCACGCATTCATGATCTGCACCGCCTTGTCGGCATAGGCGGTGTCGCCCGATACCTTCCAGCGAAGCGCGCACGCGTAGGCGGCATGGACATCGTTGTACAGTGTGGCAAAGTTTTGGGCGTGCACGCCGTCGTTGCCGCGGTAGACAACGGCCTGCGGATTCGGCGTCCATGCCAGACTTGCGTGGTTGTTCCCAATCAATCGGTTCCAGCTGCCGATCCATGGGGATGCCTTCGCTGCGACCTTCTCCCTCATCCGGTCGAAGTCAGCCTGGGTGTGCAGAAGTCCAGGATGCACAAATGGCGTGGGCGGGGCACCGTTCGTCGTCTCGCTTGCACTTGTCGTCGCGGACCAGGAGAAAGAACTTCCGGCGTAAGCGAACAGACCTAATGCACCGAGACCGCCTAGGAACACGCGACGAGACTCGTCGTCTGCAATGCGAGCTGCGTTCCGACCATATCCATCGGCGTGGCCGGCGCTGATGATGTCTGAATTCAGGTCTGGACTTGATGCACGGTTCTTGCCTGACTTCTTCATGTCTATTTTTCTCGTGGGGAGTTGTATAGGGGGCGAGTCCACCTTGCAGGCAGCCAGTGCTGGGTATGCGACGCCGACAGCGCGTCCGAACTACCCGTATCGCCGATTGCACTGATTGTCCATAGACTTCGGAAACGCCGCGCGCGAGTGAGATGTAGTCCGCGTGTATCGACGTGTAAAAGTCGTGTGTTCACGTGTGTTTCAGAGTTTGGGAACGATCGCATCGAGGTTTGCAGGCAGCACAGACGAGATCCATGAGCCCGAGACGCAGCCACGCCCATTCGTCCGATGCATGAACATCGGCCGGCAATACCATCACAGGCGCTCGTAACGCGGTCGAGTGATACCTCGGCGGAACCGCGATGGTGATAGCGCACGGCCGCAAAGACCGCCAAGGCTCCGAGTAGCGAAACGAGAGCCCATGAGCGAATGGGCTCAGTCCGTGGAGAAACGGCGATGACTTCGTTCAGCAGCCCCACGTTGGGCGACGCCGGTGAGGCCGCGATCTCCTCTGAAACCAGCGTTGGTGCCTGAGCAGGCGATTGCTCAATCGCTGTTTCGACGACCCAGCGATAACCGAGCCGCGGCACGGTACGGATGCTATGTCCCCGAGAGCCGCTGTCCCCGAGCATGCGCCGCAGGCGCATGATCGTGTGGCTGAGCGTTGCTTCGCTGACGTCGGTGCGCCCCCAGACTGCCGCGGTCAGCTCATCGCGCCCGACGAAACGATCGCGGTGTTCGATGAGGTAGACAAGATACTCGACCGTGGAAACCGGAAGTGCGACCAGGCGTTCGTCTTCGCGGACCTCGCGCGTGGCGGATTTGAGCCGAAAATTGCGGAAACGATAAATCGATGCAGCCATTGCGCTCTCCGTTCCCGACGGTGCGTTGCCGGTACCGGGGCGGTCGATAGTCTAGTGCAACTGCTTCATTGGACTTGTGAAGCAGACGACGATCTCCTTGAGGTGATCGCACAGAAATCTTTCGCCGCGACGCTCGTATGAGCGGCGGCAATCGACCCAAAGCAAGCAGGCGAGTGGCACGTTTGATGCTTCTTGAGTTGACTAGAGGGGGCTGCCATGGTCAACAGCAAGCTACAGGGGGTGGTTTGGCTATATGCGCTAGCGGGTGCGCTACTTTTGATCGCGCCCTCCTCGACTGCGTGGTCGAGAAGCCTGACGCGTCGCTCTCTTCGGTCCATCGGAACGGTGCTCAACTTCTCGTTATCGACGATCTGTTCCTCCGCAGGCTACCGCAGGGAGCGGGAGACGAGCTCGCGGATATTCTGATGAGCCGGTATGAGAAGGCATCGACCATCGTCACGTCCAACCGGCCGATTGAGGACTGGGCAGCCCTGCTAGGCGACGTCGTCGTTGTGGCTCCGCTGCTCGATCGTTTGATGCACCACGGCCATCTGTTCAAATTCGATGGTAAGAGCTGGAGGCTGAAAGGGCTGCCGAGCGCAGTGCTCGATTGGGTGAACTGGTGGAACCGCCTTTGGAGTAGGTGGCGCATTTCGACCTGGCCATGGATGGCACAGTTTCAGGTGGCCACCAGGGCATCTACCTCATTGACCAAAGCTGTCGGCGAAGATTCGATCCGTCACCAAGTCGATCTTCCATGCACCGGTGCCATAAGTCCCGGCAACCAGGACGTGACGGCCGCCCATTCTCAATGTGCTCACGACCGCACCGAACGGGAGCCCGAGCATCATCGGCGTGAACGTGCTTCCGTTGTCGACACTCTCATAGACACCGATGTCGGTGCCGACGAAGACTCGTGCGGAATTCTCGCTGTCGACAATGACGCAGGTGGCCGGTACGTTCGGCAGTCCGGTCCCGCCGGGTTGCCACGTCGTCCCGGCGTTGCTGGAGCGATAGAGCTGCGCTGATCCGAAGGCGCTGCGGGTAACGTAGACAGTGTCGGCATTACCCGGGACGGCCGCAATGCCCGTGATGCGGCTCGCCGGCAATCCGGCGCTGATATCGGTCCACACCGGATTCGCGGCCAGCGCGTTGTCCGTACGCCAAGCGTGGCCATTGTCAGTGCCCACGTAGACGCGCAACGGGGTTCCTCCGTCGGCACGCGTCACATCGATCACCGAAATGGAACTGCCATCGCCGGTCAGGTCGGGCGAAACCTTGGTCCAAATCCAACCGCTGGGGTTCTGATTGGTCGCGGAGCGGTACAAATAATTTGAACCGATGAACAACATGCCCTGGGTGACCGCCATCGGCGTGACCCACGGAAAAGGCTCCTTGCTGCCGATCCCGTTGGTCGCCAGTGAATCGAACGTATTCGGGGCCCCATAGTTCGCTGACAGGTTGACCGACGGCATGCTGGTATCGTCGGGATAGCTGTTCTGGAATACGCGGCGGCCGTTGTCTGCGCCGATGGCGTTCTCGACCGCGTTCATGAAGCCATCGCCCGTCTGTACGGTCACCGCCCAGTTGTCGCCGTCGCTGCGCACTTGCGATGCGTCGTCCTGGGCGCCGCCGTACACGCGGTCGGGATTCCGCGGGTCGAGCGCGATGTCGTAGTACTGAGCGATGTTCAGACCATCGCTCAAGTTCGTGTAGTTGCCCCCGAGATCATCGCTGCGCCACAGCCCGCCGTCGGAACCGATCCACACACGTTTCGAGTTGCTCGACGAGAAACGCACGACATGCGTGTCCTGATGCACGCGTTGGGCGCTGCCGAACCTTTCGGTAATGAAATTCAGAGTGGTGCCGCCGTTGGTCGAGAGCGCGGGACGAATGGTGCCGACCAGGACCGTATTGACGTCGGTTGGAGAGATATCGAGCGTGAGGTTGTAATCGCACTGACCTTCACACGCGTTGGCATTGGCCAACGTCCATGTGGTACCGCCGTTCGCGGTCTTGTAGAGGCCCACGGGATTTCCGGCGAGCGCATAAAGCGTGTTCGGATCACTCGGCGCCATCGCAAGGCGGACGCTGCCGGCGGCAGCGCCGACCGGCAACGCGCCGGTCAACTGACTCCAGTGATCACCAGCATCGGTCGATTTGTACACGCCACCACCGTTGGCCGCTGCGTAAACGATGCTGCCGTTGTTGGGGTTGTAGATCACGTCGGTCACGTCGGCCGGTCCGAACACGCTCGACCAGGTCAGACCATTGTCCGTCGTGCGATAGATGCCGCTGCCGCTGATGCTGCCGTCAGCGCCGCACTGGCCGAAGCCTCCGGCCAGGAGCGTCTGCCCGGTCCCCGGCTTGAGCGCAATGGCATTGATCACCGACAGGTTGAGCTGATTGAGGCCGCTGCCGTTGCGCGAACTGAAGCTCGCGCCGCCGTTGTTCGAGTAGTAGAGGCCCCGGCCGAAATAGGTGTAGCACCCGCCGGCATACGGCTCACCGGTGCCGACCCAGATCTGGTCTTGATTGGTACTGGCGCCCGCCACCACGAGGACCGAACCGATGCTCGGTGAGTCGAACGTATTTGACAGGCGCGTCCATGTCGTACCGCCTGTCGTCGACTTCCACAATCCACCCGCGGCAGCACCCAGATAGAGGACGTTGTCGTCTCCGGGACGTACGCCCAGCGCACTGACGCGGCCGGCGACGAAGCCGACCGCCCAGTCGAGGAATTGGATATGCCGTGGACCGACCGATTGCCAGCGCGGGCTCGTGCTGAGCAATTCCGGTGCGGCGCGCGACGCAATCCGCTGCTGGTCCTGCATCGACGCGGCACGCAAGCCGCGTGCGTCATGGGTGCGATCGAGCGCGTGCGTCTTGATGAACCATTCGTCGCGACGTCGGATCGCGTCTTCTTCACCCGTCGATTTGTCGACGTAGGGCGGCATCAGCCCCGGCTCTCCGGCAGCCACGAGGTGGCATGCCATCAGCAACCCCATTGCGCAGGCAGCCACCCACGACGCGGCACACCCCCGAAATCCACGCCCTAAGCGGGTCGGCGCGCCCCTGCTCGGCGAATGGGCTACTCGATCGACATTCGACATCCGCAATCCTCTGTTCTGATAAGGGTGTCGGCCATCCCAGGCCATGGACCAGTGCGAGTTCCGCGACTCGAGCCGTAAAAAACTCCTCCATCGCAAGACGGATAAGCGACCTGATTTTGAAATAGTCGTTGCTGCGTTCCGCCTCGCGCGCGATGCCACGATCGGCCGACGATGGGCACGTCATAGGCGACCGACGCAAACCCCGCCCCGGTCAATATGAGCGAACGTCCGTCGCCGCTCTTCTCGATCCAGCCCTGTTGGATCGCTCGAGAACGGCCAACATTCAGTTCCCGGGCGCACCGAAGGCCGAACCTCTTCCACACGGTGCGGAACGGCACACCAGCGCCAGAGCAGCCTTCCTGAAGCAGGAGTACGACAAGTTCCAGAGCAAATTTGTCGGCATCGTCGTCAAGCATGATCAGAAGCCTCCGTTCGATCCCGCGGCGCGAAGCCGCGAGATCGAATGTCGACTCGTCGACGATCAGGCGCAGTGAACACGCGACCTGCTTCCGGGAGTCTGTCTGGTGCGAATGTCGAACTCTGTCTCAGGGCCCGTCGAAGCCGTCCTTGAAGATCACATCCTGCAGCGCCCCTGGGTCAGGATCGCCGACGGCGGCGATCTTGAAGTTCACGGCGGAGATGTTGAGAAACACGTTGCTGGAGCAGCGCACGCGGACTCGCGCCAGCGCGGTGTTGGCAACCTGCGGCACGACGATCTGTGCGCTGCCGTTGTTTGGAACATTCGCCGCCAAGGGATAGCCGAATGTTTGGCCGCCATCGGCAGAGAGATCGATATTCACCGCGGGGCAGTTGACGGGCGCGACATTCGTATTGGCAACGTTCCAGGTCACGCTGTGCGACTCACCGCGCCCCCATGTGATGTTGGTGCTCGGTCGCGTGACAGTGAACGGGCCGGACGTGCTCACAACATGCAGCTGGACATCAGCGCTCTGAGAGCGGCCGCCGACTGTGCGGTTGTCGCGTGCGGTCAGGCGAAAGTTGAGGTCACGCGTGGTCGTCGGAAGCGTTTCGCCAAGGGCCGGCGCGCCGCCGAGGATCGTCGACAGCCGGGGAAAGTAGCGCGTGCCGCCGGCCATCGCATTGAATGAGCGGAAGATGGGGCCCTTGCCGATGTCACCCTGCAACAGGGTTGTTGTGTCGCCGAGATCGTACTGTTCCCAGTTGTAGCTGATGCTGGCGCCCCCGGTGCTGTTCGCAGCCCCGGTCAACGCGAACGGTGTCCGCGCCGGAATCGTGAAACCGTTGGGAAGGTTTGCAGTGTCGATGACCGGCGCAGCATTCGGATTGGCGCTCTGCGTGGCGCAAGTGCCACCGTTTCCACTGATCCAGGCATTGATCACGTCCAGGCTCTTGGCATGGAAGTACGGGTCGGAGTGCGGCTGTACGTCGTCGGCGTCGCAGATGCCGGCGTAGGCCATGACCGTCGTGCCGCTGCCAGGCTCATAGGCCTGGTCCGGCGCGCGATTGCCGCCGCAGGCGCCGGCCGTGGAGTTGAACGTGTGGTCGGCGCCGAACTGGTGGCCCATTTCGTGCGCGACGTAGTCGATGTAGAACGCATCACCCATGGGATTGGACATGCCGGTCGTGCCTTGCGCTTTCTGGCCGTCCACGCATGTCACCCCCAAGGCGGCCTGGCCGCCGCTGCCGGTGGTGAACACGTGGCCGATATCGTAGTTGGCGGAACCGATCACCTTGTCGAGATTGGGCTGATTCTGATCGAGCGCCAGACCATCGTTGCTGTACGGATCGCCCGTGGCGCCCGGGTAGATGATGCGGTCGTTGTTCGCGACCAGGGTCATGTGCACTGCGAGCTCGGTCTCGTAGACCTGATTGACGCGGTTCATCGCCTGCACGACCGCAGCGAGCCCTCCCGCAATGGTGTTGGCACCCACGGCAGCGACGTAGTTGTGATTGGCAGCTACCGCAACGCGATAGTCGCGATGGATTGAACCGGTCAGAGTCATCGGTTGCGGCGCAGCGAGCAGGCTCTTTCCGGAGGCGTCCAGCCTGGCGTCACGCACGCCGCATTGAAAACCGCCGGCGGGCGCGAGGTCCGCGCGCCGGAAACTCAGGTAGCGGTCGCCCGTGCCGGGCGTTTCCGGACGCACCATCCAGATGCCCTCATGATCGAACACCATGGCCTGGAAACCCAGCGGCGAGCTGTCGATACGCACTTTGCGGCCTTCGCCATCGGTACCGGCGAGGCTGACGATTTCCGGATACCGATCCGCTAGCTCCTTGGGCATCGCGTGCGAGTCGGTCACTTCGAACTCGGCGAAACCACCCTCCGGGCGCGGCAGCGCGAGTGACATCGCGATACCGTTTGCACGCGCTACCGCGAGTTCACGCCTCATCGCGCTGACGTCCAGTGCCAGCGATCGAAATTGGGCTGCTTGCGGTACTTCATTCGATAGTGCACGCGCTTGCACGTCAAGCCAGAATGCTTCGCTCGGTACGCTCGCCGAGGCCGCGGTGGCAGCCATCGCGCTCGCAACAAACGCGACGGACATCACCCGCAGTACGGTGCGAAATCGAAACGCCCGCCAGAGTTCGGCTGGCGCGGTTGCGCGCGCGCGCCTGCTCGGCGAGCAGGTTACCTGATTGAGTTCCAACACCTAAAATCCTCCCACTTGATAGAAGCAGCCCGCCTTGGAGGCGATGGTTGCGCCGAACCGTGATCGAGAGCCTCCGTCGCATGCGCAACCCCGGTTCCTGTTCGCCAAGCACTGAGTGCGATCGCGGGCCCATCCTGGGAGTCCTCACATCACGGCCACGTTCTCCCTCGACGGATGAGTGACCTGATTTTGAAATAGCCATTACTACGCGTGCAGCTTCGCGCACGCCGTCACGATGGGCCGACGCAGAGCACGGCATAAGTGGCCGATGCAAATCCTGCCCCGGTCAATATGAGCGAACGTCCGTCGGTGCTCTTCTCGATCCAGCCCTGTTGGATCGCTCGAGCACGGCCAACATTCAGTTCCCGGGCGCGCCGAAGGCCGAACCTTTTCCACACGGTGCGGAATGGCACACCCATCTCAGAGCAGCCTTCCCGAAGCAGGAGTACGACAAGTTCCACAGCAAATTGGTCGGTATCGTTGTCAAGCATGATCAGAAGCCTCTGTTCGATCCCGCCGCCGAAGCCGCAAGATCGAATGTCGATTCGTCGCGATCAGGTGCGTTGGACAATGTTCGGACTCCGCCTCAGGGACCGTGTGAAATCGGTCGGGAACGAGGTCAGCGCTCGATTCGTCGACGCCGCCAGGTTGCTGAAGTTGACCCACGGATTGTGCTTGCGCGCATTGCCGTGCGAGCCGTAGCTGCAGCCGGTAAAACCGTCCGACGGCATCGTTTCGGAGTAGCCGGCAAACGTGAGGTTTGCGGCAATCAACTGGCCCAGATTGTCCGTGCTGAACGTCCACGGACAGCTGTCGTCTACGACGCCCTGGGTGTCTCCCGAGAACAGCGCGAGGTAGTTCGGCTGGCTCGGATGGGTGATCGCGAACGATTGCGTGAAATTCGCGCCGGTGGTCGCCAGCGAGTTGATGTAGGGCGCCTCGGTGGTATTGCCGATGACGCTGCTTTCGCTGGTGTTCTCCTCGATCACCACCACGACATGGTCGTAGCGTGGAATCGACGCAGCAGCTGTGCTCGATGCGA
This sequence comes from Dokdonella soli, assembly GCF_039523175.1. NCBI lineage: Bacteria > Pseudomonadati > Pseudomonadota > Gammaproteobacteria > Lysobacterales > Rhodanobacteraceae > Dokdonella > Dokdonella soli. Next base: position 533,767 of record NZ_BAAAEU010000024.1, read on the forward strand.
GGTCAGCGGGTACTGCTTCGATCGATGTCTGCAGTGAGGCGCCGTTCGCCAGGCCCAGGCCCAGTGCCCAGGCCAGGGCCGCGCCTGACGCCACGGATCGCCTGATGTGCACTTTCATCATGTAGTCCCTCTTGAAAAGCGACAGAATGAAAATGAAAAAGCAACACCACAGCAATGAAAATCAACATCGGGCTTGGGTAGCCGATTTCCGGAGCAGGAAGGGGTTGCGGGAAGGCTCCGGAAGCGGCCTGGAAATCGTGCGCTGTGACTTTCGAGACCGGGCAAGCCAATTGGCCCCTGCGCTGCACGGGGCCCATAAATGTCCACGGCGCACTGCACGGCAGCACGCATAGGCACTCGCTGATGACTCTGCCACACGAAACGCAGCTGCTCGCACGGCGCCCATCCCGACATAGCGACGGCATGACGGGAGTGCGCCGAATGCGACGCATCGACCTGCCTGACGAATCGCTCCGGGCTTCGCAATGTGCCAAGCGCAACGGAGCGGCAACAGGTTAGATTCGCGAGAGCCTCGGGTCTTGTTCAGGACGTGCGCAATCTCGCGACGAATTCGATAATGTGAATGCCGTATGACGGAATCGAGTACCCGCTCTTCGAAAGCAGTCTTGACAATTCGAGCACGGCCCCGCTGCGCAGTGCGACAACTCGTCGGAACAGCGAAGCTGGGCGGATGAATCAAGCCAGGCATGGCGATACCGAACGGTTCTGATCCGTCGTCCAGCCGTTGCTCTCGGACTTAGATCCAGCGCCCGTCCCGCACAAACTGCCGGTATTGCCCTGGCGTCAAACCCGTCGTGTGACGGAACCTGTGCGAAAAACTGCTCTGGTCACAGAAACCCGTTGCCAGCGCGATTTCCGCAATCGTCTGATCACTGTTGACCAGCCGTTGCGCGGCGGCGTCGACCCGAGTCTTGATCAGGTATTGCGCCGCGGTCAGATGGAAGATCTTCTTCATCCGCCGTCCGAACTGCGCGGGCGAAAGCCCCGCCATGCGCGCCAGATCCTCGGCGCACAACGGTTCGGCGAAATGCTCGAGCAGATAATCGATGGCGCGGACGAAGCTGACGTCGACCAAGCCGGCCCTGCTGGGCTCGACCAGGTCCTTGGATATGCAGGCCAGGCCGATCACCTGCCCCTCGCTGTCGCGCAAGGGTTCCTTGGTGCTGAGGCACCAACCTGAAGAGCGGTCCCCGTACACCGTGAGATCGAGATTGTCGACGATTGGCCGCCCGGTCCGGAACAACTGCTCGTCCTGGTGCGTGTAACGCTCCGCCATCGGCGCGGGAAACAAGTCGAATGCGGTGCGCCCGATCGCGTCGCGCTTGCTCGTCAATCCGCAGCGCCCCACGCAAGCCTCGCTCATCACCACGTAGCGTCCGCTGCGATCCTTGATCGAGAAGACAATATCGGGAAGACGATCGAACAGAGCTTCAACGAACGACGGCGAGGCAATGCGCTTCATGAACGCATCGCGCCAGTCGAGCAGCTCAGTCGACATACAAAACGACCGCTCCAGCATGATTTACGAAATCACGACGCCGAACCGGCCGCAAACGCCAGGCCGGCGATCGCGTCACGTTCTATGTTACGCATTTCGGCACGCTGCGTCCGCTCGTACACGAGGTGCTTGATGAGCGCCTTGCAAGGAGCCGGCGGGCCAATCGTGACGGTGACGCAACGCCGCGGCCCCGCGGTGCTTCGTGCGCCGACCGGTGTCGATCCCGGGACCCAGCTTGTCGACGAGTCTGAAGAGGCTTGTCAGCATAGGCCGGCCAGAAAAAAGGCCTGGCCGGCTCCGAACAATTCCAGGCCTATGGCCGGATACGTCACGTCCATGGGCGAGCTCTCACACGATGATTGTGATGCCACCAAGACGGATGAGCCTGTCGATCTGGAAATGCCGGCGGAACCCGCCTGGTCCGGTCCAGCTGATGGTGCGCTATCGAGGCTGTCGACGATCGGCTGCCCGGGCAGTTACGGCGGGAGTCGAACTCCGTGGTGTGGTGCGGCGATCGCCGCCGCGGGACATTTCAAAACCGGGCCGCTCATACGTCTTGGAAAGAGTACGACCAGGATGTGAGTGGAACGCCTTGAACAAATTCATCGATCGATACGGCTCCGAACTCGCGAACGGAGGCGCCAACCTCATCGTTGCAGCCGGTTCCTTTGGACACACCGGAGGCCAGGCATCTGCCCGGGAAACATCGGTATCAACGGCTCATGGGAATCCGCATGAGGCGATGTATCGCGCGGATATTCTTAATGCCCTACGCCTTTCCGCGCGATCGAGCTTCGTTGGCTCCCTGTTTGGCCGCCATGACTGGCGCGGAAGCACGTACAGACGCTGCGTCGCGGCCGTCAAGTACGGCATCCGTGCGGCGGGCATGCCGCTGCTGCATGGACGGTATGTGAACTTCGTCCACCAGCATCCGTTGATGTTGGCCTGTCGGCATCGTGATCCGCGTCTGCTGGAGCGACATCAACACCGCTTCGTAAGCACTCGCTGGGGACGGCGTCAGCGAGTGCATGGCTTGCTTTCGCACTATCGGTTCGCGCTGAAATGCCTGCCATCGCAGCTGTTCGAGGCGGTCTATGTGCAGGGGAATGCCCCGCTGGGCACCCTGACGATGAAGGATGGTAGCCTGCTCACGCTCTGTCTCAGGCCACCGATCGACAAGGGGTGTGAGGGTGAGCTGTGCATCCAGCTCAACGACGCCGATGATCAGCCGCTGTACCGCATTGTTTTCACCGTGATCGATGGCGGGCAAGCCCTCGTCATCGGGTGCCTGCAGGGGCCTGGGGGCGAGCAGAGCAAGGAGAGGGTCCGGGCGCTTACACGCCATATGCATGGCATGCGACCCAAGCAACTGATGCTGTCCCTGGTCTATGCCTTTGCCGGACAATTCAGGATCAGGCGCATCCTGGCGGTAAGCAACGCAGTGCATCCGTTGCGGCATCGTCGGCGCAGGTTTGACGCCGACTACGATTCGTTCTGGCTGGAGCAGAAAGGTCACGTGCGCAAGGACGGATTGTTCGCGCTCCCCGTTGCGCCCGCTCGAAAAACCGAGGCGGATGTTCCAAGCCATCATCGTTCTGCGTTTCGCAAACGCGAGGCCCTGCGCGTGGAGTCGGAGCGACTGCTGACGGACGCGCTGGGAACGATGCCGCCAAGGAGCTTCATTGCGCCTGTGGAGGAACGAGCTCTTCGACGATCGTTTTATAACGTGCATCCGGAAGCATCTTGGACAAGCTAAGACACGTCGGCGATGGCGACCTGGGCGCGATGACGTCGGCTGGTTATGCAGCGCAGATCGAGAAGCTGTGCGGGGAGCACCATCGCGCGTTGCTCGCCTTCCTCCAGTGCCGGCTCAACTCGTTGGCCGATGCCCAGGAAGTGGCACAAGAGGCCTATGTGCGCTTGCTTACGCTGGAGTGCCCGGAGCGGGTCGGAGACCTTCGAGCGTACTTGTTCCGCACGGCCTCGAACCTGGCCATCGACCACCTTCGCATGCGCCAGGTGCGCGATCGCGTTGCGGCGGAAGCTGATCTGGCCGAGGCGCCTACCGCCCCGCCCTCGGATCGCCAGGCCATCGCGATCGAGCAGTTGCATGGCATTCGGGAGGCGCTGCGCGAGTTGCCGGCCAAGACGAGCCGAGCCTTTGTGCAGCATGTGATCGAAGGACGCGACTTTGGTGTGATCGCGCGAACGATGAAACTCAGCGAGCGCATGACGCGCTATCACGTAACCCGCGCACTCGCCCATTGCCGTGCGCGGATGGACGAACCGGAGATGGAGCGATGACCAGGGCCGAACCGTACAAGAACGAGGCCGTACTGCAGACCGCCGCCGATTGGTGGGCGCGCTTGCGCGATCCTGAGGTTTCGGATGAGGTCATGCAGCAGTGGCTGGAGTGGGTGTATGCGGATACGCGTCACCTGGACGCTTTCGAGCAGGTGACGGATCTCGGCCACCGGCTCGGTACGCTCGATGACGTTACGCGACGTTCTTTTCTCGGTGAGTTCACGCAGACACCGGCAACCCTGCGGCCGCGACCGCGCTTTTCGCTCTCCATGGCCGCGGGGTTGGCGGCGGGGCTGATTCTGATCGGCTACATGACCTGGAACTGGATGGCTCCAGGCGTGAAACAGCAGGTTTATGCCAGTGCAGTAGCGGAGAACCGTGAGATTACGCTGCCCGACGGCACGCGGGTGGCACTGGGCGGTGCGTCCAGGCTTGCAACGCGTTTCAGCAAGAGTCAGCGCCAGGTCGAGCTGAGTGCGGGTGAGGCATTTTTCCAGGTGGTGCACGATACGGAAAAACCCTTTGTGGTCACCGCCGGGCCGCTGACCATTCGCGATGTGGGCACGGCCTTCGACGTACGGCGTACCGGCGGCCGCGTAACGATCGCCGTCACGGAAGGACGGGTGCATGTCGAGGGAAACGTGGGGGCCACGGGCTCGTCGCAGCGCAGTTCGATTGACGCCGTGGCTGGCCAGCTGGTTTCGTACGATCCGGCGGCTCCGGCGTTTACCGTTGGCAGCGTGACCGCCGAGCAAGCCACGGCATGGCGCAGCGATCGGCTCGAGTTCAACAATGAACCGCTTGGCGTGGTCGTTGCCAATATCAATCGCTACAGTTCGCGCCAGATACGCATTGCCGACGCCCATCTGGAAGCCCTGACGTTCACGGGCGTCATCAAGACGGACGCGATCGATCGTTGGCTTGGCGCCTTGCCGCAGGTGCTTCCGCTACGGGTCAGCCAGACGCCTGGCGAGGTGACGCTCTCCGAAGCAAAGGGCACTCAGCTTCGCTAGAAACGTTCTCGGAGTGGATGGAGCGAGCGGGCCTGCGTGTTGAACGCAGGTCAGCGCCCGGTACCCATTCCGTCCATGCGCATGTCAGACTTACGGCTTTCGTCCGGAGGTCTTGAATGCCATGAGGCGATTTGCCCTGCTGCTTGCCTGCAGCTGCCTGGGCGCGTCGCCCTTCGTCTGGGGCGCGGAAAATCCGGTTGGCCCGGAACCCTCACAGGCACGACTCGTCTTCGCGATTCCGACGCAGCCGCTGTCGACTGCCCTGATCGCGTTCGGCAAGCGGGCGAATGTGCAGGTCCTCACAGCCGGCGGACTGATTGCTGATCTGCATTCCGGCGGAGTGAATGGCGCATTCACCGCCGCCGCTGCGATGGTCGAACTGCTGAAGGACACCGGCTTCGGCTTCGAATTCGTCGACGCCGGGACCGTGGTAGTGAAGCCGCAGCCTGCACCCGCCATCGGCCCGCGCTCCGGCGAGGCCGCGACAGCGGCCGCTCCCACCGTGCTCGCCCCCGTGCATGCCATGGGCTTGTTCGGCCGCTCGGGTTACCTGGCCGACATAAGCAGCAGCGCGACCCGCAGTGAAACCGATCTGGTCGACATACCGCTGTCCATAGGCGTGGTCACCCGTGATTTGATGGACGCACAGCAGGCGCGCACGGTGGCTGAAGCGGCTCAGAACGTGGCGGGCGTGCAATATCTCGACGGATCCATCGGCTTGCCGATTTTCCAGATACGCGGTTTCCGTACGGGCAATGGCATGACCGACGGCATGCCTAACAGCATCGCCGGCGTCGGCGACTACCCGCCGCTGATTGGCGTGGAGCGGATCGAAATTCCGAAGGGACCACAGGCGATCCTTGGCGACGTTTCGTCCAACAATAATTTTGGCGGCCTGATCAATCTGGTCATGAAGAAGCCGCAGAATGAAGTGGTCCGCAAGCTGACCTACTCCGTGGGCGACTATGGTGAAACGCAGGCAGCGCTCGATATGGCGGGGCCGTTGAGCGCAAGCCGAGGCCTGACCTACCGGCTGGTGTTCTCCGGTGAGCAATCCGATCGCACAGCGCAGGGGTCTCACGGCCAGCGCATTGTCTATGTTGCTCCATCGCTGGGCTGGCAAGGCGAGAACACAGAGCTGATCGCGGGGGTGGCGCGCAACGTCAATCGCCGACCCATCCCTGACCATACGATATTGCTTGGCGATACGGTGGATTCGGCTTCGCCTTCCCATCTCCTGCTGGGCAATTCGCAGGACCGTTCCAGATTCGCCTCAAGTCGGTTCTTTTATCTGCTCGAGCATGCTTTCGGCGATACATGGTCGTTTCGAGGTCGCGGCCAATACGTGCGCGAAACCGCTGGCGTGCAGGATTGGTTGCTGCGCAGTCCTGACCCATCGGGCAATGTCATGGCCACGGCGGAGTTGTATCGATACTCGGACGCGTTCTACAACGTGCAGAATGACATCGTGGGCACGTTCGACCAGGGTCCTGTGCGACAGGCTCTGGTCGTCGGCTTCGATTACTCACGCGCGCGTATCGGCAGTATCGACGATGCCTTGAGCACTATCGGCGATGGCAGCTACAACCTTTTCACCGGGGGGCCGCTGCCGCCGGCGCGCTGGATCGTTCAGCGCGCGGACGATGTACACCTTCCCGCGGATCGCTGGATCACCGACACGGGCTTGTTTCTGCAGGATCAGATCAAGCTGGGCGATCAATGGGATGTGCTGCTGGCCCTGCGACGGGCGACGTACGAGTTGTCGACCAGCCACCCCGATGGGACCCCTTGGATACAGCACAAGGCGCATTGGGTGCCCAACCTGGGCATTGTCGACAAGCTCGGTCACGGCGTTTCCATCTACGCCAGCGCGACCAGCGGCTTTCAGCCCGATACCGTGCTCGGGCAAAGCGGCCGTCCGTTGCTGCCCGCCTTGTCGCGACAGATCGAGATGGGCGCCCGGTTTGACTTGTTCCAGGGTCGCGCTCGCCTGACGGCGTCGTTGTACCGCATCATGCTTGATCACAGCGCAGACCTGGTGTCGCCGAAACCTCCCTATTTCGGAATTCCCGGCCCCGGGCAAACCAACAAGGGCGCTGAGGTGGAGTTCAACGGCCGGATCGCTCCCGGCATGGATGTCAGCGCAAGCTACGCCTATGCGCGCATCCACAACCATGATGGTTCGCTGGCGACCGGCGCTCCCCGGCAACGTTTTCGCCTGTGGACCAGCTACTGGTTGAATGGCACGCCACAGCGAGGCTGGGGGTTGGGCGCCGGTATCCAGGGTCGCAGCCGCGCGCAGGGGCAGACATCGGATGGCAGCGTGACTTTCAACAACCCGGGTCAGGTCAGCGTGGATGCGAGTGTGTCCTACGGAGCAAGGGACTGGCAGCTGACGCTGGGGATGAAGAATCTGTTCGGTCACCGTTTGCTGGACGATGATTTCGACGAGACCTTCGTACCCCTCTACAGGCGACGCACGGTTTTGTTGACGGGGTCTTATACGTTTTGAACGTGAAACGCGCAGCAGCAGCATGCTGCGGTCGATAGGGAGATCTCCCGTCTTGTGCCATGGCGCGGTGCGCAGATGACGACCAGCGTCGCGAATCACGCAGGCCATCGCATCTCCAACGCACGTGCGTGACGAGGCAGCAGGCGGTCGACGGTGGCCGCGAGGCAGATCAGGAACAGCATCGGCAGCGGATGCAGGTAGCGAAACGAGATGATGTGCGCGCAGAGGAATTCGCCGATAACCATGCCCGCCGCGAGCAGGGCGAGCAGCAGCGCCGGTGCGGGCCGCACGCGCCATTGCAGGTGCAGCATGGTCAGAGCAAGCGGCAGCAGGGCGAACAGGCAGATCACCAGCCACAGCGCCCCCTGCTCGAAATAACGCAGGATCGGCGTCGGCGTGCGCGCGACGCCGGCGGCTTCGTAGTGGAAGCGTTCGCGCAGGAGAGCCAGCGTCTGTTCGCCCGGCGGTTCGCCGTAGCCGATATCACTGTGCAAGCGCTCGCTGCGCTGCCACGGGTCGAAATACTCGGCGAAGGTGACGATCCCCAGTGAGACCAGGCCCATCGGGTCGTCGTGGATGGCGTGCTCGGCCAGCATCGCCGCGACCTCGCGCGTTCGCAGTCCGGCGTGTTCACGCAGCACCGAAATCAAACCTCCCGGTGTCCAGATATGCGCTTCGCGATTGTGCGGATTGGCGAGCGGAATGCGTACTTCGTCGAGGATCGCCGGGCTCACACCGGTGCCGGCGAAGTGCTCGGGTTTCAGCAGCGGCACGACCAGACCGAGGCGGAAGACCCCCGCATCGAGCAGGTAGGCCGGTGCGCTGGCCGTGCGCGCGCCGTACCAGATCTTGTATTCGTGGTGGCAGATGCCGGTCGCCAGCACGGCGACAAGAAAATGGATCGCGAGGCGCGCGTGGCCAGGCGTGGGCACTCCGGAACGTCCACGCAGCAGGGCGACCAGCAGCGGCGCCAAGGGTGCAAGGCAGAGCGCGACCGGCACCAGGCCGACCCGCAAGCTGGCCACTACGGTGCCGAGCATCGCACAGGCCAGCAGCCAGAGCAGACGGCCGTCACGCAGGTAGGCGAGCGTGAGCGTCACGCACCCGAGCAGGCATAGGCTGCTGGTCGTCTCGGTCATCACCATGCGTTCGTAAAACAGCTGACTCGGTTCGACCGCCAGTGCCGCCGCGGCGAGAGCCGCAAGCCAACCGCGGACTCCAAAGGCAGTGCGCAACGTGAAGTGGAGGCACAGTGCCGCGGCAATTCCGAACACGGTCTGAGCGAGCAACAGGGAGACCAGCGAGCCGGAGCGGCCCGCCGTCTCGCCGATCAGCATCGGGTAGGTGAACGACCGATCCGGAGGTGTTGCATGACTGACTGCGCTGAACAGGTAGGTCGCCGAGTCGCCCATGAAAAGGCGTATTTGCGGATCGAGGAGGAGCAGCAGGAACTTGGCAAACACCACGGCGGCCAGCGCACCCGCCGCGGCCGACACATGCCCCTTGTTGGTCCAAATGGGCGCACGGGCCACATGCCGATAAGACATGCAATCCTCGCCCATCGGGGCAAGCGAGTTTCTGCCCGCGTGACGTTCATCGAGTCCGGCGAGCGTTTCGTGACCGCGCCAGACGTCGAATTGAGGCGGAATTGGGAGACGGCCAGGGCGCCAGGCTCCGGCTGTGCTGCTTGCTGGCAGCCTCCGCTCGCGGCTTCGGAGCGCCGGTCGACGGATTTGTTCGAGCCTTTCACTCACACCATGGCCACGTTCGCTCAGTACATACGACAAGACGTATGAGCGAACGAATTTTGAAACATGGCGTTGCGGCGGGACCGGTTCTCGCGCGCGTTGTCAGGATAGGCTTGGGTCAGCGACGTTCGTCGCGTCGGTCGCAGGTTCGACAGCGCGCAGGATTGACCACAATCAGGCCGACTTGTTCAGACCTTTCCTGACGGCTTCGAGTCTGGCTGCAATGAATGAGGACGGCAGCCGTAGCGAGGGCTGCCGACGAGCGACAATCGCTGATCAGCATTCCTGCATATCCTGAGCAACGATGTCGGCGAATGCGCACACGTCTATCGAGGCTCTCACGAAAGCCGAGTTCATTCGGGCAATACGGAACCTGCCCCGGCCGGTTCGCTGCGGCCTGGCACGCGGTGATGACACCGCCTTTACCCGTTGCGTTCAATCAGCGTATCGTCAAACGGCGTCGGCAGTCCTCGACAGTGCTCCGCAGCACGGCGTCAGATGCGGAGCGCGAGCGGGCGAGTGGTACTCCAAGCCGATGGTAAGAGTGGCGCGACGGCCGATCTTGGTCGTTCCAGTCACCTTTGCATCGAAATCCGCAAAATTGTCCGATTGGGGTAGTCCCGCATGTCAACGGAGCTGTTCGCATGGCGCGATACTTTCATGAAGCGCCTTGCCTCGCCGCTGTACGTCGAGGCGTTGTTCGATCGTCTGCCCGATATCGTTTTTTCCATCAAGGATCGCAGCGGGCGCTACGTGCTGATGAGCGAAGCGTGCGTGGAGCGCTGCGGGCTGTCGAACAAGCGCGAAGCGCTCGGTCGCAGTGCGTTCGACTTGTTTCCGGAACCGATGGCGGAACGCTACACGCGTCAGGACGAGCGTTTGTTTCGCACTGGCAAGCCCATCGTCGACAACCTTGATCTGACCCTGTATCCGGACCGCAGTTCAGGATGGTGCCTGAGCACGAAAGAACCTCTGCGCGATCATCACGGCCACATCATCGGCCTCGCCTGCATATCCAAGGATCTGGTCGAACCCAGCCGCGCGGGCCTGATCGATGTTGGTTTCGCGCGGGCGATCGACTACCTGCTCGATCATTTTGCCGAAGCACTTCGTGTGGAGGATCTCGCGCGTATCGGCGAGCTGTCATTGGCACAGTTTGAGCGAAGGATGAAGAAGATATTTCATCTTTCGGCGGCGCAATACATGATCAAGGCTCGGGTCAGCGCAGCGGCGCAGATGCTGGCGAAGAGCGAACAGCCAATCGCCGAGATCGCGCATGTGACGGGCTTTTGCGACCAGAGCGGGTTATCGCGCAAGTTTCGCCAGGTCACCGGCCTCACACCGCGGCAATACCGATTGTTCGTACGCGAAGGGCGTTGGATGTAGAAGTCTCTACCTTCCTCGCGGGCTGACTCCCGAACTGCGTCTGTGCGCAGCACTGGCTCAGCGGAACGGTCGCCGCCGCGTGCCTGATGGGGCAACTGGCAGGATCGGTTCGACAAATGGGGCCCCGCGAGTAATCGAGTCCGATACGAGAAGACGAGCGCCTCGCGGGAGCGCGCCTGATCCGGAGCGCACCGTCGTGACGATCGTTCGTTCCGGAAACCACGGGTATTTGAAGCGAGCCGCCCCCCAGGCGTCGCCAGTCTCCGCACTGACACAAAACTGTCTGATTGCGCAAATCCCGACGCTGCAGCGAACGTTACAGCCAAGACCTCCGGTGGACGTCGGTACTAGGGTGTCGTCACGCCGCCGCTGTCCGCAAAACATTCATCGCACTCGATTCGAAAGAGCGCGAGGTAAACCGTTGAGCGCGGACGAAAGAAGCGGTCAATCGCCCGACGAAGTCGGATGCAGTTCCAAACCAGATCCAAGGGGATAGCAAATGAGCGTCACCCGTACCTTAGTGCTGGGCCGCCGTTCGCGGCTGCTCGTCATCATGATGTGTCTGGCATGGCTGTCCGGCAGCGCGCTCGCCGCTGGACTCCCGCCATCGGGTCCCGACCTGGCAGACAGCCCTCACGTTCAGACCAGCCCGCTCGACGCAGCGCATCGGCCGCCGCAGTCGGCATGGCGCGAGCCCCTGCGGCAGGACTACGACCGTCCGCAGGATCTACGAAAATTAGTGCAGGCGCGCTACACCCTTGTTACGACGGCAAAGAGCACGACCGCACCAGCGGCAAGCTGCGACGTCGCCCCATTCGCCACTGCCAGCGGCTCGGCGCTGGTCAGCCTGGTGAAGGGCTCTACGGTCGATTGCCTGAACAACCTGTATGCGATCACCGGTACGACAGCCGCGCAAACGTTTGTGGAAAGCAAGATGGTGACGATGGCCAATGCGCTGCAGTCGCTGTCGGCAGGCTATCCCGGCGACAACAGCACCAGTGCGCTGCAGGTCATCACCTTCCTGCGAGCGGGCTACTACGTGCAGTTCAACGACAGCGCGGACGTCGGCAGCTACGGCGCCGCACTGGCGACCGCAATCCGGCCGGCACTCGACGCGTTCGTCGCCAACGCCCATTTCGCCGACGTCAACGACAATCACGGCCAGGTGCTCAGCGAATTCGTCACCCTGATCGACAGCGCCGGCGAGAACGCGCATCAGCTCGGCACGGTGAAGGCCATGCTCGGTCGCTACAACGCGAGCTACCACGCCTATGCGAGCATGATGAGTGCGACCAACAATCTGTTCAACGTGCTGTTCAGGGGACATCAGAACGCCGATTTCCAGGCCTTGGTGCAGAGCGACCCGTCGATCACCGACAGCCTGGCGTCCTTCATCAGCAACAACGCTGCCGAGGCGGGAACGGCGAACGAATACCTGATCGCGAACGCCGGTCGCGAACTGGCGCGGTTCCTCAAATATCCCGATCCGCTGCTCACCGCGTTGGAACCCAAGGTCAAGGCCGTGCTCAACGCCTATGGCCTGACCGGGCCGGGCTCGTCGGTCTATGTCGGTACCGCCGATGTCACGCTGTACTACGACCAGGCGCATTGCAGCTATTTCAGCCTGTGCGATTTCGTGCAGAAGCTGACGCAGACCGTGCTGCCGATCAGCTATCAGTGCGGCCCGACCTTGAAGCTGCGCGCGCAGTCGCTCACCCAGGACCAGATCAACCAGACCTGCGCGAAGGTCGGCAAGGAGGAGATCTACTTCCACGACCGTATGCAGACCAACCATCAACCCGTTGCCAACGACAACAACACGAACCTGGAAATGGTGGTGTTCGCGTCGAGCTCCGACTATGTCAACTATTCGGGCGTGATCTTCGGCAACAACACCAACAACGGCGGCATCTATCTGGAGGGCGACCCGTCCAATCCCGCCAACCAGGCTCGTTTCCTGTGCTATGTCGCCGAATGGCTGCAACCGTTCCAGATCTGGAACCTCACCCACGAGTATGTGCACTACCTCGACGGCCGGTTCGACATGTACGGTGGATTCTCCGACTACCCGCTGACGTTGCCGGGATCGTCGGTTTGGTACATCGAGGGCCTGGCTGAATATTTCTCCTACAGCTTCCGCGGCATGGTGTATCCGGAAGCCGATGCCGACGCCGGCACGGCGCAGTTCAAGCTCAGCCAGGTGTTCGACAACACCTACGGCAGCGGCCGGGAGCTGGTGTATCGCTGGGGCTACCTGTCGGTGCGCTACATGTTCGAGCGCCACCACGACGAAATCGATTCGATACTCGGATATTTCCGGCCGGGCAACTACGCGGGCTATCGCACCTGGCTCGCCGGTGCGCAGACCTCGCATGACGCCGATTGGCCGAGTTTTCTCGCCTGCATCAGCGCGCATTCCGGTGATACGTCGAGCTGCGGCGGGACCAATCCGGTCGACGCGATTTTCCAGAACGGCTTCGAGCCGCTGCCGGAATGCCCGCAGAAAGCGCAAGGCCGGCTCGACAACGGTTGCCAGATCAGCAACCAGAGTTCGACCAGCGTGCTGTGGTACGCCGTATTCATCCCGGCGGGGACGACATCGATCACGTTCATGACCCACGATGGCACGGGCACCGCGGGTCTCTATGTCCGAGCCAGCAATTGGCCCAACGACACCACCTACGACGCGAGTTCCGTGTTGCCCGGTACCAGCCAGCAGATCGTTCTGAAAAACCCTGCGGTGACCGGCGACTACTACTACGTGATGCTCAAGGCCAATCCGTCCTACAGCGGCGTCAGCATCCAGGTCCAATTCCAATAGCTGCGCAACTGCGCAAATTGCGGTCGCTTTCAGGGCGGAGCCCTGAAAGCCGGCCCTCTCGCAGGCGATACGAACCAGCACGCCTAGGCCACCGACGATTCGTGGCGGGTCGAGACGACGTCAGCCACTCATTCAAGCCAGCTCTGCGAGCAGGCCCTCCTGTTCCGACTACGGGGCGAATCACCCCGAGCGCAGCGCCACCGCGCTCACGACCAATCGTGTCTACAAGCACTGGCCCGCGATCTTCAACAATGACAGCGCCCCCACCTCGGCGCTGCTCGATCGCCTGCTGCACCACGCCGATACCGTGCGCATCGAAGGCAAGAGCTGCCGCATGAAGGAGCAAATCCAGCAGTGAAGTGTCGACGTCCCACGACACCGAGTCCGTTCATTTGCCTCACGATTTTCAAGCCGGCCAAATTTACGGAAATTCAAACCGGCGCTAAGGAACCTCTGAACAAGGCGTCATCCCGGCGAAAGCCGGAGGCGCTTCTCAACAGCCGTAGGCTGGTCATCCAGCTCTACGGCAACTCGTTTGAAAACTGGATGACCAGCTTCGCTGTTGTGAAGCGCTTCCGGCCTTCGCCGGAATGACGAGCTCTGACTTGTTCGGACCTTCCCTAACACTTAGGTTGATCTATCGCATCTTTGCAGAGCAATTTGCCTATCAGCCATTCCCCAGCCGGAAGCAAATTACTACTCGCGGCCTAATCAGACCGCGCAAAGCGATCGTTAGTCATCCTGGTAGGGGGAGTGAGTTATCGTGAAGTTCAAGATATTTATTGCGGCGCTTGCCGTGCCGCTGGTGCTGACGATCGCGCGCGCGGTAACTCATCCGGGTGTACCCGAACGCGAGCTAGAGGGTCCACCCCATTTGCGCGAGGCATACGAGGTCTTGCGTCGAACCAACCCTGACGATCCAACGTTCAATGCGGCGGCTGCGCGCTTTCAGGCCGTTCAACAGGCAGCCGCTGCCTCCGCGCTTCAGAGTGCAAATGCACAAACTCGCGAAAGCGCCTCGATATCAGCGGCGTATCTGCATACCGAAAACTGGCAGGCAATCGGCCCGACACCGCTGCTCCATGGCGAGACGCCTTGGGGTTCACCGCAGCATCTCAGTGCCGTATCCGGGCGCGTTACCGCGATTGCTCTGGATGCACAAGACGAAGTAGCGTTCATCGGTGCGGCACTGGGCGGCGTGTGGCGCACCAGCGACAGCGGCCAAACGTGGGCGCCGATAGGCGATCAGCTCGGTTCGCTCGCGATCGGCAGCATCGCCATCGCGCCGGGACCACACCCTCGCAACGAGGCGACGTTGTATGTCGGCACTGGCGAAGGCAACTTCGGCTGCGACACGTACGGTGGCGTCGGCGTCTACAAGTCGACCGATTCCGGTCGCACCTGGCAAGGGCCGTACGGCTCGTCCCTGTTCACAAACCGCGCCGTCAATTCGATCGCAATCGACCGCACCAATCCCAATACGTTGCTGGCGACAACGGGCACCGCTTTTGTCAGTGCGGGTGGCGCATGCATCACGGAGCCGTCTCTGCCGCCGCGCGGTATTTTCAAATCCACCGACGCAGGATTGACGTGGACCAAGATGACCACGCAGGTGGCGAACGATCCTGCATCACAAGTCATCCAAGACCCGGTTACGCCGACCCGCTGGTGGGCAGCCATGTACGCCAATGGCGGCGTCGTCGGTGGCATCCTGCGCTCCGATGACAGCGGCGCCACCTGGAATCAGATCGCCGGTACCGGTGGATTGCCGCCGCTCGACGCCACCGGCACATGGAGCCGCGCCGCGATAACGGCCACCGGCGATGGGCATGGGAATACGGTGCTCTATGTAGGCAACGGACAAACTGCCACCGGCGCCGGCAGCGGGGGGCGCGTGTTCAAATCGAACGATAGCGGCGCGACCTGGACCGAGCTCGCCAACGCGCAAGGTTTCTGCAACACGCAATGTTGGTACGACATGCCGATTGCGGTCGAGCCTGGCAATCCCAGCGTCCTATACACCGGCGGCTCCTACATTTCATCGGTTGATGCCAACAACAACGAAGTGACGCCGAGCGAGTTCATGCGTTCCAACGATGGCGGCGCCACGTTCGCCAGCAAGGTGCGCAGCGCAGATGGCACGACGGCTCTTCATGCCGACGTCCATGCGATCCAAGTGTGGCCGGGCCGCAGCAATGAAATCTGGGTCGCCAACGACGGCGGTGTCTGGAAATCGATCGATCGCGGCGACAACTGGGTCAACCTCAATACGAATTTGCAGATTACCCAGTTCGAGCAATGCGACCTGTATCAAGCCAACCCGAATATCGCCTATTGCGGTACGCAGGACAACGGCGTGGACGGCTTTACGGGAGGAGCAGGCTGGCTGCATTTGGACTACGGCGACGGCGGAACCGCGTTGATCGACCAGGACAATCCCAACAACCTCGTGCACACCTACTACGACACAAGCGGCGGCGACTGGTCGATTGGCGTCGGCTACACGACGGCGGGATTTACCGCGTTGGAAAACTATAGCTTTTCGGGCGCTGCCAAAAACAACCCGCCATACAACAACGGAATGAATTACACCGATCGCGTGTTGTGGTATCCGCCGATTCACCTCGATCGCGGCGTGCACGACACACTCTACTTCGGCACGAACAAGCTCTATCGAGCCGATCGCTTCTTCTCGTACCCGACCGGAGCTCCCAATATTTTCTCGGCTCTTGGCCCTGGTACCGGCGGGCAGGACTTGGCCTTGCCGAACGGGGAGATCAGTGCGATCACCACGCTGCCCAATCCGGCTCCAGGGCTTGACGCTCAAACCATCTTTACCGGTTCAAGCAACGGCCACGTGTTCGTTTCCAACGACAGCGGCGCCAGCTTTACGGAAGTGGATGCCGCTCCGTCCCCGATTTCGCTTTTTGTCACGAGCATCTTGATCGACCCGCGCCATTCAAACGTGGTTTACCAGGCGCGAGCAGGATTCACAGGCAGTTTGCCCGCACACAATGTGCGCAAATCCACCGATGGCGGAATGACCTGGGCCGATGCTTCCAACGGATTGCCGGATATCCCGGTGAACGCACTCGTCACCGACCCGATTGTGCCGAATGCAATCTGGGCGGGTACCGACGCCGGGGTGTTTCTCTCCACGGATGGTGGCACGACATGGAATCCTTACAACACCGGTTTGCCGAACGTCCCGGTCTACGATTTGAAGACCAGTCGGCAACCCGCGCAAATCATCGCATTCACGCACGGACGTGGCGCGTTCCGATTGCAGTTTGACGCCATCTTTATCGACGGCTTCGAAGTGCCGTAGCGCAGCCCGCAACCCCAGGGGTGGCCGCATACCAATGCGGCCACTTTCGTCGGAGCTGATTCTGCACCGGGCCGTGAAGTATCACCGCCAAGTACTGGATGGCCGCGTACCTCGCGACGCCGACCTTCGGCACCGGCAACTACGCGAACGGCTGGCTGTGGTACCAATCGTCCGCCGCGAACGGCAGCAATGCGCAGGATATCGACCCAGGCAAGATCGATCCCAACTCATCGGGTAGCTGGACCAACAACAACAATCCGGGCATGGCTATGCACATCGAACAGGTTGCGGCGTGTGGCGCGCCTTGGATGACTACGACGCCGGTGACGTTGACGCTGAAGGGGTTGCTCAGTGGTTCGGTGACCGTGACCGTCGACAGCACGCAATTTCCGGCGGGACAGAACAAGGCAGCCGCTCTGTTGTGCATCGACAGCAACAACGCCGCACATCCGGTCTGCGCCGTACCCGTGACCGCGACCCAGAACTGAGTGCCTTCCGAATGCGGAGTTCCTAGGGAAGGTCTGAACAAGTCCTGCTTTCGCATCGATGGCGTCGGCAGGACTTGGATCGCAAGGAGTGCTCAGCGACGGCTGGAGAAAGCGAGGCCGAAGCCTCCGTATGAAGAGTGTCGGGAGCGCGGGGGACTCGAACCACCCCACTGCGCTGACGAGTTGAACGTCGTGCAGTGTCCGAACGCAGATCGCACGAGTCGCGGCTACCCGCTCTATCCGCTGGATACGGTGTCCGCAGTGGATTGCCAACTGCCGCCGAGACTTTGAACCAGCGCCGCTGTGTCGCTGAAGCGGGCCGCCTGCGCCTGGATGCGGGCGATCTTCGTCTGCTGATAGGCCTGCTCGGCGTTGAGCAGTACCAGCGCATTGACATAGCCGAGATCGAGCTGCTTGCGAACGAGGCCCAGGGTTTTCTCCGCGGCTGCTTCCGCTTGCATGGCTGCACTCAGCGCCCTCGCATCAGCGTCGAGTGCGTAGAGTGCGTCGGCCACGTTCTGGAAGGCTGTCAGCACCACCCCGCGATACTGCGCTGCCGACTGCTGCCATGCTGCCTCGGCCGCACGCTGACGATGCTTGAGTGTGCCAAAGTCGAGCACCGTCTGCGCAAGATTGCCGGTGAGACCCCAGAACTTGTTGTGATCTTCGAACATTCGACTGAATTGCGTCGAGCTGCCGCCATACATGGCGGAAATGGAAAACTGCGGCAGCCGGTTCGCCACCGCCACGCCCACCTGGGCGCTCGCGGCATGCACCTGCGCCTCGGCGGCGCGCACATCCGGCCGCTGTTCGACCAGTTGCGAAGGCAGGCTCAGCGGCAAGGCCTGCGGCAACTGCAGGCTGGCCAGATCGAAATCCTCGGTTCCACCCTGCGAGGGAAGGCTTCCCGCCAGCACCGCGAGCAGATTGCGAGTCTGTTCGAGCTGCTTCTGCAGCGCAGGGAGACTCTGCTGCGCCTGGGCCAAGGCGGTCTCTTGCGTAGCCACATCCAGGCCGGAGGCGTAACCCAAGACGGCTTGCTGGCGCAGGATCGCCAATGAACGCGTGTCGGCCGCAATGATGTCCTTGCTGGCGTCGATCTGCGCGCGCAGTGCGGCTTCCTGGACGGCGGCCGCGACGACGTTGGAAGCCAACGTCAGATAGGCCGCTTCCAGCTGGAAGCGTTGCGCGTCGGCCTGCGCCTGGAGCGATTCGACGGTGCGCCGGTTGAGCCCGAACACGTCGGGCGCATAGGCAATGCTGAGCTGGGCCGTGTGCAGTGTGTACAGCGCCTCGCCCGAGGTCAGCGTTGGCGAAACCGTGCCCACTGCATTCTTCTGCCGGCTGGGCGAGTAGCCGAGCTGCACGGATGGGAAATACGCGCCGCGCTGAGCGGTGACATTTTCCTGTGCCTGGCGCAACACCGCCTGGGCGCTCTGGATGCTCGGGTTGTGCGCAAAGGCGCGTTGCACCAGAGCATTCAGTGCCGGTGAAGCGAACACGGTCCACCACTCGCGGGTGATCTTCGCGCCGAGTTCGAGATGCTGCTCGTCCTGGCCGACGGTGGTCGAGCCGATCGCGGCGGGCAGCGGCGCTCGGGTATAGCTGTCCGTTGCCGGTAGCGCAGGCCGTCGATAGTCCGGGCCCACGGCACAGCCCGTGCACAGTGTGGCGAACAATGCCGCAACGATGATCGCGTCCTGTACGCGCGGCCTGCGCAGCCGAATCGACAATAGCCTGTCGCGATGGCCGCCTGGTTGCCAGCTAGGTGCGATGCGTGAAGTCGTCATCACAGGCCTCCCGTCTCGACAGGGCTCGGCCCGCGGCGTTGCTTGCGCTTCTGCGACCACTCCACGACCAGCACCTGCAGCGCGGGGGCGACAACCAGCAACATGATCGGTCCCAGCAGCATGCCGCCGACCACGACGGTGGCCAGCGGTCGCTGCACCTGGCTGCCGATGCCGGTGGAGATCGCCGCCGGAAACAGGCCGATGCAGGCCGACAGCGCCATCATCAGCGTCGGGCGCATGCGCTCCTCGGCCGCGTGATACATCGCGTCGAGCGGCGCCTGGCCCTCGAATACCAGGTGATTGAAGTACGAGATCACCAGGATGCCGCTCATCACCGACACGCCGAACAACGAAATGAAGCCGATACCGGCGGATACGCTCAGGTTCAAGCCGGACAGGTACAGTGCGATGATGCCGCCGGCGATCGAGAACGGGATCGCGGCAAGCGTCAGCAGGCTGTCGAGCAGCGAGTTGTACAAGGTATACAGCAACGCAAGGATCAGCAGGATCGCGATCGGCAACGCCACCGCAAGACGGCGCGCGGCCTGCTGCATGGCATCGAACTCGCCGGCCCAGACGAGGTGATAGCCGCCCGGCAACACGACATTCTTCGCGATGCGCGCCTGCGCCTCCACCACCGTGCTGCCGAGATCGCGCCCGCGCACGCTGAATTTGACCGGGATAAAGCGCTCGTTGCGCTCGTGGTAGATGTACGACGCCCCGGTATCCAGCGCGATCGTCGCCAGCTCGCGCAGCGGGACATACGCGGTCGCGCCGCCGGGCGCGGTGTAGCCGACGCTGATATTGCCGATCGCCTGCACGTCGGACCGATACTGCGGCGCCAGGCGCACCACCAAGGCGAACTGTTTGTCGTCCTCGAGCACGGTCGTCGCCGGCGTGCCGCCGGCAGCCGCCTGCACGACGTTGTTGATGTCGCCGCTGTTGAGGCCATAGCGCGCGGCCTTGGCGCGGTCGATCGTGATATTGAGGTTGGGCTGGCCGAGCACGCTGAACATGCCCGCATCCTCCACCCCCTTGACCTGCCGCATCTCGCGCAGCACCTGGTCGGCCAGCTTCTCCAGTTCGACCAGATCAGGGCCGATGATCTTGACCGAGTTGGCGCCCTTCACGCCCGACAGACCTTCCTCGATGTTGTCCTGGATGTACTGCGAGAAGTTGAATTCGACGCCGGGAAATTCTTCTTCGAACTGTTTCTGCAGCGCATCGACCAGCATCTCCTTGGTGTGACCGCTGGGCCACTCGCCTTGCGGCTTGAGCGGAACGAACAGCTCGACGTTGTAGAAGCCCGAGGCATCGCTGCCGTCGTCGGGACGCCCGTGCTGGGAGACCACGGTGACCACTTCCGGATGGGACTTCACGATCTGCCGCATGCGGTTGACCTTGTCCATGCCGGCTTCGAGCGAGATCGTGATCGGCATCGTCGCGCGTATCCACAGGTTGCCTTCCTCCAGCGCGGGCAGGAATTCGGTGCCGATGCGCGGCAACAGCAGGCCGGCCACGAGGAGAAAGGCGACTCCGATCGCGACGGTGGTCCTGCGCCTGCGCAGCGCCCAGCGCAGCACCGGCGAATAGACCCCGCGGATCGCGCGCACGAAGACCGTTTCAGTTTCCTTGACGTGCCTGGGCAGCAGCAGCGAGGCCAGCACCGGCGTCACGGTGAACGTCGCGATCAGCGCACCGGACAACGCATACGCATAAGTGCGCGCCATCGGGCCGAAGATCTGACCCTCCACGCCCTGCATCGTGAACAGCGGGATGAACGCGGCGACCGTGATCGCGGTGGAGAACAGCACTGCGCGGTCGACCTCGATCGCGCTGACGAACAGCAGCCGGAGCTTCTTCGACCATCCATGCGCGATGCCGCCCGGCGAGTACATCGCGAAGTCGCTCTGGGCCTGGTCATGCAGCAGTTGCTGCCGAGCCTCGGGGCTCCTCTGGAAGTTGCGGAAGATGTTCTCGATCAGGATCACCGCCGAGTCGACGATGATGCCGAAATCCACCGCGCCGACCGACAACAGGTTGGCGGAATCGCCCATCATCACCAGGATGATGATGCTGAAGAGCAGCGCAATCGGAATGTTGGCGCTGACGATGATCGCACTGCGCAGATCGCCCAGGAACACCCACTGGATCAGGAATACCAGCAGGCAGCCGAAGATCAGGTTGTGCAGCACCGTGTGGGTGGTGACGTTGACCAGGTTGGATCGATCGTAGAACGGCGCCACCTCCACGCCTGGCGGCAGCGTGCCATCGTGATTGAGTTTCTCCACCTCGGCCTTGACGCGGGCGAGCACTTCATTGGTCTGCAAGGTGCGATTCATCACGACGATGCCGGTCACGACGTCGTCCTGATCGTCGCGTCCGGCCTTGCCGAGCCGTGGCACGGAGCCGACCGACACCTTCGCGACATCCTTGACCAGCACCGGCGTGCCATTGGATTGCGACAGCACGATGTGACCGATGTCGTCGCTGTTCCTGATCAGCCCGACGCCACGGATGTTGACCGACTGCTGACCGATGTTGACGGTGCGCCCGCCGACGTTGGTGTTCGCGTTCCCGATCGCGCCGATCAGCTGCGGCAGGGTCACGCTGTAGCCCTCCAGCTTGTGCAGGTCGGCCTCGACCTCGTATTCCTTGGTCGTGCCGCCCCAGGTCACGACCTGGGCAATGCCGGGCACCGACAGCAGCCGGCGTGTGACGACCCAATCCTGCGCCGTGCGCAGATTGGTCAGGCCGTAGTGCGGCGGCCCGACCAGCTGATAGCGATAGATTTCACCGACCAGGCTCGAAGCCTGGATCTGCGGCACGATGTTGTTCGGCAGGCTCACGTTCTGCTGCAGGTTCAACGCCGCCTGCGTATACGCGAAGTAGTAGTCGATCCCGTACTTGAAGGTGACGCGGACGAACGACAGGCCGTAGAACGACGTCGAGCGGATGTTGTCGACGCCGGGTGTGGTCGCCAATCCCACCTCCATCGGTCGCGTGTAGCTGCGCTCCATTTCCTCGGCCGACAGCCCGGGGGCCTGCGCGGTGATCTCCAGGATGACCGGCGCAGGATTCGGATAGGCTTCGATGTTGAGCTTCGCGTACGCCGCCAGGCCAATCGCGATGAAGGCGGCCAGGCCCATGATCACGATGGATCGTCGGGTCAGTGCGAACGCGATGAGACCTCTGAACACGGTGTCGCCTTCTGTCGATGGAGCACGGCAGCAAGCGGCCGTCCCGATGCGCTAATTGGATTGCAGAGCCAGTGCGTTGCTGACGAACAGGGCGCCGTCGCCGGCCGCACGTTCGCTGGCCGACAGACCTTCGATGATCTGGTCCATCCCGTCCTGCTGCAGGCCGAGCTTGACCACGCGACGCACGAAGCGACGACCATCCCCGGTGACGAAGACCGTCATCGTGCCGTCGCCTTCGCGTACGACCGCATTGGCCGGCACGCCGACCGATTGCACGGGCGCGCCGGTGTGGACGACGAAGGTGGCGAGCATTTGCGGTCGCAGCTCATGCTGCGGGTCGGCAATTTCCGAGCGTACGCTGACGCGATGCGTACTCGGGTCGACCGTGCTGCCGATGTAGCTGATCGAGCCTTGCAGTTTCCGTCCCGGCAGCGCGGCGACCGTTACCGAAACGGATTGGCCGATCCGCAGTGCGGCGACGTCGCCCTCGACCACGTTGGCCACCATCCACACGCTGGACAAGTCCGCGACCGTGAAGGGCGCCGGCGCTGCGCCCGGCTGGACCAGTACGCCGGGGGCTGCGGCGCGCGCGGTCACGCGGCCGGCAAACGGGCTCACGACGCGCAGTTCGCCGTCGATCTTGCGGCTGGCGGCAATCCGATCCATGTCCGCGTCCGATTTGCCGAAGATGCGCAGTGCATTGCGCGCGGCCTGGTAGTTGCCCGCCGCGGTCTGCTGGTCGGAAACGGCTTGCTCGATATCCCTCACGGCGTTCGCCTGGATGGTGATCATCTGCCGCGCTCGCTCCAGCGTCTTGCTGGTCAGCGCAAGCAAGCCCGCCGTCGAGATCAGGTTGGACTCGGCCTGCACCAGGTCCGGGCTGTCGACGGTGAACAGCACCTGGCCCTTGGCGACGTCGTCGCCCGCTTTCGCCCGTACCTCCCGCACGCGCCCCTGGTAGGGCGAAAACACCTGGGCCAAATGATCCTGGTTGAAATCGATGAAGCCAACGGCATCGAGCCGCGCGTCGAATGCGTGCATCTGGGCGGCAATCACGCTGACGTGCTTAGCCTGCAGCTCGGTGATCGTCACCGTGTCTTGCGCAGCGGTCGGCGCAGCAGCCTTGGTCGGCAACGAGGCGCCACCCCGAGGAGCGAGCCAGACGTAGCCGATGCAAACCACCAGAACAGCCAAGGCGGCGGCCGCGCCGATCTTCAGCTTGTGCGTCATCTGCATGCCCATTCCAGGTTCGGTGGCGAGTGCGAAGCGTCGACAATGAGGGACCGCCGGGCGCGACGGGCCGGCTCCACGCGACGCGCAGGACTTCATCGGAGGCCGTATCAGTCGGTTGCCGCAGATCGGGCCTGTGCGCGGACGCGCGGCCCACGGGCAGGCGAGCACTTCGCGGCGCCACCTTAGTGAGCATGCCGCATCGGTAAAAGTTACGGTTTGGAAAGGTTGCCGTGTCGGCGGCGTCGGTCCGCCTCAACCGTGCGGCAACGAGATGCCCACTTCCAGGCCCGGATGGGCATCGCGCAGCGTGAGAGTGCCGCGATGCAGGGCCACCACCGCCGCGACGATCGACAGACCCAAACCGTTGCCGCGCAGATTCCGGCTGGAATCCACACGGAAGAATCGCTCGGTGGCTCTGCCGATAGCGTCCGCCGGTATGCCGGGGCCATCATCTCGGACCAGGATGCGCACATCGCGTGGGCCACTCAGGATTCGTACCTGCACATGCGCACCGCGGCCAGCGTACTTCAGCGCGTTGTCGAGCAGATTCGCCAGCACGCCGGCGAGCAGGTCGCGATCGGCGCTCACCATCGGCTCGCCCTCCACCGCCAGGCTGAGCGCGATGCCCTCGTTTTCGGCGGCGGGTTGGTACAGCTCGACGATGTCGCCGATCACCTGGCGCAACGGCAGCAGGTCGAAACGTTGCCGGCGCACACCGGATTCGGCCTCGGCGATCTGCAGCAGCTTGTCGAATACCCCAATCAGCGCATCGATCTCGTCGATCGCGTACTGCGCGCGACCGGGGAGCTTCTCGAGCGGATGATGGGACTGCAATGCATCTTCCAGCGCGCCGCGGATCCGCCCCAGCGGTGTCCGCAGATCGTGCGCGATCGCGTTGGACACGTTGCGCGCGGTGTCCATCAGGCGCTCGATCTCGTCGAGCATGTCGTTGATGTCGCCGGCGACCACCGCAAATTCGTCCCGCGAACTGCCAACCTCGATGCGCCGGTCGAGATTGCCGGCGGAGATCTCGGCGGTGGTGCGGTGGATTGCCTTGAGCTGATTCTGCAATTGCGCGCGGAACAGCCACGCCCCGACGGCCGCGAGCACCAGCGCAACCAGGCCACCCAGCCCCAGCGCCACCAGGATCATGCGCTCCAGTTCGCGCTGGTCCTGCATGTCGCGCCCCACCACCAGTGTCGTGCCATCCCGGAACCGGTAGGTCAGCAGGCGGCTGACCGAGTCGCGGCCCAACCGCTTGACCTGTTGCTTGACCAGTTGGTCGTTCTGGCCCGACAACCCCTGCCATGCGGTGAGGTTGCCGATGATCTTCCTGCCGGCCGGATCGATGAGCAGGTAGACCTCGGTATTGACATCCCGGTCATCCGTCAACAGAACATGGATCTCGCGCTCCAGCGCGTCTTGTCCGGCCTGCTCGCGGATCTGGATGAGGCGTCGCGAGGTCGCGGTCAGCTGCTTGTCGATGTTGCGAGCCAGCAGGCCGGCCGTCCCGACGTAGAACACGGTTGAGATCAGCGCGACCGAGAACAGCAACAGCAAGCCGTAGCCAACGGCCATGCGGAAGACGACGGAATGACGGAAGCTAGCCATCGACGGGCCGGCTCGCGGTCGCCGTGTCGGGCGGGGCCTGGATCGTGTAGCCGACACCACGAACCGTCTGGATCAGCGGCACGGCAAAATCCTTGTCCACCTTGTTGCGCAGTCGGCTCATCTGCACATCGATCACGTTGGTTTCGGGATCGAAGTGGTAGCCCCATACCGCCGCCAGCAGCATCTTGCGCGTCACGACCTCGCCCTGGTGACGCACCAGATATTCCAGCAGCAAATACTCCCGCGGCTGCAGCGCAATGAGCTTGCGATCGCGGAACACGCGTCGAGTACGCGGATCAAGCTGCAGGTCTGCCACGGTCATCCGTTCGGTGTCGTTGCGATGAGTGGCACGCCGAGTCAGCGCCTCGATGCGGGCCAGCAATTCGTCGAACGCAAACGGCTTGGTCAGGTAGTCGTCGCAGCCTCCGCGCAGACCGCGAACGCGTTCGTCGAGGCTGCTCAGCGCGCTCAGTACCAACACCGGGGTCGCGTCGTCGCGCGCGCGCAGCGCAGCGAGAATATCGAGCCCATCGACGCCGCCGGGCAGCATCCGGTCGAGCACGATCACGTCCCACTGCCCTTCAATGGCCTGAGTCAGTCCCGTCTTGCCATCATGGCAAGCTTCCACCGTGCAGCCGGAACGCTGCAGGCCGTCGCGGATGAAGCGCGCTGTGGGCTTGTCGTCCTCGATCAGTAGGCATCGCATGGGCATGAACCCTCGCATCGGGCCATCGAGCTTTTCAAAACCCGGCCTCGATGGCCCGATGCGATGAACGGCCGCATCGCGTTGGTCATCTCACTGCCAAGGCTCGATTGAGCCATCGTCAGTCGACACCGCGTTGCCACTCGGAACGCGCCCGGAGGCGGATCGCTGCGGTGAAGGCGCGGATTCTCGAGTCCGATGCGCCAACTCTCTGCTGCTCTTACGGAGAACTGCCATCGAATCCGTCGTGAAAGATGTCGTCGTTAAGACCGGGTTGTGAACCGTACTCATAGGCGCCGAGATCGGGCGCACGACCCCATATGCGCGCATAGCCGCGCTGGTCAGTTGGCGGCAAGTTGCTGCCGCTCGCGACGGCGACGTCGATGGCGGGGCTGCCCGTTTGCGGTGCCATCGTCGGAGTAGGGCCGCCGTTGTTGGTCAAGGCGAGCAGTAGCGGATCGGCAGTCAACCAGCCGTTGGGTAGCGCCGACGCGTTGTTCAGACGGGTCGCTGTCCTCACCAGATTGACGCCACCACTCATCACGCTGGCGACGCTGTGATTCGTCAAACCGCCGGCCACTTGCGCTGGCTGGTCGCTGACGAGATCGTGGGAGCCGTTGCTACTGTTCGCGAGAACGCTGTTGGACAAATTCAGCATGGCCGCATGGCTGCCGGTGTAACCCGGGGTTCCTGGTGTCGTGCTGTCGCCGTTGTAGGCCAGGCTGTAGATCGCGCCGCCATCGGCAAACCCGTTTGCAGCGCTTGCGCCGGCACTGACGGCATTGCCCGCGAGGGTCGAAAACGCCACGTTGACCGTGCCATTGAGATTGAAGATGGCACCGCCGTAGCCGCTGCCGCCCCCGCCGTTGGGTGCGCCATTTCCGCCCGCGGCTGTGTTTCCGGTCAGCGTGCAATTGACGAGCGATACCGAGCCGTAGTGGTTGAAGATCGCGCCGCCAAAGCCTCCGCCACCCCCGCCACCTCCGCCACCGGCGGCTCCTCCGCCGAAACCGCCCGCTGCGCCACCTCCAACGCCGCCGCCCCCGCCACCGAACCCACCGTTGCCGCCTACCGCACCACCACCTGCACCAAAGCCGCCACCGCCACCAACGATGCCGTAACCGCCGCCGCCGCCGCCGACACCGCCGCCCGCGTTACCACTAGCGCCGCTACCAAAACTGGCGCCACCTGAAGTGGCGCCGCCGAAACCACCGCCGCCGTCATCGCCTAAAGCCGAGCCGGATTCGCCACCGCCGCCGCCGCCATCACCGCCGGCGCCGCTGGCGAAGCCGGTGCCACCTGCCCCCCCCATCCCATTCGGCCGACCGCCACCGCCCCCCCCGGCACTCGAGGTTCCGAGGTTGCCGGGCTCCCCACTGCCAAACGGGACCGGGCCTCCCATACCTCCGCCATCGCCGCTGCCCGTACCATCGGAAGCCATGCCGCCGCCGCCGGTGAAGCCGGAGGTACCGCTGCCGCTGCCCCCACGAGCCACATTGCCGGTCAGCGTAACCGCGTTCAAATTCAGCGTGCCTTGATTGAAGATGGCTCCGCCCATGCCGGCACCACTGCCGCCCGTCTGACTACTGCCGCCCTGTTGGACGCCGCCCATGAGCGTTAGGTTGTGCAGCGTGAGGCTCCCCGCACCCGGGGTGTTGTAGCCGGGGGTCGCGGGAGCCGAACCTGTGGTTGACGGATTGGCACCGACAAAGAAGAAGCGCAAACGGGTCGTGCCGTTCGCGATCTGATACGTCGCACCATTGCCTTCGATCGTGATGTTGCTCGCGATCGGCGGCAAGGCATTGGGCCCGTACCAGTAGTTGTCGGCTGTGCCGTAGGACAGTACGGAATTCGGGGCAAGCGTGATGACATTCGCGCCGCTCGTTGCGCTCGCGCTGCAACTGCCGGTCGTAGTGGTCGCCGATTCTCCCAGTGCGGGGGCGGCGTTGTTGGCCAGATTTGCCGCAAGTATGGCCTGTGCCAGGGTGCAGTTCGCGTGATCGACCGCGATCGTGCCTGCCAGCGCAGGGAGCGAACCCGCCATCAGAAACACGGCCAACGTGCAGAGCGAATTCCCGCCCAATCGAGACATGACTGGATACCCCTTCTTGAATTGATCCGTTGTGTTGAGCCGTTCGATTTCTACTCCCGACTATCGCTCGTAGGGAACGTTCGCGCTGCGACACAAGTCGGAATAACGCCGGAAAGACTACGACGCAAATAGAAGTGAACACAGAATACCGCCAATGACGACAATCGCCAGCGGCCGGCGCCGACGTCGAACGCCATCGGCAGGGAGGCGGGCGGCGCGACAGACGTAGTCTGAAGGCCGAGGCCGCCTTTCTCGTGTGCTGCCGGCGTAGTTGTGTGAAACGGCCTTCGAATCGCGCTTCAGTAGACGCGGATGCCGAGAGCGTGCACGATCCAGCAGCGCAATTGGAACTCACGATCAACGACGCAAGTGACGTCTCCGGACGAAGCGAGGCGGTCTTGCTGTCGAACGGCAAGGTGATCATTGCTGGAGTTGGGGTGGCCAGCAATGCGCCGCTCACGACTACAGACTCACGACCCGGCGAGCGTTGGCGGCGGCGGTTTCCTGATTTCTGAAATCCGAATCGTCCAGGCGTAGGCACCGACGGTCTGTTTTCTGACCGCCGCAGGAATCCCGATGGCGGTTCCCTTGCCTTCTCGCCGCCACGACAGCGGGGCTGGGGAACCGAGTATTCGCATCGTCGCGTTCTTCGCCGGGATTACGCCATTGAGGATGATCGTGGCCGGCAGTTGCTGTTCTTCGTTTCCGGCGGGGTAGATCGCATACACCGTGCCGTCCTTCAGCGCCGTGAAACGCAGCTTGCCCTCCCTGTACGGTGCGATCGGGCGGCTCGCATAAATGGCCTCGCCGTTCGTCTTCATCCATGCGCCGACCTCGCGCATGCGTTGCAACGCAACTGCCGGCAGTTCGCCGTTCGCATCCGGGCCGACATTGAGCAGGAAATTGCCGCCCTTGGCGACGACATCCACCAGCAGGTGGACGATCTCGCGCGCAGACTTGTAGTTGTCGCCGGGTTTGTACGACCAGGAGTCCCCCAGCGTCATGCAGGTTTCCCACGGATAGGGCAGTTCGGTCTCGGGGACCTTCTGCTCAGGCGTGCGATAGTTTTCGTAGCGTCCGCCGACCGCGCGGTCGACGATGATCAGGCCGGGTTGATTGTGTCGCACGGCGCTGGCGAGGCCCGGCATGTCGATGTCCTGCGGCCACGTCGCTTCGCCACTGCCGGCGCGCGCGTCCGGATGGCTGCGCGGATTCACCCAGCCCGCATCGAGCCAGAGAATGTCCAGCGGGCCATATTGTGAGGTCAACTCGCCGATCTGCCTGTGGGTGAAATCGACGAAGCGCTGCCAGCGCTCGGGGTATTTGCGTGTGTCGTAATTCACATTGCGATCAGGCGTCGCCCACTCCGGCGCCCAGTAATCGGGATGATGCCAATCCGCCTTGGAAAAATAGGCACCGATGCCGAAGCCCTGCGCACGAAAGGCGCCGAAGACCTCCTGGGTGATGTTCGCACGCGGATTCGTGTGAAACGGCACGTTGGCCGCGGTGATGCGGTAGTCGGTCTGTTTCGTGTCGAACATCGAAAATCCGTCGTGGTGCTTGGTCGTGAACACGACGTAGCGCATGCCGGCGTCTTTCGCTGCGCGTGCCCACTTCGCCGGATCGAACCGGGTCGGGTTGAACGTCGTCGGCAGCTGTTCGTATTTCTTCTTGTAGTCGACGTAGCTGATGCCTTTCGGCCGCTCGCACCACGGCACGTCCTCGGAGCAGATCGACCAGGATTCGACGATGCCCCATTGGCTGTATGGCCCCCAATGCATCATGAAACCGAATTTCCAGTCCTGCCACTGATCGAGCTTCTTCAGCACCAGCGGGTCGGTTTCAGGAACGTACGCGTCCTGTTGTGCCCCAGCCAACGGCGCTGCCGTGAGCGTCAGCATGATGGAAAGCCACAATGCGCGAGTCGCGTTCATCCGTTGCTCTCGATCGCCTTCACTTCCTCGCGAAACAGATCAACCGGCCCGTCCAGCAGCAAGGCCAGTATCGTGACTTGCGGGTCGAGCGTGTCCGCGGGTACATCGATGTACAACAAGCCGGGCACCTTGCTCCAGTACGCCTTGCCGACCACCACGGTCGCCAGCTTGGTACCGTTGCCGACCACGCGCGCGCGCAGCACCTTGTTCTTGAGCCCCTTCACCAGCACCGGGCCGCTCGGTTTGCCGTCGACGAATAGGTATAGCGTCGTCTTGTCCTTCGACAGCGCGCTGTCGCCGTAGTAATAGTCTTTCGGAATACCGGCCTCGGTCGCATAGATCGCCTCCTGATGCTTGGCGGTCCAGCGGCCGATTTCCTTGAGGATCTTCACCTGCTCGTCGGGAATGGTTCCGTCCGCGCGCGGACCGATATCGAGCAGCAGATTGCCACCCATGCTGATCGTGTCAGCCAGAATGCGGATCAGCTGGTTCGGCGTCTTGTAGGCGTGATCGTGGGGCTGGTAGCCCCACGAATCATTCATGGTCATGCACAGTTCCCAGTACTTTGCGTCGGGGCGCACGATCGGCACACCCTGCTCCGGGGTCGCATAGTCGCCATGACCGACCAGGCGTGAGTTCAGGATCGCATTCGGATTGCGCGCTAGAAGCAGCTTGCGCGTATCGTCGGCGTGCCACTCCACGGCGCTGTGTTCCCAATCGCCATCGAACCAGTACAGGTCCGGGTTGTAACGCTGTGCGATTTCCTGAAGCTGACCCTGGTAGTAGTCAACGAAGCGATTCCAGCGCACTGGATCGTTCGAGTAGCGCGTCAGCGTTTTCGTCATTGCCGGGTAGTCCGGGTACGACCAGTCGATCAGCGAGTAGTACAGGCCGACCTTGAGATCATCCTTGCGCAACGCGTCGACGAACGGCTTGACCAGATCACGATGCGCGGGGGTATCCCTTGCGACGTTGATGCCCTGCTTCGAATCCCACAACGCGACGCCGTCGTGGTGCTTGCCGGTCAGCACCGCGTAGCGCGCCGCTCTGCTTGATCAGGTCGGCCCACGCCTGTGCGTCGTAGTTCTTCGCCGTGAAACCCTTGAGTTGCTTCATGTAGTCATCGCGCGAGAGGTAGCCGTTGAAGAACGACCACGACTCGTCGATGCCGTCGACCGCGTAAATGCCCCAGTGAATGAACACACCGAACTTCGCGTCCGCAAACCATTGCATGCGTGCGTCGGTCGACGCCGCGGGCTCCGCCGCTTGTGTGGCGAAACCGCATGCGATTCCAAGCAGCAACAGACCCAATATGCGTTTCATGCGCGCTCTGCGGGCTACCTATTGCGGCTTGCCGGAATTCGCGCTTCGCCGCAGGGGATGCGCCTCGGTATTGAACACGACGCGATCGAAATCCAACGTCTTCGACGGCGCGAACAGCAAGTAGAAGTACTTGAACGTTTCAGCAAACACGAAACTTTCCATCTCGTCCTTCTTCTGCCCGTCGATCACGCTCTGCAAGGCCGCGTAGCCGATATCCGCGTGGCAGCAACGCACGAAATCCTCGAACAATTCCTTACCCTCGCGGCGATAGCGCGCGTCGCCGCTGATGTGCCACAAGTAGTAGGTGGATTCGACGATTTCCGGGCGCAGCACATAGCTTGCATCCTTGACCTGCATCGTTGCATAGTCGATGGATTCGGGCTCGACGTGATGCAATCGCCACATCGCCATCGACGAGGCCTGCAGCCTGCGCGCGCGCGGCAAGTCACCGCTGAATGCGAGCAGGGCCGGAAAGAACGCATCCAATGCGCCGTACTGAGCCGCCGTTCGCTTGCCGGACTTCATGTCCGCGTGGCCATACCAGAGTTCGCCGCGCACGGTGTCCGCGAGATGGCGGTTGATCGCGGCGATGCTGGTTTGCCACATGCGATGGCAATCCTCGTCGCCGAACAGCTTCCAACACTTCCACAAATACTCGTAATAGGAATCGATGCCGCCGCCGATATGACTCTCCGGATCGGTCCATGCGCCCGTTTCGATGTCGATCGCGGAGCCGACCAGATCGAGTTTCGAGCGGTGATTGAAGGTTTCGACCAGCGCGCGTTTCGCCTTGTCGTAGTAGATCGGCTTGCCGGTGAGTCGGGCGAGCGTGCCGAATTCGAGCAGCAAACTGCCTGTCTCGGCGGGATTGCTGATCTTCCCGCGCACCGCACCGGTGCGCAGGTTGACTTCGGTGTACGGCAACCCGGTCTTCGACTCGAACGCCGGCAGCAGGCGCGTGCCGAGATCGTCGGCGAGTTTGAGCAGCCGTTCGTCGTGGGTGAGCTGATACCCGGAGAGCAGACCGCCGAGCAAGCGGATCGTGATCTCGAAATTCTTGATGTAGATATCTTGATCGAAACGGAGCCCGGTCACGATCAACTCGCGCGCCTGCGCGGCCTCTTCGTCGAGCCCCATCAGGATCAGGGTGTCGAGTGCATCGACGGGCGTCATCAGCAGCGATTGCGCGTACCAGTCGTGCGCGCCGCGACTCAGCGGCTTCAGCGCATCGCGGCCCTTCGCGTACTGCATATAACCACGCCACGCATGCTGCGTCTCGGCTTTGACCTGCCGCGCGATGCCTGCTGCCTCGGCGTCGCTGAAATCGGCGGCGTGAAGCGCGGATGTCGACACGAGCGCGATCAGCGCAAACAGGATCCGCATGGGCTGCTCAATCGACATCACCCCTCTCCCTTCAATCGCCGTACGACGTTCAGCACCTCGTAGCACGCGCCCATCGTGTGATAGTCGGTCTTGCCGGCAGGACTCTTCTCGTCGCTGTACTTGCGATTGTCGGCATCGAGGATGCGATACCACGCGCCGTATTGGTGATCGACGAAGTGCCGCCAGGAATACGCCCAGAGCTTGTCGTACCAATCCCAGTAGCGCGCTTCGCCGGTGCGCGCAGCCAGCAAGGCGGCTGCGGCCAGCGATTCGGCTTGCACCCAGAAATACTTGTCGTCGTCGCAGATGTATTGAGACGTCCGGCCAGGGACGGCCGGGCTTTTGGATCCGCTCAACGTTTCATCAGCGAAGCCGTAGTACATCCCACCGCGTCGGGTGTCCCAGGAACGCTCCAATGCGACATCGAACAGGCGTTGCGCGGTCGGCACCAGCCAGTCCGCCTTCACGTGACGTTCGAGGATCACCAGCAGCTTGGCCCATTCGGTCTGGTGACCGGGCTGGAATCCCCACGGACGGAACAGATGCCTGGGATTGTCGCGGTTGTAGTTCCAATCGACATTCCAGTCGATGTCGTAGTGTTCCCAAACCAGGCCACCAGCCTTGGCGGCCTGGCGACGCGTCATCGTGTCGGCAAGTGCGAGCGCACGCTCGAGATAGCGGCGATCGCCGCCGGCCTCGAACGCCGCCAGCATCGCCTCGCACATGTGCATGTTCGCGTTCTGGCCGCGATAGGCGGAGAAGTTCCATTCCACGTCGGCCTCGTCGCGGTAAAGGCCGGCAGCGGAATCCCAGAAACGCTGTTCGAGCAAGTCCCAGGTTTCGGCCATCCAACCGCGCGCTTCCTCGATGCCGGCTTTCAATGCCGTCGAATACGCGAGCAGGACGAACGCCACGCCGTAGCAATGGTTCGTCGGATCCTCCACTTTTCCGTCCTGCAAGGTCCAGGCATAGCCGCCGGCCGCGTTACGATGCACATCGCGCAGATAGCGCAGGCCGTGCCTTGCAGCATCGAGATAGTCCTGCTTGCCGAACTCGCGGAACGCCATCGCATAGTCGAAGATGAAGCGCGTGCTGCTGACCAGATGGCGATGGCCGGCGTTGTATACCGAACCGTCGTCGCGGAAATAATGAAAAAATCCGCCAGCCGCGTCGATTGCGCGCGGATGGTAGAACGCCATCGTCTGCGCGACGTGGGCGCGCAGGAAATCCACCGAACGGAAATCGACCGGCAGGCTCGAATCGCGCGTGTCAGGCAGCGTGCTCATATTGTTCCCGCAGCAGTTGTTCGACTTCAGCAAGCGCGGGCATCGCCGCGAACGCGCCATGCCGCGTCACGGTCAGCCCGCCGACTGCGGCGGCAAAACGCAGCGCACCCTCGAACGCGCCCGCATCACGCACAAAGACAGGCAGACCCTCGCCATCGACGCCATGCTCGGCCAACCGGTACAGCAGGCCACCGACGAAAGCGTCGCCGGCCGCGGTCGTGTCGAGCGCGCGTACGCGAAAGCTCGGAACCTGACCCGCGGCATCGCGCGTGAACCAGCGGATCGGTGCCGCGCCATCGGTGATGATCACCGCCTTCGCCCGCCCTTCCCACAGTCGCGTCATGACAGTGCGCTCGTCACCCAGCGGCCCGGCGACATAATCGAGTTCGGCGCGCGCGAGCTTGATCAGATCCGCCACCATCAGCACGTCCCACAGGCGCGGATGCGGATCGATACCTTGTGGCCACAGAGCCGGGCGCAGGTTCATGTCGAAACTGACCAGCGCGCCGGCGTCACGTGCACGGGCGATGCCTTGCAAGGTCGTCGCAGCGATCGCGTCTTCGGTCAAGCTGTTGGAGCACACATGGAATGCGCCGGTATCGGCGAAGCATTCGGGCTGGAAGTGCTCGGCGCGGAACAGCAGATCGGCGGCCGGCGGCCGGTAGAAACTGAAACTGCGTTCGCCCTCGGGATCCAGCGCAACGAAAGCGAGTGCCGTCTTCGCCGCCACGGTGCGTGCGCTGCAACCGGTGCCGACACCGGCCGCACGCAGGCTCTCCAGCAGGAAGTCGCCGAACATGTCGGCTCCCAGCATGCCGACGAAATCGGCGCGGCCGCCGAGCCGCGCGACCGCGACCGCTACGTTCGCCGGCGCGCCGCCCGCATACTGCAGGAACGCACGCGGCTCCCCGGGTGCCTGCGCGGGCTGCGCGAGAAAATCGATCAGTGCTTCGCCGAAGCAGACAATCCGTTGCATGGTTGCGTCCTTCGATGGGCCCGTTACGCGATCGACGCCGCTGGCGCACCAACGCGCGAACCCCGCAGGCCGTACCAGACGATGTAGGCATAGCACAGCGCCGGCAGGACGAATGCGTACTGCAGCGCCGTGGTCTCGTTGCCAACATCTGCCTGCAGGAAATCGACCAGATGCCCTTGCAGAAACGGAATCACCGCACCGCCGAAGATCGCCATCACCAGCAAGCTGGATGCCTTCGGGGTGAGCGGGCCAAGCCTGTCGATGACCAGCGTGAAAATCGTCGGGAACATGATCGAATTGAAGAAGCCGATCACGATCACGCTCCACATCGCAAACTCGCCACTGCTGAAAATGGTGGCAAGCAACAGCGCGATGTTGATCGTGGCATAGGCACCCAGCATCCGCCGCGGATTCAGCTTGAGCAGCAGCGCTGCGCCGACGAAACGCCCGGTCATCGCGCAGCCCCAATACAGGGATACGTAGAAACCGACGTCGGCCTTCGCGATCGCGCCGATATCGGGTCGCATGGCGTAACTTGCGAGGAAGCTGCCGATCGTGACCTCGGCACCGACATAAAGGAAAATCGCCAGCACACCCCAGCGCACATGCTTGTGGCGCAGGACTTCGATGAAGGTGTGGCGCTGCGGATCGGCCTTCTCGGTTGCCTCGCCATGCGCCGGCAGGCGGAACAGATAGACAGCCACCGCGAGCGCGATCAGCGCGAGTGCGACGCCGAGGTACAACGGCTGCACGGTTTGCGCGCGTTGCGCCGCCGGCAGCGCGGCGAGTTCGGTGACAGTGAGATGCGTTGTGGTGAAAATCAGCGCACCGCCCACGGCCGGACCGATCGTGTGCCCGACCGAGTTGATCGCCTGCGCGAAGTTGAGGCGGCTCGCCGCATGCTGTGGCGCACCGAGCAGGCTGACGTAGGGATTCGCCGATACCTGTAGCAGCACGATCCCGGTTGCGAGGATGAACAATGCCGGCAGGAAGAGGTTGTACGCGCCGATCTGTGCGGCCGGCAGGATCAGCAAGGCTCCGCCGCCGGCCACGAGCAGGCCGATGACGATGCCGAACTTGTAGCCCACGTGCGCGACCACACGCCCCGCCGGCACCGCCATCACCAGGTAGGCGCCGAAGAAGCAGAACTGGATCAGCATCGACTGGCGATAGTTCAGCGAGAACACTGACTTCAGATGCGGAATCAGCACGTCATTGAGCTCGGTGATGAAACCCCACATGAAGAAAATCGCCGTCATCGCGATCAGCGCAACGCGAGCGTTCATCGTGCGTCGAGAGCCAGCGGAGACATCGATCGCGATGGGTTTGCTCATTGGACTGACCTGGTGACGTGATTCGTTACGCACGCGGCGATCCGCGCGCCGGGATGGTTGCCGTATGAGCCATTCATGACGGCGGCGCCCCGCTGCTGCCGCGCACGACCAGTTGCACGGGTGCGACGACCTGCCGGGTGGGCGCATCGCGATCGCGCACGCGTTGCAGCAGCAGTTCCGCCGCCTGGCGCCCGCGTGCGCGCGGCTCGACCGCGATCGTGGTCAGCGGCGGAGTGGTCTGTGCGGCTTCCGGAATGTCGTCGAACCCGGTCAGTGCGAAGTCCAACCCGGGTCGCACGCCGCGCGCGATCAAGCCCAGTTTCAGGCCCAACGCGACGTTGTCGTTGTAGCAGACCGCTGCGGTCGGCGCGCGCGCGTGAGCGAACAGTTCGACAGTCCGTTGCGAGGCCTCCACGCGAGTCGGCGCACTTTCGATCAGCCAACGCGGATCGGGCGGAATGCCGGCCGCGATCATTGCGTCGGCATAGCCTTGCCGGCGTTGCTGACAGGAACTCGAGTCCGCGTGGCCGCCAAAGAAAGCGATGCGGCGATGGCCCCTCGCCAGCAGATGCTCGGTGGCGAGCCAGGCACCGCGACGATTGTCCAGCGCGAGGAAATCGTACCCTGCGCCGGGCAGTTCGCGGTTGAATACCAGTACCGCGGTATGCGGACCGAGCAGACGTTGCAAACGCTCGCCGTCACTGTGTTCAGCCGGCGAAAGAATCACGCCGGCCGGGCTGTGCTCCATCAGCGAAGCCAGCAGGGTCTCCTGACGCGCCGGCGACTCGCCCGTGCTGCCGAGCAGGGTCACATAGCCCTCGCCGACCAATGCCTCATCAACGCCCATCGCGAATTCGGCGAAGAACGGATTGGACAGGTCGTTGATCACCAGCGCGACGCTGGAAGAGGTGCGGCGCCGCAGGTTCGCGGCGCCGCGGTTGTAGACATAGCCCTGGCGCTTGAGTTCGAGCTCGACCCGGTTGCGGGTTTCTGCGTGCACGAGCGGACTGCCGCGCAGCACCAGCGACACCGTCGCACGCGATACCCCGCTGGCGCGGGCGATATCGTTGACGGTCACAGCGCGTCGCGGTGGTGGCTGTTGAGTCTCTGTCATGCGTGACGAGTGTCTTTATGCAGTTAATTGGATAATTGGATCGATCTAATCAT
Organism: Dokdonella soli; assembly: GCF_039523175.1. Lineage (NCBI taxonomy): Bacteria > Pseudomonadati > Pseudomonadota > Gammaproteobacteria > Lysobacterales > Rhodanobacteraceae > Dokdonella > Dokdonella soli. Next base: position 570,918 of record NZ_BAAAEU010000024.1, read on the forward strand.
GCGTTGGGTAGCTGGTCAACCATTCGCTGATCGCAACCCTCACGGCTGGCATGGGCCGCGTGAGCACACGCTCGCCATGCGTTACGGTTCGTCGTCTTCACGGTTCTCATCGGCTTTCCGCACAGGGCGATCGCGGTGCAGCGCCAACGGCCGTGCCCCAACCTTGCGTGGGCGGCGCTTCCGTGAGCTTGAACGCGATCGAGCCTCCAACGCGCAGATGCTGCCAATCCACCCACACCTGTTCGTGTGCGGCGGCGTCGATCGTCAGGCCCTGGATATATTGCAGTTTGCGGCCATCGGCGCCCGGCGCTGCGATGCGCAAACTGTGGCCGTTTCCGAGATCGATATCGATGCGTTCGAAGCGCGGCGTATGCAACAGCAATTGCCCGCTGCCCGGTACCGCAGGAAATACGCCAATGGCGGAGAACAGGTACCAGGCCGACATCGTACCGAGGTCGTCGTTGCCGGTTACGCCATCGGGCGCATTCGTGAACAGCGCTTGTGCGGCCCGCAGTACGGTCGCGGTTTTCGACGGTTGACCGACCAGCGTATACATCCACGGGCTGTGCAGATCGGGCTCGTTGTTGGGGTTGTAGCGGAATTGATTGTAGTAATCGTAGGGACCCACCACCCATTGCTTGCGCGCAGCGTGCAGCGGGTCCTTGACCAGTTCGTCGTAGGCGAAGAAGGCGTCGAGCCTTCTGCCCGCGCTCTCGCGTCCACCCATTGCCTCGATCATCCCCTGCGCGTCCTGCTGCACCAGCCATTGATATTGCCAGGCCGTACCTTCGTGAAAGCCATGGTTCGAGCGCGGGCTGTAGGCGCCATCGGGTGCAACGTACCAGCTGCCATCGGTGAGCCTGGGTCGCGGGAAGCCCTTGAAACCGAGTTCCTTGTCGACGACGCCGGGATCCCAGACCTTGCGCCAATTACGGCCGCGCTCGCGCAACGTCGCCGCATCGCTCTTTTCGCCGATCGCATCGGCCATCTGCGCGAGCGCGCAATCGGCCAACGCGTATTCCAGTGTCGCCGAGCCACCGTGATGCGGATCGACGTCCATGCTTTTGGCCGGAAAGCTGCGGTCGTACTGCACGAAGCCGCGGCTCAGATAGCTTTCGTTGCCGGCACGCCCGCTGCTGCGTGACAGGGCCGGCGGCACACCGAACGCGTTCTGGCGCAGCGCCGCGTAAGCCTGCCGCTCGCGGCCTTCAAGCGCGCCAAACCGCCACAGGTCGACCAGAAACGGCGTCACCGGATCGCCGGTCATTACGTTGGTTTCGAAGTTGGCGTAGCTCCAGCGCGGCAGCCAACCCCCTTGCTGCTGAATCATCAGCACTGAATTGGCGATGTCGCGTGCACGCTGCGGCCGCAGCATCGCCAGCAGTTGATTCTGCGCGCGATAGATATCCCACAACGAAAAGTATTCGTAGTAGGTCCAGCCGTCGGCGCGATGGACCTGGGTGTCATAACCGCGATAGCGACCATCGGCATCGCTGCCGGTGAGCGGTTGCAGCAGCGAGTGATAGAGGGCGGTATAGAACACCGCGCGGTCATCCGCATTGCCACCGGCGATGCGGACCGAGTTCAACTCCTTGCGCCACACCTCCTGCGCGCGCGTCCGCATCGCATCGAAGCTCTGCAGCTTGCCGTTGCGCATGCCGTCTGCACGCAGATTGTTGCGCGCGCCTTCGGCGTCGACATGCGAGATTGCGCTGATCGCGGTGATGGCGCGGCCGTCCTTCAGGTCGAAGGTGAACCAGGCCCCGTGTGGGCGCCCGTCGCCCTGTTGGCTCTCTACACGCGAAGACGGCGTACCGCCCTCCTCGTCCCAGGTGCCGAATGCACTGAACGGTCGGTCGAATTCCATGCGGAACCAGGTAACGTATTGCTGGCCGCCGCAAAAACTCTTGGTCAGGATCCTGCCTTCGACGGCGCGATCGCCGACCACCTGCACACTGCTGCCGATCACCCAATGGCGCTCGTTGGCCTGCCCGGCATTGACGAGGATGTGCCCTTGCTTTTCACCCGCGGCAAACGTGTAGCGCTCGGCCGCTGCACGCGTCAGCGCGGTCGCTTCCGCGTCGATGCCGCCCTGGTTATGACCAGGAGCCGCTGTCAAATGCACCTTGTAGTAGCCGGCTTCGCCGATCTCGCCTGCGTGCGTGTAAGCCGCCGAATAGTTCTTTTGATCGAAACGGTCCGCCTTTTTGATGTCGAACGTGCCGCCGGGTCCGATCGCGCCCGTTACCGGCAACACCGACAGTTGTCCGCCCTGCTCCCAGCAGCCAGCGCCGGAAATGAAGGAATGACCGAAGCCGCGGATTTTCGGATCGTCGTAGCGCCATCCCGCGTAGTGCTCGCCGATGGGGCTGACCTGGATCAAACCAAACGGTGCCGAGGCGCCCGGAAACGTGTTGCCATCGTCCTTGGTACCGATGAACGTGTTGACCTGCTTCGGCAGATCAGATGGCGCGGTTGTTTCCTGCGCGCGTGCAAACGGCGAGCACGCGGCGCATGCGAGTGCGAGGACCAGCGCGCGAGCAAGATTCATGGTCATTGAGATGTTCCCGTGATCGGATCGAAGGATCGGACGGCGTCGTGCAAATCGCGCACATGCAACTCGCGTTCGATGGTCGCGAGCGCTTCGCTGGAAGCAAGACGCAACGCAACCGTCTCGCCAGGCAGCAGTGTCAATGCATTGACTTCGAGTTCGACATCGAGGTCGCCACTGTCGATCCAGACCTCGCGTGCGAACCGCTTCGCGCTGACCAGCAGGCGATAGCCTGCGTCCTCGCGGAGCAGGCTCGTGCGCAGTTCCGGATCCGGCAACGCGAGGTTCTTCGCGGCATCGAAATACACGAACTGGCGCGACACGCTGCTGCCGCCGACGATCAGCTCGAATACCGCGACCATGCGCCGCGGATCTGCGCCGCCCAGCAAGTGGGCATCGTCATAGTCCGCCACCAACGCGCTCGACAACGGCGGCAAGATGGCTTCATGTCGTTCATCGCGCACAACCTTGCCATCGAAATCGATCACGCGCAGACGCCACGCGGCCGCGGTCGGCGTCATGCGATCGGAGACCAGGGTGACATGGGTCCGCCCCTTGTTGCGGATCGGCGCAATCAGCAACGGTGCGTAGAAACGGCGCGCATGGAAAGCCAGCGCCTTGCGCCGGCCGTAGTAGTCGATCGACGACCACGACGCGCCCGGCCAGACGTCGTTGAGCTGCCAGTACAGCGAACCCATCGAACGCGGACGTTCGCTGCGCAGGTGCGTGGCGGCCAGCTCAATGCCTTCGGCCTGCATGACCTGACTCAGGTAGACGAATGATTCGAAATCCTTCGGCGCGCCGTAGTTGTCGCCTATGTACTTGAGAATGCGCGCGTTGCCCTTGCCGCCATCGTACTTCTGATGCGCCGTGATGACCGGCGAGTCGATACGCAGCTCATCGGGCCCGGCGAACGCGCGCACGCTGCGCATCACCGGCAGCGATTGCAGCCCGTACTCGGACATGAAGCGCGGCGACGTATCCAGATAGTGCTCGACCGGTTCGCCGCTCCACACTGCCCAGGAATGTCGGTCGCCATCGTCATCGACATCGACTTCACCCTGGAGATTCGTGCCGGGCGAACTCGACCAGTACGGCACGTCGCCATGATAACGCGCCGCCAGCGCCGGCAATTCGTCGCCGAACAGTTTGCGGTAGCCGGCCCAGACCTGCGCGGCACGCTCGGGCGCGCCCTTCTTGAAGGTCTGGCGATCGCCCCAGCCTTTCCAGCTGGTTTCGATTTCGTTGTTGCCGCACCAGAGCGCGATGCTCGGGTGATCGCGCAGGCGCGTGAGCTGGTCGATCGCTTCGGCGCGCACATTGGCGCGGAACGCCGGGTCGTCCGCCGGCGGAATCGCGCCACCGAACATGAAGTCCTGCCACAGCAGCAGGCCGAGTTCGTCGGCGAGATCATAGAGATCATCGGATTCGTAGTAGCCGCCGCCCCATAACCGCAGCATGTTCATGTTGTCTTCGCGCGCAGCGCGCAACACCTGCGCGTGCTGCGCGCGCGTGACGCGGCTGGCGAAACTGTCGAACGGAATCACATTGGCGCCCTTGGCGAACACCGGGATGCCGTTGACGACGAAGGCCATGCTGCGGCCCCAGCCGTCTTTTTCGCGCCGCAGCTCGATGCTGCGCAAACCGGTGCGACGAGTGACGGCCACGTCGCCGAGCCGGGCGTCGAACGTGTACAAGGCCTGCTCGCCATAGCCGGCCGGGAACCAGCGGCGCGGCTGCTCGATGCGCAACGGCATTCGCACCACGTTGTGCCCAGCCTTCAGCGTGACCTGTTGCGTGAATGCGGCGCTACGCTTGCCGTCTGGACCGCGGTAGTCGAGTGCGAGTTCGACAGCGCGTGCGGCGTCGGCATCGACGTCGAGTTCCGCCTCGAGCTGCGCCGCGCCGGCCGCTACGCTGTCCTGCTTGATGTGAAAGTCGTCGATGCGAAACCCGTCCCAGGCTTCGAGCTTCACCGGTCGCCAGATGCCCGCGGTGACATAGCGCGGACCCCAATCCCAGCCATACTGGTAGTTCGCCTTGCGCACGTAGTTGTCGGTATGCACATCCGGCGGTTCGTCGCCGAACGCTGAACTGTACGCACCGGGCAAGCGCTGTGACGGCGGAATCGCCTGCACGATCGGCAGCAAGCGGTGGATTGGCGAATGCAGCACCACGCGCAATTCGTTGCCGCGCGCTTTCAGATGAGCCTTCGCAGGCACACGCCAGCGGCGGTGCATATTGTCGGCGGACAGCAGACCTTTGCCGTTGAGCGTCACCTCCGCGTACGTGTCCAGCCCCTCGAAGATAAGGTCCAGATGACGGCGCCGCAGCGTTTCTGCGCCAAGATCGAAATGCGCGCGGTATTCCCAATCGGCCAGACCGATCCACTGCAAGCCCGCCTCGGCGCTGCCTCTGTCGGGATCGGGAATCAGGCTCGCGGCGAGCAGGTCGGTGTGGACTTCGCCAGGAACGCTTGCCGGCATCCAGTCGCGCATCTGCGGATGCTGCGCGGCCTGCGCATCACCGGGCAGCAGGCGGAATTGCCAGTGTTCGTGCAGGGTACGCGTCGTCGGCGCTGCGGCGTTCGCGACGGCGCCGAACAACAGCATCAACGCACATGCGGGACCGAACGTCGCGCGCGTCATGCCGGATCCCACAGGCCGGTCTTCGCGACGGCGCCCGCTCGCAAACCAGACAGCGTGTGCGGTGTTTGCATCTGCATTCAGCGCACGACGACTTCGTCAGCGAAGATCCACGCTTCACCGCCCGCGCCATCGTGTCCGGTGGGCAGCTCCCCGTATTTGCGCGCCTCGACGCGGACGAAGCGCGCGTTGATCGGCTTTGCGGATACGAACTCCAGCTTGCGGACAAAGGTCTTCGGGTCACCTGAATCCGCGTCTATCCGCTCGACCTGCAGTCGCGTCCAGGCCTGGCCGTCGGTCGAAGCAAGGAATGTCACGCGCCTGGGCAGCAGGATCCACGAGCCGCTTTGCTGCAAGAAGTTGACCGCGATCGATGTGAACGACACGGGTCGTTGCAAATCGATCGTCGCTCCGAGATCGACACCCTGCCAACCCACCCAGGTGCCGTCATGGAAATCGGTGCTGCCGAGGATGCCATCCGCCAGCGCTCCCGCGGTGCCGTGATAGCGGCCGGACGGCGGATTCGCATAGCTCACCGGCTTGCCCAAGGCCTTGTTGTCGACCAGGGCGACAATCTGCGTCGGCAGTACTTGCCGGGCGTTGCGGAACGGCGCGACTTTGAGCTTAGCGGGGGCATGCAGGTCCAACACGTCGGCGAACGCGGGCGAATCCTGCGCCGGCTCGCTGCCATCGGTCGTGTAGTGCAGCTGGATGTCGTCGAAACCGCGTGCGGCACGGATGCGCCAGCGCGTGTGCGCAGCATTGAAGCTGAGCTGATAGTCGACAAGGTTCTTGCCTTCCGGACCGTAGGCAATCTGGCGCGCGTTCATCCAACGGTAGTGCTGCTGCAGGCGCCGCTTGAAATCGGCGTAGTCATGCGCGTCCGCATTCCACAGGCGTTCGGCGAACGCCTGAAGGCGCGGATACAGCATCGCCTCGGCATTGAGCGGCGTGATGTACTCGGTCCACAACGGCGCCTCGGCGCCGAGGATCCGTTCACGATGCTCGGCATAGATCGAATCGGCGAATGCGTCGGTACGATAGACGTCTTCGAGCGTGAACGCCTCGATCGGCTGATCGAGATAGAACGGGCCCGCACTGATCAGGCGATTGCCATTGAGCAGCGCTTTCCTCGCTTCGTCATCGCCACGCCACATTTCCACGATCGCGCTCTTGTCCGCGCCGCCCTCAAGGATTTCGTCCCAGCCGATCAGCGTCTTGCCCTTGCTCGCGAGATAGCGCTGGATGCGCTTGACGAAATAGCTTTGTAGCTCGCCGGCGTCCTGCAGGTGCTCATCACGCATGCGCTGCCGGCACGACGGGCAATCGCTCCAACTGTCCTTGGGCACTTCGTCGCCGCCGATGTGCACGTAGGGCGCCGGGAACAGCGCGACGACTTCGTCGAGCACGTCTTGCAGGAATGCGAAGGTGCCTTCGTAGCCGACGCAGTACACCCCCGCCTTCATGACACCGAAGGCCGCGGGCACGTCGATGGGCCGCTTGCCGCACGACAATTCCGGATAAGCCGCCAGTGCGGCGGAGGAATGCCCCGGCATCTCGATTTCCGGGATCACCATGATGTTGCGCAGACGCGCATACTCGACGACGTCGCGGATCTGCTCCTGCGTGTAGAAACCGCCGTAGCGGCTGCCGTCGCTCTCGATGCGCCAGGCGCCGACTTCAGTGAGCCTGGGATACTTCTTGATCTCGATCCGCCAGCCCTGGTCTTCGGTCAAGTGCCAGCGGAACGTGTTGATCTTGTAGTAGCTCAGCAGGTCAATCTGTTTCTTGACGAACTCGACCGGGAAGAAATGCCGTCCGACATCGAACATCTGGCCGCGGTAGCTGAACTGCGGCGCGTCCTCGATGTCGATAGCGGGAATTTCCACCCGCTCCGCCTTCTGCACCGGCAACAATTGGCGCAGTGTCTGCACGCCCCAAAACAGGCCGCGCATGCTCGACGCTGCGATGACGACACCGTCGCGCGCTACGCGGAGGCGGTAGGCTTCTTCACCTTTTACTTCGGGATCGACCCGCAGCTCGATCTGGCCATGGCCGCTGCCATGTCCACGAGTCAAGGCAATGCCGGTCTCCTGCTCGATCGTTTCCTGCGCGAACGTGGCGATTTCCTGCGCGCGTGCTTCGCCAGGCGCGACGATCGCGCTGTGTCGATCCAGCACGAAATAGCCGTCACCGACGGTCGCTCTCAGCGGCTTGGGGATCAGCGACACCTGCGCATGTGCGCAGACGCTCACGAGCAGGACAAGACCGGCCAACAGGAAATGGATGCGCCGGCGGGCAATCCGAATCACGGCACCGTTCCGCTTGTACCTTGACCAGGTTCGCACGCATCCATTCGTCGTGGGCCCAGGGATGCTCGATGCCCTCGCAAGCCGAAATAGAGGATGTACAGGTAGCACGGCACCATCAGCAGCGCGAATACGAACTGGAAGTCGTGCGTCTGTTTGAGCACCGCGAATAATTGCGGAATCAGCGCACCGCCGCAGATACCCATGATCAACAACGCGGAACCGCGCTCGATCAGGCGCCCGAGGCCTTGGATCGCGAGCGGGAAGATCGCCGGCCACATCATCGCATTGGCGAAGCCGAGCGCAGCGACGAAACCAACTGAGACATAACCTTTGGTCACCAGCGCGCCAAGTGTAAGCACAATGCCGAGCACCGCCGACAGCGCAAGGTAGCGCTGCTGCGATATCCAGCGCGGAATCGCCAGGAAGCCCGTGACATAGCCGACCAGCATGCTGCCCAGCGTAAGCGAGGTGAAGAATTTCGCTTCGTCGAGCGGAATATTGAAACTGCGCCCGTAGGTGCCGATCGCATCACCCGCCATCACCTCGGCGCCGACGTAGACGAAGATCGCGAGCGCGCCCAACCACACATGTGGGAATTTCAACAAGCTTGTCTGCTGCCGATCGACCGCCGCCGTACCGCCAGCGCGCTCGGCGCGCAGATCCGGCAGTGGCGAGAACAGAATGCCGGCGCCGAGCACGACCAGCACGCCGGCCATCGCGAGGTACGGTGCATGGATGCTCGCGGCGAAGCGGGTCAGCAATTGCGCCTTGCCGGCGGCGTCAGACGCAGCCACCTTGTCGGCGATATCGCCCATCCCGTGCAGCACCAGCGTACCGAGCAGGATCGGCGCGAGAATGCCGGCGATCTTGTTGCAGATGCCCATCACCGCGATGCGTTGCGCTGCGCTTTCAATCGGGCCGAGGATGCTGATGTAGGGATTGGCCGCGGTTTGCAGCAGCGCCAACCCCGCGCCGATCGCGAACAACCCGGCGAGCGCACCCGGATACCAGCGTTGCGTGCAGAACTCGCCGAACGCAAACGCGCCGCCAGCCATCACCCACAACCCCAGCGCCATGCCCTTCTTCATGCCGGTGCGATCGAGGAGCCACGACGCCGGCAACGCCCAGACGAAATACGAAAGATAAAACACGAACGTGACCAGGAACGCATTCACCACATCGAGTTCGAACGCGAGCTGCACGAACGAGATCAATGGGCCGTTGATCCAGGTGAACCAGCCCATGATGAAGAACAATGTGCCGATGATCGCGATCGACGCAAGGTAGCTGCGTGGCGGGGCGTTCGTTGTGTTCATCGGCGAATTCCCCCGTGAATGGTCCCGGCTTTTCCCGCCTGCCAAAAAAAGCCCGGCTTGACGCCGGGCTATCGACGTTGGAAACAGCAATCAGCGGAACCTGTAAACGAACTCCAGCGAATAGGCACGACCGATCTGGTTGTACAGGTTATCCCAGGTATACGAGTAGTCGAGCTTGTAAGGATCCTGCACATCGGCCTTGTCGAACACGTCCGTCACGTACAGATTCAGCTTCGCGTCGTCGGTGACCTGGTAGCCGAGGCCGAAATTCCAGAAAATCGCCGGCGCGCCGCGCAGCCGGACGCGTCCGTTGCTCAGATGCGTCAGCGGGTCCACGCAGCCGTTCGGATCGGTGCCCGATTCGCCATAGGGCGGAATGAAACCGTCCGAGAGCGGAATACAGTTCAAGTAGTGCGCGCTGCGCAAACCGCCCGTGCGCGTGCCGAGCACGGTCGCATTCCAGCGGCCGTACTGCCAGTCGACCGAACCACGCACGCGGCTGCGGACGTGATCGTCGCGTTCGTTGCGCCATGGATCACCGGGATGTGACGAGGTTTCGTATTTTGTCGACAGCGTGTAGTTCAGCCCCAAGGTGAAGTTGCCGTAGCGTGCGGTCTCGAGCGCATACTTCAGCGAGGCGTCGATGCCGGCATTGCGTTGACCACCCTTGTTGATCGGACCTTGCTCCACCGAAACGAGCGCATTGCTGGTGGGATTGCGATGGATGCGCGTGTGGACGAACGCGCAGTCGCTGGGTGTCGGCACATAGCCGGCGCTGGTCGACCCGCCGAACGCACAGGCGCGTTCGATCGCAAGTTCGTCTTGCGCGCTGATGTCCTGGATGAGGTTCTTGAGATAGATGTACCAGTAGTCCACCGTGATCGAGAGATTGTCCCGCGCATTCCAGACGAACCCGTAGGTGAAGGAATGCCCTTTCTCGTAGTCCAGATGGGTCGAGCCTTGGCGAGTCACCAATGCGTCGTGCGTGTATTGGGTCTGGAAGCCGCAATCCGGATAGGCGCCCTTCAACTGACACAGGTAGTCGTCTTCGACGCGATTCGTCTGTGAACTGGCGAGCGCATACGTGTAGTGCATGTCCGGCGCACGGAAGCTGGTCGCATAGGTGCCGCGCAGCAGCAGACTGTCGACCGGCCGGTACTCCAGGCCCGCCATGTAGCTCACGTTGCTCGCATTCTTGACCGCTTTGTAGCTGTCCCAACGCGCGCCGACACTGGCGGTCAAGGTGCTCAGCAGCGGCACACGGAATTCCGTGCCCACGGCATAACGGCTGCGGCTGCCGCCGCCTTGATCGACGAAACCGAGATCGTCATTGGCACCGAAGTCGCCGTTCACGAGACGCATATCGGGACTCAATTTGTAGCCTTGCCTGGCGGCTTCGACTTCGGCCGCCCATCCAATCGGCCCGGCCCAGCCCTGGAACAGTTCGCCGGTGACGCTCGCGTTCGCCTGGTTCACCCAGGATTTCGCCTCGTTGACCGCATGCGTGGCGATGCTCGCGAACTGAGCGGGCGTCAGTGGGTTCCACCAGCGCTGCTGGTCGAGCTTGTAGATCGGCGTACCGTCGGGGGTCGTGCCGAGGTTTGGGCCGAGGAAGAACTGATTGACCGGACCCGGCAAGAGCTGCAAGTAGCTCTCGTGCGTCTTGTCCTGCGAACGGCCGATCGACGCTTCCCAGTCGAAACGATCGTCGAACAGCTTGCCTTTCAAGCCGACCGCGAAATCGATGTAACGATCGCGCGTGTGATTGCGATAGTCATCGCGACTTCCCACCTCTCGCGGCGTGAAGACTCGAATGGCGCTGGTTACGTTCCTGCCGTTGGGATGGGTCGCATCCGTCATCCCCGGATCAAACCAGGTGCCATCGTTCAGCATATCGACGAACGGCGCATCGGTCTGATGGGTCGTCTTGGTCTCGTAGACGGCCAGACTCCCCCATGCCTGCAGGCTGTCGCTGAAATTCCAGGTGCCGTAAAGATTGCCCAGCTGATTGTTGTTGCCGTTGTCGAGCGTGTTGGCGCCGAAATCATTCAGCTGGCCGCATTGGTAGCCGCGGTCCTTGATCGTGCCTTGGCCGAGCCCGGTGCGGGTGTAGTTTTGCCGGTGAAACAAATTGAAACCGCTGAATTGGTCGCAGGTCGCGGCACCGTTGGGTGGGGCGATGCGCATGCCCGTGTCATTGTCGATGAGACGGATGCCGATACCCTCCTGGATGCCGATTGCGCGATCGGAGTCATTCTGGATCGTCCTCGGCTTGTCGAGGCTCGAGTTCATGAATGGCCGGTCATCACCCATGATCGGCTGGCGGCGGAAATTCTCGAATGAATAGGTCAGGCTCCAGTTGTCGCCTGTCTTGCCGCCTACCCAGGAAAAATCGTTGAAACTGCCGCCGCCGCGCTCGGTGCCGCCAACGCGTGCGGAGAACTGATCACCTTCATAGTTCTTCTTCAGAATGATGTTGATGACGCCCGCGACCGCATCGGAACCGTAGATGGCTGATGCGCCGGTGGCGAGGATTTCGATGCGGTCGATCGCCGCTGCCGGAATATTGCCGTAGTTGGAGAAGTTGCTCTGCCCGCCGCTCGGTTCCGGGTAATCCGCAACGCGACGGCCGTTGACCAGCAGCAGGCTGCGACCAGCGCCAAAGAAGCGCAGTTCCAACGGTTTCGCACCCGGGGTACGCGATCCGTACAGTACGTCGGGCTGGGGGTTGGGCGCGAATTGGGTCATCGACTGCAGGGCGTCGGCAACCGTCGAAAAGCCTTGCCGCTTGATGTCGTCGGCGGTGATGGTGACGACCGGCGCCGCACCTTCGACCTCGACGCGCCGGATGCGCGAACCGGTGACCAGGATCGTCCGCAGTTGCGCGGATTCTTCCTTCTTGTCCGACTTCTTGTTGGCGGGCGGCGTGGGCGCTGCCTGCTGATCCTGAGATTCGGCGGTGGACTGCGCCAGCGCGGCCATCGGGGCCAGCAGGGCGAGTGAGAGCGCGCTCGCGAGCGCGCTACGTTGGAACGTTGAATTGGTCATCGGGCCCCCTCCGAATTGCGACAAGTTGGTTGCAGGCTGCCAGCGGCCATGGCTGGCGCTTTTAGATCGATCCAATGGATCGATCCATACGATATGGTGAATCGCTGATCTGTGCATCCTGCGCTGCAGCACATCGGATCTGTACGCTCGTCCGCCGCCGCGCACGCTCAAGGTCGGAGCCGGCAGCACCAGGAGAGCAAAAGCATGAATATGTGATATATGCCACGGAATTAGAACGATCTAATTCTCAGTGCGAGCCCTTTTGTCAACAATGAACTGGCGAGGCTTATGGTGGGGCTCGCGGCGGAGGATCGACGCCTGCAACAGCATCATTGCCCTCGTTGCGCAAGGCGGTCGTCGCAAACAGCACCCCGACGCCGCTTTCATCACCGTGGCAACACAGGATCGACACGCTCGGTAACGACATTCCGCCCCCCAAAGGCATCGCACATATGAACACCCGCAGAAGCTTTCTCATGACATCGATATTGGCCGCGTCGACTCTGGCCTTGCCGCTACGCGCGCGGGCGACCAATGGCGGCGGCAGCGCCAAGGTGATCTCGACCTGGGATTTCGGTGTCGCCGCCAATCAGGCGGCCTGGACGGTGCTGTCACGCGGCGGCAGCGTGCTGGATGCCGTGGAGGCTGGCGCGCGCGTACCCGAGGCGGATCTCGCCAATCACAGCGTCGGCAAGGGCGGCTATCCGGACCGCGACGGCATCGTGACGCTGGATGCCAGCATCATGGACGGCGATGGCCGCTGCGGTGCGGTTGCGGCCCTCGAACACATCGCACACCCGATCTCGGTTGCGCGCCGGGTCATGGAACAGACACCGCACGTATTGCTGGTTGGCGATGGCGCGCTGCAATTCGCGCTGGAACAGGGCTTCGACAAGGACAACTTGCTGACACCGGAAGCCGAGAAGGCATGGCGCGAATGGCTGAAGACGGCCAAGTATGCGCCGGTGATCAATCGCGAGAATCTCGATTACCGCAAGTCGCTGCCGGGCGGCAAAGACAATCACGACACGCTCGGCCTGCTCGCACTCGACGCCAGCGGCAAGCTCGCCGGCGCGTGCACCACGAGCGGTATGGCGTGGAAGCTGCACGGTCGTGTCGGCGACAGTCCGATCGTGGGGGCGGGCCTGTACGTCGACAATGACGTCGGTGCTGCGACGTCGACCGGCGTTGGCGAGGAAGTGATCCGCAACGCCGGCAGCTTCCTCGTCGTCGAGCTGATGCGGCAAGGACGGGCGCCGCAGCAGGCGTGCGAAGAAGCGGTTCGGCGCATCGTCAAGAAGCATCCCGACGGCGCGAAGAAACTGCAAGTCGGCTTCCTCGCCCTGAGTCGCCATGGCGAAGTCGGCGCGTACGCGATCCAGAAGGGTTTCAGCTATGCCGTTTGCGATGCACAGAAGCGGGATCGCCTGCTGGAATCGCGCAGCGTTTATTCAACGTAGATGCGGCCGATCACGGTGATCGCGACTTGCTCCCGGCACAAGCGAGATTGAATGATGTCGTCGCGTACTTTGGTTTCGATGGATAAGCGCCCTCTCCAATGAACATGAACGATCGCGCCATTCCGCTGCTGGAAATCGCCGCCAATTCCGTCGGTTCTGCGCTCGCTGCACAGGAAGGTGGCGCCGGCCGAATCGAGCTGTGCGACAACCTCGGCGAAGGCGGCACAACGCCGTCCTACGGCACGCTGACGCTGGTCCGCGAGCGTCTGCGCATTCCAATACACGTGATGATTCGGCCGCGCGGCGGAGATTTTCTGTACGACGAAGCCGAACTCGCGGTGATGCAGAGGGACATCGAAACGTGCGTGCGGCTCGGCTGCGATGGCGTGGTGCTCGGCGCACTCGATGCCGACGGTGCCATCGATGTCACTGCCTGTCGTGAGCTGATCGCCAGCGCTGGATCACTGAACGTAACGTTTCATCGCGCATTCGATGCGGCCGGCGATCCGGCGCAAGCGCTGCAAGACCTCATTGCGCTCGGCTGTAGCCGGGTGCTCACCTCCGGTGCACGGGAAAGCGCCCTGCAAGGCGCGGATGCCATCGCTGCGTATGTGCGTCAGGCCGAAGGGCATGTCCGCGTAATCGCCGGCGCCGGCGTCACCGCGGACAACCTGCGCGAACTGGCCACGCGCACCGGGGCGCGCGAGTTTCATGCCTCGGCAAGCTCCCGGCACCGTTCATCGATGCGTTATAGGAACCCGCAATTGCAAGGGCTGGAGGCGGACTATCGCGCCAGCGACGCGACGCAGATACGCCGCATGGCCGAAGTCTTGCGAAGCCTGACCGGACAAGGACAAGCAGGTGGCTGAAGTCATCGATCCGCAGCAAGCGAACATGCACGGTGCACGCCTGATCGCCGCCGATGTCGGCGGCACCCATGCTCGCGTCGCACTGGTGAATGCAGCGCCCGGCTGCGCGCCTGTGCTTGAGCGTGTAAACAAGTACACCTGCATGGATTTTCCGGACCTGGCCGCTGTCCTGCGGGCTTTCATGCAAGCCGCTGGTGTGCATGACACGGCGCATGCCGCAATCGCGATCGCCGGCTATGTCGACGGCGACAACCTGATCAATACGAACCTGCCTTGGCAGGTATCGTTGGCGCGCACACGCGAGGCGACCGGCTTGCGCAACCTGGTCCTGATCAACGACTTCGAAGCGCTCGCCTGCGCGATACCGCATGTTGATCCGGCCGCTGCCGTGCTGCTGGCCGGCACCCCGGCGATGCGCGGTGATGGCGCGACGCTGGTGCTCGGTCCCGGCACTGGTTTCGGCGCGGCATTGTGCTTGCCGGGTACGCCTTCCCGCGTACTCGCGACCGAAGCCGGTCATGCGTCGCTGGCTCCGGGGAACGAATGTGAAATCGAGGTCCTGCGTTGGCTGCTGCAACGCGGATCACATGTCGACAACGAAGCTATCCTGTCCGGCCCTGGTCTGGTCAACGCCTATGCCGCGCTGTGCGATCTCCGCGGCGCAGCACCGGCGATGAATCAACCATCGCATATCGCAGCCGCTGCCCTGCAGGGCGATGATCGGCTGGCGGTGCAGGCGCTCAGCATGTTTTGCGCCCTGCTCGGCAGCCTCGCCGGCGACCTCGTGCTGAGCCTCGGTGCCAGCGAGGTCTATATCGCGGGCGGCATCCCTTCGCAGATCATGCCGTTCCTCACACGCAGTAATTTTGTCGCACGCTTTCTCAACAAGGGACGCATGCGCACGGTGCTCGACCGCGTACCGGTCTGGGTGATCGAACATGGTCAACTCGGCGTGATCGGTGCAGCGAGCTGGTACGCGGATCATTGCTTGCGCGTCTGACGCCAATGTCGATTGGCCGAATCAACCTACCGCCTGCGGTCTGCGTATACTTACAAACTTTCTATAATTGTTTACGCATGGCCTCGCGCGGCCGACAAGTCGATATCGATCGTCGGAACCGACGCGCGCGGTCGCATGCACTTTGGAGCTAGCGCATCCCAACCCGTCGTAGGAACCGAACCGTGGTCATGAAGTGTGTCCAGACTAGGCCATCCGCGTGGCGCAGCATCGCCCTGTTCGTCCTGACGGCCAGCACCGCGTCCGTGCATGCCGGCTCGAACGATGGACACGCACCACATCCGCTCCACGGAATCGGCACGGGCGCGGCCGTACGCGCACCACAGGCCGACACGATATTTCTCGATGGATTCGAGTGGCCGAATGCCGGGACCACGGGCGCACCCCGTGGTCTGGCCCTCACCAACCAGTCGGCGCCGATGAACACAGGCCTGGTGATTGCGGTCGACAACACCGTCGTCGATGCGATCAATCTCAGTGGCTGGATCGACGTCCAGGCCAACAACGTGGTCATCCAGAACAGCATCATCACCTCGAACAACTGGTGGGGAATCAAGTACGAGTCCGGCTATACGGGGTTGAAGGTCGTGCGCAACACCATAACCAGCGTAGCCGGCCTGGGCCCGGACAACGGTGGCTACGACTACGGCGTATCACCGCTCGGCAACGGCTCGATGGAGGTGGCCTACAACGATATTTCCGGATTCAAGGATGCGGTGGACGTGGCAACCGGCAACGTCCACGACAACTACATGCACGATCTCTCGCAGTTCACCGGAGCGCATACGCAGGATGTCTACGTCTGGTGCGGCGGCAGCGGAGTCACGCTGCTGCACAACACGATGCTCAACCAGACCGCTCAGGTCTATTCGACGGCGGCGCTGTATGTCGCTCCTGATTGCGGCAGCCAGAACAATGTCACCGTGCAGAACAACTGGCTGGCCGGCGGCTCGCTGGTGCTCTATGGCGGCGGAAGTACTGCGACCGATATTCGCGTTCTGGACAACGCGTTCTCCACGGCGATCTGGTCTCCCGATGGGGGTTTCAATGGCACCGTCGGCTACTGGTCCGGTGGAAACAGCGGCAACGTCTGGAGCGGCAATTTCTGGGGCGACGGGCCAAACGTGGGGCAGCCTGTCACGCCATGAGCGCACGGGATTGCATCAGAGGTATTGCCACCGACGTTCGTTCGGGCGGCTCCTGATCGACGGTCCGACTGCCCTTTCTCACACCGTGGCCGGTGCGACGCGCGTCCGCGACGACGCACGCGCGCCATCCCGTCACACACCAGTGCATTCCCGGCCCCCGCCACATGGCAATCGATGACCGCACGATGTTTCGCGCTAGCGGGCGGCACAGGTTCGAGGCGACGGCGACGCGGGACGAATCGTTGCCGCGGCACGGCAGTCCGCGTCTGGAGGGCGCCGAAACGAACTACCATGCGGCTTTGCCGCTGCCCGACGTTCGCCCCGCCCGTCGCGATGACGACCACGACCACCCGCCAGTTCTGGATCCTGCAGACAGCCGTCTGGCTGGGCTACGGCATCGAGACGTACTTCGCCGGGCTCGGCATGGGGCGGCCGGTCGGGTACTACCAGCTTGCCGTGTTCGACGCGCTGTGCGGCTTCGTGCTCACTCTGGTCATCCGCCAAGGCCTGAAATACAGCTGGAACTGGCCGCTGCGGGCGCGCCTGTGGACCGGAGGTGGGCTGCTCATCGCCGTGTCGGTGGTTTACGGCTACATGTGGGCGATCGCGATCTACCACATGTGCACCGAGTGCAAGCCGCCGCCGAGTGCGCTCGGCTACCTCTCGTTCTTCGCTGGCGCGCTGTACCTGATGATCGCGTGGACCGGCGGCTACGTCGGTATCAAGCTCGCGCGCCAGTTGCAGCAGGAAAAGGAAACCGCGCTGCAGGCGACCGCGATGGCGCATCAGGCGCAGCTGCGGATGCTGCGCTATCAGCTCAATCCGCATTTCCTTTTCAACACGCTGAACGCGATCTCGACGCTGATCCTGGACGACCGCCGCGACCAGGCCAACGGCATGGTCGGCGCGCTGTCGGCGTTCCTGCGCTACTCGCTGGACAACAATCCGGAACAGAAGGTCACGCTCGACCAGGAGATCGGCGCGATCAAACGTTATCTCGCGATCGAACAACTGCGTTTCGGCGAGCGCCTCAAGGTCGGCATCCTGGTCACCCCGCCGGCCGGA
Source organism: Dokdonella soli (assembly GCF_039523175.1). Taxonomy (NCBI): domain Bacteria; kingdom Pseudomonadati; phylum Pseudomonadota; class Gammaproteobacteria; order Lysobacterales; family Rhodanobacteraceae; genus Dokdonella; species Dokdonella soli. The sequence goes on from NZ_BAAAEU010000024.1 coordinate 588,350, forward strand.
TCGGCGCGGGTGCCGAGCCTGATCCTGCAGCCGCTGATCGAGAACGCGGTCAAGTACGCGGTATCGAAGCGCGAGGAAGGCGGCCGCATCGAGATCGTCGCGCGCGTCGACGGCGACATGCTCGACATCACGCTGCGCGACGACGGTCCCGGCAGCGCCGACTACCAGCCCCACTCGAGAGGCGGTGCGGGGGTCGGCCTCGCCAACACGCGCGAACGGCTGCGCGTGCTGTATGGCGCGTGGCACGAATTCACGATCCGCAGCCCGCGCCGGCAAGGCACCGAAGTCCATCTGGCGTTCCCATTCGAACGCTCCTCCACCGAGGCATCCACCGATGCGCATACGCACACTGATCGTCGATGACGAACCGCTCGCGCGGCGCGGCCTTGCGCTGCGCCTGGCGCGGCATCCGGACATCGAGATCGTCGGCGAGGCCGGCAACGGCCGCGAGGCGTTCTTCGCGATCTCCGAGCACCTGCCGGTACTGATGTTCCTCGACGTGCAGATGCCCGGCGTGAACGGCCTCGAGCTGCTGCGCGCCGTGCCGCTGCCGCAGTTGCCGCTGACGGTTTTCGTGACCGCGTACGACCAGTACGCGATGCAGGCGTTCGACGCGAACGCACTCGACTACTTGCTGAAACCGATCGATGATGCGCGCCTCGACGCCGCGGTGGAGCGCGCCCGCCGCAGCATTTCCACACGCGATGCCGAGGACCATCGCGAGCGCCTGTTGCGCCTGCTCGGCAATGTCTCGGGCCGGCCCGGCCTGACCCTGGACGAGGCGCTGATCGATGCGGACAACCTCTGCGTGCACGCCGCCGACGATCGCCTGTCGATCAAGGATTCCGGCCGCATCCTGCGCGTGCCGCTGAACGACATCCTGTGGATCGACGCGGCCGGCGACTACATGTGCGTACATACGCCGGCCGACACGCACGTGCTGCGCGCGACGATGCGCGAGCTGGAAGGTCGCCTCGATCCGCGCCGCTTCCAGCGCATCCACCGCTCGACAATCGTCAACGTCGCGCGCGTGAAGGAGCTGCGCTCGCACCTCAACGGCGAGTATTTCCTGATCCTCGACTCCGGCCAGCAGCTGAAGCTGTCGCGCAGCTACAAGGACAAGGTACGACTATTGCATTGAGTCGCAATCGGCACTTGAAAGCCGGATGCGCCCGCAGCGCATTTCGTTGCACGTCCTGCCGCTGCGCGGCAACGCCCTGGCGCAGCCGTTGCAACCTTCGTGACTCTCGACGCATCCATTTCCACGATACCCGACGCACAGTGCCGACGGGGGCTGGAGGGTTGTCATGCGTCTGATCAATGCGTCCATCCGCAACCCGATCGCAGTCGTGGTCACGGTCCTGCTGATCTGCCTGTTCGGCGCGCTGAGCCTCGCCAAGCTGCCGCTGCAGCTGTTCCCGGACATCAACCGGCCGAACATCACGATCTTCACCGGCTGGCGCGCTGCCTCGCCCGAGGAAGCCGAGGCGCAGCTGCTCGAACCGCAGGAACAGGTGCTGCAGGGCCTGCCCAACGTCGAGGAGATCGAGGGCAACGCGAACAACGGCGGCAGCTTCATCAACCTGACCTTCTCGATCGGCACCGACATGAAATCGGCGCTGGTCGACGTGATCGGGCGCATGAACCGCATCCGCCCGCTGCCGCAGGATGCGGATCGGCCGGTCATCCAGATCGGCGGCGGTGGCAACGACTCGAATGATTCGCTGTCGTGGTTCTTCGTGCAGCTGCTGCCCGGCACGCAAGGGCCGATCGAGAACTATCGACGCTATATCGAGGACGTGATCAAGCCGCGCATCGAAGCAGTGCCGGGCGTTGCCTCGGTCAACGTCAATGCGGGCCCTCCGAACGACGTGCGCATCACCGTCGACCTCGCCAAGGCCGCCGCGATGGGCATCGCGATCCCGGACATCGCCCAGAAGGCTGCGAGCGCAAACGACGTGTCCGGCGGCCAGGTCGAGGTCGGCCGCCGCCAGTACGCGTTGCGCTTCACCGGCCGCTACAAGCCCGACGACCTCGGCGGACTCGTGCTCGCCTGGCGCAACGGCCGGCCGATCAAGCTTGGCGACGTCGCGACGATCGAGCTGAAGCCGCCCGAGCAGCAGTTCTTCGTCTACCAGAACGGCAATCCGGCGATCGGCCTGCAGGTGCTGCGCGCACCAGGCGCGAACGTGCTCGGCACGCTGGAGCAGGTCAAGAAGGTCGTCGACGAGTTGCGCGCCGGGCCGTTGAAGTCGCGCGGACTCGGCATCGAGCAGAGCTTCGACTCGGCGCTGTTCATCCATCGCGCGGTGAACCTGCTCAGTGAAAACCTGATCGTCGGCGCGCTGCTCGCTCTGTTCTGCGTGTGGTGGTTCATGCGCGACTGGCGCGCGACCCTGCTGATCGCGAGCGCCATTCCGGTCTGCCTGCTGGCGACGTTCGGCGCGCTCGATCTCGGCGGGCGCAGCCTCAACGTGATCTCGCTGGCCGGCCTCGCGTTTGCGGTCGGCATGGTCGTCGAGGGCGCGATCGTCGTCTCCGGCAACATCATCCGCCTCAAGGAAGCCGGCATGACGCCGATCGAGGCCGCCCGCGAAGGCACGCAGCAGGTCGTGCCGGCGCTGGTCGCCTCGACCATCACGACGATCGCGGTGTTCCTGCCGGTGCTGTTCCTGCGCGATGTCGAAGGCCAGATCTTCTCCGACCTCGCGCTGACGATCTCGATCGCGGTCGCGCTGTCGATCGTGGTCGCGATCACCGTGCTGCCGGCCGCGGCCGGTGGCTGGCTCAAGGCGAAGAAGCTCAAATCCGGCTATGGCGACGGTTGGCCGGCGCTGACCGAACGCATCCTGCGCTGGACCGACACGCGTCCCAAGCAGCTCGGCTGGGTGTTCGGCCTGCTCGTGCTGCCGCTCGCGGCGAGTTGGTACTTCCTGCCCAAGCTCGACTACCTGCCGCCGGTCAAGCGCGCCGCGATCGACGCGTTCTTCACCTTCCCTCCGGGCATGAGCCCGGAGGCGGTCAACCGCGAGATCGGCGGCAAACTGATCGAGCGCCTGCAGCCGTACATGAAGGGCGAGAAGCAACCGAAGCTCAAGAACTACTACATCTGGCTGTGGCCGGGTGGCGGCACGATCGGCGCACGCGTGGTCGACGAGAAGCGCATCGGCGACCTCGAGCGCATCATGCGCGACGAGATCACGGTCGGCTTCCCGGACACGCGCGCATTCGCCACCGAAGGCGAACTGTTCGGCGGCGTCGGCGGTTCCGCTCGCTCGGTCGCGATCCATCTGCAGAGCGACGATGCCGATACCCTGAACCGCGTCGCCGAGGATGGCCGCAAGCTGCTCGAGCAGAAATTCCCCGGCGCGAACGTGCAGGCGAACCCGAACACCGACCAGACCACGCTCGAACTGCATGCGATCCCGAACGACCGCCGCATCGCCGAAGCCGGCTGGGATCGCGCCTCGCTCGGCACGATCGTGCGTGCGCTCGGCGACGGCGCCTGGCTCGGCGAATACTTCGACGGGCAGACGCGCTTGCCGATCATTCTGCGCGCGGATCGCCGCGAGACCCCGGAGCAGTTGGCCGAAGCGCCCTTGGTGACGCCATCCGGCCAGGTCATCCCGCTGGGCGACGTGATCACGCTGGAAACCACGCTCGGTCCGAACCAGATCCGCCGCCTCGACCACCGGCGCACGGTCACCTTGACGATGGATCCGCCGCAGACGCTCTCGCTCGAGGACGCGCTCGCCACGATCCAGAACGAGGTCGTGCCCGCGCTGAAAGCGAAGCTGCCGCCGGACGCGAACATCCGCCTCGCCGGCAGCGCGGACCGCCTGCAGGCGACCGTGAAAACGATGGCGAAGAACTTCGTGCTCGCGCTGCTCGTGCTGTTCATGCTGATGGCGGCGATGTTCCGCTCGCTGCGCGATGCGCTGGTCGTGGTGCTGACCGTGCCGGTCGCGCTGGTCGGTGGCGTGCTCGGCCTGCGCGTGCTCGGCGTGGTCGCGTTCCAGCCGCTCGATCTGCTGACGATGATCGGTTTCATCATGATGGTCGGCGTGATCGTCAACCACGCGATCCTGCTGGTCGACCGCACGCGCGACGCGCAGAACCACGGCCACGACCTCGAGGAATCGATCCGGCTCGCGCTGAACCAGCGACTGCGCGCGATCCTCGCCAGTACGCTGACCGGCGCGCTCGGCGCGCTGCCGATGGCGGTGAATCCGGGTCCTGGCAGCGTGATCTATCGCGGCCTCGCTGCCGTCAATGTCGGTGGCGTGATCGTTGCGATGGTGTTCTCGCTGCTGCTGCTGCCGAGCCTGATGCGGCTGACCACGCGGCGAACCGCGCAACAAGCCGCCCCAACGGAACCCGTGCACGAGCGCGCGACGATCGCGCGCGTCGCGTGATAAAGGATGATGGAGCCCACGATGCAATCAGCCATGTCGAAGAAGTTCCCGTTCGCCGTGAGGTATCGACGGGCGAACCGCGCATACCTGGAGTCTTCGAGGCCGCTCGTGCCTCGATACCTCAGCACGAACGGCTGGGCGGGTCGATACGCGCTGGCCGGCTGCATCATCGCGCTGTCGCCAGCGATTGCGGCACATGCGCAAACGCCGCCGCCGGTACCGATCGTCGAGGTCGCCAAGGCGCAGCTCGCGCGCATCGCACCGCAACGCTGGGTACCCGGTAGCGTGGTCAGCCGCGACGACGCCAAGCTCGCGACCAGCGCAGCGGGCCGCGTCGAATTCGTCGCCGAGGTCGGCACGCGCCTGAACAAGGGCGACCGCGTCGCCAAGCTCGAGGACCAGGCGATCCGTCTGCATCTCGAAGACGCTCGCAGCGAAGTCGCGCGGATCAAGGCGCAGCGCGAACTCGCGGAGCGCCAGAGCGAGCGCCTCGAAAAGCTCGCGGCGAGCCGCAGCATCGCCGCAAACCAGGTCGACGAGGCGCGCGCCCAGGTCACGCAGTTCGCCGCGCAGCTGCGCCAGGCCGAAGTGCGCGTGCGGTCCGCGGAATACGACCTTGACCAGACGGAACTTCGCGCACCATTTCCTGGTGTCGTCAGCGAGCGCCTTGCGCAGCGTGGCGAGTTCGTGGCGACGGGCGCCGCGATCGCGCATCTGGTCGACATCACGCATCTGGAGGCGCGCGTGCAGGCACCGCTTGCACTGGCCGCGATGGTGCACCCGGACATGGAGCTTGCGACGCGCTCCGCCAGCGGTACCGCGAAGGCGCGCGTGCGCGCGGTCGTGCCGGTCGGCGAGGAGCGCTCGCGGCAATTCGAACTGCGCCTGACGCTGACCGCGGCCGCAGCGCTCGTCGGCAGCGCGATCGAGGTTGCGCTGCCGGAGCGCGATGTCGTCGAGACACTGGCCGTGCCGCGCGACGCACTGGTCGTACGCGCGGACGGCAGCTACATCGTGCGGGTCGGCGGTGACGGCAGCAGCGAACGCATCAGCGTGCGCCCCGGCGCGAGCGATGGCGAACTCACCGCCGTCGAGGGCGCGCTCGGCGCCGGCGACCTGGTTGTCGTGCGCGGCGCGGAGCGCCTCACGTCCGGCCAGAAGGTGCAGGTCGCCGCGCGCGCCGCAGTCGCCGCGGGCGCCACGTCGACCGCGGCGAAACCGCCCGGCTAGGGTGACACCGCTCCGTTGCCCGAGTGGATCCGGTAGCACGGCACGTAGCGCGAACCCGGCAGCTTCATGCGCTGCTGCGCGACGAAGCTCGCGAGCAGCGCGTCGAGCGCCTGCATGATGCCGCGGTCGCCGTCGATCTCGAACGGGCCATCCTTCTCGATCGCGCGCATGCCCTCCTCCTTGACGTTGCCGGCGACGATGCCGGAGAACGCGCGGCGCAGGTCTGCCGCAAGCCGGTGCGGCAGCTGGTCGCGTTGCAGGTTCAATGCGGCCATCGCCTCGTGGGTCGGCTTGAACGGAACCTGGAATTCACGCTCGATCTGCAATGCCCAGTTGAAGAAGAACGCGTCCTGGTTTTCCAGGCGGGACAGGCGCACGCGCTCGATGCCCTTGCGCACATGACGCGCGACCTCGCGCGGGTCGTCGACGATGATCGTGTAGCGCTTTGCCGCTTCGTCACCGAGTGCGAGGCGCAGGAAGCGGTCGATCTGCTCGAAATACGCGGCCGATTCGCGCGGGCCGGTGAAGATCAGCGGGAACGGGATGTTCGCGTTCGCCGGATGCAGCAGGATGCCGAGCAGGTAGAGGATCTCCTCGGCGGTGCCGACGCCGCCGGGGAACACGATGATCGCGTGCCCGATGCGAACGAACGCCTCGAGGCGCTTCTCGATGTCCGGCATGATCACGAGGTTGTTGACGATCGGATTCGGCGACTCCGCGGCGATGATGCCGGGCTCAGTGATGCCGATGTAACGGTTGCTGCGGCGACGCTCCTTCGCGTGCGCGATCGTCGCGCCTTTCATCGGCCCCTTCATCGCGCCCGGTCCGCAGCCTGTGCAGATATCGAGCGCGCGCAGGCCGAGTTCGTAGCCGACGCGCTTGGTGTAGTCGTACTCGGCGCGCCCGATCGAGTGGCCACCCCAGCAGACGACGAGGTTAGGGTCGACGTTCGGTCGCAGCACGCGCGCGTTGCGCAGGATCTCGAACACCAGGCTCGTCATGCCGGCCGAATCGGAAAGGTCGAAGCGCTCCGCCTCGATCTGCGTGGCGACATAGACGATGTCGCGCACGACCGCGAACAGCAGCTCGTTGACGCCGCGGATCATGTGGCCGTCGACGAACGCATCGGCTGGCGCATTCTTGAGCTCCAGCTTGACGCCGCGATCCTGCTGCAGGATCTGGATGTCGAAGTCCGTGTAGCGGTCGAGCAGCGCGCGCGCGTCGTCGCTCAAGCTGCCCTGGGTCAGCACGGCCAGCGCGCAGCGGCGCAGCAGTTCGTGCAGACCGCCGGCGCCGGCATCACGCAGGCGTGCGACCTCGCGGCGCGACAGCACGTCGAGCCCGGAGGCTGCTGGCGAGATGCGCGCGTTGACGGTGGCGGATCGGGTCGTCGTCTGCTCCATTCGAGTTCCTTGGTAATGCGTCCGCGGCATGCGGAGTGCTAGCAATGCCAAACCCGGCCGCGGGGGTCAAGTGTGCTCCCGCAAAAAGCAAACGGCCGGCACAAGGCCGGCCGTTTGCGATACGACGACGGGAATCCTCAGAACGTGTAGCGCAGCGTGACCAGCACGGACCAGCGCGACTGGGCCTGGTCGTCCTGCTTGGAATACGCGTAACTGTCCGGGCTGGTCAGGTTGTAGATGTACTTGCCGGTCGCTTTGTCCACGCCCGCGAAGTTCGCGAGCGAGCGGGTGAACGGGAAGTTCGGGTTGTAGATCTGCCCCCACTTCTTGTTCAGCATGTTGCCGACGTTGAAGAGGTCGAAACGGATCTCACCCTTGTTGCCGGCGAACAGGCCCGGTACTTCCTGGCGGAAGCTCAGGTCGATCTGGTTGATCCACGGCGAGGTCGCGCCATTGCGGGAAACAACGCCGCCGCGGTGGTTCCTCAGGTAGTTGTTGCCGTTGATGAACGCGAAGAACTGGTCCTTCTGCGCCTGCGACGTTGGGTTCGTGAACAGCACATCATTCGGACCCGCCGGCACATAGAACACATCGTTGCCGCGAATGCCGTCGCCGTTCGCATCGTTGGCGAACGTCCAGGTGTAGGGTTGACCGGTGTAGCCGTTGTAGACACCGGAAATGCTCGACACGTAGTCGCCGAAGAACCGGTGCTGCCAGGTCAGTGTGGAGAGCAGGCGTGCCTTGATGTCGTAGTTCGAACGACGCGCGACATTGTCATTCGGGTTGTACGACGAGGTGTTGCTGTAGTTGCTGAACGCCTGGCTGGAGGTGCCGGGATTGACCTCGGTCGAGCGGCCGAAGGTCAGCGAGGTCATGCCGAACCAGGTATCCGAGTACGATTTCTGCAGCGACAGGGTAAGGTAGTTCGCCGCGCCCTTGCCGGTGTTGGTCAGGTAAGTCGACGCAGCGCCGAATGCCGGATTCGACTGATAACGCTGGTTGTTGCGGTAGTTGGTCGGATCGTTGGCGCCGACCGGCTTGCCGTTGTTGCCGATCCATAGCGAGGGATCGGTGCTGCCCCAGTAGTTGATGCGTCCGTCCGGCAGGAGGCCATGGCCCGGGCCGAGATTGATCGCCTCGTAGCGGATCGCATCACGCACGCCGACGTGCGCGAACTCCGCGGTCGCGACCACACCCCACCACGGCAGTTCGCGATCGAAACCGAGGCTGATCTTCAGCGCGGTCGGCAGGTTGAGGTTCGGATCGACCGTGTCGACGGTCTGCTGCGGATTGCCGCCGACGCCGCTCGGCGGCTTCTGGGTGAACGGGTTCGGATTGAAGCAGCAACCGTTGCCGGCGGAATAGGTGCGCAGCGTCAGGCCGTTGTTGGTGAACGGATTGGCCTGCCATACACCCGGCGTCACACCTTCGGTCAGGCCGATGCCGCCGCGCAGCTGGGTTTTGAGGTCGGTGTCGAACGAATAGTTGAACGAGGCGCGCGGCTCGAACACACCGTTGCCGTCGACCGTGCCCTGATTCGTGTAGCCGAAGGCGTTATTGAACGACGCGTTGTAGCGCGGACGATCCGGCGTCTTGGGAAGATCCCAGCGCAGGCCGTACTGCAGCGAGAACTGCGGCGTGACCTGCCAGGTGTCCTGCACGAACAGGCCCCACTGGTCGAGACGCAGATTCGCCGCGATGCTGTTGATGTCGCCATTGGTTGGCTGGTAAAGGCTGTAGCTCGAGTACTTGCCGGCAGCGAAGTCGTCGATGCTGGCGAAGTTGTACGCGCCAAACTCGGTGCGGCCGAACAGGTTGTAGTACTCGTCGCGCTGGAAATCGGCGCCGGCCTTGACCGTGTGGTCGCCGAGGAACCAGTTGCCGGCGAAGAAGCCGGACAGCGACTTCACGCTCAGCACGTTGTAGTGGCGGAACTGCTCCTCGCCGAGATTGACGACGGTGCCGGAGTTGTTCGGTCCGAGGCGCACCTGCACCTGCGGCTGCTTGGCCAGCGTGGTCGGCGTCGCATCGTACTTGGAGTACGAGAACGAGCTTTCCGTGGAGAACGTGTCGTTCCAGTCGTCGTACAGGTTCAGCACGTAGCTTTCGAGATTGCGCGACTGCGTGTACCAGTAGCTCGACAGGGAAAGCGTGCTGGTGTTGAAGCCGCCGAGGATCGGCTGCGTGCTCTTGGTCTTGTTGTAGCGGAAGCTCGCGCGATGGCCTTCGGTGATGTTCCAGTCGATCTTGCCGAGATAGAGCTTGCTGTCCAGGTTCGCGTTCGCGGCGTTGAGATCGCCGGGCGTCATGCCATAGCCCTTGGCGATGCCGATGATGCGGTTCAGGTCAGCCTGGCTGATGTTGACCTCGTTGCCGCGCCCCGAGCCGAGCGGACCATAGTCCGGCGTCGGCGCAATCGTCTTCGAATCCTCGTAGCTCAGGAAGAAGAACAGCGTGTCCTTGATGATCGGACCGCCGACGGTCACACCGAAGGTTTTCTTGGCGTTGTAGCCCTTGAATTCGGCCGGCTCGTCGCTGGTCAGGTCCTTCGCGTTCGTGTACGCGTAGTACGCGTCGCCGTGGAACTCGTTGGTACCGGACTTGGTGACGATGTTGATGTTCGCGCCGACCGCACGCTTGTTGGTCACGTCGAAGTTCGCTGTCGAGAGGTTGTATTCCTCGATCGCGTCGAACGACAGCGGCTGGTTCAGCGAGGGCAGGCCGTTCGGCTCGAGGCCGAACGAGTCGTTGGTCGCGACGCCGTCGATGGTGATGTTGTTGTAGCGACTGTTCTGGCCGAGCGCGGAGATCTCGCCGCGACCCTTGTTGGTCAGGTTGATGTTCGGGTCGAGGCGCGCGATGTCCTGGATCGAACGACCCGGATTCGGCAGCAGCTTGAGCTCGCGCTTGGAAACGTTGGTGCTCAGGCCCTTGTTGTCTGCCTGGAACACCGCGCCCGGCGCGGCCGCGGTGACCGTGATGCCGGCCAGTTCGGTCGCAGTCGCCGCTGCTCCCGCGACAGTCAAGTTCAGCGTGGTTTCCTCGGCGAGCTTCAGGTACACGTCCGGCTGGTCGGCCTTGTCGCCATGCTCACCCGAGGCCTTGACCTCGAACGGACCGCCGACGCGCAGACCCTGCGCTGCATAACGTCCGTTCGCGTCGGTGACGACAGTGCGCGACGTACCCGACGGCACGTGCACGATCTCGACCGTGGCGCCGGCGACCGGATGGCCACTTGCATCGACGATGCGACCGCTCAGCGACGACGAGGTGTTCTGTGCGAACGCCGCCGAGGCCGCGAAAAGCGAGCCGATGACCCACGGCAGAAGTCGCATGCGGAGTTGTTTGTTCATTGCTGCTTGCCCCTTTTCAGCATCATGAGGATTTCGGACACAAAAACCGCCATGCCGGCGCGCCCAGGTTCCTTCCTGCAGCGCGCTCGCGGCTGTCGGCGGTGTGGTTCTGAGACTGTCATGACGCGGGGAGCCGCAAAGACTCTCCCCGAGTCTTAACCCCAGTTTAACAGTGTTTGATGACGAATTCGTAACATGACGCCATCAAATGCTGCGGCGCGTCATGCCGCGCGACCACCCTCGACATAGCGCGCACGCTTGCTCGGTCGCAGCTGGCCGAGATCGAGCCGAACCAGGCCGTCGATGCAGCCGCCGAATGCCGGGTCGACCCCGAAGTCGAGAAAGCGCACGCCAGCAGGCTCGCAGAGGTCCGCGTACTGCCGGTAAAGGGTCGGCAACTGCGCGCCCAGCGCGTCGAGGCGCTGGCGCAGAACCGTCAGCCCCTCGCCCGGCGAGCGCCTGCCCCAAGCCGCCCGCGCCTCGGCCGAAACCGCATTCGAGATGACAAAAGGATTGCGCGCACGTGCCAGCCTGTCCGCGTCGCCGAAGTAGTGGCGGTGGTAATGGACGACCCACTCACGCGCTTCCAGCGGCAACGCCGCGCTGAGGCTCACCGGGCCAAACAGATAGCGCAGGTGTGGGCGCCGGCGCAGATAGGCACCAATGCCCTGCCACAGGTAGTCCAAGCTGCGCGTGCCCCAGTACGCCGGCTGCACGAAGCTGCGGCCGAGTTCGACCGCCTCGGCAAGGAATGCCTCGGACGCCGGGGCATAGTCGAACAGGCTCGCCGAATAGAGCCCGGCGAGGCCGTGCGCCTGCACGATGCTGGCGGCCTCGCCGAGCCGGTAGGCGCCGACGATGGCCAGCGCGGATTCGTCCCACAGCACCAGGTGACGATAGTGCGCGTCGTAGCGATCCAGGTCACGGCGCGCGCCGGTGCCTTCGCCGACCCTGCGGAACGCAAGTTCGCGCAGGCGCCCGATCTCACGCAGCGCGGGGCAGTCTGCTTGCGCCTCGAGCAGCAGGATCTGCTTGCCGTCGTTGGTCTGTCCCAATACCTCGGCCTGACGCAATGCGCGGCGCACGCCGAGCGGTGACTCCGGATGCGCAACCGCGGCCGAGGTCGGGAACACGGTCGGCCGGCGGCGCGCCAGCCGGTAGACATGCCGACGCATATGCCGCGCGATCTGCTCCGGATGCATCGTCGACTGCGTCAGCGCGGACGGCGACACGATCTCGCCGACCTGGAAGCCGATCCGCGCATGCACGGCACCGAACATCTCGCGCGCGAGCAGCAGCGAGGCTAGCGGTTTCGCAAGCATCGAGACGCCATAGAACATCGGTGAGTTCTGCGCGGCGATGTGCACCGGCAGCACCGGCGCAGCGGTCTTCAGCGCGAGCCGCGCGAAACCGGTCGACCAGCCGAGGTCGCGCACGCCCTGCGGACGCATGCGCGAGACTTCGCCGGACGGAAACACGATCAACGCTTCGTCGCGTTCGAGTGCGCGGTACGCCTCGCGTGCACCGCCGAGCGCACTGCCGGCGCCGAACACCGGCAGCGGCAGCAACAGCGGGGCGAGCGGGCCGAGCTGCATCAGCACGTCATTCGCGAGCACCTTCACATCGCGCCGCACCGAGCCGACCAGATGGATCAGCGCGAGCGCATCGAGCGCGCCGAGCGGATGGTTCGCGACGATCACGACCCGGCCCTCGACCGGAATGTTCTCGCGATCGGTGTTGGCGACGCTGTAGCTGATCTTCAACAGATCGAGCACGCGCTCGACGAACGCGAATCCGGTCAGCGGCGCGCTCTCGGCGAGGATCGCGTTGATGCGCTCCTCGCAGGTGATCCGGCGCAACAGGCCGACCACCGGCTGCGCGAAGCTGCGCGCCTTGCCGTCCGCGAAGCGCGGAAATTTCTCGTAGAAGCTGCGTTCGACGCTGATCATGGCGTGCCCCGTGGTTCGGGGATCACGGTAGCGGGTATGTGTTACAGGGACATGGAGGGCGACAGATCTTTCGTCATTCCCGCGAAGGCGGGAATCCATTGGTCCTCTTTGAGGCGCATGAAAGCGAACGTGGATTCCCGCTTGACCAGCTCGCCGTTGAGAAGCGCTTCGCGGGAATGACGGCGAAGGGGGACTTTCCCGCCTCCTCGCTCCTCAATGCACGCCAGCGAGCCTCACGTAGGCGACGACGCCGTCGAGGAACATCTGCACCGACAGCGCGACCAGCAACATGCCCATCAGGCGCTCCAACGCAGTCAGAACGCTAGTGCCGAGCCAGCGGAACAGATAGGTCGACGACAGCAGGATGAACGCGGTCGCCAACCAGGCGAGAAACAATGCCGCGCTCCAATCCGCGGTGCGGCCCGGATTGCTGTTCGCGAGCAGCATCACCGCGGCCATCGTCGATGGACCGGCGACCGCCGGAATCGCCATCGGCACGATGAACGGCTCGCCTTCGGCATCGCCGAAGATGCCGTGCTGCGGCGGGAAGATCATGCGCACGCCGATCAGGAACAGCACGATGCCGCCGGCGATGCTGACCGACTCCTGCTTGAGTTGCAGCAGATGCAGCAGGTACTGACCGCCGAACAGGAACGCGAACAGCACCACCAGAGCGATCAGCAACTCTCGCACGAGCACGAGCCGGCGTCGTTCCTTCCTGACGTTGCGCAACAGGCTGAGGAACAAAGGAATGTTGCCGAGCGGATCCATGATCAGGAACAGCAGGATGCCCGCCGACAGCGTGCTCATCGAGTTTTCCATGGTCCCCTCGCCTCAATCAGCGCGATCGTCGCGCGCGGCGCCACGATCATCCCCGCAAGTCCAGCACCTTGCCGCGAACACCGCTCGCGCCGGCGCCAAGCAACCAAGCGATCGCTCGCGCCGCATGCGCGGGATCGGGATGGGCCAGCGTGTCCTCGCCATAGTACGCCGCGCGGCGCAGTGCCGTGCGCATCGGGCCCGGCAAGATCGCATGCGTGCGCACGGATGAGCTTTCGGTTTCCTCGTGCACGATCGAGGCAAGGCCGAGCAACGCATGCTTGGCGACACCATAGCCGCCCCAGAATGCGTTGCCGATACGCGCGACGTCGTCGAACACGAACACGATCGCGGCGTCGTCCGCGCGGCGCAGCAGCGGCAGGCAGGCCTGGGTCAGCAGGAACGGCGCGGTCACGTTGACCTGCTGTGTGCGATTCCATTCCTCCGGCGTCTGCTGCTCGAACGGCTGCAGCGTGTCGAACTGTGCAGCCGCGTGCACGATACCGTCGAGCCGCCCGCACTCGCGCATCACTGCGGCGGCCAGATCGGCATAGTCCTTCGGTGTCGCGCCGGCAAGATCCATCGGATACAGAGCGGGTGTCAACGCGCCGCTCTTCTCGATCTCGTCGTAGACCCCTTCCAGCGCACGCACCTTGCGGCCGAGCAACACGAGGGTCGCGCCTGCGGCCGCGGCGGCCAACGCGGTCGCGCGGCCGAGCCCGCCTGTCGCGCCGGTGACGAGCACGACGCGGTCGCGCAGCGATTCCGCCGCGGGCGACGCGACGCCGTCCGCCAGACGTTCCAGCGCCAGCATCGATCAGACCTTCTGCGCGTCCTGGACCAGGCGTTCCAGCTCGCCCGACTCGTACAACTCGAGCGTGATGTCGCAGCCGCCGATCAATTCGCCATGGATGAACAGTTGCGGGAAGGTCGGCCAGTTCGAATAACGCGGCAGGTTCGCGCGGATTTCCGGATCCTCGAGCACGTTGACCGAATGGAAGTTCGCGCCGACCGCCTTCAGCGCCTGCGAGGTGCGGCTGGAGAACCCGCACATCGGAAACTGCGGCGTGCCCTTCATGAAAAGCACGATGGGATGGGAACCGAGAGTGCCCTTGATGCGTTCGATGACGTCCATTGCCGACCTGCCGTACAAGCATGAGCGCGTGATGCCGCGCGGATACGCGCATGGTAACAGTTCGCTCCTTGGTCGATGGACGCGCGCGCTTCCTGCCGGCGCCTGTTCGCGGCATCCTGATAAACTGCAAGACCCTCCCTATCCCATCGACAAGGAGTATCCCGTGGCGATCGAACTTCCCCCGCTTCCGTGGGCGCGTGACGCGCTGGCTCCGCACATTTCCGCGGAAACCATCGACTACCACTACGGCAAGCACCACCAGACGTATGTCACCAACCTCAACAACCAGATCAAGGGCACCGAGTTCGAGAACCTCAAACTCGAGGAGATCATCAGGAAATCCTCCGGCGGCATGTTCAACAACGCCGCGCAGATCTGGAACCACACGTTCTACTGGAACTGCCTGAAGCCGAACGGTGGCGGTGAGCCGACGGGACGCCTCGCCGACGCGATCAACAAGGCGTTCGGCGGCTTCGCGCAGTTCAAGGACGAATTCACCAAGACCAGCGTCGGCACGTTCGGCTCCGGCTGGGGCTGGCTGGTGCAGCGTCCGGACGGCGGCCTGGCCTTGGCCAGCACCTCGAACGCCGGCACGCCGATCACCGGCGCGGATCGTCCGCTGCTGACCTGCGACGTCTGGGAACACGCGTACTACATCGACTACCGCAATGCGCGGCCGAAGTACGTCGAGGCGTTCTGGAATCTCGTGAACTGGGAGTTCGCGGCCAGCCAGATGGCCTGAGCGTCCCACCTGCACCCGTAGGAGCGACTTCAGCCGCGATGCTCCGAAAGAAGCATCGCGGCTGAAGCCTGTCCCGAGCCCGTCGAAGGGCCGCTCCTGCAACCTACGCCGCGAGACTTCGCCGTCTCCTCATGCTTTTTTCGTTGACGGCACGCACAGGTATTCCACACGTGCAGTCTTGAGCAGGGCCGGATTCTCGAACTGGCTGTGGATCACGGCCTGCTCCTTGACGGGTCCTTTCTTGACTGGGCTGACCGAATAACAGACGAGATGCGCGTTGGGATGATGACGCTTCATTTCACGCTCGCCTTTTTCGCCCTTGACCGTCTTGTCGACGGGATTGCACAAAAGCTGCGGAGACTTCACGTTGAAATTGCCGTCGACGAACTGATCCTTGAGATGCACCACCTTCCCCGGGGGTTCCTTCGTTTCCGGAGGCGGGGGTGAATAGCACGCGAAGTGATCGAGGTCCTTTTCGGGCGGAATCTCCGGAGTCTTCGGCTTTGGATCTTCCTTCGTGACCTTGTTCTTGCCTGATGGCGCGCACAGCGCATAGGCGGACACGACCTTGATCCTCCGCCCATCCTTGTCGATCTGGTTGGTGACCGTCCTGGCCGTGCGGAAATCGTAGACCAGCTCATAACAGACGAGATGCGCCAGGGGATGCCTGGGCGTGTTCTTCGGCTCACCTTCCTTCGGCTTGCCCTCGTCGTCCAGCGACGACGCCTTCTCGACCGGATTGCAGAGGAGAACGTGGTCCTTGACGTCCACCGGCTTGGGCTCGTCCAGGAACTGGTCCTTCAATGTCACCTTTGCGCCCTTGAACGCGTCCGTCTCGTTGCGATCGATGACGTAGCACAGGAAATGATCGAGTTCGGCCTCCGCGTCCTTGTAGCCGTATTCCACAGGCGTTGTCGCAGCCGGCTGAAGGACCGTACAACCGATAAGGGTTTCCACGGCCATGACGCCGGCGAGGACTCGCCACGAATGGAATCGAGCCGATGGCGCGATGCGCTCGACTGCGCGGGGACGAATTTGCATGGGACACCTCCGGTGAACATGCAATCGGCGCGAATGTACACCCGTCAAGAGGGGCGCTACACGGGCTTATGCGGCGATGACTCGACGCCCAAATTTCGTGCCAGCGGCGGGCTGCATCGCCCGTCGCAGTGCGTGGCCGAACACCCCTTGCGGCGGCGTAGCACTGGCTTTTCAGCCGTCAGCCAAGGACGGCCAGCACCGGCTCCACCTGCTGCTCGCGCCCCAACGCTTTGCCGATCCGCGCCAGACGCTCGTGCATTTCGGCCGTGTTGGCCGCACAGATCGTGGCGTGGCCGACCTTGCGGCCGGCGCGCGGGCTCTTGCCGTAATCGTGCCAGTGGGCGCGCGGCTCGGCGAGTATCGGCGTCGCCGCCGGCAGCTCGCCGACCCAGTTCAGCATCACGTTCACTCCAAGCGCGGTCGTGTCACCGAGAGGCAGGCCGAGCACCGCGCGAACGTGGTTCTCGAACTGGCTGGCGGGAGCACCCTCGATCGTCCAATGACCGGAGTTGTGCACGCGCGGCGCCATCTCGTTGCCGAGCAACTTGCCGTCACGCACGAACAGCTCCAGCGCGAACGTGCCGACGTAATCGATTTCCTCGGCGATGCGTCGTGCATGCGCGATCGCGATCGGCGCGAGCACATCGCTGTGTGGCGCGGGCGCGAGGCTGACCGAGAGGATGCCATCGGCATGCCAATTCTGCGTCAGCGGATAGGTGCGGAATTCGCCCTCTCGCGAGCGCACCGCGATTACCGACAGCTCGCGCTCGAACGGCACGAACGCCTCGAGGATCGACGGGGCGCCGTTGAGCGTGGACCACGCGGCGTCGATGTCGGCCGGCGATTTCAGGCGGAACTGGCCCTTGCCGTCGTAGCCGAGCCGGCGCGTCTTGAGGATCGCCGGCGTGCCGATCCGCTCGACCGCGCGCGCAAGGTCGTCGCGATTGTCGACCGCGGCGAATGCGGGCGTGTCGAGCCCGATCTCGCGGAACAGGCTCTTCTCGGCAAGCCGGTCCTGCGAAATCGCGAGCGCACGCGGATTCGGAAACACGCGCGTGTGTTCGGTCAGCCAATGCGCGGTTTCCGCCGGCACGTTCTCGAAATCGAACGTCGCGACATCGATCGCGCGCGCGAACTCCGCGAGCTTGTCGAAATCACGCCAGTCCGCGCGCAACAGTGGCGCGACCTGGGCGGCACAGGCGTCGGGCGCACTGTCGACCACGAGGAAGCGAAAGCCGAGCGGCGCACCGGCTAGCACGAGCATGCGGGCCAATTGGCCGCCGCCCAGGATACCTATGGTTTGCATATGGACGATCGCCGAGATGCCGTCGCGGTTCCGGACGGGCGAGCCTGCCCGATGCCGACGCGCCCCGCACCGATCGCCGGACAGGGACAGGGAGAGGATCGCCGCTTCGCGACCGGCGCGAAGGAGGCGCAGCGGACCGGCCTGTTCATGCGTTCGCGCGCGGATCCGGATTGGCGAGCACGGTCTCGGTCTGCTCACGACGGAACGCGTCCAGGCGCGTGGCCAGCGTCGTATCCGTCGTTGCCAGCATTGCCGCGGCGAGCAGCGCCGCGTTCACCGCGCCGGCGCGACCGATCGCCAGCGTCGCGACCGGAATGCCGGCCGGCATCTGCACGATCGAGAGCAGCGAATCGAGACCGTTCAGCGCCTGCGACTGCACCGGCACGCCGAGCACCGGCAGGCGCGTCTTCGCAGCGAGCATACCGGGCAGGTGTGCGGCGCCGCCGGCACCCGCAATGATCGCGGCGAGACCACGTCCGGCCGCGTTTTCCGCGTAGTCGAACAGGAGATCCGGCGTACGATGCGCGGAAACCACCTGCACCTCGTGCGCGATGCCGAGCCGCTCCAGGGTTTCCGCCGCGTGGCGCATGGTTTCCCAGTCGGATCGGGACCCCATCACGACGCCTATCCGTGGACGCTCGATCGCGCTTTTTGTCATGGCCGTGGCACGCGCAAATCGTTATTGTACGCGTATTCCGCCGCGCACCGAACGGCCCCCGGTTTTGCCAAGACATCCGCCTCTATGGACAAGCGCCTGCTCGACATTCTCTGCTGCCCGGTCACGAAATCGCCGGTGCGGCTGCTCGCCGAAAACGAGCTCTTGGCACTGAACCGCGCGATCGCTGCGGACCAGGTGCTGAACGGTGCCGGCGCACGCGTCACGGGTGCATTTTCGGGCGGCTTGATCACGCGCGACGCGCGCACCATCTATCGCGTCGAGGACGATATTCCGGTCATGCTCGCCGACGAGGCGGTCGCGACCTCTCAACTGACGGACTTTCCGCGGTCGTGACTCATTCCTTCACCAGCAAGCGTGATCGCGGTCACACTCCGTGCATGGCGGCGAACTATCATGGTCTGCCGTGGCGAATCCGTACGCTGCCGCGTGCGCCAGCGATCTCCGGAATCCCGCAATGACCGCCGCCAAAGACACGCCGAACGTGATCGACCTGCAGCAGCGCCAGACGGTCGCTTCGAGCACCGACCGCCTCGGTGACCTGCTCAAGCTGGTGCGTGGCATCTCGCTCAAGCGCATCAACGGGCTGGTCGGTACCCTGTTCGAGAACGTCGATGACGCGCTGTTCGACCTCGCCGAGCGCGCCGGCAGCAATGCGATCCAGACCGAATACTTCGACGGCATGCGCGAAGTGCGCAAGAAGCGCCAGCTGGTCGAGCGCCTGTTCCAGGAAGAGGCGACCAAGGCGTTCGGGGAATTCGCGGACGGCAAGCTCAAGCCCATCAAGCCGGACGTTGCGCCGCAGCAGGCCCACGCCGGCCTGTCGCTGGTCGACGATGTCGAGCTCGAGGAATCGCTCGCGGTAACGAGCATGGTCGCCAAGGCCGAGAATCGCCTGCAGCGTTCGCTGTACCAGGTCAACCAGCGCCTTGCGGTGATCATCGGCGGCGGCAAGGTCGATGATGCGAACAATCCGATCGGACCGGCCGTGCTCGGCAACGCGTTCCGCGCCGCGATCCGCGAGTTCGATGTCAACGTGCAGGTCAAGCTGATCATCTACAAGCTGTTCGACCGCTACGTGATGGCCGGCCTCGATCCGGTCTACGAAGAGGTCAACATCGAGCTGATCCGTGCCGGCGTGCTGCCACAGGTGCGTCACGTGATGCCGCACGGCGCCCGTCCGCCCGCACCCGCAGGCATGCAGCGCGGCGTGCCCGGGCAGCCGCAAGCGGGCCAGGGCGCAGCTGCCGGTGTGAGTGCGTACTACGACCCGGCGGTCGGCGATCTGCAGATCGAGATCTACAACACGCTGCGCTCGTTGCTGGCGAGCCGCCATTCCGGCAGCGACTATGTATCGTCGGCAGGTGATCCCGGCTCGGCCACCGGCGTCGGCCTGCCGGGGCTGAGTCCGACCGACCTGCTCAGCGCATTGACGATCCTGCAGAACCAGTCGATGGCGGCGCAGGCCAGGGCCGACAGCGTTTCCGACGCGGCGCAGGCCGTGCAGCAGATCAAGCGCGAACTGCTCGAGCAGGTCGGCAAGTTGTCGGACGACTCGAAGGAGCGCCGGGTCTCGACCGCGGACGAGGACACGATCGACCTCGTCGGCATGCTGTTTGAGTACATCCTGCAGGACCGCAACCTGCCGGCGCAGATGCAGGCGCTGTTCGGTCGGCTGCAGATTCCGTATCTGAAGGTCGCCATCCTCGACAAGCACCTGTTCGCGCAGAAGTCGCATCCGGCGCGGCGCCTGCTCGATGCGCTCGCCGAGGCCGGCAAGAGCTGGTCCGAGGAATCCGACCGCGATCATCGCCTGTACGAGCGCATCAAGACCTCGGTCGAAACCGTGCTGCGCGACTTCGACGATGACGTCGGCGTGTTCGAGCGCGAACTGGCCACGTTCTCCGACTTCGTCGATTCGCATCACAAGCGCGCCGAACTCGCCGAGCAACGCGCCGCGGAAGCGACGCGCGGGCGCGAGAAGCTGCAGGAGGCCCGCCGCACCGCCGCGCGCGAGATCCTCAAGCGTATCGACGAGCGCAACCTGCCGCCGGTCGTGCACACCGTGCTGTCGCGGCCCTGGGCCAACTATCTCGTGCTGACGCTGTTGCGCCAGGGCGAAGGTTCGGACGAATGGCGCAACGCGCTGCGCTTCGCCGACGAGTTCGTCTGGAGCGCGCAGCCCAAGACCACCGAGAACGAGCATACCCGCCTGCGCGCGCTGCTGCCGCAGCTGGAGAAGGCGTTGCGTCACGGCCTCGCCACGGTCGCCTATCACGAAAGCGACGTGAAGCAGCTGATGCACGAGCTGTCGCAGTTCTACAAGCGCCTGCTCGACGGTCAGAAGGTCGAGACCAAGACCGCCAAGGAAGTGATCGTCGAGAATCTCGCGCCGATCGTGCCGGCGGCTGCCTCGGAAGACGGTGCGAGCGGCGCGGAAGGCGCGGCCGCGCCAGCGCCGACGGTCACGCAGAGTCCGGTCGAGGAAGTCGTGCTCAGCTCCGGCGAGCCCGACACGGAAGCTCCCGTCGAAGTGCTCGCCGAGGACGACGAGCATTTGCGCGCGGTACGCGAGCTGAAAGTCGGCACCTGGATCGAGTTCATCGACGATAGTGGAGGCCGCGAGCGCGCGAAGCTGTCCTGGATCAGCCCGATCAGCTCCAAGTACCTGTTCGTGAACCGCCGTGGCCTCAAGGTCTGCGACAAGACCGTGTCCGCGCTGGCGGTCGAGATGCGCAGCGGCAGTGCGGTCGTGCTCGAGGAAGTGCCGCTGTTCGATCGCGCGCTCGACGCGATCGTCGCGCGCCTGCGCCATGCGAACGACGGAGCCGACGCGCCCGCAGCACCCGCTACGGCAACCACTCCGGGCGGCAGCGCGCAGGCGCCATAGACCTGAGACATCGCCGGCGCGCCTCGATCTGCGGGCAGACGGGCCGGTGACACCTGTGTGGAATAGATCAGAGCATCCCTTGCTATCCTCCGCGTCCCGATGTTTCCAGCGAGCCCGCCGCACGTGACAACGCAAGCTGTGGTTCCTCCTCCGCACGACACGATCGAGCGCGATGTCCGTCGCGCCCTCGAGGAAGACATCGGCAGCGGCGACGTGACCGCCGATCTGCTGCCGACTGGCGCCAGCGCGCGCGCGCGCGTGATCACGCGCGACGCCGCCGTGCTCTGCGGCCGCGCATGGTTCGACGAATGTTTCCGTCAGCTCGACGCGGCGACACGCGTCACCTGGCATGCAGCCGATGGTGACCGCGTCGCGGCGGGAGCCGTGCTCTGCCACATCGAGGGCACGGCGCGCGCGCTGGTCAGTGCCGAGCGCACCGCCCTGAATTTCCTGCAGACGCTGTCCGGCACCGCGACCGCGACGGCCACCTACGTCGAAGCCGCGCGTGGCACGCGCACGACGATCCTCGACACGCGCAAGACACTGCCGGGCCTGCGCCTGGCGCAGAAATACGCAGTGCGCATCGGCGGCGGCCAGAATCATCGCATCGGCCTGTACGACGCGGTGCTGATCAAGGAAAACCACATCGCGGCCGCGGGCTCGATCGCCGCCGCGATCCAGCGCGCCCGGGCGCTGCATCCCGGCCTGCTGGTCGAGACCGAGGTAGAGGATTTCACCGAATTGCGCGAGGCGCTCGCGGCCGGCGCCGACCGCATCATGCTCGACGAATTCGAGCTGCACGAGCTGGCGCAGGCGGTCGCCGAAACCGCGGGACGCGTGCCGCTGGAAGTGTCCGGCTCGGTCGCGCTCGATCGCGTGCGCGCGATCGCCGAGACCGGCGTCGACTATGTCTCGATCGGCGCGTTGACCAAGCACGTCCGCGCGATCGACCTGTCGATGCGCGTCGAGGTCCTCGGCGGCTAGCCGGCCGATCCGCGAGCGTCAGAACACGCCGGCGTAATGCAGCGCCGCCAACACGGCGGCCACCAGCACCACCCCGCCGATCACGACCCAAGGCATCGACGTGCTGCCGGATGCGGCCGCGGCCGGCACTTCGGCGCGGGCCGCGGCGGACTGCTGGCGCGCATCCATGCCCGGCGTGACCAGCAGGAAACGTACGGTGTCCAGGCGCAGTTCCTCGCCGGGCTTCACGAGGCCGCTCTGGACGCGCTTGTCATTGATGTAGGTGCCGTTTGCCGAGCCGAGATCCTCAACATGCACGCCTTCGGGCGTCAGCTTCAGGCGCGCGTGGTGGCGCGAGATCTCCTCGGCCGGCACCGGGATGTCGCAGTCGGGCTGACGGCCGATCACCGCGTTGTCGGTCACCGCGAAGGTCTTGCCGAACGTCGCGCCGGAGACACCGCGCAGCATGAAGCGCGGCAGCGTGGCGCGCACCCGGGTACGGCCGTCATCGGCAGGCGGCGCCCTGGTCGCGGATGCCGGGGATGCCCTGTGTTCGCTCGCGCTCACCGAACAGCCGATGCGTCCGAACACGAGCAGGTCGCCGGACTTGATCGCCGTGTCGCGATCGATCTGGCGACCGTTGAGGATCGTCGGTGCGGCGGCATCGAGCGGTCGTGCGATCGCGTTGCCGCTTTCCAGCCGGATCTCGCAATGGTGCGCCGCGACCGCGGCAGCCGGAAGCACGATCCCGCAATCGGCGCTGCTGCCGATGCTCGTGACGCCATCGGCCAGATCGACCGGTGCATGTTCACCGCCAGGAAAAACCAGTTTCATCAAAACCCCCTGATAGTCCGCCGACCCGACCCGCGGCGTCGCAATGATTGTAACCGGCACCCCGGCAGCGTTTGTGACTGCCCGCACCGGCTGCGCAACGGCTTGTCAGCCGCGCCGGTCATCCCCACACTGTCTCAATGATCGGAACCTGGATTTTCCTGCTCGTCATCGCCACCGCCGTGTGGGCGTGGATGGATGCGCTCAGCGCGCGTGAACAGGCGATCCGCCACGGCCGTGAATTGTGCCGCGAGGCCGGGGTGCAGCTGCTCGACCAGACCGTGTCGCTGAAGCGCCTGCGCATCGGCCGCCGAGACGGCCTGCCGACCTTCCTGCGCCGCTACGATTTCGAGGTCAGCCTCGACGGCTCCGACCGCCATCGCGGCCATCTCGACCTCGGCGGCCATCGCCTGGAAGCCTGGAGCCTGCCGCTCGGAGAGGCCGTGGCGGCCGCGGCGCGACCGAACCATTTGAGGCTCGTGTAGGCGGGCCTCGGCCCACCGATGTCACGTGTGGAGTTCGTTGGTGGGCCAAGGCCCACCCTGCGGCGCTGGATCCCGTGTCATCGCACATCCCTGTGCTGCACCGGGTGAGTTCATCCTGAACTCATTTGATCACGCGCAGATGCGGGCGCTTCGGCGCCTCGTCCGGCTGCGGCGCGGCCGGCGGTGGTTCGGTCGGCGCGTTGTCGGCCGAGAACATCATGCCCTGGCCGTTTTCCTGAGCGTAGATCGCCAGCACAGCGGCCATCGGCACGTGGACCGACTGGCTCACCCCTCCGAAGCGCGCGAGGAAACGCACATGGTCGTTGCTGATCTCGAACTGGGTCACCGCGCGCGCGGCGATGTTGAGAACCACGCGGCCGTCTTTCGCGGCACCGGGCGGCACGCGCACGCCCTCGGCGGCGGCATCGACGAGCAGGTACGGGGTCAAGCCGTTGTCGCTGATCCACTCGTAGAGCGCCCGCAACAGATACGGACGATTGGATGTCATTGCGATCGAGGACACTGAATTCCCGAAGAATATTCGACCACGCCGGGCCGATTTGACAGAAGACAGCTTAAGGCAGCTTATGACCGCAGCGCCTTCTCATCGGCGGTCAGGCTGCGCGCAAACCCCTGGCTGCGGAAGATGCGCTCGCCGTAGTCGACGATCGCCTGGGCCTCGCGCGGCAATTGCACGCCGAGCGCGCCAAGCCGCCAGACCAGCGGAGCCAACGCGCAATCGGCGAGGCTGATTTCGGGGCTGAGGAAGAACCTGGAGGCCTTGAAGGCCGAGGCGTTCTTGACCAGATCGTCACGCAGCGCCTTGCGTGCGGCGTCTGCCGCCTTGCCGCCGGCTTCGATCTGGTCGACCAGGGTCAACCAGTCGTTCTCGACGCGCACGATCGCCAGGCGCAGGCGCGCACGCGACAGCGGATCGACCGGCATCAGTGGCGGGTGGGGATAGCGCTCGTCGAGGTATTCGCAGATCACGCTGGTGTCGTACAGCACCAGGTCGCGGTCGACCAGGGTCGGCACCGAGTTGTACGGGTTCAGGTCGAGCAGGTCTTCGGGCGGGTTGTCCAGGTCGACCAGCACGTGGTCGTAGGTGACGCCCTTGGCCGCGAGGGTCATGCGGACGCGGTGGCAGTGCACGCAGTCGGGAGCCGAATACAGGGTCAGCACGGTGCGCGAACGCTGGTTCAAGGCCATTCCGGAATCCCCCTCCACTTGCGATCTGGGCAAGCCCTTGCACCGCAATGTACTACGCGCACCGGCGCGCGCCTAGCTGGCGGGCGGCCTGGGGGGCAGCGGGGCTGGCAGCGCCACCGGGCGCCGCCAGCCCTGGCGCGTCAATGCACGTCCTTCCAGAACTCGTGCTTGAGCAGGTACGCGATGAAGGTGAAGAAGGCGAGGTAGAGCAGGACCCAGACGCCCATCGCTTCACGCTTCAACGCGGCCGGCTCGCCGGCGTACTGCAGGAACGCGGTGATGTCGCGCGCGGCCTGGTCGTACTGGCCGGCGCTGAGGCGACCCGGCGTTTTCAGTTCGAGCTTCTCGATCTCGGCGTCGTGGCCGGGCTCGGCGGGCTTCATGACCGCAACCTGCTGGCCTTGCAGCTCCCACAGTGCGTTCGGCATGGACGCGTTCGGGAACACCGTGTTGTTCCAGCCGAGCGGGCGCGACGGGTCGAGGTAGAACGACTTCAGGTAGCTGTAGATCCAGTCCGAACCCTTCGCGCGCGCTTCCAGCGACAGATCCGGCGGTGCCTTGCCGAACCACTTCGTGGCGTCCTCGGCCGGCATATGGCTGATCGCGTGGTCGCCGATCTTGCCGCCGGTGAACACGAAGTTCTTCTCGACGTCCTTCGGATCGAGCTGCAGATCCTCGGCAATCCGCGAATAGCGCAGGTACTGCAGCGAATGGCAGCCGGAACAGTAGTTGAAGAACAGGCGCGCACCGCGCTGCATCGAGGCGACGTCGTCGAGGCGCACGTTCGCCTCCTGCAGGCCTGCTGCCTCCTCGGCGCTGGCCACGGCGGCCGTCATCAGGCTGGCGAACAGCAGCGCGGCAAACTTCGTGAACATCGCGGTTCCCCGGGTCTTGGTCGTCATGGCCTTAGTCATGCATGGTCACCCGATCCGGCACCGGCTTGGTCTTCTCGAAGCCGAAATAGGTATAGGCCCAGAGGAACGCGAAGAAGCCGAAGTAGACGACCGTCCAGAAGCGCCCGAACAGGTTCTCGATCGTGGTCACGTCCGCGCTCGCACCGAACCACTCGGGAATCTTCTCGGCGGTGACGCCGGCACCGACCGCGGCGAGCATGATGAACGAGACCGCGAACAGCCCGAGCGCGATCTTGTAGCCGAGGCCGCGGTAGCGGATCGACTTCACCTTGCCGCGATCCAGCCACGGGAAGAAGAACAGCACCGCGATCGAGCCGAACATCGCGATGACGCCGGGCAGTTTGAACGGGATCATGCGCACGATCGCGTAGAACGGCGTGAAGTACCAGACCGGTTTGATGTGCGAGGGCGTGGCCAGGTTGTTCGCCGGGATGAAGTTGTCGTGCTCGAGGAACCAGCCGCCGAAGGTCGGCGCGTAGAAGATGATGAACGCGGCGATCACCAGGAAGAAGCCGGTACCGAAGATGTCCTTCACCGTGTAATACGGATGGAACGCGATGCCGTCCAGCGGCGTACCGTCGGCCTTCTTCTTTTCCTTGATTTCGACGCCGTCCGGGTTGTTCGAGCCGACCTCGTGCAACGCGGCCAGATGCAGTACGACGAGCAGCAGCAGCACCAGCGGCAGCGCGATCACGTGCAGCGCGAAGAAGCGGTTCAAGGTCGCGTCGGCCGGCAGGTAGTCGCCCATGATCCATTCGACCAGCGAATCGCCGATCACCGGGATCGCGCCGAACAGCGAGATGATCACCTTGGCGCCCCAGAACGACATGTTGCCCCACGGCAGCACGTAGCCCATGAACGCCTCGGCCATCAGCACCAGGAAGATCAGCATGCCGAGCAGCCAGACCAGCTCACGCGGCTTCTTGTACGAGCCGTACATCACGCCGCGGAACATGTGCAGGTAGACGACCACGAAGAACAGCGAGGCGCCGGTCGAGTGCATGTAGCGGATCAGCCAGCCCCAGCTGACGTCGCGCATGATGTACTCGACCGAGGCGAACGCTTCCGCCGCGTTCGGCTTGTAGTTCATGGTCAGGAAGATGCCGGTCAGGATCTGGTTGACCAGCACGATGAGAGCGAGGGAGCCGAAGTAGTACCAGAGGTTGAAGTTCTTCGGCGCGTAGTAGCCGCTGGTATGCGAGGACAGGAACGAGAAGATCGGCATGCGATCCTCGATCCAGTTGACCACGCGGCTGTTCGATTGGATCCGGGTCATCGTGGTGCCCATTACGCAGCCTCCTTGCCCGGATCGACGCCGATCATGATGTGCGTGTCGTCGATGAACGTGTACGGCGGCACGGCGAGGTTCGCCGGTGCCGGCACGCCGTCGAAGACGCGACCGGAGATGTCATAGCGCGACTTGTGGCAAGGGCAGTAGAAACCGCCCTTCCACTGCGGGTCGAACGGCTCGGGCTTCAGCTCCGGGAAGAAATCCGGAACGCAGCCGAGATGCGTGCAGATGCCGGTCACGACCAGCCATTCCGGCTTGATCGACCGGTATTCGTTCTTCGCGTACTCGGGCTGCTGGTCGGTGTTCTCCGACTTCGGGTCCTTGAGGCGCGAATCCTCTCCGGCGAGCGCATCGAGCTGCGCCTTGGTCCGGTTCACCACGAACACCGGCAGGCCACGCCACGCGAACGTGACCTTCTGACCCGGCTCGATCTTGCCGATATCGGCCAGCACCGGCGCGCCGGCCGACTTCGCCGCCGCACTCGGCTCCCACGACTTGACAAAGGGAATCGCCGCCAGCACGACACCCGCACCACCGACGACCGAGGTCGTCGCGGTCAGGAATCGACGGCGTCCCTTGTCCACCACAGCATCGCTTGCCATCCAGCACTCCGCTGCAAACTTCAGAGAAAATGGTTCGAAAGGATTGCCGCGAGCCGCTGCGAAACCGATCAGCCGAACCGAACGCACGGGCGCCCGCCGCAACCAACCCGAATTCATCCGCAACGGCCACATGCCGCGCCGGAAGCGCGCACACCGGCCGCGCCGAATCCGCAGCCTGTAGGGCAAGCCCGAAAATCGTGTTAGTTTAACGAACGCCCCTGCACCGCACAATCAAAGTCGATCACGTGCATACGCGCTGCGCCCGCCGGACCGCGCGCCTCGACCTCGATCACTTCGAAACCACGCAGCGCGGCACAGTACGACCCGACAGCATGCCGATCAGCTCGCCCCACAAGACACTCGCCTTCGTCGCCCGCTTCACGGTGATCGGGCTCGCTGCCGCGTTCGTGCTGAGCGTGGTCGCGCCGAACCTGGTCGAGCGCCTGCGTGGCACTTCCGGCGGCAGCCGTTCGGCACCAGCGTATGCCAACGCCGGCGCTGCGGCATCACGCCACGCCCCGTTCTCGTACGCGGCGGCGGTTGCGCGCGCGTCGCCATCCGTCGTGAACATCTACGCGAACAAGATCACCACGTTCCGCAGTACCTATCTGATTCCCGACCCGCTGACCCAGCGCTTGCTCGGCTACATGCAGGGTCCGCCGCGGCAACGCAAGGACCAGAGCCTCGGCTCCGGCGTGGTCTTCAGTTCCGACGGCTACGTACTGACCAACAACCACGTGATCAGCGGCGCCGACGACATCCAGATACTGCTCGACGACGGGCGTGTCGAACAGGCCCAGGTGATCGGCAGCGATGCCGAGACCGATCTGGCCGTGCTGAAGATCCCCGCGAACAACCTGCCGGTGATCACGGTCCCGGAGGACGTGAACGCCGACGTCGGCGACGTGGCGCTCGCGATCGGCAACCCGGTCGGCCTCGGCAAGACGGTCACCATGGGCATCGTCAGCGCGACCGGCCGCCAGCTCAGGATGTCGGCCTACGAAGACTTCATCCAGACCGACGCGGCGATCAATGCCGGCAATTCCGGCGGTGCACTGGTCAATGCGCTGGGCGAGCTGATCGGCATCAACACCGCGATCTACCCGCGCACGCCGACCTCGGATGGACGCGGCACGGTCACCCAGGGCGCCGAGGGCATCGGCTTCGCGATCCCGGTCAGCACCGCGAAGGCCGTGCTGGACCAGATCATCAAGCACGGCCACGTGATCCGCGGCTGGATCGGCGCCGACTACACCGACATTCCTCCGCCCAACGGCGCGACCTCGCGCCAGCAGGGCGTGCAGATCATGCGCGTGGTGCCGGAGAGCCCAGCTGCGCAGGCGAGCCTGCAGCCCGGCGACCTGCTGCTGAAACTGGACGGCACTGCGATCGCCAACCAGATCGACCTGCGCAACCGCGAAGCCGCGCTCGCGCCGGGAACGAAGGTGCGTATCGAGGGATTGCGCGGCAACGTGCCGTTCGCGATCGATGTGACGCTGGTGCAACGACCGGCACCAAGTACGACCGGCGCCTGATTCAGAGCGCTTTCTGGTAGCGGTCGCGCAAGGTCGCAACGCGCTGCACGTAGACCTGCGTTTCATCGTACGGCGGCACGCCGTGGTACCTCTGCACGGCGCCTGCGCCGGCGTTGTAGGCGGCAGTCGCGAGCTGCGCATCACCGTTGAAGTTTTTCAGCAGCTGGGCGAGGTAACGCGCGCCGCCGCGGATGTTCTGGGCGACGTCGAACGCATCGGTGACGCCGAGATCGCCGGCCGTGTCCGGCATCAGCTGCATCAGGCCCTGCGCGCCCTTGTTCGAGATCGCGAGCGGGTTGAACGCGGATTCGGCGTGGATCACCGCGCGCAACAGCGCACTGTCGACGCCGTAGTCGGCCGCTGCCGCCGCAATCTCGGCCTGGTACGCCTCGAGGTTCAACGCGGTGCGCGCAAAGTCGATCTTCGAGTGCACGTCGCATGCGACACAGGTCGCGATATAGGTGAACAGCACCGCGAATGCGCCCGCGTTCGGCTTGATGTTCGTGTATTCGGTGATGCCGTCCTTTCGGGCGACCTTGTAGACGGCTCCGCGCAGGACGCGGGGCGCCGGGGACACCGTCGTCGAGGCGGCCAGCGCGGCCACGCCGGGGGCGTCCGTGCGTGCCGGCGTCCGGTACGGCGCGGCGATGAAGAGCGGGTTGCCCACCGTCGGTGCACTGCTCGCGACATCGGCGAGCACCGTCGAGAAATCCTGTAGAACGACGATCCGCGCGCTGCTCGCGACGCCGCCCGAGACGGCCGCGAAATTCACGCGCACGATCGCCGCGGGCTCGCTCGCCACGTCGGATACGACGTCGGAAAAATCGGCCCTGATCGGCTCTCTCGTGTTTTCCTGATAAACCCAACCGCGTTTCGGCGCGGCTTCAGGTGCAGCGTGCGGCGCGACCGGCGCCAGACGGGGCACCGCGGCAGGTTTCGGTTTCGGCGCGTCCGCGAACGTCGAGATTGCCTTGCAGCCGGCGAACCCCTTCTGCGTGCTGGTGTACGCGATGCTGCCGTCGCTCGCCGAGCACTTGTACAGCACACTTGCGGAGGCGAGCGCCGGCGCGGACAGGAGTCCGGGCACGAGCAGCACGATGGCGAGGCGACGAAGACGCGACATGGACGCTATTTGAACCCTTCCCGACGCCGAGGTTCCGCCAGCGCGATCACGCTGTCGAAACGACCCCTTTGGACGGCACACGGCCGCGCAACCATTGGCGACGCGCCGTTTTACCACGTAAACTACTGGATTGCCGCATCTTTTTCGCCGAATCGGGGCACGAAACCCGCTTCCATCGCGGCCGAAACACCCCCTGCGACGCAGCGGCAACACGTTCCTGGATTTCCCGCATGACCGGCAAGCTCTACATCAAGACCCACGGTTGCCAGATGAACGAGTACGACTCGGCCAAGATGGCTGACGTGCTCAAGGCCGCGCACGGTCTGGAGCTGACCCAGGACGAAGCCGAGGCCGACGTGATCCTGGTCAACACCTGTTCGATCCGCGAGAAGGCGCAGGAAAAGGTGTTCAGCCAGCTCGGTCGCTGGAAGCAGCACAAGCAGGGGGGCAAGCCGGTGCTGATCGGCGTCGGCGGCTGTGTCGCGAGCCAGGAAGGCGAGGCGATCGTCAAGCGCGCGCCGTACGTGGATCTGGTGTTCGGCCCGCAGACCCTGCACCGGCTGCCTCAACTGATCGAAGCGCGCCGCGCGACCGGCAAACCGCAGGTCGACATCTCGTTCCCGGAGATCGAGAAGTTCGACAAGCTGCCCGAACCGCGCGCGGAAGGACCGACCGCGTTCGTCTCGATCATGGAAGGCTGCTCGAAGTACTGCTCGTTCTGCGTCGTGCCCTATACGCGCGGCGAGGAGATCAGCCGGCCGTTCGACGACGTCGTCGCCGAGATCGCGACCTTGGCCGAACAGGGCGTGCGCGAGGTCAACCTGCTCGGCCAGAACGTCAACGCGTACCGCGGCCCGATGTTCGATGGTTCGATCGCAGACCTCGGCCTGCTGATCCACGCGATCGCCGAGATCGACGGCATCGGCCGCATCCGCTTCACGACCTCGCATCCGCTCGAGTTCAGCGACTCGCTGGTCGACGCGTATGCGCACGTGCCGCAACTCGCGAACTTCCTGCACCTGCCGGTGCAGTCCGGCTCCGACCGCATCCTCGCCGCGATGAAGCGCGGCTACACCGCGCTCGAGTTCAAGCAGAAGATCCGCAAGTTGCGCGCGGTGCGCCCGGATATCTGCATCTCTTCGGACTTCATCGTCGGCTTCCCCGGCGAGACCGATGCCGATTTCGAGAAGACGATGAAGCTGATCGACGACGTCGGCTTCGACCAGAGCTTCTCGTTCATCTATTCGAAGCGCCCCGGCACGCCGGCTGCGAACCTCGAGGACGACACGCCGGACGCGGCCAAGCATGAACGCCTCGCGCGCCTGCAGGCGACGATCAACGCGAACGCGAAGCGCATCAGCGAGGCGATGGTCGGCAGCGTGCAGAACGTGCTGGTCGAAGGCCCGAGCCGCAAGAATCCGAACGAGATGACCGGGCGCACCGAGAACATGCGCTACGTGAACTTCCCCGGCCATCCGCGCATGACCGGCCAGTTCGTGGATGTGACGATCACCGAAGCGATGAGCAACTCCCTGCGCGGGCGCCTGGTCACGGACGAAAGTCTGGTCGCCTGATCGCACACCCGTCGTCCGGTGCCCGCACGGCGCCGGACGACAAGTCCGCTGCATCCGTACACTTCTCTCCTTCGTATCGATTCGATGAAGCCTGCCGGTTGGCAGCGCGCGTTCGGATGCGCATGCGACACCGCCCCAACCTCTCGTCGATGCTCCGCGGTCACGCGAATATCAGGCCCCGGTGCATCCTGCCCGGCGCCGGCGGCGCAGCCCACCCCGCCCACGGGCTCATGCCCGGCCCACGTAGCCGTTGCACGCGCGATGGTATTTGCGGACCATCCGTCGAGTCGCTTCAGGTGTGAGCGGACCCATGGCCGACTCGACCGACACCTATCCGCCGGACCAGGATCGCCTGGCTGACCTGCTCGCCGCGGTCGCCGCCGGCGACAGTCATGCGTTCGAAAGCCTGTACCGATCGACGTCCGCAAAGTTGTTCGGTATCTGCCTGCGCATCGTGCAGCAGCGCAGCGACGCCGAGGACGTGCTGCAGGACGTCTACACGACGATCTGGCGCAAGGCGAAGCAGTACGACGCCGCGCGCGCCAGTGCGACCACATGGCTCGCAATGATGACGCGCAACAAGGCAATCGACTGCGTGCGCGCCAGCGGCGCCGGGCGCGGCGCGGTCGCGATCGACCTGGCCCAGGACGTGCTCGATCCGGATGCGTCGACATTCGCCGCCGCCGAAGCGAGCGAGCAGCGCCGCCGCCTCGACGCCTGCCTTCGCGAGATCGAGGCGCAACGACGCAACCTGATCCGCGTCGCGTTCTTCGAGGGCGCGACCTATGAGGAGCTCGCTGCGCGTAGCGGCACGCCGCTCGGCACGGTCAAGAGCTGGATCCGGCGCGGTCTGCTCCGGCTGAAAGCGTGCCTTGAGCGATGAATACCCACGCCGACAACCTGCACGAACCGCCCGAGCGCGCGGATACCGCTGCTGAATACGTGCTCGGCGTGCTCGATGGCGCCGAACGCCGCGCCGCCGCGGAACGCATCGCGCACGACCCCCGGTTCGCGCGCGCGGTCGCCGCATGGGAAGCGCGGCTGACGCCGCTCATTGACGAGGTCGCACCGGTACCACCGCCGCTCGCGCTGTGGCCGAGAATCCGCGCAGCAGCCGGACTCGCGAACGCGGACCGGCCTGCGCAACCCACGCAGCGACCGACGTTGTGGCAAAACACGCCGTTCTGGCGCTGGCTCAGCGCGGGTGCCTTCGTTGCAGCGGCCGCGTGCCTCGCGATGGTGTTCCTCGCGCCACACCCGGCACCGCCGCCTGCGATGCCGCTGGTCGCGAAGCTGGTGCAGGACGACGGCAAGGCGCTGTTCCTCGCCACTGTCGATGTACGCCACGGCACGCTGGTAGTGCAGCCGACCAGCGTCGAAATCCCGGCCGGTCGCGTGCCGGAACTCTGGTTGATCCCGCCGGGCGACCGGCCCCATTCGCTGGGCATCCTCGATCCCGCGCGTGCGAATTCGATGGTCGTGTCGAAGGATCTCATCGCTGCCCTCGGCCCGCGTGCAATCATCGCGGTGACCATCGAACCGCCGGGGGGCGGCCCCGGCGGCAAGCCGAGCGGCCCGATCATCGCGAAGGGCGAGATCTCGCTGCTGTGAGGACCGCGCCGCATCCGAATGGCAGCGCAGGCCGGTGTGGTGGCTCCCAGATCACCGACCCCGAACGCGAGGATGCGGCCTGAGGTCGCAGTCGCGACTCGCATGGCGACTTGCTTTTCCGTCCCCCCGCATCGCGCGCTACCATGCACGGATGAACCAGATGAACCAGCGCGACCTCACCCTCGAACCCGAGGACGGCGAGCGCCTCGCCAACCTCTGCGGTCCGTTCGACGAGCACCTGCGCCAGATCGAGCTGCGCCTCGGCGTGGAGATCTCCAACCGCGGAAACGTTTTTCGCGTGACCGGAGCCGAGCCTGCAGCGCAGCTCGCGGAACGTGTGCTGCGCGATCTCTATGACGTGACCGGCGAGGAAACGCTGACCGGTGCGCAAATCAACCTGCACCTCTCCGAATCCGGCATCGACGCGCTCGACGCGCGCGCCGCCGAGGGCGCGCAGGAAGTCGCGATCAAGGTCAAGCGCGGCACGATCCGCGGCCGCGGCGCGAACCAGACGCGCTACCTGCACTCGATCGCCACGCACGACATCAATTTCGGTGTCGGTCCGGCCGGCACCGGCAAGACCTATCTCGCCGTCGCGATGGCGGTCGACGCGCTGAACGACAACCGCGTGCAGCGTCTGATCCTGGTCCGGCCCGCGGTCGAAGCCGGCGAGAAGCTCGGTTTCCTGCCTGGCGACCTGACCCAGAAGGTCGACCCCTACCTGCGGCCGCTCTACGATGCGCTGTACGAGATGCTCGGCATCGAGAGGGTCATGAAGCTGATCGAACGCAACGTGATCGAGATCGCGCCGCTCGCGTACATGCGCGGACGCACGCTGAACGATTCGTTCGTGATCCTCGACGAGGCGCAGAACACCACGATCGAGCAGATGAAGATGTTCCTGACCCGGATTGGTTTTGGCTCGGTCGCGGTCGTCACCGGCGACATGACCCAGACCGATCTGCCGAAGCACGTGAAATCAGGCCTGCGCGATGCCGTCGAGGTGCTGCGCGAGGTTGATGGCGTCAGTTTCACGTTCTTCACGGCGAAGGACGTCGTGCGCCATCCACTGGTGCAGCGTATCGTGCGCGCATACGAGCAGCGCGAGGAAGCCGCGCAAGCGGCGGCGAAAGGCGATGGCGGCTAGCGCGCGCGCGCGCAGGTCTGCGCCTGCGCCGGAGGCGACCGGCAAGATCTGCCTGTGGCTGAGGAACGAGGCCGGCCGCCGCGGCGTGCCGGTGCTGCGCTCGTTCGAGCGCTGGCTCGGCGCGATCCCGGAATTGCGCAAGCGCCGCGACTGGGCCGAACTCAACATCCTGATCGTCGGCACGGCGTCAGGACGCCGCTTCAACCGCGAATTCCGCGGCCGCGACTACGCAACGAATGTGCTGAGCTTTCCGTACGAGCCGCTCCCCGGCGAGCATTCCGGCCTGCTCGGCGACCTCGTGATCTGCGCGCCGGTGGTCGCGCGCGAAGCACGCGAACAGCGCAAGATCGCGCGCGACCATTTCGCACACATGACGATCCACGGCGTGCTGCACCTGCTCGGCTACGACCACGAGACCGCGCGGGATGCCGAGCAGATGGAAGCACTCGAGCGCAGGGTGCTCGCCAGTCTGGGCATAGCCGACCCTTACACCGTGCGGGACTAAGGGTCTGTTGGCAATTCTCCAGCCGGTCAAGGCACCGTATCGGGGCGCAAACGCCGCAGCCATACGCCTTCCGGGCCCTGCAAATCATCTGTAAACCGGCTTTGATACACTGATCGGCCCGCCCACCCGGGCTTGCATGCAGTACAAATGAGCGAGGACCCTCCCAGTACCCCCCATCCACGATCGTGGTTCGAGCGCATCAGCCAGGCGTTCTCCGGGGAACCGCAGAGCCGCGAGGAACTCATCGAGGAACTGCGCCACGCACAGGCCAGCGGCCTGATGTCGAACGACACCTTGTCGATGGTCGAGGGCGCGATCGAGGTCGCCGACCTCACCGTCGCCGACGTCATGGTGCCGCGCGCGCAGATGGTCTCGCTGTCGATCGACGCGCCGTTGCCGCAGATCCTCAAGGACGTGCTCGAATCCGGGCATTCGCGCTTTCCGGTGCACGCCGGCGACAAGGACGAGATCCTCGGCATCCTGCTCGCCAAGGACCTGCTGCGCTGCTTCGCGGAAGGGTCGATGTCCGGGATCCGCAGCCTGCTGCGACCGGTCACGATGATTCCCGAATCCAAGCGCCTCAACATCCTGCTCAAGGAATTTCGTCTCTCGCGCAACCACATGGCGATCGTCGTCGACGAGTACGGCGGCGTCGCCGGCCTGGTCACGATCGAGGACGTGCTCGAGCAGATCGTCGGCGACATCGATGACGAGCACGACGACGACGACGACAAGCACACGATGATCCAGGCCGCGCCGAACGGCGATTTCCTGGTCAACGCGCTGACCCCGATCGCCGAGTTCAACGAGCGCTTCGGCTGCGAGTTCAGCGACGAGGAATTCGACACGGTCGGCGGCATGGTCACCGCCGAGATCGGCCACCTGCCCGAGGTCGGCGAGGAAGCCGCACTCGGAGGCTTCCATTTCCAGGTGACCAAGGCCGACGCACGCCGCGTGCAGCAATTTGCGGTGCGCGTGCATGAGGCCTAGGAATCGGGAATCGGGAATCGGGAATGGGGAATCGGGAAAGCGGCGTCTTCGCCGCCTGCTCGGCCTTGCCAGCCTATTGCTCGTCTCTGCCTTCGCGTTCATCGACAACGCAAACGCCCAAGCGCTTGCCGAACCCGCTTCTCCCCATTCCCCATTCCCCATTCCCGATTCCCAGCCTACGATCAGCCTGCTCACGATCGGCCCCGGTGAGATCTTCTTCGAACGCTTCGGCCACAACGCGATCGTCGTGCGCGATCCGGCGGGCGGCGAGGCGGCCGCGTACAACTACGGCATCTTCGATTTCGAGCAGCAGGATTTCCTGCTGAACTTCGCGCGCGGCCGCATGCGCTACAGGATCGCGGTCGATGCGCTGGACGACGATCTCGCGATGTACCGCGCCGAGGGCCGCACGATCACCGAGCAGCGCCTGAACCTGGCACCGGAACAGGCGCGCGCGCTGGTCGAATTCCTCGACTGGAATTCACGGCCCGAGAACGCGCAGTACCGCTACGAATATTTCGAGGCGAACTGCTCGACACGCGTGCGCGACGCACTCGATCGCGCGCTCGGCGGCGCGCTGCATGCGCAGAGCGAAGGCCGTTCGCGCGGGTACACCTACCGGCTCGACGCGCTGCGCCTGATGGCGCCGGAACCGCTGCTGATGCTTGGCGTCGATCTCGGCCTCGGGCCCTACGCGGACCAGCGCATCGACTTCTGGCAGGAGAGCTTCGTACCGGAGACGCTGCGCGATGTGGTTGGCCGGGCCAGCGTGAAGTCGGCCGACGGAAGCGTCGGGCCGCTGGCCATCGCGGACGCAACCCTTGCGGCAGGAATCGTCGAGGACCCGCCGATGCTGCCGCCGGATCTGCGCTGGCCGTTCCTCGGCCTCGGTCTCGCACTCGGCGCATTGCTGCTCTGGCTCGGTGGACGCCGCCGCGCCGCGATACGCATTCCGGTCGCGATGTTCGCCACCGTGTTCGAACTCTTCTGCGGAGTCGGCGGCGCGGTGCTGCTGTTCCTCTGGCTCGGCACCGAGCACCACGCGGCGTGGCGCAACGAGAACCTGCTGCTGCTGAATCCGCTGTGCCTGCTGCTCGTGCCGGCCTGGATCGGTGTCGCGCGCGCGCGCTGGCGCGACCGCCGCATCGCGCGCTGGATTGCCTGGCTGGTCGTGCTCGGTGCCGCCTTCGCGCTGTTTTCGAAGATCCTGCCCTGGTTCGTGCAGACCAACCTCGCCTGGATCGTGCTGTTCCTGCCGATCCACATTGCGCTGGCCATCGCGATGACGCGCGCGCGCTGAGCCGCGAACGTCACGATTGATGCCGTCACGATTGCCGCCGTCACGGCGGCCGCGGCATGATGCGCGGATGAACCATGCCGCGACACAGCTGCCGACCGACCCGACCTGCACCGATCCGATGCTCGTCAACTGCGTCGCCTATTCGGCCGATGGGCACCGGTTGCGCGACATCAGCATCGACGAAATCAGCGACGTGCTGGAAACCCCCGACCAGTGGGTCTGGGTCGGCATGCGCGAACCCGACGAACCGCTGCTCGAGAAGCTGCGCGAGGAATTCGGGCTGCATCCGCTCGCGATCGAGGATGCGCACAGCGCGCACCAGCGCGCGAAGATCGAGGTCTACGGCGACTCGCTGTTCATCGTCGCGCATACCGCGCAGGTCGTGGACGGCAAGATCGCGTTCGGCGAGACGCACATCTTCATGGGTCGCCGTTACATCGTGACGGTGCGTCACGGTGCGTCGCTGAGCTACGCGGCCGCGCGGCGCAGCTGCGAACAATCGCCGGCCATGCTCGCGCTGGGATCAAGCTATCCGCTGTATGCAGTGCTCGACTTCATCGTCGACAATTTCTTCCCGATCGTGGGCGATTTCCAGAAGGAACTGCAGGAGCTCGAGGAAGAAGTCTTCCAGGACACCTTCAAGCGCGAGACGATCCGGCGGCTCTATGAGTTGAAGAAGGAACTTGTCGCGCTGCGCCTCGCAATCGCGCCGCTGCAGGACATCTTGAACCAGCTGATCCGCCAGTTCCCGGGCTTGATCCGCGACGAGGTGCGTCCGTATTTCCGCGACGTTTTCGACCACACCGCGCGCATCAACGAATCGACCGACACGATGCGCGAGATGCTGACCGCCGCGCTGAACGTGAACCTTTCCCTGGTCACGGTCGCGCAAGGCGAAGTGGTCAAGCGCCTAGCCGGCTGGGCCGCGCTGCTCGCCGCACCGACCCTGCTCGCGAGCTGGTACGGCATGAACTTCAAGAGCATGCACGAGCTGGATGTGCCGTGGGCGTACCACGCGATCATCGTGATCACGGTGGTCACCTGCGGCGTCCTGTACTGGGTGCTGCGCCGCGCGAAGTGGCTGTGACCGGTTCGTCGAACGGAAGGCAAGTCTGTCCTTCGCTGCATTTTACCCGTGGATCACATGCTCGGGCGTGATGGCTGCGATGGTGGGCGTGCCCGCTTGACGCATGATTTGCCGAAGTTCGCGCGTCAGCAGGTCGATGACCGCCTCGACGCCGCTCTGGCCAAAGGCTGCCAGTCCCCACACGTAGGGTCGACCGATGCCCACCCCGGTTGCGCCGAGCGCCAGCGCCTTGAAGACGTCGGTCCCGCGGCGAATGCCGCCGTCGACGAACACGGGCACGCGGCGCTTCACCGCGGCCACGACTTCAGGCAGGCAGTCGATGCTGGGACGGAGCGTCTCTTCGTCACGCCCACCGTGATTGGAAACGACGATGCCATCCGCTCCGTGACGCACGGCGAGTGCCGCGTCCTCCGCGGTGACGATGCCCTTGATGATCAGCTTTCCAGACACGACGCCGCGCAGACGAGCAAAAAAATCCCACGACATGTTCAAGGGAGAGAGTTCCGTGGCGTGGCTGAGATCGAGTCCCGCAAGCATCGGTTTGCGGCGCGTGTAGCCCGCAAAGTCCGAGACGTGACACTGCGCGCAATCGCGCGTGTCGACGCGCTTTGCCCGCTCCAGCGTCTCGTTGTTCCTCCCGGTGAGATTGTCGACGGTCAGGACGATCGCCGAACTGCCAGCCCGCTCGGCGCGACGCACAATGGCTTGCGTGATGCTCCAGTCATCGGTCGTATACAGCTGTTGCCAGACCGGAGTGCCACGTGCGGCGATCGCATCCTCGATGCTCGTGGTCGCCACCGTCGACAGCATCATGAGAGCCGACTTCGCGCCAGCCGCGCGCGCCACCGCAAGCTCTCCGTCCGGGTGGAACGCGCGCATGCTGCCCACAGCCGAGAGGTATATGGGGCAGGTCCACGGCTGGCCGAAAACCTGCGTCGACAGATCGGCGTGGCTGACGTCGATGAGCCGGCGTGATCGAATCTGGTAGTGGGAAAACGCCTCATGATTCAGACGCACGGTCTGGTCGTCGTCGGCGCCGGTAGCCAGATAGGCGAAATGCGCCGGCGGCAGCGTCGCTTTGGCCAACGGCTCGAAATCCATGACATTGAGTATTTGTGCCGCAGCCGTCAGTGCTGCATCAGACACAGCCGCCGGTTCGGCATGGGCTCGCGCCAAAGCGCCCAGCAATGTCGTCAAAGGTAAGCCAGCGATGGGCAACGCGGCGAACGCCCGCAAGATGCGTCGACGCTGGGTCCGTTCGGGTCGAAAGGTCTTCATATACCTCCCCTGCAATACCTGTAGCTGCCGGCGGCGATTGAAACTGTCCTCAGCGTGAAGTGATCTCGCGCTGCTCCTGCGGCGGCCAGAAATCGCGCTCGATGATCGGCACCAGCGCAGCGGTGAAGCGTTTGGCTTCCGATGCGGACAGATGCGACCATTCCGGCTGTTCGTAGCCCTGCAGTTCCGGGTAGTCCTCGAAGTGGATGCCGGGTGCGCCGGTGCGTTGCAGCAGGACGTCCCAGGTCTTCGCCCGCGGCAATTCGCGTTGCTCATAGGCGTAGAACACGTCGGTGCTGGGTGGGCGCAGGAACAGGACCTGGACTCCGCGCTTGCGCAGCTTGACCACCGCGTCGACCGCCCGCTGGATCTGCTCGTCGATCACTTTCTGCGCCTTGGTCGGCGTGTCCATGTTGGGCAGCGGCTCGTTGAAATCCTGCGCCCAGATGCTGCGCGCGAGATCGCGGTACGCGGGATCGGTCTCGAGCTTGCGCCACATGGTCGTGTTGCGGTCGGCGTCCTGCATCATCAGCTTGCGTACCGACATATGGGGTCGCGCACCGGGCCACACGGGCCACGCCTGGCGTCTGATCACGGTGGCGAGGGCGAAGTCGGAATCGTAGAACGCGAGCCAGGGTTCGAGCAGGCGCTTGGACAGCCAGTCGCCGATGCGTTGCGAGGGTGTCTGGGCGCGGTAATAGTGCAGCGCATCGCCGCGATAGGCGAAGCCGCTGAAGAAGATGTCGGGCGCGACGCCGACCAGCAGCCTGCCCGTGAACTGCGGATCCGCGGCCAGGTCTTCCAGGACCGGCAGCGGCGAGGTGCCTTCGAGCGCGAGCTGGATCGGGCGCTCGCCGGTGATCCGCTCCCACACCGGCAGCTGCACGTCGAACAGCACGCGCGAGGCGCCGATCAATACGGTCTTGCCGCCCTCGCCATGGTCGATGCGGCGGCGCTGTTCCACCCACTCGCCATTGCTGTTGCGATAGCCCGGCGTTGCACCGAACGCGCGCCAATAACCCTCCCAGCCCGCCACCAGCAACACGGTGAGTATCAACGCAGTGATCGAGATGCCGCGCCAGGGTCGCGCAGGGATGTCGCGCACCGGCACCGGCTGCGCCACGCCGGGGCGGTCGGAGGCAGTGAGTCGCACGCCCGCCGGCGCGACGTAGCCAGCCGCGTCGCCGGCATACGGATCAGAACTGGAAATAGATGAACGCACTTCCCGCTCCTTGCGCGATCACGATCGCAAATGCCATCAGCGCCCAGCCCACCGACAGCACCGGCGCCGGCATGCGCGCGACCGCCGACTCCAGCGTGCGGTTGCGCATCAGCCAGTGCGCGATGACGAGGCCACCGACGATCACGACGACCGGCACGAGGTGCGCGGTCGGCAGGATCGGCTCGGCCTTCGCGTTGAGCCCGAACATGCCGGTCAGCACCAGCCAGGCCTTGCCGAAGCTCTTCGCGCGGAAGAACACCCAGGTCAGGTTGATCAGCGCGTAGGTCAGCAATCCGAATCCGAGCAGTGCCAGCGGGCCGGGCGAATAACCGGCGAAACGCGCACGCAACATGCGCTCGACCGAGAGATACAGACCGTGCAGGCCGCCCCAGGCGACGAAGGCCCAGCTCGCGCCATGCCACAGGCCGCCGAGCAGCATTGTCGTCATCAGGGCGAGATAGGTGCGCGCCTCGCCGTGCCGGTTGCCGCCGAGCGGAATGTAGAGGTAATCACGCAACCACGAGGACAGCGTGATGTGCCAGCGCCGCCAGAAATCCGAGAAACCGATCGCCGCGTACGGAAAACGAAAGTTGTCCGGCATCGCGAAGCCGAGGCACATCGCCGCGCCGATCGCAGTGGTCGAGTAGCCGGCGAAGTCGCAGAAGATCTGCCCGCTGAACGCGAGCGTCGCGACCCAGGCATCGAGCGCGCCCGGGATCTTGTCGCCGTCGTAGACGATTTCCGCCGGCCGGGCAAGGAAGCTGTCGGCCAGCACGATCTTCTGGAACAGGCCGAGCGTCATCAGCGCGAGTCCGAAACGCAGCTGATCCGCGCTGGCGCGGCGCGGCTGCGCGAACTGCGGCACCAGTTCGGTCGGGCGCATGATCGGTCCAGCGACCAGGTGCGGGAAGAACGTCACGAACAGCGCGTAGTCGAGGAAGTTGCGCGCCGGCAACGCACGCCGCAGGTACACGTCGAGCGTGTACGACATCGTCGCGAACGTATAGAACGAGATGCCGACCGGCAGCACGATATCCCAATCCGGCGGCTTGTAGTGGACACCGAACGTCGCCATCAACGCGGTGAAATTCGCGAGCAGGAACTTGCCGTACTTGAAGTAGCCCAGCATACCGAGGTTGGCGACGACCGACAGCAGCATCCAGGCGTGACGACGTCTCTGGCCTTCCGACTTCACGAGCTGCTGCGCGGCGTACCAGTCGACGACGGTCGAGATCCACAGCAGGAGCACGAACGGCGGATTCCACGCCGCATAGAACAGGTAACTCGCGACGAGCAGGTTGATCTTCCTGACCGTCCACGGGAAGGGCATCGCGTGCAACGCGAGCACGAGCGCGAAGAACACGACGAACGCGAGTGAGT
Source organism: Dokdonella soli (assembly GCF_039523175.1). Taxonomy (NCBI): domain Bacteria; kingdom Pseudomonadati; phylum Pseudomonadota; class Gammaproteobacteria; order Lysobacterales; family Rhodanobacteraceae; genus Dokdonella; species Dokdonella soli. Next base: position 630,356 of record NZ_BAAAEU010000024.1, read on the forward strand.
TGAAGACCATTCCCCGCCCCGCCTGTGGTTTGGGTCAGCCCAACGCGGCGCAGTGTAGTCGCATCCGTTCGTGGCTGCCCGCGCCGCGGCCATGCCTCAAACGTCAGGACCACGCAAGGCTGCTGGTGCCGCACGATGCAAGCGGCCACGCGCGCTCGCCTTGACCGCACGGAGCCGTGGCGCGACGCTGCGCTCGACCATCATCTCGACCATCATCAACAGGGCCGGACTACATGACGACTGTCGCGAACAGGCTGGGTTGGGCTGCGTTGGCCCTCTTTGGCGCGTGCTGCCTCGGCGCCATCGCCCTGCATCGCGGCGAATCGATCAACGCGATCTGGCTGGTCGCGGCGGCGGCGTCGATCTTCCTCATGGCGCAACGCTTCTACGCACGCTTCATCGCCGAAAGAGCACTCGGTATCGATCCGACACGCGCGACGCCGGCCGTGCGCCGCAACGACGGCCTCGACTACGTGCCAACCGACCGCTGGGTCGTGTTCGGCCATCACTTCGCCGCGATCGCCGGCGCCGGCCCGCTGGTCGGTCCGGTGTTGGCCGCGCAGATGGGTTACCTGCCGGGAACCCTGTGGATCCTGATCGGCGTCGTGCTGGGAGGTGCGGTGCAGGATTTCATGATCCTGTTCCTGTCCTTGCGCCGCGACGGCCGCTCGCTCGGCGAGATGGTGCGTGCGGAACTTGGGCCAGCCGCCGGCGTGATCGCGATGATCGGCGTGTTGATGATCATGTTCATCATCCTTGCCGTGCTCGCGCTGGTCGTCGTGAAGGCGCTCGCGATCAGCCCCTGGGGCACGTTCACGGTTGCGATGACCTTGCCGATCGCGCTGCTGATGGGTGTGTACCTGCGCTTCCTGCGGCCCGGCCGCGTGCTCGAAGTTTCGCTGATCGGCCTCGTGCTGCTGTTGCTGTCGATCTGGCTCGGCGGCCGGGTTGCGGCCGATCCAGCGTCGGCGGCGCTGTTCACGTTCGATGGCAAGGCGCTGGCGTGGATGCTGATCGCGTACGGATTCTGTGCCTCGGTCGTGCCGGTCTGGCTGCTGCTCGCGCCGCGCGACTACCTGTCGACGTTCCTGAAGATCGGCACGATCCTGCTGCTGGCCATCGGCATCGTGATCGCGATGCCGGAACTGAAGATGCCGGCGTTGACGAAGTTCGTCGACGGCAGCGGCCCGGTGTTCGCCGGCTCGCTGTTTCCGTTCCTGTTCATCACGATCGCGTGCGGTGCGGTATCGGGCTGGCATTCCCTGATCGCGTCCGGCACGACGCCGAAACTGCTCGCGAACGAACGCGACGCGTGCCTGGTCGGCTACGGCGCGATGCTGATGGAGGCATTCGTCGCGATCATGGCGCTGATCGCGGCCTGCGTGCTGCAGCCCGGCGTCTATTTCGCGATGAACGCGCCCACGGCGCTGATCGGCACCACGGTCGAATCCGCCGCGCAGGCGATCACGCAACTGGGTTTTGCGGTCACGCCGGACATGCTCGCGCAAACCGCGCAGGACATCGGCGAGACGACGATCCTGTCACGTGCCGGCGGCGCACCGACGCTCGCGGTCGGCATGGCGCAGATCCTCCACGGCCTGCTGCCCGGCGAACGCATGATGGCGTTCTGGTACCACTACGCGATCCTGTTCGAGGCATTGTTCATCCTGACGACGGTCGACGCCGGCACACGCGTCGGCCGCTTCATGATCCAGGAACTCGCCGGCCTCGCCGTGCCCGCGCTGAAGCGCACTGAATCCTGGACCGCGAACCTGGTCGCGACCGCGCTCTGCGTCGGCTGCTGGGGCTGGTTCCTGTATCAGGGCGTGGTCGACCCACTCGGCGGCATCAACACCTTGTGGCCGCTGTTCGGCATCGCGAACCAGATGCTCGCCGCGATCGCGCTGACGTTCGCCTGCGTCTGTCTGATCAAAATGAAGCGCGAGAAATATCTGTGGATTCCGCTGCTGCCGACCGTATGGTTGGTGATCTGCACATTGACGGCGGGTTGGCAGAAGACATTCGGTGACGACGTCAGCATCAGCTTCGTCGCGCACGCCCGGAAGTTCTCCGCTGCGCTCGCGGACGGCAAGGTGCTCCCGCCAGCCAAGGGGCTCGACGAGATGCAACGCATCGTCACGAACGACTACGTCGATGCGACGCTCGCGGCGGTGTTCATGCTGCTCGTCGTCGCGGTGATCGGATTCGGCCTGCGTGCGGCATTCGCGGCGCGCGGATCGGCGGCGCCGACCGTACAGGAGACGCCGCGTGTCGCGTTGGTCACGCAGTGATAGCTACTCGTCTGAGGCGATGACGAAGCATCCGCTATGGATGCTGTGCTTCAGCTTAGCGCTTCAGGCGAGCGCGTCGCGCACCCGCTGTTGCAACCAGCAGTCCCGCCAGCAACCACTGTGTGACCGGGGACAACACAGGAATCGGTGCGGGAGGCAGCACGGCAGCGCGTTGCAACTGTACCGACGCAGTGTCGTTGTCCGGGTTGATATCGGCAAAGAACGGAAAGCCGAAACTCAATGACAAGCTTTGCGGCGCCTGCGCGGCCAGGGCAAGTTTGAAATGACATGTGATCGTTTCACCGACATTGAAGAACGTAGGCCCCCCGCCCAAGGTTACGTTCCATTGCAACAAGGAAGACGTTGGCCTGCCTGTCGGATCGGTGAAAAGGTAGGTATGGAGAGCGCAATCATTCGAATTCCGGACCAGGCTCAACGCATCGAGAATATCGGAGCTGCGGAGTGAGAAAACGTCTACTCTCTCTGGTCCGTAGTTGGTTACCGAGAGCGTCACGTTCATTTGCTCGCCCGGCGCCAGGTTGGTGCTCGGTGTCACGCTGAGCGTCACGCCAATGTCGGACGGGATAACGATCTGGGCTTGCGCAACATTGGTGACGATCGCCCAGACCGTCGCTGCTACCAGATTAGTCACTGGAGTTCCCCCCTCGGTCCCACAAGATGGCACGCTCAGCAGCACCGCCCACCGCCGCCGCGATAGCGCGCCTGCTGGCGCTCCGTGAAAAATTCGGCGTAGGTCGGAATCGCGCGCTCGGGATGATGCTCGCGCAAGTGAGCGACATAGGTGTCGTAGTCGGGCACACCGATGATCCGGCGGCAGACACGGACCGCTTCTTGCCAGAGGGTTCGCAGGGATCGATGCATCAGCGGGCCTCCCTCGTCCTGACGACTGCGCCATCGTCCATCGCCACCGCAGGCGACGCAAGCACCCTGTGGATCGGCCATACCGGTGGATGAAAGACCTTGCACGGGCACATCGCGCATTCGGCGAAAGCTGCTACCTTGCGCAACCCGAAACCGAACCGCGAGGAGCTTGCCATGCATATCCATGTCGCCCTGCAACCGCTGATCGCGCTGATCGCCGGCATCCTGATCCTGATCGTGCCACGCCTGCTGAACTACGTCGTCGCGGTCTACCTGATTGTCGTCGGCCTGATCGGGCTGATGCCGCTGCTGCATCTGTCCTGACGCGCATCGTAGGGTCGGCGCAATGCCTGCGCCGACCTTTTCCCACGGGATCCGTCGCCGGGTTCATGCGATGCCGCGACCACACCTGCTATAACTAGCTCCATCATGGAAGTGAGCGCCGGCCAATTCGTGTTCCGCCGATCCGGCGCACGCGCGCGCCGCGTCGCGCTTGCGTTGCTGTTGTCGACCGTGGCGACACCGGCCATGGCCGGGCGTATCAGCGCTGCGGTCGATGGCGTCGAGGGGCCGCTCAAGGACGCGGTTGTCGCCGGGATCGAGGTCGCGCAATACGGCCAGCGCGAGGTGACCGCGGCGCAGGCGCGGCGCCTGTACGAGCATGCGGACGCGCAGGTACGCAAGGCGCTGGAACCCTACGGCTACTATGCCGCCGACGTGAAGGGCGAGCTCAAGGAAAGCGCTGGCGACTACGTCGCGGTCCTGCACGTCACGCCCGGCGAGCCGGTCAAGATCGGCACGCTCGACATCAAGCTCGACGGCGACGCCGATGGGCAACGCGCGGTGCAGAAGGCGATCGCCGCGTTCGCACCGGCCAAGGGTCAGCCGCTCGACCACGCCGCCTACGAGAAGAGCAAGGCGGCGATCCAGGCCGCGCTGTTCGGCAGCGGCTATCTCGATGCGGAGCTCGTCACGCACCAGGTCGAGGTCACGCGCTCCGCAAACACGGCGGAAGTTCATCTGGCCTGGAAGGTCGGCGCGCGCTACCGGCTCGGCACGACCACATTCGAGGGCGGCCAGTTTCCCGACGAATTCATGCAACGCTACATCCCGTGGCGCGAAGGCGATTTCTATACGCAGGACCAGTTGCTCGGCTTCCAGCAGCGCCTGATCGACGCCGACTATTTCTCGATCGCGCAGGTGCAGCCCGACACCGAGCACGCGCACGACGGCGTCGTGCCGATCATGGTGTCGCTCGCGCCGGCCAAGCGCACGATCTACACCGGCGGCGTGTTCTTCGGCACCGACACCGGCCCCGGCGTGCGCGGCGGCATCGAGCGACGCTGGATCAACCTGCGCGGCCACAAGCTGAAATTCGAGACGATCCTCGCCACGCGGCTGAAGACACTGTCGGCGCAGTACCAGATTCCGCTGGCCGGACCGGACAACCACAGCCTGAATTTCGGCGCGACCTTCCGCGACGAGAACACCGATACCAGCACTTCGCGGACGCTCGGCCTCGCCGCGACCGACTCGGCGATCTGGCAGGGCTGGACGCGCACGCTCGGCCTCAAGTTCCTGACCGGTGATTTCAAGGTCGCCAATATCCAGGGCAGCACCACCCTGCTCTACCCGGAGGTGTCGCTCGCGCGCAAGCAGGCCGACGATCCGATGTTCGTGCGCCGCGGCTACTCGCTGACCGTGGCCGCGCGTGCCGGCCAGAGCGGATTGTTGTCGGACACCAGCTTCGCGCAGCTCGCCGCGGACGCGAAGTGGATCCGCGGCCTCAGCGAGAATTCGCGCTTCATCGCACGCGGCTCGTTCGGTGCGACCAAGGTCGACAATTTCGACAAGCTGCCGCCGGAACTGCGCTTCTTCGCCGGTGGCGACCGCTCGATCCGCGGCTACCCGTTCCAGACCATCGGCTCGCCCTTGCCGGCAGGCCAGGTTCCGATCGCGCTGGCCCAGTGCGCCTCGCACCCAGGCTCGAGCTGCCAGACGCTGGTCATCGGCGGCAAGAATCTGGTCGTCGCCAGCGCCGAGTACGAGTATTACTTCAAGCCGAACTGGGGCATCGCGACGTTCGTCGATACCGGCGACGCGTTCAACAGCTTCAGCGACTATCGCCAGAAGATCGGCACCGGCTTCGGCGTACGCTGGCGCTCGCCGGTCGGCATGGTCCGCGTCGACCTCGGTTTTCCGGTGCATGACAGCAAGGCCCAGAGTTCGGTCGAGCTGCATATCGTGATCGGGCCGGATTTATGAGCCGTCGCCGCAACGAACATCGTGCTCCGCTCCCGCTCTCCCAAGCGCAGCTTGGGGGAGAGGGTTTCCAGCGCGCGCGTAGCTCCGGCTTCACGCTGCCACGCCTGCTGAAATGGATCGGCATTGCATCCATCGTGCTCGTGCTGATCCTCGCCTCGCTGTCGTTCTGGCTGCTCGGCACCGAGTCCGGCGCACATTTCGCACTCGCGCGCGCGATCGGTTCGACCGAGGGCAAGCTGGCGGTCGAGCGGTCCAGCGGCAAGCTCGCCGGCCCGCTGACGCTCGAAGGCGTGCGCTGGCACGATGCCGCGGCCGGCGTCGATGCGAAGGTCGGCCGCGTGCTGATCGATCTCAAACTGCTCGAATTGCTCGGCAAGCGCGTGCACATCACCCGCCTCGATATCGACCACGTCGATGTCGCATTGACCACGATGCCGCCGAAACCCGCGCCGCCCGCGTCGGAGTTCTCGCTGGCCGCGCCGATCGACATCGCGCTCGACCGGCTCGCGCTGAAGCAGGCCGCGATCACGCAGGACGGCAAGCCGCTGTTCGCGCTCGACAGCCTCGATCTCGGCGGCGCGTGGACGCGCAGCGGTGCGGTCGTGAAGGCGTTGAACCTGCGCGCGCCGGAAGGCAGTGTGGATCTGTCCGGCACGATTTCCGCGCTGGCCGGTTATCCCGGCAACGGCGAAACGAGCTTCCGCTGGAAGGTCGCCGATGTCGACTACGCCGGAACGCTGAAGGCGAATGGCGACGGCAGGCAGGCGCGGCTCGATCTGAATCTCAGCGAGCCGACACCGGCGACCGTCGCAGCGGCGCTGACGCAGTCGCGTGATTTCCCGTGGATCGCGAAGGTCGCGGTGCCGCGTTTCGATCCGAAGCGCGTGCAGAAAGGTTCGACGCTGACGGCACTCGCGCTGAACCTCGAAGGTTCCGGCGACAAGGACCACGGCGCACTGAACGGCGAAGTCGATGTCAACGAACATCGCGTGCAGCTCGAACCGCTGCGCTACGCGCTGGCCGGGCAGTTGCTGAAGATCGAGGCGCTGACGCTGAAGAGCCCGGAAGCGGCCGGCACATTGAATGCGAATGGCGAAGTGCAGCTCGATGCGAAACCGGTATCCGCGACGCTCGCACTGGAATGGCAGGGTGTCGAATTGCCCGCCGATCTCGCCGGCCAGGTGCTCGCCACGCACGGCAAGCTCAACGCATCCGGCAGCGCGGAGAAATTCCACGCCGACGGCGCGCTCGCGATCGGTCCGCCCGGCAAGCTTGCGGATCTCGCGCTGGATCTCGACGGCACGCCGGACCTGGTCACGCTGAAACAACTTGCGTTGAAACAATCCAGGGCCGGCCTCGATGCACAAGGCACGGTGAAGCTGAAGCCGGCGATCGGCTGGCAGCTGATCGCGAAGGCGGACAAGTTCGACCCCGGTGCGTTCGCGGCCGAATGGCCGGGCGCGCTCGATTTCAACCTGGCCACCGACGGCGTGATGACCGACAAGGGTCCGGACGCGACGATCGAGCTGGACCGGCTCGGCGGAACGTTGCGCAAGCGTCCGATCTCGGGCAACGCGGATCTGAAGATCAAGCCCGACTACATCGTCGATGGCACGCTCGACATCGCTTCCGGCAAGAGCCGGGTCGACGTGACCGGTCGCGGCGGCAACCAGACCGATGCCACGATCAAGCTCGCGATCGCCTCGCTCGGCGACTGGCTGCCGAACGCCGGCGGCCATCTCGATGGCGAGTTCCGCGCACAGGGCAAGTGGCCCGGGCTCGCCGTGACCGGCACTGCGCACGGTGCGCAGATCGTGTCCGGCACGACGCAGGTTGGCACGCTCGACGTCACTGCGAACATCGCGAACCTGCAACCGCCGCAGGGCAGCGTGAATGTCAAAGCCACGAAGATCAGCAGCGGCAGCCTGGCGTTCGACACGCTCGATCTCGACGGCAGCGGCAACCAGCAGGCACATGCGCTTATGCTCGATGCGCACGGGACACCGCTGGGTCTCAAGCTCGCGTTGTCCGGTAGCGCGAAGGATGACGGCCGCTGGAGCGGCACGCTGAAGACGCTCGACGTCGCGATCAAGGGTGCGCCGCCGCTCGCGCTCGAACAGCCCGCGCAACTCGCCTGGGACGGCCAGCAGTTCAGCGCGACCGAAGCTTGTCTCGCCGGCGGCGGCCCGAAACTCTGCGTCGCCGGTAGCGGCGGTGCCGATGGCGCGCTTGCAGCGCGTTACCGGATCGAGCAACTGCCGATCGCGCTGATCTCGAAACTCGCCTCGCCCGAAGCGCCGTTCAGGGCCGACGGCGTGATCGCCGGCAACGGCGACCTCCAGCGCGCCGCGAACGGCGCGTTGAACGGGAACGCGACGATCCATTCCGATCAGGGCAGCGTCGCCTACCCCGACAACGCGAACCAGCCGCTGCTTGCCTATACCGGCCTCGCGCTCGACGCACAGCTTTCGCCGCAGTCGACGCACGCGACCTTGCGCGCGACACTCGACCACGACGGGAAACTCGATGGCCAGATCACGCTGAGCGGTGCACCGGGCTCCGCGCAAGCGTTGTCCGGCCACGTCGATCTCGCGCTGAACAGCCTCGGCTTCCTCGAGTTGCTGACACCGGAAGTCGCGAACACCAAGGGCCGGCTCGCCGCGAACTACACGATTGCAGGAACCACGGCCGCGCCGCAATTGAACGGCGCGCTGACCCTGAAGGATTTCGCGACCGAGGTGCCGTCCGCCGGACTCAAGCTGCACGACGGCGACGTCACGGTGCACGCGACCGACTCCGAACACTTCACGCTCGACGGCACGCTGAAATCCGGCGAAGGCACACTGACCCTCTCCGGCGGCGGCGGGGTCGGCGCGACCGCGCCGCTGAAAGCCAGCATCAAGGGCACCAACTTCCTCGCCGCCGACATCCCGGCGGCCAAGGTGGTCATCTCGCCGGACCTGACGATCGAGCGCAGCGCCGAGAACATCAAGGTCGGTGGCAGCATCGAGATCCCGATGACCAATGTCGATCTCGCCAAGCTGCCCGGCGGCGGTGTCGCCAAGACCTCGCCCGACGTGGTCGTCACCGACGCCGAGCAGCCCGCACCGGGCAAGCCGCTGCCGGTCGTCGTTGCCGTGACCGTGAAACTCGGCGACGACGTCAAGCTCGCCGGCCTCGGCCTCGACGGCACGATCGGCGGCCAGCTGCAGATCGACCAGCGTCCCGGCAAGCTCGCGACCGGCACCGGCACGCTGAATGTTGGCGGCAGCTACAAGGCCTACGGACAGAGTCTCAAGATCGAATCCGGTCGCCTGCTGTTTGCCGGCACCGCGCTCGACAATCCCGGCCTCGACGTGCGTGCGGTGCGCAAGATCCTTGGTGCTTCGCAAGGCCAGGGCGACGACACGATCACCGCCGGGCTGCAGATCCGCGGCACTGCGCTCGTTCCGGTTTTGACCGTATTTTCGCAGCCGGCGATGGAACAGTCCGAGGCGCTCTCGTACCTGATCACCGGCAAACCGCTGTCGGGCCTCAAGAGCGGCGAAGGCGACATGCTCGGCAGTGCCGCGCGCGCGCTCGGCTCGGCCGGCGGCGACCTGCTCGCGAAAGGCATCGGCGCGCGCATGGGCGTCGACGCCGGCGTTTCCGACAACACCGCGCTCGGCGGCGCTGCGTTCACAGTCGGCAAGTACCTTTCGCCGAAGCTGTATCTCAGCTACGGCGTCGGCCTGTTCACGCCGGGCGAAGTGGTCACGCTGAAATACCTGTTCAGCACGCGCTGGAATTTCGAGGCGCAGAACGCGACGACGGGCAATCGCGCCGGTATCAACTATCGTTATGAGCGTTAGGCAACGGCGCGCATGGTGCTCGATGAAGGCCCCTTGGATCTGAACCGCACCGATCGTCGATGAGTCACAGCACCGATCCCGAGTCGCGCCTCGAACACAGCTGGCGAGCGAATGCCGCCGCGTGGTCGAGCGCGGTGCGCGAACAGCGGATCGCGAGCCGTCGCGCCGGCACCGATGCCGCGATCATCGATGCAGTCGTGCGAACGGGCGCCAGACGTGTCCTCGACCTCGGCTGCGGCGAAGGCTGGCTTGCTCGCGCCCTCGCTGCGCGCGGACGCGAGGTCGTCGGCATCGATGCAAGTCCTGAACTCGTCAGCGCTGCGCGCGCGCTCGGTGGCGGACGCTTCGAGATCGCCTCGTACGCAGGGCTCGCCGCACGCACGCAGGCATTCGGCGTGTTCGATGCGGTGGCCTGCAATTTTTCATTGCTCGGCGAGGACGTGCAGATGCCGTTGCGCGCGGCACGGGAGGCACTGCGCTCCGGAGGTTCGCTGGTCGTGCAAACCGTGCATCCATGGGCCGCGTGCGGAAACGACCCTTATGTCGACGGCTGGCGTATCGAGACCTTCGAAACTTTCGGCGGCAAGTTCAACGAACCGATGCCGTGGTATTTCCGCACGCTGTCTTCCTGGCTGCGGGACCTACGCTCAAACAGCTTCGTCATCGACGAGATGATCGAACCCGTCGATCCTGCCAGTGGCCGACCGCTGTCACTGCTGCTGCGCTGTTCCCCGCAAGACCCGAACGCAATCACCTGACCCTCATCGTTGCTTCGCGGGTGCCGGTCCCACCGAACGCGTGGCATAGTGTTCGACAAGATCCGCGGCAACCGCAGGTGGATCCCCGGCTCCTCGCAGCGTCGTCGAAAAATCCCGAGCCCGTGCGCGCAGCGCGTCATCTCCAAGAGCACGCGCGGTTTGATCGAGCACGTCGCGCCACGGGATCGACACGGCCTTGTCGAAGTAGCGCTGCCGGTCGGAGAAGTCACGCAGGCCGATTGGGTTCAGATTGAGGCCGAGGCCGAGTTCGACCAGGCGCGAGGCGATCGTCGCCTGATCGATGTTGTGCGGAATCGCGACGACCGGCTTGCCGTGCCACAGGGCTTGCATCGCGGTGCCGTGGCTGCCGGTGCCGACGACGATGTCGGCGTGCATGCAGGCCTTCAGTCCAGGCGTCAGCGACTGGATCACGAAGTTGTCCCGGTCTGCCGTAAAGTCCGCACGCGGGAAGTTGGGGCCGAGCGTCAGCAGCACGTTCCAGTCGGTGCGCGCCGCGAGCGCATCGATCAGGTCGAGGTAACTTTGCTTGCGATAGATCGAACCGCCGAGTGACACGTAGACGAATGGCTTCGACAGATCGGCGAAGAGTTCAGCGGGCTCGAACCGGACACGCTCGAAACCGGACCAGAACAGCGGCCCGACGAAATGCAGGTCGTTGCGCCCGGAGCGGCCGATCGGCTCGAATGCGGCGACGCTCGGTACGAGCACGGCAGTGCGACGATTCACGTCCGCCCGATCATGCGGGCGCTCGTCAATGCCGAGGCGTTGGTAGAACGCGCGGATCTCCGGCAGGTATTTCGCGCTGAATTTGCGCTCGAACAGCGGCCGCGCGAGCGTGCGCATTATCCGGTGGTCGAGTCCGTCGCCCGCCAGCGACAACCCGAGCAATCCCTTGAACTCAGGCAGCCACTGAGCGTTGATCACGGAGACCTGCGGAATGCCGAGCTTCAGGCTCGCTGTGGGACCGAAGAAGCTCGGCGAACTCACGATCACGTCAGGCCGGAACGCGGTCGCTGCATCGATCTCGTCGCCGAGCCAGCTCATGAACAGGTCGCGATTGTTGGCGAAGTACGACAGGCTCTGGTCGTGCTCGTCGTTGAGGTTCACATCCGCATGGCCTTCGCCATGGACCGCATGGCCGGACCGCTCGACGAAGACCTTCTTCGATGTCGAGGTCGTGAACAGGATGTCGTGACCGCGCGCCTTCAGCGCATCGGCGATCGCGAGCAGGCGCGCGATGTGCGCAATCGCTCCTCCGGAGTACGGCGTGAACAGGATTTTCATGAATCCCCTGACGATACGAACCGGCTCGGGCATCCGTTCCGGACGTCTGCGCCCTCACGAGCGCCATGCCGATTCGAATGCCGTCCCCTGCGGGTGCCCTGCCCGCGAAACCCCGGCCGATAGTAACGTCATTTGACGGCCTCGCGAAGGAACCCTCGGATGATCGAGGCCCAATCTAGTGCCGGCCGGCCGCGGTATCGGCGAGGGCCTGGCGCAGCGGTGCGATTGCGTTCGCGGCGGCGAGACCCGCTCCACGGGCGACTGCGAGCGGCATGAACGCGCTGCCGAATGCGCGTTCGATGGCATCGAGTCCCTGCGCGGCGAGCGTGTTCTCGCTACGCCGCTCGCGCTCATAGCGGCGCAGCACATGCGTGGCGCCGATGTCGCTGCCGCGCTCGCGTGCAGCGCGCAGGGTCGCGTGCAGCGCGCGCGCGTCGCGGAAACCGAGGTTCATGCCCTGCCCGGCGAGCGGATGCACGACATGCGCGGCGTCGCCAGCGAGCAGGCAGCGGCCGGCCACATACTTCTCGGCAAGGCGCAGGCGCAGCGGGAATGCGGCGCGCGGTGTGCTCGCGGTGACCGCGCCGAGGCGGAAATCGAATGCGCAACCAAGCTCCGCGCGGAACGCTGCGTCATCGAGAGCGAGGATGCGCGCCGCCTCGGCATCGGGCAGCGACCAGACGATCGAGCAGCGGCCGTCCGCAAGCGGCAGGAACGCGAGCGGACCGCCGGGCTGGAAGCGCTGCCAGGCAGTGCCTTCGTGCGCACGTTCGGTCGCGACATGCGCGACGACCGCGCGCTGGTCGTAATCGCCACCCTCGAACGCGATACCGAGCTTGGCGCGCACCGACGATTCGGCGCCCTCGGCGGCGACCAGCAATTTCGCGCGCAGGCGCGTGCCGTCAGTGAGCGTGGCGGTCACTGCATTGACGCCATTGTCGATCTCGGCGATTTCAGCCGGGCAGTACACGCGCAGAGTCGAGTTCTTGTGGAACGTGCGGCCAGGGATGGCCGCTTTTTGATCTTCGCGATCAGGGACGAGCGCAGACCACAATACATGCTGGATCAGCTTGTTCTCGACGATCCATCCGAGCGCCGCCTCGCCGCGGTCGGCCGCGTCGAATGCGAGTTCGCCCGGTGCGAGCGCGTCCCAGACGCGCATGCGGCGATACGGTCCGATGCGCGCAGACGCGATCGAGGTCCAGACGCCGAGGTCGTGGAGCAGATCGCGCGCATCGGGCGCCAGCGCGACGACGCGCAGGTCCACGTCATCTTCGGCACGCCAGGGTTTGGGCTCACGCGCCTCGATGAGCGCGACCTCGAAGCCGTCGCGCGCGAGCGCGAGTGCGATCGCGCCGCCAACCGCCCCGGCTCCGACGACGATCGCGTCGAGTTCGCCGCGCCGGCTCATCGCAGCAGACTCAAGGTCGGCACATCACCGCGGAAGCCCATGCCGCGCAGCGCGAAACGGCGTTTCAGCGGTGCGATGCGGTCGAGCGCGTGGAAGCCGAGCGAGCGCAGCAGGCGCAGAGGCAGGAAATCGTTGCCCATCAGACGCACGAGGTCGTCGCTGAATGCGGTCGTGGCCTCGCGATCGGAGGCGCGGCGTTCGACGTGGCGTGCGAGCAGCGCGGCATCGCCGGGATCGCTGTTTGTCGCGACGGCTTCACGCAGCAACTCGGCCAGGGTCAGCGCATCGCGCAGGCCGAGATTGAAACCCTGCGCGCCGATCGGATGCACGGTCTGCGCGGCGTTGCCGACCAGCACCGTGCGCGGCGCGATGGTGCGTTCGGCGAGCCTGCGAGCGAGCGGATACGGCTTGCGCTTGCCGGGACGCGACAGGCGTCCGGCGCGCCAGCCGAAACGTTCGTGGACGAACGCGATGAATGCCTCGTCATCGAGCGCGGCGACGCGCTCTGCGTCGGCAGCCGGAACCGTGAGCACGAGGCCGGCGCGGCGCTCGCCGAGCGGCAGCAACGCGACCGGGCCGGAGTCGGTGAAGCGCTCGTAGGCCGTGCCGTCGAGCGGCTTCTCGGTGGTCAGCGTCGTCACGAATGCGGATTGCGCGTAGTCGTGGCGGATCGCATCGATGCCGAATGCGCCGCGCACGAAGGATTCGGTGCCATCGGCGCCGACCAGCAGGCGCGTGCGCACGCGCCGGGTCGCATCGCCGCTGCGCAGCTCGACCTCGACCGCATCGGTGCCGGCATCGATCGCGACCGCCTGCGCCGGCGCGATGCGCGCGAGTTCCGCGCAGCCATCGAGACGCCGCAGCAGCGCGTTGCCGAGTTCACGTGCCGGCAGCACCGCGCCGAACGCGGGCAGGCCGAGTTCGCCGGCGTCCATACGCACCGCGCCGAAATCGCCGCGGCGGCTGACGTGGATGCGCCGGATCGGCGTCGCCTGGGAAGCCGCGGCATTGAGCACGCCGAGCGCCTCGAGCGCGTTCACGCTGGCGCGCGCAAGCGCGAGGTTGCGCTCGTCGTAGCTCGGTTGCAGGTCGAGCCGTGGCGGCACGGCCTCGGCGAGCGCAACGCGCAAGCCGGCGCCGTCGAGTGCGATCGCAAGGCTGGCACCGACCAGGCCTCCGCCGATGATGAGGACGTCGCAGGTTTCGTTCACGCGGCGATGATAGCGGCGGCGGCGGCAACGGGGCAGTCCTTTGCGATGAAACACGCGGCCTGACGCCGTTCGGCTAAACTAGCGGCTCGCACCATCGGACTCCGACCATGAACACCGCGAACCCCTCCCTGTCGAACATCGCGCGCGCCGGCATCCTGCTGATCCTCGCGCTGGTCATGCTGGCGACCCGCATCAATCATTTCGGTGCGCTGCCGGATGCGTCGTGGGCCGTGTTCTTCGTTGCCGGGTTTTATCTGCGTGGTTCCGCCCGCTGGGCGTTTCCGGCGCTGATGGCGCTCGCGGTCCTGATCGACTTCTTCGTGATCACCAGCCAGGGCATCAATTTCTGGAGCCACTATTGCGTGTCGCCGGCGTACTGGTTCCTGGTGCCGAGCTACGGCGCGCTGTGGTTCGGCGGCTCGTGGCTGCGCCAGCGCTACGCCGGCCTGCATGCGCGTGAACTCGGCCTGCTGATCGGCAGCGCGGCCGTCGCGGCCAGCGTCTGCTACCTCGTCTCGAACGGCAGCTTCTACTGGATCAGCGCGAGCGTGCCGGCGCGCAGCTTCGCGGGCTGGATGGAAAACCTCGGCGACTGGTATCTGCCGTATCTGCGCACGACGCTGATGTATGTCGGTATTGCGACTGTTCTGCACGCGCTGACCGAGCAAGCGCTGCGCTGGATGCCGACGCAAGCTGGACATGCAGCGCGTCGCTGAAGGCGGACACCATCCCCACCCAACCCTCCCCTTGAAGGGGAGGGCTCAAGAGCATGGGTAATCGACTTTCCAAGATCTACACACGCACCGGCGACGACGGCACGACCGGTCTGGGTGACGGTACGCGCGTGGCGAAGGACTCGGCGCGGGTCGCGGCCTATGGCACGGTCGATGAGCTGAACAGCGCGATCGGCATCGTGCTCGCCTGCGAGATTCCCGAGCGCATGCGCGAGGTGCTGACCCAGGTGCAGCACGACCTGTTCGATCTCGGCGGCGAGCTGTGCATTCCCGGCATGGCGATGGTCCACGCGGCCGACATCGACCGCCTCGAACACACCCTCGATGCATTCAACGAGGACTTGCCGCCGCTCAAGGATTTCATCCTGCCCGGCGGCGGCATGGCCGCGGCGCAATGTCATCTCGCGCGCACGATCTGCCGGCGCGCGGAACGCGAGGTGGTGACGCTCGCGCGCCACGACACGGTGCGTGCGGAGGCCGTGCGCTACCTCAATCGCCTGTCCGACCTGCTGTTCGTGCTGGCACGTGTACTTGCGCGCACGTCCGGGCATGGCGAGGTGTTGTGGCAGCACGAGCGGCGCAAGCGCGACTGAGGCGACCGCACGTTTCCACACGGGAGGCGACGCATGAAGACGCAAACCTTTGTTCTGGTCAGCACGATCATCTTCGGTCTGGTCGCGATCATGCATCTGGTGCGTGCCGTGCAAGGCTGGACAGTGCAGCTCGGCCCGTATGCGATCCCTGCCGCCGTTTCGTGGATCGGCCTGCTCATCGGCGGCGCGCTGTGCCTCTGGGGGTTCGCTTGTCTGCGCCGGTGACGCCTGCGCAAGCATTGGCGTTCGTCGAGCGCCACGGCATCGTGCTCGAGGCGGCGCGACGCGGCGCGATCCCCTCGCTGGCGGATGCGGTGGCGGGCGAGCCGATCCGTGGCAATTGGTGGTCACATCCGAAGAGCCGCGCGATTTTCGCGGCGACGCGTGCGGTGCGCGATGCGCCCGAAGTGCTGGTGTGCCGGCTCGTCGATGGCAAGGTCAGCTTCGTGCACGCGCGGCTGTGGCCCGCGCTGGTCCGGTTCGCGGACCGTTTCCCCGCGCCGCACCTGGCGCGCCTGCGCGAAATCCACTCGGAAAGCGGTGCGCACCGGATCGAAGAGACGCCGTTTCCCGATTGGCTGGACGCCGACATCATTGCGTCGGCAAGGAGTCTGGATGAAGCGGCGGCCCGCGCGGCGCTCGATGCGGCACTGGCAGTCGTGATGGCCACGCCATGAGCGTCGCGCTGTACACGCATCCGAGTTGTCTCGAACACAATCCCGGTCCCGGCCATCCGGAGTCGCCGGCGCGCCTCGCCGCGGTGCTGGAGGCGCTCCAGGAACCAGACTTCGCGCTGCTCGACCGCCTCGATGCGCCGCGCGCGACGTGTGAGCAGCTCGAGCGCGTGCACCGCGGCGACTTCATCGACGAAATCCTCGGCAGCGCTCCGCACGCAGGCTGGCATCGCCTCGACGCCGACACGCTGATGTCACCCGCTTCGGGAGAGGCGGCCCTGCGCGCGGCGGGCGCAGTCTGCGCTGCGGTCGATGGCGCCGTCGCCGGCTGGAACCGGCGCGCGTTCTGCGCAGTGCGCCCGCCCGGCCACCACGCGACGTCGTCCACCGCGATGGGCTTCTGCCTGTTCAACAACGTCGCAGTCGGCGCGGCGCACGCGATCGCTGCGCATGGCCTGCAACGTATCGCGATCGTCGACTTCGACGTGCACCACGGCAACGGCACGCAGGACATCTTCAGGGCCGATCCAAGAGTGCTGTACGCCTCGTCGCACCAGTGGCCGCTGTACCCGGGCACCGGCGCACGCGGCGAAACCGGCGTCGGCAACATCGTCAACGCACCGCTGCCGTCAGGTTCCGGCTCGAAGGAATTCCGCGGCGCCTGGGAGGACGTGCTGCTGCCTGCACTGGAAGCGTTCAGGCCGCAACTGCTGATGATCTCGGCCGGGTTCGATGCACATCGGCTCGACCCGTTGGCGAATCTCGCGCTCGAGCGGGCCGACTACGCCTGGATCACGCACCGCCTGGTCGACCTCGCCCAGCGCCATGCGTACGGCCGTGTGGTGTCCAGCCTCGAGGGCGGCTACAGCCTGACCGCGCTGCGCGAATGCGCCGCCGCGCATGTCGCCGCGCTGATGGCCTGAACGGCCGACGCGACGGCCCGTACGGCCTGTTCAGCAGGCAGGTTTGCCGCGCGGCTGCACTTTCGGCAAGCTAGCGGCCCTCGCTTCGCAAAGAAACGACTCCGTGCCGTCCATTCCGCTTACCGCACGCCGGCGACGCAGCCTTGCGCTCGCCATCCTCCTCGCGCTGCCGGCCGCCGCGCATGCCGATGACAACGACGCCCCGGGCTGCCCGGTCGGCGTGGTCAAGTGTCCGAAGAAATCGGTCAGCTGGGAGATGTGCAGGAAGAACGACCTGCTCGACTTCTACGTGCCCGGCCTGCCGACCGAGGGCGACCGCAGCAGCGTGCCACGCGATGCGAGCGCGCAGAAGGTATCGAGCCCCGACAAGAGCCACTACGTGCTCGAGGGCGAGGCGCAGGTCAAGCAGCTCGACCTGCTGCTGCGCGCGGACAAGATCACCTACGACACCGAGACCACCGACTACACGGCCGGCGGCCACGTGCGTTACCAGGATCGCGGCCTGCTGCTGTCCGCAGACCGCGCCAGGGGCAACGCGGACCTCGACCAGTGCACGCTCGACGGCGTGCGCTACCAGCTGCTCAGTTCGCGCGGCAATGGCGTCGCCCAGGTCGCGGTGATGGACGATGTCGGCCACGCGCGCCTCAAGGGCGCGACCTATTCGACCTGCGACGTCGGCGACCAGCAATGGGCGTTCCGCGCGCGCGACATGGATCTGGACGAAAGCGAAGGCGTCGGCCGCGCGCACGACATGACGTTCCGCATCCACAACGTGCCGGTGTTCTGGCTGCCGTATGCGCGCTTCGCGCTGGACGACCGGCGCGTCAGCGGATTCCTGTATCCGTACATCGGCTACAGCAACCGGCGCGGCTTCGACTTCATCCTGCCGTACTACCTGAACCTCGCACCGAACTACGACGCGACCCTGCTGCCGCGCCTGATGACCGACCGCGGCTTCATGCTCGGCGGCGAATTCCGCTACCTGACCGACAGCAGCAAGGGCACGTTCAATTTCGAGTACATCCCGAACGACCGCGCGGCCAAGGATGAGGAGATCAAGTACGGCGAGTCGCTGCCGGGCAGCCGCTGGTGGTACCGCTGGCAGGACAGCACCGGCATCGCCGCGAACTGGGCTGCGGCGGTGGATATCAACCGCGTTTCCGACGACCGCTATTTCGAGGATTTCGGCCGTGGCCTGTACAGCGCGGCGGTCAGCTTCCTGCCCTCGAGCGCCTACCTCTACGGCCACGGCGACTGGTGGAACGCGAGTTTCGGCGGCGACGAGTACCAGATCACCGATCCGACGCTGCCGAGCCAGTTCGAGCCCTACCGGCGCCTGCCGCGGGCAACGTTCACGGCCGAAAAGTCGTTTCTCGGCGACCTGACCGGTGGCGTCAATTCGGAATTCATCGCGTTCTCCAAGAACAGCTTCCCGCAACTGGATGCGAACGGGCACAGCGTCCGCATCCGGCCGCTCGAAGGCCAGCGTCTCGACCTGTTCCCGTATCTCGCCTATCCGATCGAGACCTCGGCGTATTTCATTCGCCCGCAGCTCGGCTACCGTTACACCACCTACGATCTGTCCCATCTCGACGCGACGCTGAATCCGCTGGTGAGCAGGCGCAGCCCGAGCCGCGGCGTGCCGATCTTCAGCCTCGACACCGGCCTGGTGTTCGAGCGCGGCCTGACCATCGGCGACAAGGCCTGGACGCAGACGCTGGAACCGCGCGCGTACTACCTGCGCGTGCCGTATCGCAGCCAGAACGACCTGCCGGTGTTCGACACCCAGGAGATTCCGTTCAGCTTCGGCGAGTTGTTCCGCAGCAACCGCTTCGTCGGCGCCGACCGCCAGATGGACGCGAACAATCTGTCGCTCGCGCTGACCACGCGCTTCCTCGAGGACGCGACCGGCGAGGAACGCCTGTCCGCGAGCATCGGCCAGATCCGCTATTTCGGCGACCAGCGCGTGCAGTTGCCGGGCGCGCCGCCGACCGACTACTCAGGCTCGACCTATGCGGGCGAGATCGACCTGCACCTGTCCGACCGCTGGCGCGTCGTGCTGGACCAGCAATGGAATCCGAACACGCACCGCACCGACCTTTCGGCATTCACCGTGCAGAACCGCTTCGGCAGCGACGGCATCGTGAATTTCTCGTACCGCTACCGGCGCAATTTCCTCGAGCAGGTCGATGTCTCCGCGGCAGTGCCGATCACGCCGAGCTGGCGCCTGATCGCGCGCGAGAACTACGCGCTGAACGACCCGCTGGCGAGCCCGCTGGACCGGCATGGCAAGGACGGCCGCACGCTCGAACGCTTCATCGGCATCGAGCACGACACCTGCTGCATCGCCTGGCGCGTGATCGCCCGGCGCTGGATCCACAATGTCGAGGGCAACGCGGACAACGCGATCTACTTCGAGATCGAATTCAAGGGCGTCGGCTCGGTCGGCCAAAAGACGGACAACTTCCTGCGCCGTGGTATCCTTGGCTATCAATAAGTTGGGGTGGCCCGATCGGACCATCCGCAGCATTCTGGCGGCTCCACCTGCCGGCGGTCCGCCGGCCGCCGCAAACCTCCTTTCTGCAAGGTGCCGGGCGCACCGGAACATTCGGAATCCCCATGAAAGCATTTCTCGTTGGCCTCGCTCTCACGCTGCTCGTGCCGGCGGCGCACCCGGTGTCCGCGCAAGCGGTGACGGCCCAGCCGCTGGATCGCATCGTCGCCGTCGTCGACGAGGACGTGGTCCTGCAAAGCGAGCTCGACCGTCAGATCGATACGGTGACCAAGCAATTTGCGAACAATCCGCAGCAGTTGCCGCCGCGCGACGTGCTCGAACGCCAGCTGCTCGACCGGCTGATCATGCAGAAGGTCCAGGTCGCGCGCGCCGGCTCGACCGGCGTAAAGGCGTCCGATGCCGAGGTCGACCAGGCGCTGACGCAGATCGCCAAGCAGAACAACATGGACGTGAGCCAGCTGCGTGGCGCGATCCAGCGCCAGGGCCTGGACTACGACCAGTTCCGCAAGGGCGTGCGCGAGCAGCTCATCGTGCAGCACCTGCGCCAGCGTGTCGCGCAGAGCCGCGCGCATGTCAGCGATGCCGAAGTCGACAGCCTACTGAAGAACGGCAACCTCAATCGCGGCGAGCTGCACCTGGGCTACATCATGATCAACGTGCCGGATGGCGCGACGCCGGAACAGATCGACGAGGCCCATGCGAAGGCGGCGGAAGCAAAGAAGCAGATCGACGGCGGCATGGATTTCGCGGCCGCGGCGATCCGCTATTCGAACGCGGAGAATGCGCTGCAGGGCGGCGATCTCGGCTGGCGCGGCCTCAATGAGTTGCCGCCGGCGCTGGTCGATGTCGCCGGGAAGATGCAGGACGGACAGGTTTCCGAGCCGCTGCGTGGGCCGAACGGCTTCCATATCATCAAGCTGCTCGGCAAGCGCGACAGCGGTGCGCAACTGGTGACCGAGTATCACGCGCGCCATGTCCTCATCAAGACGAGCGAGCTCGTTTCCAGCGAGCAGGCCGAGAAGTCCGCCGCGGCGGTCCGTCAGCGCATCGTCGCCGGCGAGGACTTCGCGAAGGCGGCCAAGGAGTCCTCCGAAGACGACGCGAACGCACGCCTCGGCGGTGATCTCGGCTGGTTCTCGGGCGATGCCTACGGCACGCGTGTCGGCGAGATCGTCAAGACGCTCAAGAACGGCGAGATCTCGCAGCCGTTCCAGACCGATGCCGGCTGGCATGTCCTGCAGCTGGTCGACACGCGCAGCACCGACAAGTCCGGCGAGCTGCAGCGCGACCAAGCCAAGAACATCCTGTTCCAGCGCAAGGCGGAAGATGAGTACGAGGCGTTCCTGCGTCAGATCCGCAGCGAGGCCTACGTCGACATCCGACTGCCCGGCGTCAATGCCGGTGCGACCAAGCCTGGCGCACCATAGCTCACGGACCAGACCCGTTCCCGGCGTTGCACGCCCACCAAGCCACACCCTCTCGCCCCGCCCTCTCCGCCGACGCTGAATCCGTCGGCGCAGAGGGACTGTTGCCACGCCTCGCATTGACGCCCGGCGAGCCGGCCGGTATCGGCATGGAGCTGGTCGCAAAGCTGGCGGCGAGCGACTTCGCTGCCGACCTCATCGTCATCGCCGATCCGGGCGCGCTCGATGCCGCCGCACGTGCCGCCGGCATAGGGCTGCGCATCGCGAGCTACGACCCGTCCGAAACGATCACTGCACGCGCACGCGGCAGCGTGCGCGTCATCGCGATGTCACTGCGCGCGCCTGCGGTGCCGGGCACGCTCGACCCGCGCAACGCGCCTTACGTGCTGGCGACGCTGGCGCGTGCGGCCGATGGCGCCGCCAGCGGCGAGTTCGATGCGATTGTGACCGCGCCGGTGCACAAGGGCGTGATCAACGACGCCGGCATTCCGTTCACTGGCCACACCGAGTTTTTCGCGCAGCGCGCCGGGCGCGATGTGGTGATGATGCTGACCGCGCCTGGCGGCGGACGCGCGGCGAGCGGCGGCGCCCTGAGAGTCGCGCTGGCGACGACGCATCTGCCGCTGTCGGCGGTACCGGCCGCGATCACGCGCGCCGGCCTCGTGCGTACGCTGCGCATCCTCTGCGACGACCTGATCGCGCACTTTCGCATCGCCGCACCGCGCGTCGCGGTGCTCGGTCTCAATCCGCATGCGGGCGAAGGCGGTCATCTCGGCCGCGAGGAAATCGACGAGATCGCGCCGGCGATCAAGCAGCTGCGCGCGGCCGGCTTCGATGTGCAGGGACCGATCCCGGCCGACACCGCGTTCGTGCCGGCGCAACTCGAACGCTACGACGCGGTGCTCGCGATGTATCACGACCAGGGTCTGCCGGTGCTCAAGCACGCCGGCTTCGGCCATGCGGTCAACGTCACGCTCGGACTGCCCTACGTCCGTACCTCGGTCGATCACGGCACCGCGCTCGACCTCGCCGGCGGCAACCGTGCCGATCCGGGCAGTCTGCTCGCGGCGGCGCGGCTCGCGCGCGATCTGGCGAAGCGATAGCGCCGCCTACGCGCGCGGGACGCCGCAACTTTCGAGGAACGCGCGCAGCGTCGCGCCGCGCCAGCGCGCGCGATGCACGATCAACGCGAGCGTGCGTTCGAGCACGAGGAACGGCGTACGCAGTGCAACCAGGCGCCCTGCCGCGATCGCTTCGTCGATCGCGGCACCCGGCAGGCACGCGATACCGAGACCGGCAATCACGGCCTGCTTGATCGCCTCGCTCTGGCCGAGTTCGAGCGCGACATCAAGGGGGCCCAGCACACCGCGGCTGGCGTCTTCGAAGATCGAACGCGTCGCCGAACCGCTCTCGCGCAGGATCCAGCGCTGGCCGACCAGGTCCGCAGCGCGCAACCGACGACGCCGCGCCAGCGGATGATCGGTGCGCACGCAGACCTTGAGTTCGTCGCGCCGCCACGCGATCCGCTCGACGTCAGCGTGCTCCAGCGGCCCCTCGATGCAGCCGATGTCGAGGCTGAAGTCGAGCACGCCGGCGAGGATCTCGGCGCTGTTGGCGACGCGCAGGCTGAGCTTGACCGCCGGACAGGCAGCGACAAATCCGCCGAGCAGCTCGCCGACCAGGTAATTGCCGATCGTGTTGCTGGCGCCGACCGCAAGCATGCCGCGAGGCTCGGCGTCTGCGGCGCGGCCGCCGAGTTCGCGCATGCGTTCGACGATCTCCCGCGCGCGCGGCAACAGTTCCCGGCCATGCGCATTGAGGCGCAGGCGCCGCTGCTGGCGATCGAACAGCGGTGCGCCGAGCAGTCGTTCGAGTTCGGCCAACGCCATGCTCGCGGCGGGCTGGGTCAGGCCGAGCTGGTCAGCCGCCGCACGCACGCTGCCGGCAGAGGCAATCGCACTGAACACTTCGAGCTGCCGCGGGCTGATCGCTAGCATCAGGCAAGCTTATCACCCATATCCATATAATCGATTATCTTTATTGAATGGGCAGGGCGAAGATGGGCGACGTCGCGATCAACGGTGTCGTCATGTCCATACTCGCTTCCCGCCTGCCCGGCCTCGTCTTCGCGCTGCTGCTCGGTCTCGCCGGACTCGGCCTCGCCACATTGCCTGCGTTCTCGCACTTGCAGCTTTCCGCGCTGACCCTCGCGATCGTGCTCGGCATGCTGCTCGGCAATCTCGTCGGCGAGCGACTGCCGCGGAGACTGGCGCCCGGCATCGCCTACGCACAGCGCTCGCTGCT
Source organism: Dokdonella soli (assembly GCF_039523175.1). Classification (NCBI taxonomy): domain Bacteria; kingdom Pseudomonadati; phylum Pseudomonadota; class Gammaproteobacteria; order Lysobacterales; family Rhodanobacteraceae; genus Dokdonella; species Dokdonella soli. Next base: position 653,497 of record NZ_BAAAEU010000024.1, read on the forward strand.
GCGCGCCGGCGTCGTGCTGTACGGCCTGCGCATCAGCTTCCAGCAGATCGCCGCGATCGGGCCGGGCGCATTGGTCCTCGACCTAGCGATCGTCGCCAGCACGCTCGGCCTCGGCGTATGGATCGGCCGGCGCTGGCTTGGCCTCGACCGCGACACCGCGCTGCTGACCGCCTGCGGCAGCGCAATCTGCGGCGCCGCCGCGGTGCTCGCGACCGAGCGCCTGCTCAAGCCCGAGCCAAGCAAGGTCGCGATCGCGGTCGCCAGCGTCGTGTTGTTCGGCACCCTGAACATCTTTCTCTATCCCTACCTGCAGGCGCACCTCGCGCTGTCGCCGGGCAGCTTCGGTGTCTATACCGGCGCGACCGTGCATGAGGTCGCGCAGGTCGTCGCGATCGGCAACGCGATCGGACCGGACACGACCGATACCGCGGTGATCGTCAAGCTGACCCGCGTCCTGCTGCTGGTGCCGTTCCTGTTCCTGCTCGGCGGCTGGCAGGCGCGCCAGGGCGGCGCGCGCGGTGCGATCAGCATTCCGTGGTTCGCGCTCGCATTCGTTGGGGCTTGCGCGCTGAACTCGCTGATCACGCTGCCGGCTGCGCTGCGCGAGCGCCTGCTTGATCTCGACACGCTGCTGCTCGCGACCGCGATGGCAGCGCTCGGCCTGGAGACGCGCTTCGCGCGCCTGCGCGCGCTCGGACCGAAACCGCTCGTGCTCGCACTGTTCCTGTTCGGATGGTTGAGCATCGGTGGTTACTGGTTGACACGTTGGCTGGTGGGATAGCCAGGCCCGCGGCGGCCACAATTCATTGATCGTGATGGAGTTCGACCGGCTGAGCATCGGCGGTTGCGGTCGATGCGACTCACGACCTCGTCATCCCGGTTTTCGCCGGGACGACGAGCATTCCTCTCCCTCGTCCCTCGTCCCTCGCCCCTCGCCTCATCCGCTACGATGCGCGCATGCACGACGACCGCCACATCCACAAGAAACGCTTCGGCCAGCACTTCCTGCACGATGCCAACATCCTGCACCGCATCGTGCAGGCGATCGCGCCACAACCCGGAGAGCGCGTCGTCGAGATCGGGCCGGGCGATGGCGCGCTGACGCTGCCGCTGCTGCGCGCGCTCGGACGTCTGACCGTGATCGAACTCGATCGCGACCTGATCCCGCGCCTGCGCGCCGCAGCCGAGAGCGTCGGTGAGCTCGAGATCGTCAACGCCGACGTGCTCGGCGTTGACCTTGCTGCGCTCGCGCACGGCGAACCGTTGCGCGTGGTCGGCAACCTGCCCTACAACATTTCCTCGCCGATCCTGTTCCACTGCATCGAGCATCTGGATGCGATCCGCGACATGCACTTCATGCTGCAGAAGGAAGTCGTCGAGCGCATGGCCGCCGCGCCGGGCAGCAAGGTGTACGGGCGCCTGTCAGTGATGCTGCAGCTGGTGTGCCGCGTGGAACCGTTGCTCGAAGTGCCGCCGGGCGCTTTCCGGCCGCCACCGAAAGTCGATTCGGCCGTCGTGCGCGTGACGCCGCGTACACCTCAGGAACGCCCTCAGGTCGACGGCGCGGCGATCGCGCGCGTGGTCAAGGCAGCGTTCGGGCAACGCCGCAAGACGCTCGCGAACGCGCTGCGCGATGTCGTTCCGACCGAGCGGATCGAAGCGGCCGGCATCGATCCGCGCGTGCGTGCGGAACAGCTGGCGCCATCGGCATTCGTCGAACTGGCCGCGGCAGTGAGCGAAGCGAAGCCATCGCCGCTCAAACCCTCCCGTTGACGGGCGGTTTTGGAGCGAACGCCACAATCTTTGCGCTTGCCGGCGCGCCCCGCGTCCCGGAAAATCAGCAGCATGAGTGGCAAGAAACCTTACGACATCACGATTTCGGTCGACACGCGGTTCCTCGACGATCAGTCGGCGCCCGCGGACAACCGTTATGCGTTCGCATACACGATCACGATCGCCAACCACGGCACGGTCGGTGCGCGCCTGCTGTCGCGCCACTGGGTCATCACCGATGGCAATGGCAAGGTGCGTGAAGTGCAAGGCGACGGCGTGGTCGGCGAGCAGCCCTGGGTGCGCCCCGGCGACGACTACGAATACACGTCCGGCGCAGTGCTCGAGACCGCGCTCGGCACGATGCATGGCAGCTATCAGATGATCGCCGACGATGGCACTCATTTCGACGCGCTGATTCCGGCGTTCGTGCTGTCGACGCCGAGGACGCTGCACTGATGGCGACCTGGGCCATCGGAGACATCCAGGGTTGCCACGACGAACTTGCCCGCCTGATCGACAAGCTCCGCTTCGACGCGGCGCGTGACACGCTCTGGTTCTGCGGCGATCTCGTGAACCGCGGCGGCCAGTCACTGGCCGTGCTGCGACTGGTCAAGTCACTCGGCGAGCGCACCGTCGTGGCGCTCGGCAACCATGACCTGTCACTGCTCGCGATCGCCGAGCGCAAGCGCGAGGACCAGGCGCGCGTGAACCCGGAGCTGCGCGAGGTGCTGTTCGCACCGGACCGCGACGATCTGCTCGGCTGGCTGCGTGGACGCAGCCTGCTGCATGTCGATCGCGAGCTGGGCTTCGCGCTCGTGCACGCCGGCCTGTTCCCGCGCTGGACGATCGAGCAGGCCGTCGAGGTCGCACGCGAGATCGAGGACAAGCTGCGCAGCGAAGCCTACCGCCGCCTGCTCAAGCAGTTGTTCGGCAACAAGCCGGACCTGTGGACGCCGAAGCTGCGCGGCATCGACCGCTGGCGCGCCGGCATCAACGTGTTCACGCGCATGCGCTACTGCGACGTGCGCGGCCGCATCGGCTTCGGCGACAAGGGAGCGCCCGGCACACAACGGCCTGGCCTGTATCCGTGGTACGAAGTGCCGGGCCAGATCAAACGCGACATACGCGTGGTCTGCGGGCACTGGTCCACGCTCGGCCGTTTTGTCGGCCTCGGTGTCCATGCGATCGATACCGGCTGCGTCTGGGGCGGTGCGCTGACCGCGCTGCGCCTGGACAGCGAGGAACCGGAGTTCGTCAGCATCAAGTCGGACCGCAAGCCGGTCGCGGGCAGGGACCAGGACTAGCTTGTAGACAATACGGGTGTTCCGCGGATGTCCGCACGCGCTGTCGCTTCGGTGATCAAGCTCCTGGTCCGGCGCCTTTCCGGCTTCCGGGCTTCGACTCAGCGCCGCATGTAGTCAACGAATTCCAATCGGAACGCATGCCGTGCGTCGATACGCAACTCTTGCCGCTGCGTCTCGATCCATTCGTGTGCATCGAAGCGCGGAAAGAATGCATCGGCACCCTCGACTTCGGTATCGACCCAGGTCAGGTGCATGCGCGTTGCGCGCGGCAGCGCGAGCGCATAGACCTCGCCGCCGCCGATCACCGCGAGCTCGGCCTCGCCGGCGCAGGCGATCGCCTCGTCGAGCGAATGCACGACGACCTGCCCGGTGAACGGCGCGCTGTCGCCGCGCGTCAGCACGAGGTTCGTGCGCCCGGGCAGCGCGCGACCGATCGCGAGCGCGGTCTTGCGCCCCATCAGCACCGGCTTGCCGAGCGTGAGCGCCTTGAAGCGCTTCAGGTCGTCCGGCAGATGCCACGGCATCGCGCCGTCGCGGCCGATGGCGTGGTTGCGGTCAAGCGCCGCGATCAGGCTGATCTTGATCGAGCCGGCTCCGTTCACACCGCCACCGGCGCCTTGATCGGCGGATGCGGCTGGTAGTCGACGATCGCGACATCCTCGTAGCGGAAATCGAACAGCGAGCGCACATCGGGATTCAGCACCAGCTTCGGCAGCGGCCGCGGTTCGCGTGAGAGCTGTTCGCGCGCCTGTTCGAAATGGTTCGAATACAGATGCGCGTCGCCGAGCGTGTGCACGAAGTCGCCGGGCTTCAATCCGCTCACCTGCGCGACCATCTGCGTCAGCAGCGCGTAGCTCGCGATGTTGAACGGCACGCCGAGGAAGATGTCGCCGGAGCGCTGGTACAGCTGGCACGAGAGCCTGCCGTCCGCGACGTAGAACTGGAACAGCGTGTGGCAGGGCTGCAGCGCCATCTTCGGCAGGTCCGCGACATTCCACGCGCTGACGATCAACCGGCGCGAATCCGGATTGCGCCGGATCTCGTCAAGCACCCAGGCCATCTGGTCGACGACGCGGCCATCCGGACACGCCCACGACCGCCATTGCCTTCCATAGACCGGACCGAGTTCGCCACTCGCATCGGCCCACTCGTCCCAGATCGACACGCCGTTCTCGCGCAGGTAGCGCGTGTTCGTCTCGCCGCGCAGGAACCAGATCAGCTCGTGCACGATCGACTTCAGATGCAGCTTCTTCGTCGTGACCAGCGGGAAACCCTGGGCGAGATCGAAGCGCATCTGCCAACCGAACACGCTGCGCGTGCCGGTCCCGGTGCGGTCGGATTTCTCCGTGCCGTGTTCGAGCACATGGCGCAGCAGGTCGAGGTATTGGCGCATATCGGTGACTGGCGTAGGAGCGGCTTCAGCCGCGATGCTTTTCAGGAACGACCGGCCCGGCCTCGACTTCCGCCGGCGCCAGCGTCGGCGCGCGCCGTGACAACCAGAGCAGGAGCAGTCCGACGGCAATCAGCGGCAGCGACAGGATCTGCCCCATCGTGACCCAGTCGAATGCGAGGAAGCCGAGTTGCACGTCCGGCTCGCGCACGAATTCGACGCTGAAGCGGAAGATGCCGTAGAGCAGCGCGAACAGCCCGGACACCGCGTAACGCGGCCGCGGCTTGCGCGAATAGAACCACAGCACTGCGAACAGCACGATGCCTTCGAGCGCGAACTCGTAGAGCTGCGAGGGATGACGCGCCTCGTTGTTCAATTGTCCGGCCAGATACATCTGGTACAGCTCGTCGCGGCTCTTGCCGAGCGACTCCAGCGCACGCGGGAAGATCATGCCCCAGGCCACGTCGGTGCGACGTCCCCACAACTCGCCGCCGATGAAGTTGCCGAGCCGACCGAGACCGAGGCCGATCGGCACCAGCGGCGCGATGAAGTCGATCGCGTCGAAGAAGGTGATCGCGTGCCGGCGCGTCCAGATCAGACCGGCTGCAAGTACGCCGAGCAGGCCGCCGTGGAATGACATGCCGCCTTCCCAGACGCGGATCAGGCTGAGCGGATGGTGGATCAGCTCGGACGTGTCATAGAACACCATGTAGCCGATGCGGCCGCCGAGGATCACGCCGAGCATCAGGTAGAAGCACAGGTCCGAGAACTGGTCATGCGTGACCGGCAGCCGTCCCGCCGCACGCCGGCGTTGGCCGAGCCACCATGCCGCGCCGAAACCGAGCAGGTACATGATCCCGTACCAGTGCACTTGCACGGGCCCAAGCGAGATCGCTATCGGATTGATGTCGACGAAGTAGTGCATTCGGCGTCCGGCTCAAGGTTGCACACACCCTCAATCCGTTCGCCCTGAGGTATCGAAGGGTGAGCGGACGTCGCGCCGATCGTACTTCGATATCTCAGCACGAACGGTACGAAAGGTCATCCTTGAATTGTTTCACAACCTCTACGCGGTTACGACCAAGCACTGCACAGTGCGAGGATCGCTCCGCGACCATGCTCTTCCTCAGGCGGGCAACACGCGGCAGATGAACCCTTTCAGGTAATCGGTTTCCGGAATCGCCGGATGCACAGGATGATCCGGCCCCTGCTGCAACGCGACCAGCATCTGCACCTGGCGGTCGAGATGACGCGCCCCCTGCTGCACGGCATCGAGCAACGCCGCACGCGGCATATGGTGCGAGCACGAGCAGGTCACCAGCAGGCCGTCCTTCGCCAGCACCTGCATGCCGAGCTCGTTGAGGCGGCGGTACGCGAGGCTTCCTTCCTTGAAGTCCTTCTTGCGCTTGACGAACGCGGGTGGATCGAGGATCACCACGTCGTAGCGCTCGCGCGCCTCGCGCAAAGCCTTCAGGTGATCGAACGCGTCGGCGCGGATCGCAGTGACGCGATCGGACAGCCCGTTGCGCTCCGCATTGCGCGCGATCGCCTCGACGGCGGCAGCAGATGCATCGACGCAGGTAACTTCGCTGGCGCCGAATGCGGCCGCACGCAGGCCCCATGCGCCAAGATAACTGAACATGTCGAGCACGCGCTTGCCCTCGACCAGACGCGCGAGCCGGTCGCGGTTCTCGCGCTGGTCGTAGAACCAGCCGGTCTTCTGGCCGCCGACCGGATCGACGCCGAAGGTCAGGCCGCCCTCGCGAGCGACCACCTCGCCGCCGTACTCGCCGTGGCCGAGGTCCGAATAGCTCGGCAGCTGCTCCATCGCGCGCGAGCCGGCATCGTTCTTCCACCAGAGCTGGCGCGGCTTCAGCACCTTGACGATCGCTTCGGTGATTTCGTCTTTCAGGCGTTCCATGCCCGCGGTCGTCGTCTGCCCGACCAGCACGTCGCCGAAGCGGTCGAGGGTGAGGCCGGGCAGACCATCGGACTCGCCGAACACGAGCCGGTAGTACGGTTCGGCATACAAGCGCTCGCGCAGCGCAAGCGCGACCTTGAGCCGGTGCACGATCAGCGAACGGTCGAGTGCATGCTCCAGCCCGCGCGCGACCAGCCGCGCCGCGATCAGCGAGTTCGGATTCACGTAGCCGATGCCGAGCGGCTTGTCGCGATGATCAACGATCGCGCAGATCTCGCCCGGTTCGAATCCACTCAAGGGCGAACGCGTGACATCGACCTCGTTCGAGAACACCCACAGATGCCCGGCGCGCAGGCGCGCATCTTCGCCGCGCTTGAGGTACAGGGCCGGATATTCGACGGAATCGGACACGTTCATTGCCTGCGCTGGCGAAGGCCGCGCACGGTAGCCCCTCCCGAGCGCTGCGACAAGCCGCATCGTTCCTGGGCTCTCGTAGGAGCGGCTTCAGCCGCGATGCCTTTGCTTGCTGCCTTGCTCTAAAAGCATCGCGGCTGAAGCCGCTCCTACCGCTACGCGGGCATACACTTGCGCCATGTCCAACCGCCTCGCCACCGAAACCAGCCCCTACCTGCGCCAGCACGCCGACAACCCGGTCGACTGGTGGCCGTGGGGCGAGGAAGCGCTGGCCGCCGCACGCGCGCAGAACAAGCCGATCCTGCTCTCGATCGGCTACGCGGCCTGCCACTGGTGCCACGTGATGGCGCATGAGAGCTTCGAGGACGAAGCGACTGCGCGCGTGATGAACACTCGCTACGTGAACATCAAGGTCGACCGCGAGGAGCGGCCGGACATCGACAAGGTCTACCAGCTCGCACACCAGGCGCTGGCGCGGCGCGGCGGCGGCTGGCCGCTGACGATGTTCCTGACGCCGGACGATCTGCTGCCGTTCTACGCCGGCACGTATTTCCCGAAGACGCCGCGCTACAACATGCCGGCCTTCGTGCAGGTGCTCGAAGGCGTGCGCCGCTGGTTCGACGAGAAGTCCGATGAAGTGCGCGCGCAGAACGCATCGCTGGCCACGTTCCTTGCGCAACACGCGCGCACCGACGTGCACACGGACACGCTCGACGATGCGCCGATCCGCCTCGCGCTCGAACGCATCGCGGCCCGCTTCGACGCGCAGAACGGCGGTCATCTCGGCGGCCCGAAGTTTCCGCACGCGAGCGAGATCGAGCTGCTGCTTCGACAAGCCACGGATGCAACCTTCGACAAGGCAAATCGAGAAACGCTTGCTCGTCGTCCCGGCGAGCGCGGGGACCCAGTGCCCTTGTCTGCGTTGTCCGAGCCCTCGTCGAGTGATGTAGACGCTGGGTCCTGGCATTCGCCGGGACGACGAGAATGGAACGGCGTCGACGGGCAGGCTGCTTCGATGGCCCACCTCACCCTCGCCCGCATGGCCGAGCGCGGCCTCACCGATCACCTCGGCGGCGGCTTTTTCCGCTACTGCGTCGACGAGCGTTGGGAGATCCCGCACTTCGAAAAAATGCTGTACGACAACGCACAACTGCTGCCGCTGTACGCCTGGGCTTCGCGCGCATACAGACCAGATGTGCCTGCGCAGACCGCGATCCGCTTCGACGAGTCCGCGTTCGCAGACGCAACTCGCGCCTGCGCGGGCTGGATCGCGCGCGAACTGCGCGCGCCATCCGGCGGCTTCTGGAGTTCGCTCGATGCGGACTCCGAGGGCGAGGAAGGGCGCTACTACGTCTGGGACAAGGATGAGGTGCGTGGTCTGCTGATGACAAACGAATACGCGGTGGTCGAGCCGCGCTACGGCTTCGATCGTCCGCCAAACTTCGAGAACCATGCCTGGCATCTGCAACTCGCGGTGTCGATCGAGGACGTGGCCACGCAAACCGGCATCAGCCATACCGAAGTCGAGCAACGCCTGGCGAGCGCCGACGCGAAACTGCTGGCCGCGCGCGCGCGACGCGCGCGCCCCGGTCTCGATGACAAGATCCTGACCGCCTGGAACGCGCTGACGATCGCCGGCGCCGCGCGCTCGGCACGCTGGCTTGAAGACCAGCCGCTGCTTGCCGAAGCGGGGCTAGCGCTGGATTTCCTGCATGCGAACGTCTGGAAGAATGGCCGCCTCTACGCCTGCCATGCCGGCGGCGAGGCGAAATTCCCGGCCTATCTTGACGACCACGCGTTCCTGCTCGACGCGCTGCTCGCGCTGCTGCAGGTGCGCTGGAACCGCCGCGATCTCGACTGGGCGATCGCGCTCGCCGATGCGTTGCTGGAGCGCTTCGAGGACCGCGAGCACGGCGGCTTCTTCTTCACCGCACACGACGCCGAAGCGCTGCCGCAGCGGCCGAAACCGTGGATGGACGAATCGCTGCCCTCCGGCAATGGCGTCGCCGCGCGCACGCTGTTGAAGCTCGGCCATCTGCTCGGCGAGACGCGTTATCTCGACGCCGCAGAACGCACGCTGCGCGCGGCTTGGCCGACGCTGTCGCAATACCCTGAAGGCTGCTGCACGCTGCTGCTCGCACTCGACGAGTTCCTGCATCCGCGCACGCATATCGTGCTGCGTGCGGACCAGAGCGACGAGGCAGCACGCTGGCGCGATGCGCTCGCGCAGTTCACGGCAACGAGTGCCGATATCTACCGCATTCCACCAATGGAAGCCGCGCTGCCCAGCGCGCTCGACGCGCAATCACACCGCTCCGGCGGCATCGCCTATGTCTGTCGCGGCACGCAGTGCCTGCCGCCGGTCACCGACCCTACGGAATTGAGCGTCGTCTGAGCCGTGCAGGCAGCTGGCAGCACTGAACCGTTGCGCTTGGGCTCCCGAGGACCGCGGGCGCCGTCTCCGCATGCCCGTTCGCTTTGAAAGAAATCAGGCCGATTCTTTCAAAGCGCCTACCAGTAGTGAAAAGAGCCTTTCGGTGCTTCACAGCAATATGGGCCGGTCCGGCAGCTCGTCCAGCTTGGGTTCGCCATTCGCGGGGAAATGGCGGATCAGCAGCTCACCGATCGCCGCGACGCCGGCGACCGCACCGCGTTCGTAATCGCCGGCCGAAAAATGCTGTTGCATCACGGCGCAGATCGGCTGCCATTGCGCCTGATCGATCTTCGCGGCGACCGCGCGATCGGCGACGATCTCGATCGCATGCTCGGCGAGCAGGATGTAGACCAGCACGCCGGTGTTGTGTTCGGTGTTCCAGACATGCAATCGCGCAAACACCTCGTGTGCCCGCTCACGCGGCGTGCGTTTGCGCACGGCTTCGGCGAGCGGCAGGCTGCCTTCGACTGCGAACACGATTTCGCCGAGATGGCGATGTTCGCTGGCCGCGATCGCGCGCTGGATCGAATCCAGCGTCGCCGGCGGAAAATGTCGTTTCGCGCTCGACAGGTCGAACAGATGTCGGATCCAGCGCATCGTCGTCACCAGCTTCCTGAGGCGCCGCCGCCGGAAAATCCGCCGCCGCCGCCGCTGAAACCACCGCCTCCACCGAATCCCCCGCCACCCAAACCGCCGCCGCCACTGAAGCCGCCCCAGCCGCCGCGGCTGGCGAAACCGCCGCCACCGCCGCCGCTGAGCAAGCCGAGGAACAGGCCGAGCACGCCAGCGCCGATACCGAGCGGCAACAGGCCGCTGATCAGCCACGCGAGCCCGCCGGCGCCGAGGCCGACGACTGGCGCGCGCACGCCGGCGGGCGAACCGCCGAACAGGCCGCGCAGGAACAGGGCGGCGAACCAGGCTGCGATCAGCGCGGGAGCGAAACGGTCTCCGCCCCGGCTGCCACCGCGATCGTCGGTCAACGGCGGCGGCAGCGGCTCGTCGTTGATCAGCTTGGTCAACGCGCCGGTCGCGTCGTGGACGCCACCGTAGTAGTCATTGGCGCGAAAGCGCGGCGCGATGTATTCGCGGATCACGCGCGCGGCGGCGGCATCCGGGATCGCTCCCTCCAGACCGCGACCGACCTCGATGCGCACGCGCCGGTCGTTCTTCGCAACGATCAGGATCACGCCGTCGTCGGTGCCCTTGCGGCCGAGCTTCCACGCATCGGCGACGCGGATGCCGTATTCCGCGATGTCCTCGGGCTGTGTGCTCGGCACCATCAGCACGCCGACCTGCGAGCCCTTGGATTTCTCCAGCGTTGTCAGTTCGCTTTCGAGCGTCTGCTTCTGCGTCGCGTCGAGCGTGCCGGTGAGATCGGTGACGTGCGCGGTCAGCGCGGGGATCGGTTGCGGGTCGCCTTCGGCGGCGGCGGCAGTGATCGCCAGACCGCAAGCGACGAACAAGGCGAGCAGGACGCGAAGCGCGCGCATCACGTCAATCCGTCCAGATGAAAACGCCCCATCCGTTCGCCCTGAGGTATCGGGTGAACGGAGGTGGCGCCGTTCGTGCTTCGATACCTCAGCACGAACGGTCCGGAACATATCGCGGCGTGTCGCCACAGGCGCTCAATGCGCTGGCTGTGGCGTAGATTGCGGTTGCTGCGGCGGCTGCGCGGGCGGCGCCGCCGGCTTGCTGAAATCGACGGTCGGCGCGGTCGAGATCTGCTTCTCGTTCTCGACCGTGAAGTTCGCCTTGGCCTTGTAGCCGAACATCATCGCAGTCAGGTTCTGCGGGAAACTGCGCACGAACACGTTGTAGTCCTGGACCGCCTGGATATAGCGGTTGCGCGCGACGGTGACGCGATTCTCGGTGCCCTCGAGCTGCGCCTGCAGGTTCTGGAACAGGCCGTCGGCCTTGAGCTGCGGGTAGTTCTCGGACACCGCCATCAGCCGCGACAGCGCGCTCGAAAGCTCGCCCTGCGCCTGCTGGAACTGCTTCATCTTGGCTTCGTCCGAAAGATCGTCGGCCGACAACTGGATCTTGCCGACCTGCGCGCGCGCCTCGGCGACCTTGGTGAACACCTCTTCCTCGTGCGTCGCGTAGCCCTTGACCGTGTTGACCAGGTTCGGCACCAGATCCGCCCGACGCTGGTACTGGTTCACGACCTCGGACCAGGTGGCCTTGACGCCCTCGTCCTTGGACTGGATCGAGTTGTAGCCGCAGCCGCTAAGGAATGTGATCAGCAGCACCATGGACAGCCATCGAATCGCGCGCATATTCCCTCCGTTCACAGCGACATTGACCCAGCCGAGGCCGGTTACCGCACTACTGTGGCGTGGACGCCGATCCGGCGCAAGCGGCAGCGGTCGGCGCCACGCTGACACGAGTCCGCGTCAGGACGATATCGATTGGTCGGGACGCCGTGCGTGCTGCTGAGCGTTCTGCTGATGGCGCCGCCGCGCCAGCAGGTTCAGCGACTCCACCGCCGCCGAGAACGCCATCGCGAAATACAGGTAGCCACGCGCGATGTGTACGTCGACACCGTCGCACATCAGCGTGACGCCGACCAGGATGATGAACGCGAGCGCAAGCATCCTGATCGTCGGATTGCGATCGATGAACTCGCCGACCGGATCGGCGATGAAGATCATCACCAGCACGGCGAGGATGATCGCCGCGACCATCACCGGCAGGACGTTGATCATGCCGACCGCGGTGATCACCGAGTCGAGCGAGAACACGATATCGATCAGCGCGATCTGCGCGATGACCAGGCCGAAGCTCGCCGAGGCGTGGCCGTTGCCGTGTTCGTGCGGCGCGGCGCTGAGCGCGTCGAGGATCTCCATGACGCCCTTGACGACGAGGAAGATGCCGCCGCCGATCAGCACCAGGTCACGGATCGAGATGATCTGGCCGAACATGCGGAACAGGGCGGCCGTGCGGTCGTCCATGCGTGCCAGATGCGCGAGCGAGAGCAGCAGCAGGATGCGCGTGATGCAGGCGAACGCGAGACCGATGCGCCGCGCGCTCGAGCGCCGCACATGGGGCAGCCGGCTGACCGCGATCGAGATGAAGACGAGATTGTCGACGCCGAGCACGATCTCGAGCGTGGACAAGGTCAGCAGCGCGATCCAGGTTTGCGGGTCGGCCAGAAGATTCAAGCGCCCGTGACTCCGTCATTCAACCCTGCAGGTGCGCCGAGAGTACCAGTCCCCAGCACAGCACGACGTTGAACATCAGCAACAGCACCGCAGCCGAACCCATGTCCTTGGCGCGACCGGCCAGCTCATGGAACTCCGGGCTGGCCTTGTCGACGATGGCCTCCACGGCGGAATTCAGCAATTCCGCGGACAGAACGAGTATCAGGCTTCCGCAGAGCAGCGCCTTCTCGATCGCGCCGTGGCCGAGCCAGAGGCCGAGCGGAAACATGATCACGAAGAGATAGCCTTCGAGGCGGAACGACGCCTCGTGGCGCCATGCCGCGCGCAGCCCCTTCATCGACCATTGCAATGCGCGCCAGATCTGGCGCGGTCCGCGCGGTTCGGTGCTCGGCATCGACTCCCCTCCAGTCGCTCGTAGTCAGAATGCCCGTGCGTCTGCGCGGCGCCGTGCCCTGTCGAATTCCCTGTCGGACCCGACGTCGTTGATGCCACGCACCCGTGCCATCGGTGCGCCCTTCATCGCGCAAACGCGATGGCGGAACCTCTCCGGCCGGTCGCTCGGAGCGATGGTGCCCGCCGAGAGCTGGATTGCCGCGCTGCGGCCGGGCTGGGAAAACTCGAGGATCGGCATGGTGCGCGATGGGGTGGAAGAGGCCGCGCCATGATGCCATAAAGTACTCCCGCTTCTGCCCGCTCCGATCCTGAGGGACACCGATGAATCGACGCCTGCTTTGCATCGTCGCCGCAATCAGCGCCCTGCTGATGGCGACCGGTCTGTTCGTCCTGGACCGTCCGCTCGCCGAATGGGTGCACTCGGGCGGTTTCGAGCAGGCGCGCGTGTTTTCGGTGGGCCTTGGCGCGCTGGATACGCTCAGCGGAATGAACCTGTGGTTCTGGCTCGCCGGTGCGGTCGCGCTCGCATTGGGACTGGCCGGTCTTGCGTTGCGCCGGCACGCGCGCTGGCCGCGCGCCCTGATCGCCGCCGGCCTCGTGCAGACCCTCTGCATCGAGACGATGATTCTCGGCAAGAACCATTTCGGTCGCCTGCGTCCGCAGCAGGTGCTCGATTCCGGCGACTGGTCGCAGCTCTGGTTCGCCGGTGGCGGTTCGTTTCCTTCCGGCCACTCGGCGTTCTACTTCGGCCTGCTGCTGCCACTGGCCGCAGCCTGCCCGATCCGCTGGCTGCGCGCCCTGCTGATCGCGATCCCGGTCTATGTCGTGCTCGCGCGCATCGACCTCGCCCGGCATTTCCTGTCCGACGTGTCGGCGTCCGCGCTGATGGCCGCGCTGTACGCGCTGCTGGTCGCAACGCTCGCGCAGCGCTGGCTGCCGGCGCCGGGCCATTCCATGCAGTCGCCGCCCCGCGCGCTGGCGGTCGAACCGCTGCGCGCCCGCTGACAGCGTCCGACCGGCGGATCGCCAGATCGCCCCAACGGGGCGCCGCCACCCCGGTGGCGTCCATGTGCGTTTGTACACACGCAGGCGGGCCGCTTGCGCTAGCCTCATCCGGTTTTCCTGTCCTTTTCGCAGGAATTTTCGATGAACACGCAACACGCCCACCCCAGCCAGACCCGCTCGTTCTCGACGATCTTCCTGATCGAACTCTGGGAGCGCTTCGGCTACTACGGCATGGCCGCGCTGCTGGTGTTGTTCATGGTGCAGAAGGTCGGCTTCGCCGATACGCAGGCGAATCTGGTCTGGGGCGCGTTCACCGCATTGGTCTATGCGGCGCCCGCGATCGGCGGCTGGGTCGGCGACAAGATTCTCGGCACGCGGCGCACGATGCCGATAGGCGCAGCGATCCTCGCGATCGGCTACCTGCTGCTGGCGATACCGAGCGAAAACCTCTACCTGCTGTACTGCTCGATGGGCGTGATCGTGGTCGGCAACGGCCTGTTCAAGGCGAACGCGGCGAACATGGTGCGGCGCATCTACGAGGGTGACGATGCGAAGATCGACAGCGCGTTCGCGCTCTATGTACATGGCGGTCAATGTCGGCTCGACGGTGTCGGTGCTGCTGACGCCGTGGATCAAGGACCATTGGGGCTGGCATGCCGCGTTCGCGGTCTGCTGCACAGGCCTGATCGTCGGCCTGATCAACTACGTGTTCATGGTGCGAACGCTCAAGGGCATCGGTTCGCCTCTGGATGAGCAACCCGTACGCTGGGGCCGCCTTGCGATGGTGCTCGGCGTCGGCTTCATGGCGCTGTTCGCAGTCGCGTTCGTGGTCCAGCATCGCGGGATCGCGGTTGCCTGCGTCTACATCGCCGGCATCGTGATCCTCAGCATCTTCGGCTACATGATCGCAACCGGTGCGAAAAGCGAACGCTCCGGTCTGGTCGCGGCCCTGATCCTGGTTGCAGAGACCCTGCTGTTCTTCATCTTCTACCAGCAGATGTCGACCTCGCTGACCCTGTTCGCGCTGCGCAACGTTGAGTGGAACCAGACCCTGTTCGGCATGACCCTGTTCACCTGGTCGCCGGCGCAGTACCAGGCTTTGAACCCGATCTGGATCATGCTGCTTTCGCCGCTGCTGGCCTGGACCTACACGCACCTTGGCAAATCCGCTCGCGATCTGCCGATCGCCGCGAAATTCGCGGTCGGCTTCGCCGTCGCCGCGGTCGGCTTCTTCATCTACGGGCTCGGCGCCGGTTCCGCCGTGAACGGCAAGATCTCGTCCTGGTACATGATCTGGGGCTACGGCTTCTACTCGCTCGGCGAACTGCTGGTCAGCGGCCTTGGCCTGGCGATGATCGCGCGCTACGTGCCGGTGCGCATGGGCGGCTTCATGATGGGCGCGTACTTCGTCGCCGCCGGTATCTCGCAATATCTGGGCAGCGTCGTCGCGAACTACGCGAGCATCCCGGAGAACCTCACCGATCCGCTCGAAAGCCTCACGATCTACACGAAGCTGTTCAACAACCTCGGTTTCCTCGCGGTCGGCGGCACCGTTCTGGCCATCGTGCTGCTGCCGCTGATGAAGCGCCTCTCGGCGACGCACAGCGCGCGTGACGATGTCGCGACATCGGGTGCGGCCGGCGGACTGCGCGCGGTGACTGCGGAGGAGTGATGGGGCGGCGAGCGGCATGGCGGTCAGCGGAAAGAGCGGGTGACGCGCGTTTCGGTGCGGGGATCAGAAACACCGATTTGGTGCTTTTCCCACTCAGCACTCACCGCTGACGGCGCTCGTAAAGCCGTGCAAAGGCGCGCAAGCGCCTGAAAAGACGCGGCCCCGGCCGGGTTTTGGGCGCTATGCTTGGCGCATGAGCCGCAACCGCATCCTGCTCGCCGACGACGACGAGGAACTCGCGCAGCTCCTGCGCGACTTCCTCACGCGCGAGGGCTTCGACGTCGTGCTCGCGCATACCGCCGACGCCGCGATCGCGGTCGCGCGCGCCGAGGCGTTCGACGCACTCGTGCTCGACGTGATGATGCCGGGTCGATCCGGACTCGATGCGCTGCGCGAGCTGCGCCGCGAATCCGCGCTGCCGGTGCTGATGCTGACCGCACTCGGCGAGGACATCGACCGCATCCTCGGCCTCGAACTCGGCGCGGACGACTACATTCCCAAGCCCTGCAATCCGCGCGAACTCGCCGCACGCCTGCGCGCGGTGCTGCGCCGTGCGCGCGGCGAAAGCGCCGAGGCGCTGACCGACTTGCGCAACGGCCCGATCTGGCTGCGCGCGGCCTCGCGCAGCGTCAGTGTCGACGGCAAGCCGATCACGCTGACCGCGACCGAGTTCGACCTGCTCGTGCTGCTGCTGCGCGAGGCCGGCCGCGTGGTCAGCAAGGAACGCATCTCGCAGAGCGTGCTCGGTCGCGCGCTCGGACCGTTCGATCGCTCGATCGACGTGCACGTGTCGAACCTGCGCCGCAAGCTGGGCGATGCGCCGGACGGCTCCTCGCCGATCACCACGATCCACCGCAGCGGCTACCTGTTGCGCCAGCTCGGCGATGCCGCTTGAACATCGCCGCAAACCCGTCGCCATGATGCGCCGCCTGTTCTGGCGCATCTTCGCCGCGTGCTGGGTGGCGACCGTCCTCATGCTGCTCGCGGTCGCCTGGATAACCACCAACCATTTCGAGACCGAGCGGATTCCCGGCCTGGAGATCACGCGGCTGCAGGCGGTGATGGACGATCAGCTCTCGCACGCCGGGCGCGCGCTGCGCCATGACGGCGAGGAAACCACCCGCGACTGGCTGCGCTCCACGCTCGGATTCGGTCCGGTCGGCCTCTACGTGTTCGCGCCCGACGGCAGCGAACTGCTCGGCCGGCCGGTCTCGGACAACGTGCGCGCGGCTGCGGTCGCCGTGGCGCTCACGCAAGCGACCACCGAGGAACGCACCACCTACAGCGCGAGCAGGCTGCGCGCACGTGCGGTGCGCACGAAGGAGGGCCGCATCTACACCGTGGTGGCTGCGCTGGAAGGCAATTTCCTGTCGCGCCTGCTGTCGCGCCGGCCGCTCGCGTTCTGGACCAATATCGGCATCGCGATGATCGTCAGCGCCGTGGTCGCGATGCTGCTCGCGGGGTACGTCGCCGCGCCGCTGACGCGCATCCGCGCCAGCACGCGCCGCTTCGCCGAAGGCGACCTGGACGCGCGCGTCGGCCACCTGCGTTTCGGGCGCAGCGCCGAGGTCATCGCACTCGCTGCCGAGTTCGACGCCATGGCCGAGCGCATCAAGGCGCTGGTCGACAGCCACCGCCGGCTCGTGCGCGATGTCTCGCACGAGTTGCGCTCGCCGCTGGCGCGCCAGCGCGTCGCACTGGAACTCGCGCGAGGCGGCGACGCCAAGCAGGTCAGCGCGTCGCTCGACCGCATCGAGTGCGAGTCCGACCGTCTGGAGGCGATGCTCGCGCAGGCGCTGGAGCTGTCGCGTCTGGAAACCGCGACCGGCGCCGCGCGCGACAACGTCGCACTCGACGCGCTGCTCGAGGACGTGATCACGAACGCCGATTACGAGGGCGCGCCGCGCGGCCGCAAGGTCGTGCTCGCCGATTGCGAACGCTTGATTCTCGTCGGCTCGCACGCAGCGCTCTACAGCGCATTCGAGAACGTGATCCGCAACGCGCTCGCGTACACCGCCGAGGGCAGCACGGTCAGCGTGCGCCTGGTGCGCGCGGGTGGCGACGCGCAGATCAGCGTGCGCGACCACGGCCCGGGCGTGCCGGAGGCCGACCTTGCGCGCATCTTCGAGCCGTTCTACCGCACCGACAGCGCGCGCACGCGCTCCAGCGGAGGCACCGGCCTCGGCCTCGCGATCGCGCGGCGTGCGATCGAGCGCCACGGCGGACGCATCACGGCGCGCAACCTCGACGGTCGCGGCCTCGAGGTCACGATCCGCCTGCCGCTGCAACCTGCAAACACCACGAACCCCGCAACCTCCTGACCCCGTGCACGCTATGTGACGTGGCGGCGGCCGCGATGCTTTGCGGTCGTGACAAACGGACGAGGGCACCGCACGACGCCCGCAAACAACGGGGCAGAGCGAGAGAGCGGCGACCACACGATCGGCTCGGATAGCCGGATTGCGCTGCGCGCAGTGGCACAATGGCGACGATGCCCTCCTCCTTCGCCACCCGCAGCGGCTTCTTCGATCGCGCCCGGCAGCTGACCGAGACGCTGGCCTGGCTGCGTCTGTGCGCGGTCTCCGGACAGGCCTCGACCGTCGCGATTGTCGCGCTCGTGTTCGGCATGGCGATCCCGGTCGCTCCGCTGTCGCTCGGCATCGTGACGCTGGCCGTGTTTGCGCTGTTCGCGTTCTGGCGCCTGCGCCAGCCCTGGCCGGTCAGCCTGCCCGAGGCATTCGGCCATGTCGCGGTCGACATCGGCGTGCTGACCTGGTTGCTGTATTTCTCGGGCGGCGCCACCAACCCGTTCGTCTCGCTGCTGGTGATGCCGATCGCGCTGGCCGCCGCCGCGCTGCCGCTGCGCTACGTGGCCGCGGTCGCGCTGCTCGCCGCGGCCTGCTACCTGCTGCTGATCCCCTGGCATGTGCCGCTGCCACCGCAGCACATCGTCGGCACCGGCGACTTCAACCTGCATGTCGCCGGCATGGCGATCAACTTCACCGTCACCGCCGGCGTGCTCGCCTTCTTCATCGCGCGGCTCGCACGCGCATTGCGCGAGCGCGAGGCGGACGTGCAGCGCGAGCGCGAACGCGCGCTGCGCGATGAGGGCATCCTCGCGATCGCCACGCAGGCGGCTGGCACCGCGCACGAGTTGAACACGCCGCTGTCGACGATCCGCACCCTGCTGGCGGAACTGCAGCGCGAGCAGCCGGCCGGAAGCGCGCTCGCGGCGGATCTCGCGTTGCTCTCCGGCCAGGCCGAGCGCTGCCGCGACATCCTGCGCGAACTGGTCGCGGTCGGCAGCCGACAGCTCGTTGGCACACCGCAACGGCTCGCGCTGCCGGCGTTCGTGCACGACTGCGAGAACCAGTTCGGCCTGTTGCGCCCGGAGGTCGAACTGCGCGTCACGCTCGATCCGGACGCGGACGCGCGCGTGATCGAAGCCGAACCGAATCTGCGCCATGCGCTGATCAACCTGCTCAGCAACGCGGCCGACGCCTCGCTGGCGGCGGGTGCCTCGACGATCGAACTCGGTGTCGCCGCCGATGCCGATGAGGTCGAGTTCCGCGTGCGCGACCACGGAACCGGCGGTGGCATCGGACCCGGCACCGGCATTGCGTTCAAGACCAGCAAACGCGATGGCCTCGGCCTCGGTCTCGCCCTCGCGCATGCGACCGCGGAGCGGCTCGGCGGCGAACTGACCGCGCAGACGCTGGCTGAGGGCGGTTTGCTGCAGCGATTGCGCGTACCACTCGCGGCAGCCGACAATCGCGCCCCATGACCGCCGCAAACACCCATCGCGTCATCCTGATCGACGACGACGCCGTCTTCGCCGCAGTGCTCGCGCGCGCGCTGACCGCACGCGGCTTCGCGGTCGATACTGCCTCCGACGGCGCCCATGCCCTTGCGCTGGTGCGCGCGAAGTCGCCCGACTTCGCGGTGCTCGATCTCAAGCTCGGCGCCGAGAACGGCCTCGCGCTGATCCCGGAGCTGCTCGCCGCACGCGCCGAACTGCGCATCCTGCTGCTGACCGGCTATGCGTCGATCGCGACCGCGGTCGAGGCGATCAAGCGCGGCGCGCACGATTACCTGGCCAAGCCGGTCGACGCGGACCAGGTCGTGCAGGCGCTGCTTGGCGATGACGGCGAGGAGGCCGACGTGCCGCTGGCCGTGCACACGCCGCCGCTGAAGCGGCTGGAATGGGAACACATCCAGCGCGTGCTCGCCGAATGCGATGGCAACATCTCCGAAGCCGCGCGCCGGCTCGGGCTGCATCGACGCACGCTGCAGCGCAAGCTCGCGAAACGGCCGGTGCGCGAAAGCGGCGGCGCGGCGCACTGATCGCACATCGCGGCTGTTCCTTCCGCATCGTCACGATGATGCGCGCCCCCTAAAGCGATCGCTCTCCGGCTCCCTTCGGCGGCTTGCGCGGTTTGACACTGGCCACCGGCTCCGTCATCGCGGCCGACAGGCCGACAAATGCTGCGTAGCGATGCGCCGCGCCTTCGAGCGCCTTGCCCGAAGCCTTATCGAATGCGACGAACGGGCTCGGCGCGACCGCGACCGATGCGCGGCCCAGCGTGCGCTTCCAGGTCCCTGCGATGTGCCCATCAACGACGATCACTGGATTGAAGATGCCGTTACCCGCCTTGGCACTGTGCGCCGGTGATAGCACATGGCCGCGATCCTTGTAGGCGATCGCGTATTCGTCATAGGCCGGCAGCAGATGCACCACGGACGACTTCAGGGCCGGATTCGGTAGCGCTGACGTGGACCGCCAATACGTGCTTCCGCCGCGGGTTTCCCGCAGCAACTGCGGCTGCACGATCTCGAGCGCGATCCGCGCGTCCGCGGCTGCGAGTCCGGACCACCAGGTGAAATCCTGCGGCGTCGCCGGACCGCGGCTGGTGAAATAGCGTAGCGCGAGTTCGGCCAGCGCTTCTTCGCGCGAAAAGCGCTTCGCGGCAGGCAGCCATTCGTCGAGCAGCACGAAGGTCGGCTGCTTGCCCTCGCGCGTACCGTGGCAAATCACGCCCTGCTGCGCCAGCCACCACAGGATATGCAGTCCGCGCTGGCCCTCTGCGGAAATTCGCGCCGACTCCAGGACCTGATACAGCGCGGGCCGCGTCAGCTGCCGACCTCCACGCAGCGCGCGCTCGATCACCTTGCGTGCACCTGCGAACACCGGATCGTCGAGCCCGAATTCGTCGTGCAGGCGCCGGCGGCTGCGCTCGAGCACGCGCGGCGTCGCCAGTTCGAGCATCCAGTGCACATCAGCCGCCGCCACGAAATGCAGGGTGCCGCGCAGCGGCCAGGTCCGCACGATACGACGCTCGGTGAGCGCGGCTTCGACGCTGCGCTCGGTCGCCTCGCGCATGCGCAGGCCGACCGCCCACAGAGCGCCGAGATAGTCCTGCGCCTGTACTGCGCCGAACCACGCGACAGCCTCGGCCGGCGTTGTGAACGCGGCCGGCTCGATCCGCTGGTTATGCAGGCGCTGACATGCGATGTCCATCGGATTCTGTGTGTTGACGGGCCTGGCGTGTTGACGGGTCTGGCTTGTTCGACGTGATGCGATGCGATCAGGCTTTCGGGCGCGGCACGCGCACCATCGTATCGAGCAGGCGCTCGATCGCGACCGCCGGATCGGGACAGCGCCCGGTATGCGTCGGCGAGGTCTGGATCATCGTGCTGCGCGGCGCGGTCAACCAGTGGAAGCGCTCACGCGGCGGCAGTTTTCCGATCGGGCCGGCCGCCTCGCCGCCGGCACAGATCGCCGCGAACGCGGCGAGATGGCCGCGTACGGTGTCGAGATCGAGCGCGGGATCGAGTGCGCGCAGGCGTGCTTCGTCGAGCTCGATGCGCGCCTCGAGGAAGCCGCCACGCTTGCACGACAGCACGACGCCGGCATTGACGAACTCGCCGCGCTCGACTCTTGGCACCACGCGGATCAGTGCATAGTCATACGCGTGCACGGATCGCCTCCTCGACGAATGCGTGCGGCGCCTCGATGCGCCGGCACAGGTACTGCGCGTAGGCGCCGCGATGTTCTTCGGCGCTCGCGAACGGGGCGTCGCCGCCCAGCCACGCTTCCGGAATCCGCGCGACGATACGCCCGATCGCCTCGCGCGTGACGAGCGCGCTCATGCGCGCGTCCGCTTCGCGCAGTGCAGACGCGAACGGCAGCAGCACATGATCCCTGATCCGCGCGAACGGATCGGTCGCGCGCTCCAGATAGCCGTCCCAGTTGTGGTGGAAGTACAGTGCCGCGCCGTGGTCGATCAGCCACAGCTTGCGATGCCAGATCAGCAGGTTCGTGTTGCGCGCGGTGCGGTCGACGTTGCTGACGAACGCGTCGAACCAGACGATCGCGGAGGCGAGCTCCGCATCGGGCTTCTCGACGACCGGATCGAACGTAACCGATCCCGGCAGGTAGTCGAGCGCGAGATTGAGGCCCGCGCTGGCGCGGATCAGGTGCTGGATCTCCGGATCCGGTTCGGTGCGCGCGAGATCCGGATCGAGTTCGACGAACACGATCTCCGGCACCGGCAATCCGACCAGGCGTGCGAGTTCACCGGCGATGAGCTCCGCGATCAGCGCCTTGGCGCCCTGCCCCGCACCGCGGAACTTCAGCACGTAAAGGCCCTGGTCGTCGGCCTCGACGATCGCGGGCAGCGAACCACCTTCGCGCAGCGGTGTGACGTAGCGGGTGGCGGAGACAGTTCTCAATCGCGAATCCCTTCGAGTTGCGCGGGCAAATCACGTGCGCCATGCAGGATGCGCACGATCAGGATCTGTTCGGCGCTCGCACGGAAAAAGACCACATAACGTCCATGCAGGCTGGATCGGATCCCCGGACCGAGCTGAGGACGGGCAGGCCATGCGAGTGGCGCGTCGGCGATCCGTGCGCAGTGTGCGCGCAGCTCGCGGACAAACGTGACGGCACGCCGCAGATTGTCCGCGGCGATGTAGTCGCCGATCTCTTCCAGATCGCACTCGGCGAGCCGGGAAAAGACGGCTCGCATCAGCCGCGCGCGTTGGCCGCCTGATACTTCGCTTCGAGTCGATCGAACACGGCGTCCGCGTCGTGCCCGGCGCCGCTGTCCAGACCTGCCTTGACCGCTGCACGCAGCGCCTTCAGGCGCAGCGCCTTCTCCGCTTCCGCGTCCTCGAGAAGACGCAGGCCGGCACGAACCACCTCACTGGCGTTGTTGTACTGCCCTTCCGCAAGCTTGCGCTTCACGAAATTCTCGAAATGCTCGCCAAGGGCGACGCTGGTCGGCATGACCGCTCCCACTAACAGTTAGTTATCATCATTGTCCGCGAAGGCCGCTGCGTGTCAATGACTATCATCACGCAGCCACGTAGGTGGGCTTCAGCCCATCCGGCGTGTCCATGCATCGCTCACTCGATCTTCAATGAGGTGAAACTGGCAAGAGCCTATAGCTCGTCGTCCCGGCGAAAGCCGGGACCCAGCGTCTGACTAACTCGAGACACTGGATTCCGGCTTTCGCCGGAATGACGAGACAAGTGCCTTCGCATAGACGCCGATCAATCCCCCAGAATCGCGACGTGCACCTTCCCATCGCGATCGACCCAGCCGCGATACATGCCATCGGTATTGAACGGCGTCGCGAAGTTGCCGTCGGCGTCGAGCGCGATCACGCCGCCGTCGCCACCGAGTTTCGGGATCACGTCCATCACGACTTCCTTCGCGGCCTGCGCGACCGGTTTCTTCGCGTACTCGACGCGCGCGCAGATGTCGTGTGCGGCCGCCGCGCGGATGTAGTACTCGCCCCAGCCGGTCGCGGAAACCGCGCAGTGCGCGTTCGCGTAGGTGCCGGCGCCGATGACCGGCGAATCGCCGACACGGCCCCAGCGCTTGTTGGTCATGCCGCCGGTCGAGGTCGCCGCGGCGAGACGGCCGGCGCTGTCGAGCGCGACGGCGCCGACCGTGCCGTAGTGGATCGCGCGACCGAGCGATGAATGCTGGTTCTTCGCCTCCGCCTTGAGCGCTTCCTGCAACTGCTGCCAGCGCTCCTCGGTGCGGAAGTACGAGGGATCGACCAGTTCGATGCCGACCGTCTTCGCGAACGCCTCGGCGCCATCGCCGATCAGGAACACGTGCGGCGACTTCTCCATGACGGCGCGCGCGAGCAGCACCGGATTCTTCACTCGGTGCACGCCGGCGATCGCGCCGGCGCGCAGTGTTGCGCCGTCCATGATCGCGGCATCGAGTTCGTTCCTGCCATCGTGCGTGAACACCGCACCCTTGCCGGCGTTGAAGCGCGGCGAGTCCTCGAGCACGAGGATCGCCTTGGTCACGGCATCGAGGCTGCTGCCGCCGCTCTTCAGGGCTGCATAGCCATTCTTCAGCGCGGTCTCGAGATCCGCGCGAACGAGCTTTTCCTTTTCCGGCGTCAGGTCCTTGCGGATCACGCCGGCGCCGCCATGGATCACCAGCACGGGCACGGCGGCCTCCGCGAGTCCGGCAAACAGGCACAAGGAAGCAGCGAGGATGCAGCGGACAAGCATGGGCGCATTCCGGTGAGGGACATGCGACGAGTATAGACGCGAGCGGCGGAGCGGAACGCCACGATGCGGGAGCGGCGGCCGCGACTCACTGGGGCCGTGTTGAACACCATCCCCACCCAACCCTCCCCTTGAAGGGGAGGGCTGAATGCAGCGCGGCTGCCGCCGCGCCGCACGCGCGTCAGGTCGAGGGAGATCCCGTTCCCAGACGCGCAATCAGGTGAATTACTTGTCGCCCGCGGTTTCCTTCAGGCCACGCTGTTCAAGCAGCGGCTCGACGCTCGGATCGCGGCCGCGGAAGTCGCGGTACAGCTTGGCCATGTCCTCGGTGCTGCCACGCGAGAGCACCATGTCGCGGAAGCGCTGGCCGTTCTCGCGGGTCATGCCGCCGTGCTCACGGAACCAGTAGAACGCATCGTGATCGAGCACTTCGCTCCACAGGTAGGCGTAGTAGCCGGCCGCATAGCCGCCGCCCCAGATGTGCGCGAAATACGAGGTGCGGTAGCGCGGCGGAACCTCATACATGTCGATCTTGAATTCCTTGAGCGCCTTGGTCTCGAACGCATCGACGTCCTGCTTCGGTGTGCTCTCAGGCAGCGTGTGCCAGGCCATGTCGAGCAATGCGGCGGCCAGGTATTCGGTGGTCGCAAAGCCCTGGTTGAACGTGCGTGTCTTCTTGATCTTCTCGACCAGTTCCGCCGGCATCGGCGCACCGGTCTGGTAGTGCTTGGCGTAGTTCGCGAACACCTTCGGATCGCTGGCCCAATGTTCGTTGAACTGCGACGGGAACTCGACGAAATCGCGCGGCACGTTGGTGCCCGAGAGCGTCGGGTATTTCACGTTCGAGAGCATGCCATGCAGTGCGTGGCCGAACTCGTGGAACATCGTGGTCACGTCCTCGAACGTGATCAGCGCCGGCTGGCCCGCGGACGGCTTGGTGAAATTGCAGACGTTGAACACGACCGGCTTGGTGCCGAGCAGGCCGGACTGGCCCATCAGGTTGTCCATCCAGGCGCCGCCGCGCTTGCT
Source organism: Dokdonella soli (assembly GCF_039523175.1). Taxonomy (NCBI): domain Bacteria; kingdom Pseudomonadati; phylum Pseudomonadota; class Gammaproteobacteria; order Lysobacterales; family Rhodanobacteraceae; genus Dokdonella; species Dokdonella soli. The sequence continues at coordinate 678,528 of NZ_BAAAEU010000024.1, forward strand.
GTCGCGCTTCCAGTAGTCGGCGTAGAACAGCGCCATCGAGGTGCCATCCTTGTCGAACACCTCGAATGCGCGCACGTCCGGATCCCAGACCGGGATGTCCTTGCGTTCCTTGAAGGTCAGCCCGTACATCTGGTTGGCGGCGAAGAACACGCCGTCATGCAGCACGCGGTCGATCTCGAAATACGGCTTGATCTGCGCGGCATCGAGATCGTACTCGGCTTTGCGCACCTGTTCGGCGTAGAACTGCCAATCCCACGGCGCGAGCTTGAAGCCGCCCTTGTTCTTGTCGATCAGCGCCAGCATCTTGGCCGCTTCGCCATGCGCCTTCGCGATCACCGCCGGCACCATGTCGGTCATCAGCTTCTCGGCAGCTTCCGGCGTCTTCGCCATCTGGTCGTCGAGCGTGTAGGCGGCGAAATTCGGGAAGCCAAGCAGTTTGGCGCGCTCGGCACGCAGCACGGCGAGGCGCTGGATGATCGCGCGCGTGTCGTTCGCGTCGGTGTGCTCGGCACGCTCGGTCGAAGCTTTGAACAGGCGCTCGCGCAGAGCACGGTTCTGGAGCGAGACCTGCGCCGGCTGCTGCGTGGTGTTCTGCAGCGTGATCACGTGCTTGCCGTCCAGCTTGCGCGACTTCGCCGCGTCGGCCGCGGCCGCGGTATCGGCGGCGGAGAAACCGGCGAGCTCGGCCTTGTCGGAGACCACGACCGCGCCGGCGTTATTGGCCGCAAGCAGCTTGTTCTGGAAATCCGTGGTGAGCGTGGATTCTTCCTTGTTCAGCGCGCGCAGCTTCACCTTGTCGGCTTCGCCGAGCTGGGCGCCGGCGCGCACGAAGTTGCGGTAATAGCGTTCGACCAGCTCGTTCTGCTCCGGGTCCAGGCCGAGCGTCGCGCGCGTGTCGTAGAGCTTCTTCACGCGCTGGAACAGCTTGTCGTTGAGGTAGATCGCGTCCTGGTGCTCGGCGAGCTTCGGCGCGATGTCTTCCTGCACCTTCTGCAGGGTCTTGTTGGTGTCTGCGCCGGTCAGCGCGCCGAACACCGCGCCGACGCGGTTGAGCAGCTGTCCGGAACGTTCCATCGCCTCGATCGTGTTCGCGAAAGTCGGCGCGGCCTTCAACGCCGCGATCTTGTTCATCTCGGCAAGCTGCTCGCGCATGCCGGCCTCGAGCGCAGGCTGGTAGTCGCCATCCTTGATCTTGTCGAACGGCGGCGCCTGGAACGGCAACGCGCTCGCCGCCGCGAACGGATTGCTTGTCGGCAGCGCAGCGGTCTTCGCGGCAACGTCCGTGACGTTCGCCAGCATTCCGAAACCGCCAACCAGGATCAGGTTCATCGTCGTCGTCAACACTCGTGATCGCAACATGGGCAGACTCTTCCTCGCCGGGTTGATGATGGAATCAGGCACGATCAGGCCCCCCGCGCCTGACAGCTGGCCCGCCAGCTTAGCGAATGCGGGACGTGACGGGCATGTGCCGTTTGGCCCGGCCGGATGCCCTGCCCGGCGCCGGGCGGCCCCGTCTCAGCGCAAATCCTTCAATACCGGCGCGAGCACCGACCAGACGTTGTCGAGCACCTTCGGCTCGCCAGCCACCTTCGGATGCAGGCCATCGTCCTGCATCAGCGCGGGGTCGAGCGCGACGCCGTCGAGCAGGAACGGGACCAACGGCACGTTGAATTCATCGGCCAGGCCCCGATACAACGAACGCAGGCCGTCGCGATACTGCGGACCATAGTTGACCGGCAGCTCGATGCCGACCAGCAGCGTGCGCGCCTTGGCGGAACGGATCGCCTTGAGCATCGCCGCGAGGTTCACGCGGATCCCGGCGAGCGGCAGGCCGCGCAAGCCGTCGTTCGCGCCGAGCTCGACGATGACCAGCGCGGGCCGGTGTTCGGCAAGCAGGGCCGGCAGGCGCGCGAGCCCGCCGGCGGTGGTTTCACCGCTGATGCTGGCGTTGACGATCGGGCGCGGCATCGAGGCTTCCTGGAGGCGGCGGTCGAGCAGCGCGACCCAGCCATCCTTCGGCGCGAGACCGTGGGCGGCCGACAGCGAATCGCCAAGCACGAGGATCGGCGGCTCCGGTGCTACCGCCGAAGCCGACACGCACCAGACCGATAGAAGAACCACGAGGACAGCACGAAACATGAGCGGACCCACCGGAATCGCGTTGAGTGCCAGCGAGATTAGCAAAGTCGTCGACGGCCCCGACGGCCGTCTGACCATCCTCGATGGCGTCGCGCTCGAGATCGCGCGCGGGGAGAGCCTCGCGATCGTCGGCGCCTCAGGCTCCGGCAAGACCACCCTGCTGGGCCTGCTCGCCGGCCTCGATCGCCCGAGCGCAGGTTCGATCACGCTCGCCGGCACGCGCCTCGACGCGCTCGACGAGGAAGCGCGCGCACGCCTGCGCCGACGCCTGGTCGGCTTCGTGTTTCAGAGCTTCCATCTGCTGCCGGCGCTGAACGCCGAGGAGAACGTGATGCTGCCGCTCGAACTCGAGGGTCGCGACGACGCGCGCGAACGCGCCGCCGACGCGCTCGCGCGGGTGGGACTCAATGCGCGCCGGCATCACTATCCGCATCAGCTATCGGGCGGCGAGCAGCAGCGCGTCGCTCTGGCGCGCGCCTTCGTGCACGGACCACAGATCCTGTTCGCCGACGAGCCGACCGGCAATCTCGACCAGCGCACCGGTGCCGCGATCGGCGATCTGTTGTTCGCGCTGAACCGCGAGCATGCGACGACCTTGGTGCTGGTCACGCACGACTCCACGCTGGCGGCGCGCTGTGCGCGCAGCCTGCATCTTCACGAAGGACGCATCGACGGAGCCGCCGCGTGAGGCCGCTCGCGTTCGCCGCACGCAGCCTGCGCCGTGAATTCCGGCACGCCGAACTTGCGACACTGGCCGCGGCGCTGGTGCTCGCGGTCGCTGCGCTGACCGCGGTCGCGACACTGGCCAGCCGTGTCGAACGCGCGCTGGTCGCGTCGGCGGCCGAGCTCATCGGTGGCGACCTCGGCATCGGCGCGAGCAAGCCGTTGCCGCTGGAGTTCGCCGAGGAGGCGCGCCGACGTGGCCTGGCGACGAACCTTCTCGCGGATTTTCCGAGCGTCGTGTTCGCCGGCGACAGAAGCCAGCTTTGCGACGTACGCGCCAGCGACTCCGCGTTTCCGCTGCGCGGCACGCTCACGGTCACTGATGCGGCCGGCTTCGAGAAAGCGGCGCATGCGCCGCCTGCCGGCACGCTCTACGCCGACCACGCCGTGCTCGTCGCACTCGGCGTCGGCATCGGCGCGCGCGTGCAATTGGGCGGACGCGACCTCGTGATCGGTGGCGAAATCCGCAAGTCGCCAGACAGCGGCAGCCTGTTCCGGCTGGCGCCACGCCTGCTTGTGAGCCGTGCCGATGCCGAGGCCAGCGGCCTGCTCGGGGTCGGCAGCCGCGCGCGCTATCGCCTGCTCGTCGCGGGCGACGAGAGCGCCGTCAGCGCATTCGCGGACTGGGCGAAGCCGAAGCTCCCCGACGGCGCCGAGATCACCACGGTCGAGGATGCGCAGCAGAACCTGCGCAGCGCGTTCGAGCGTGGCGAGGGTTTCCTGCGCCTTGCCGCCTTGCTCGCCGCGCTGCTGTCCGGTGTCGCGGTCGCGCTCGCGGCGCAGCGCTTCGCACGGCGCAAGGTCGAGGAGGTCGCCCTGCTGCGCTGCCTGGGTGCAAGCCGCGGCGAGATCGTCAGCGCGCTCGTGCTCGAACTCGCCCTGCTGGCGTTGCCCGCGTGCATCGCCGGGCTCGCGATCGGATTGGCGCTGCAGCAGCTCGTGCTGAGCCTCGCCGGCGGTCTCCTGCCCGGCGCACCACCCGGGCTGCCATGGGGACCGCCACTGGCGGCGTTCGCGGTCGGACTCGCGGTGCTGTTCGGTTTCGCGCTGCCGCCGCTGCTGCGCCTGCGTGATGTCGAACCGATGCGCGTATTCCGCCACGATGTCGGCGCGCGCATACGGCGTTTCGATGCGCTGTACCTGTTGCCGGTCATTGTCGGCGCGCTGCTGGTCCTGCTCGGCGCCGGCAACCTGCGACTCGCCACGACGCTCTCGATCGGTTTCGCCGGTGTCGGGCTGGTGACCTTCGTGCTCGGTCTCGCGATGCTGGCATTGGTCCGAATCGGCAGCACGCGCCTGCGCGGCGCATTGCGCTTCGGACTCGCCAATCTCTCGCGGCGCCGCGCGCTGACCCTGCTGCAAGCCGGCGCGCTTGCACTGAGCCTGACCGCGCTCGCGCTGCTCGGCGTGATCGGGCCGTCGCTGCTCGAGCGCTGGCGCGCCGACCTCGCGCCGGACACGCCGAACTGGTTCCTGATCAACCTGCAGCCGGACCAGCACGTGGCGATGCAGCAGCGCCTGCACTCGCTCGGCGCGGCGAATCTCAACCTGTTGCCGCTCGCCGTCGGCAAGCTCATTGCGATCAATGGCCGCGTTCCGAATGCGACCGACTATCAGGATCGCCGCGCCGCCGGCTGGATCAACGGCGAGACGCGCGTGAGCTGGAGCGAGCAATTGCCGCCTGCGAACAAATTGCTGCAGGGTCGCTGGTTCGGTGCTCACGCTGATCGGCCCGAGCTGTCGGTCGACCGGATGTGGGTCGACCTGTTCCACCTGAAGCTCGGCGACACGCTCACCTTGAGGGTCGGCGAGCGAGAGATCACGGCCACGATCACCAGCATCCGCGGCGTCGACTGGGACTCGTTCCGTGCGAACTTCTTCCTGATGCTCGACCCGGCCAGCGGCGCGGTCCTGCCGCACAGTTTCGTCGCGAGCTTCCATCTGCCCGGCGACACCGCCTCTGCGCTGGCCGCGCTGTCGCGCGATTATCCGAACGTGTCGCTGATCGATCTCAACGCGGTGCTCGACCGCGTGCGCGACATCGTCGACCGAGTCACGCGCGCGGTCGCATGGGTGCTCGGCTTCAGCCTGCTCGCCGGCGTGCTGGTGCTGCTGGCCGCGCTGGCGGCGACCGCGGACGAACGCCGCTTCGAGGCCGCCCTGTTGCGCACGCTCGGCGCGTACCGGCATCAGCTTTCCACTGCGGTGCTTGCCGAATTCGCGGTGCTCGGCCTGCTGGCCGGCGTGATCGCGGTCGCCGGCGCGGCCACGCTTGGGAGCGTGCTCGCGCACCAGGTGTTCCGCCTTGCCGACTACGCGCCGCCGCTGGCTCCGCTGGCCGCGATCGTCGCCTGCGCCGCCCTGATCGTCGCACTCGCCGGCTGGGTCGGCACCTTGCGCATCGCACGCAGCGCGCCGGTCGCGGTGCTGCGGCGCGGTTGACAGGTTCGCTACCATGCGCGCGACCTCGTTCGTGAGTCGCGCCCATGTGGAACACCCTGCTGCCCCTCCTGCTGCTGACCGGTTCGAACGTGTTCATGACGTTCGCCTGGTACGGCCACCTGAAGTTCACCGACCGGCCGCTGTGGCTGGTGATCCTGGCGAGCTGGGGCATCGCATTCTTCGAGTGCTGCCTGCAGGTGCCGGCGAACCGGTATGGCTTCGCCGTCTACAACCCGGCGCAACTCAAGGCGATCCAGGAAATCATCACGCTCGCCGTGTTCGCGGTGTTTTCGGTGGTGTATCTCGGCGCGGCGATCCGCTGGAACCATCTGGTCGGTTTTGCGCTGATCGTCGCGGCCGCGTTTTTCATCTTCAAGGAGTAGCGCATGCGCTTCGTCGGCGTCCGGCCGGTTGATGTCGTGTGTGCATACGCAGCATGGTTTGGCGGTGCTGTAACGACCAGACTTCCGCTGCGCTGACCGCCGCTCACTGCGCGCCCGGCCTCCCGGTCAACATTCGTTGCATCTTCCGGCGCCGCAGCATCGCTATGTTCATATTTTCTCTGGCATGCTGCGCGCGCGCTTCCATCCGGAACGCGGCAGTCCATCCACCCTGTCCAGGAGAAGTGATATGAAAGCTCTGCTCGTGTCGTTGACGATGAGTCTGGGATTCCTCGCAGCTCTCGGCGCTCAAGCGCAGGCGCCGGCGACCGCGCCGGCCGGCACTACCGGGCTGTGCAAGGACGGAAGCTACTACTCCGGCGAAACCAAGAAGGGCGCCTGCCGCGGCCACCAGGGTGTCAAGGAATGGTACGGCGCCAGCGCCGCTGCGCCCGCGCCGGCAGCGGACAACGCAACGAAGAAATCCAGGAAATCCAAGGCCGACACCGAAACCGCATCCGCCGCTCCTGCAGCCGCGCCGGCCGCTGCCGCACCTGCCGGCTCGACCGGTCTCTGCAAGGACGGCACCTACTACTCGGGCGCCGAAAAGAAAGGCGCCTGCCGCGGCCACAAGGGTGTGAAAGAGTGGTACGGCGCGCCGGCCGCAGCGGGTACGGCTGCAGCGGCAACGACGAAGAGCAGCGCGCCGATGACGCCTGCTGCGGCACCGGCGGCGCCGGCACCCGCGCCGGCTGCACCCGCACCGACCCACTCCGCGATGCCGGCCGCGCTGAATCCGGCCTCACGCACCGCCGCTCCGGGCGGTGGCGCCGGCAAGGTCTGGCTCAACACCGAGTCGAAGGTCTACCACTGCGAAAAGGACGAGTGGTACGGCAAAACCAAGCAGGGCGAGTACACGACCGAGGCGGATGCGATCGCCAAGGGCGCGCATGCTGCGCACGGCAAGAAGTGCTCTTGATCGTCAATTGACGGATCCGTGCAGGCGGTTGCCTGCACCTGGCAACACGAATCCCGCGGAACCTAAGGTTCCGCGGGATTTTTTCATGGTGCGCATCACTCCCCGCGTTGCAACGGACTCATCCGTCGAAGCCGTCGGCGAAAATCAGATCGATGATGCCCCCGACCTCGACCGCACCGCTGTCGCAGCCAACGCCACTTGGCCTGCCGGCACCGCGCTGGTCAACCAAGATCGCGCACTGTGCGGCCGGTATGTGGTTGATCGCGGGATTGCCGGCTTGCGGAAGCATCGTGAGTGTCGGACCACCATTGTTGGCCAGCGCGCCCATCGGCAGGCTCTGGTTGACCAGGTCGCCAGTTCCGGTGAACACGCCGCCACAACCCGTGTCGTTGCTCAGGTTGTAGCCGGCCGTCGCGAGCACGCCATCGCAGTTGCCGGCGCTGTTCGCGCTGACGATCGACTTGCCGATCGTCAGCGTGCTGGTCGCGCCGCCGTCGTTGTAGAGCCCCGCGCCGAATGGAGCGGTGTTGCCGACGATTGTCGTGTACGTGACCGAACTGGCGCCGCTTCCGGTCTGGTAGAACGCGCCGCCACCGAGGCTGCCCGCGTTGGCGGCGAACGTCGAGTTCACGATCGTGGCGGGGCTGTTGCTGTAGATCGCGCCACCGTAGCGTGCGGCGCTGTTGCCGTTGAACGTGCTCGTGCTGACATGCAGGTCCGTGCCGGTGTGGGCGATGGCGCCGCCGTCGCCGCTGGTTGACGACGTGGCCGCGTTGCCGGAGAACGTGCTCCAGCTCACCGTCAACGTGCCGTAGTTCGCGACCGGCGTCTCGGTCGACGAATTGTTCAGCACACGCACGGTATCGAGCGCAAGGACACCGAAGTTCTCCAGCGCATGACTGGCATTGAACACGCCGTGCTGCAGGGTCAGGCGACGCAGGGTCACGCTGGCGCTGGCGAACACCTGGAGGAACGGCGACGCATTGCCGCCGTCGAAGGTGATCCTGCCGCCGCCGTCGATCGTGACCGCGTTCGCGATCGTCTTGTAGCTCGTGAACGCGATCGTCGCGGCCGCGCCGCAATTGAATGTGATCTTGCCGCCGCCGCTGCCGTCGACCGTGGCAAGCACACTGCTGAAACCGACTTCGTTGCAGTTGGCCGGGCCAACGACGCCGTCGCTGGCGGCGACTCCGGGGGCGAAAACGAGCAGTCCGGACAGCGCGCAGAGACCGGCGCAATGCTTGTCGATGCGATACATGGCGACGCTCCTCGCAGGGCGCATCCATGCATTCGGGATTTCGCGGTTGCGATTACAGGGGCCTGGACGCCGCCTGACAGCCCGTGGTGTGTCGCGGTCAGCCGGCGGACTTCTCCTCGGCCTTGGCACGGTTCCAGAGCGCATCCTGCTCCGCGAGCGGCTTGCCGGCAAGCGTTTCGCCCGACGTCATCGCGATCGCTTCCATGCGCCGGAAGCGTCGCTCGAATTTCGCGTTTGCATGGCGCAACGCGTGCGACACGTCGACCTTCGCATGCCGCGCGAGATTCACGCAGACGAACAACACGTCGCCGATCTCGTCGGTCAGGCGCTGCGCATCGGCGCCGTCGGTGAATTCGGCGCGTACCTCGTCGATCTCCTCGTGCAGCTTGTCGAACACCGGGTTCACGTCCGGCCAGTCGAAGCCGACACGTGCCGCGCGCTGCTGCAGCTTCAACGCGCGCTGCCACTCGGGCAGGCCGCGCGAGATGCCGGCCAACGCGCTGGTGTCGGCATCGCCGCGCGCGCTGCGCTCGTCGGCCTTGAGCGCCTCCCAATTCACGGTCTGCGCCTCGGCGGATTCGAATGACGCATCCGCGAACACGTGCGGATGGCGACGCACCATCTTGTCGCAGATCGCGGTGACCACGTCGCCGAACGCGAAATGCCCGGCCTCCTCGGCCATGCGCGCGTGGAACACGACCTGCAGCAACAGGTCACCGAGTTCATCGCGAAGATGCGCGAAGTCGCGCCGGTCGATCGCGTCGGCAACCTCGTACGCTTCCTCGATCGTGTACGGCGCGATTGTCTCGAAGGTCTGCTCGAGGTCCCAGGGACAGCCGCGTTCGCGATCGCGCAAACGCGCCATGATCGTCAGCAAGTCATCAATGCGGAGGGTTGTGGAGTCGCTCGTCATGTCGGCGGTGGGTCGGAAAATCAGATTGGCTGTAGGAGCGGCTTCAGCCGCGATGCTCTTCGAGACACGTTGAACATCATCCCCTCCCAACCCTTGAAGGGAAGGCTTGAAACGACTGTGGCTGAAACGCTGTTACGGGCTACGCCAGCAGCGCGGACCAGTCCGCATCCCGATCACCGATCGCGAAGAAATCCGGATTGATCAGCGACTCGCGCGTGTTGTACCGGAATGGCCTTCCCTCGAAATCGAGCACCGCACCGCCCGCCTGCTCGAGCACGCACTGGCCGGCCGCGGTATCCCATTCGCAGGTGGGGCCGAGACGGAGATAGAGGTCGGCCTCGGCCGCCGCGATGCGCACGAACTTCAGCGACGAGCCCAGCGGCAACTTCGCACACGGCCCGAGCCGCGCGAGCAAGTCGGTTTCGTGCTCGGATGCATGCGAACGACTCCCGGCGACGACCAGCGGCGACGCGCGCCGGCGCGTACCGACATGCCGCGACCTGCCGCCCGCGTCCGTCAGCCAGGTGCCGCCGCCCTGCCAGGCGCAGGCGAGCTCTCCGCTGATCGGCGTCTGCACAATACCGAGCACCGGTTTGTGGTCGTCGATCAACGCGATGTTCACCGTGAATTCGCCGTTGCGCTTGACGAACTCGCGCGTGCCGTCGAGCGGATCGACCAGCCAGTAGCGCACCCAGCGCGACCGCTCGGGCCAGGCGATGTCCGCGGATTCCTCGGACAACACCGGCAGTTGCGGTGCAAGGTCATGCAGGCCAGCGACGATCACGCGATGCGCGGCGAGGTCGGCCGCGGTCAGCGGCGAGCGGTCGTCCTTGTGCTCGACCGCGAAGTCGGAGCGGTAGACCTCGAGGATCGCCGTGGCTGCATGCCGTGCGATCTCGGCGGCGCCGCGCGCGAGGCGTTCGAGTTCCGAGCTCATGGCTGCGGCCGGAAACGTCCGGCGAGATATTCGCGCGCGATGAACAGTGCGGCGATCGAACGGCCGTCGGTCACGTCCGGCTGTTCGAGCAGCCTGTGCAACTCGGACATCCGCCATGGCACCACCTCGAGCGGCTCCGGTTCGTCACCGACGAGGCGCTCCGGATAGAGCTGGCGCGCGAGCACGATGTCGGTCATCGCCGTCATGTAGGCCGGCGAAACGGAAAGATTGCCGAGGATGTGCAGCTCGCGCGCGCCGAACCCGATCTCCTCCTTGAGCTCGCGATTGGCGCCCTGCTCGACGGTCTCGTCGCGATCGAGGCGCCCCTTCGGCAGGCCGAGTTCGTAGCGGTCGATGCCGACCGCGTATTCGCGCACCAGCAGCACGGTGTCCTCGTCCTGCATCGGCACGATGATCACCGCGCCGTGTCCCGAGCCTTTCAGCCGCTCGAACGTGCGCTTCTCACCGTTCGAGAACTCGAGATCGACTTGTTCGGCACGCAGGAACCGGCTCGCTTCGAGCGAGCGGGTCGCGTGGATGACCGGCGGCTTTGGCATGGCCGCATTGTACGCGGCGCGCGCTATGCAGTCGCGCGGACAACCCGTTCAGCACCGCCGGGCCATCGGCGGCGTTATCGCGCGGCAATGAAAGCAGCCAGTGCCTGCGCATGCAGCGCAGGCGTTCCGGCCAGCGCGCTGCGCGTGTCGAGACCGACCGCGCGGCCATCGAGATCGGTGAACACGCCGCCGGCCTCGCGCACGATGACGACCAATGGCGCGATGTCGAGGATGTTGAGGTCGGATTCGATCACGAGGTCGATCGCGCCGCGGGCGAGCAGGTGGTAATGCAGGAAGTCGCCATAGCCGCGGATGCGACCGACGCGACGCACGAGATCGGCCAGCACATTCCAGCGCGCCGGCGCCGCCGCCAACGATTTCAGGTTGCCGGTCGAAATCGCCGTCTGCGCGCCGAACTCGCGCGTATCGGCGACCTGCAACTGCTTGCCGTTGAGAAATGCACCGCCGCCGCGCACGGCCCAGGCGCGCTCGCAGTACTCGCCCGCGGCGGACACGCCGAGCACGAGTTCGCCCACATGCATCAGCGCGATCTGCGTCGAAAACATCGGATAGCCACGCACGAACGCCTTGGTGCCGTCGATCGGATCGATCAGCCAGAGGAAATCGCCCTCGCCTTCGCGGCCTTCCTCTTCACCGTAGAACGCATGATCGGGAAACTCGGCGCGCAGCACGCGCTTGATCGCAGCCTCGGCCTCACGATCCGCCTCGGTGACCGGCGTCGCATCGGGCTTGGTCACCACCGAGAAGTCCTGCGCGCGATAGCGCGGGCGGATCACCGCTTCGGCCGCATCGGCCGCGCGATGCGCGACGACGAGCGCGCGGGCGAGAAAATCGCCGGTCGGCAACATGCTCAAAGCACTTTCAGAATCTGGCCGTGGACGACCAGTTTCGTCGAACCGTCCGGCTGCGGCTCGCCGATATAACGCAGCGCCTCGGTGATCTGCGCGTCGCCATTGCGCGCGCTGAGTCGCGCCTGCGCATCGGTCGTGGCGAACCGCACCTTGAACGTGCCGTCGACCGCGAGAGTGCCTTGGCCATCGTCGCGCAACGTGCCGGCAACGCTGCCATCCGGCTGCGAGGCGAATTCGGCGAGGATGTCGGAGAAGCGCGCCTCGGCCTGGCCGGCCACGCCGGCGTCGCTCCAGCGTGCGTTACCGCTCGCATCGCGCAGCATCGCGTTCGCGAGCGTCGCCTGGTTGACGACACCGCTGATCGTGCCGAGCAGCTTCAGCGTGCCGATGTCGAGCACTGGCGCGAGCAGCGCGGCAGGCATGCTGAAACGCAGATCGCGCGCGCTGATCATGCCGGCGCTGCGCGCCAACTCGCCGGCAACGTCCACACCGGCACCCTTGATGCGCACGTCCGCAACGAACTGCCCATGCAGCAGCGGCCCCTTCGATGCATGCCAGTCGAGCTCGCCGATATCGTGCCCGAACACGCTGACACCATCGGCATGACCGTTCCAGACGGTTCCGCTGATGCCGGTCAGCGCGACCGGCCCGAGATAGCGGGTGCCATAGCGGTAGCCGACATCGGCCGGCAGCGTCCAGGCAAGGATGCCTGCGACAACCAGCACGAACACGAGCAGCGCAAGCAGGATCTTGAAGACGCGCATTTTCCTTGGATTCCGGGAAAGTGGTGTTGGCGCATCGCGCCGCCGCCATCGGCGTGACGACCCGCACGCCACGCCGATCAGGATTGGGTGGATTGTCTTAACACGGTTTCAAACGATCGTTCAAACCACGACCGTCATGGCGCTTCCTGCAAGGTCACACGCGCGTTGACCAGACCGATGCCGTCCGCGCGGTCCGCCGACAGGTCACTGGCCTCGACGCCGTAGCCTTTCGACAAACCCTCGATCCATTGCACCAGCGCATCGAAGTTCGCCGCCTCGAAGCTGACCCGCACGCTGCGCGCACCGACCGGTTCGACGCGCTTCAGCGCCGCATCGAGGCCGGCCGCGCGCGCCGTCGCGTCGGCCAGCGCCAGCAACGACTTGCCCTGACGGTCCGCACGCGAGCGCGTGCCGGCGCTGCGCAGCTTTTCGACCTCGGCCGCACCGAGGCGCACGTAGGCAAGATCGCGGCGCTGGTTCTCGACATTCTGTTCGAGCTCGGCACGCTTGGCCGCGAGCGGATGCCAGAGCAGCGCCCAGCCGAGCAGCACGACCACGATGACTGTGCCGATGCCGAGCATGCGCCGCTCGTTCGGCGCCAGCGCCTGCCACCAGGCGGCGATCATGGGGCGCTCCCGTTGATGCGGATGCGCCCGTCGACGCCGTCCGCACCCGGATTCGCGGCGGTCACCTCGGCCTTCAGGCCCGGCACCGTGGCGAGGCGTTCGCGCACGCTGTCGAGCATGGCCACATCCCGCGTACGCAGCGCGAGTTCGAGCGTACCGTTGCGGTATTCCATGCCACGTGTCTGGATGAGCGTCGGCGAGTTCGTACCGAGCACCGGCGCGATCTGCGCGAGCACGCGCAGCAGGCCGCTCGATTCGGCTCCGCCGCGCAGGCGATCGAGGCGACCGCGCATCAGCTGTTCAGGGCTTAGGCGCGCCAGTTGCGCGGCATCGATGTCCGGAAACGCCTTGTGCACCGCCTCCTGCGCGAGCGTGTCCATGCGCGCGGACGCTCGCGACAGTCGCAGCACGTCGAAGCCGAGGTTTGCGATGGCGAGCACCACGACGGCAGCCGCCAGTGCCGCTGCGATGCGCCACCAGCGCGCACCGCGCGCGGCGCGATGCCGCGCGGTGAATTCGCCTTCGAGCAGGTTGATTGTTTCCCTGCCTGGGCCCCGGCCAGCCCATGGCCGGGATGACGATGAGGCCGTGTCGTCAAACGCCGCCGCGAGAAACGCGAGCGGATCACGCTGACGGTCCTGATAGCCTGCGACCGGCACCGGCAACGCGAGCGCCGGCGCCGCGCGGAAATCGTGCACCGTGAGCGGCGCGAGCGCGTTCGCAGCCTGCGCCTGTGCCAGCCAACCGGGCAACTCGGCCAACGTGCAGGCGAACGACGACCATGCCGCGAGGCGCACGACCGCACGACCCTCCTCGATCAACGCGCTCGCCCGACCTTGGCCCGCCGGCAGCGCCAGCGCGTCGGGAATCAGGATGTCGGGGCGGATGCCGGCCGCGCCGAGCGTGTCCAGCCACGCACGCAGTTTGGCTCTCGCGACGACCGCGACGCCGACCTGGTCGCCGTTGCCGGATGACGCGGCGAAGTGCAGTTCCTCGACCGGAGCCAGCAACTGATCCTCGACCGCATAAGGCAGCGCCTGCAGCAGCTGTGCGCGGTTGCGCGCGCTGAGCTTCGCCTCGGTCAGCAGCACGTCCTCGCTCGGCACCAATACCACGATCTCGCCGGCGCTTTCGAGCGCGCTCGCGGGAGGCAAACCCGGCGCGGACGCCGACGCCACGCGCGCAGCGCCGGCCTGGCGCAGCCAGGTCAGGCCGCCGTCGGGAGAAAGGCGCAGCAGCAGGCGATCGGGCATGTCGGTGGCTTGATCGGTGGCGTCGAAACGCGGGGATTGTAGACGAGATCGCCACCATGCCGGAGGCTCTGCGGCCTTCAATGACCACCTCCCTCCGTTCGCCCTGGGGTATCGAAGGGTGAACGGACATGCCGCCCGCGCTTCGATACCTCAGCGCGAACGGATGGAAGTCGATACGGGCTGTCAGTGCAGCGTCGTGTCCTTCCCGCCATCAATCGCGAGCGGCGCCGGCGCGACCAGCGCGTCATCGCTACCGCGGCTGCGTTCGAGCACGCGGATCAAACCTTGCCTGGGTCTTTCGATCAGGCTGTAGAACGTGAACGGCACGGCGTCGAGCACGATCTCGCCGCGGGCGAGGAAGTAGGTGCTGGCGACGTCAAGGAGCGGTGTCTGCGTGACGAGAGCGGGATCGATCTTTATGTCCAGTCGATTCCACTTGTCTGCCAGCGTCGTGACTTCCCGCCAATAGGCCTGTCCGTTCTGCCAGAGCCGCTCTCCCTGCGCCTGGGTCAGCTGCGACGCGCCAAGCGCGCGCAGCACCGGCACGCTCGCGGTATTGATGTTGATCTTCGTATTCGGTGGCAACGCGCAGACATAGGGCGCGAGCCGCGCATAGACGTCGCCGGTCACGCCACGCACCAAGCGTAGTTCCGAGACATGGGCGAAACTGCGATGCGACGCCCGATACGGCACGGGCAGCGAAAAGTAGTAGTTGTCATCGACGGAGATCCCCGACGGATCAAACCAGTTCTGGATCGATGTTGCGAGCCCCTGATCGATGCCTTGCACAATGAGCAGGCGCTTGAAAACCGCGTTCCAGGTTGTGTAGTTCGTGTTCCCTAGTGGCGGCGGCATCAGGTTGTTGAGATTGAAGCAGCCGTTGAGGTCGCGCATCGTCGCACTGATGACGCCACCCGGCACCGGCTGCGGCGGCAGTGGAAGGGCCCACGGACTGGCGTTGGTATCCACGCCTGGATTGAGGCTGAGCGACGCCTGCAGGATCTGCGCAGCATAGATTTCCAGGCCATGCGCATAAGCGTCGGCCTGCTCGGAACGCAGCACGTTGCGCGTGCGCGCGTACGCGAGTTCGCCGCGGTCGAGCAGCGCCGCGATCAGGATCACCGCGAGAGCGACGACCAGTAGCGCGACGAGCAACGCGACGCCGCGCTGGCGACGAGGCAGCGAGGTCATGGCGAGGCCTTCGGCGGCAACGGTGAGGGCAGCTCGACGATGCGCCGGATCTCGCCGAAGTCCGCCAGCGTGAAACGAAATTCGACCGCGCGCGGGAGATCGCAGCCGAGCACGTCGCGCGGCGGCCACGCGTTGCGCCACGCGCCGTCGCAACCGTAGTAGCGCAGTCGCCAATCGCCGACGCGATCGAGCAGCGCCGTCGTAGCCGGGACTGAATTCGGCGCGCGATCGAGCACCGCATAATGGCCGCGGCGCAGCGTGCCGGCATCGAGCGCATAGACGACGCGCTCGAGATTGCTGCGCGGTTCCGCGCGTGGATTGGCGAAGCCAAGGCGACTGAACTCGATGCTTTCCGCCGAGCCGGCCAGCGCCGGGAGCGTGGCGGAATCGTTGCCGAGCACCGGGCGCGAGACCGTCTGGCGCAGATCGCGTTCCAGCGCAGACACTGTGCGCGTGACCGCGGCGAAGCGATCCTGTTGCACGGCAAGCGCACCTCGCGTGCGCGCGATCGCCGCGAGCCCGCCGTAGGCAGCCGCCGCGAGCGCAGCGAACACGACCAGCGCGACCAGCAGTTCGATCAGCGTGAAGCCGCTGGAAGGCCGCTTCATGGCGACAACGCCGTGCCGGCGAAACCGCTCAGCGCCGCCGAGGGATCATGCGTTTCACCGGCGAACACGCGGATGTCGATGCGGCGGATCTGCGCGTCCGGCGTCGCCTTCACTTCGCGCTCCCAACGCCAGCCGCGGCTGGCGAACTGAACGCGGCCGTCGCTGCGCCCGGTCGCCGGGAATGGGCTCGCGAGTCGGGTCTCGGTCAGGACGTTCGCGGCCACCCAGCCGGCCAGCGTGCGCTCGCGCAGCGCATCGAAATCCTGCACCTGCACGCTCGCCGCACGCGTCAACGCGATCAGCGCGAGCGCGACCACCGCGAGCGCGATCAGCACTTCGATGAGCGTGAAGCCGCGCGTTTGAGTCATCGTGGCGGCCCGACCTTGTCGACTTTCAGCGAGCCATCGTCCTTGCCCTGGACGCGATAGCGCGGCGCATCGCCGAGCGCCAGCACCAGCGAGAACGGCGTCAGCTCGCCGGATGAGAAGCAGACCACCTGTGGCGCATCGTGCTGCGGCGTCGCCAGTTCGAGCGGCCGGCCTTCGCGCGTGAATTCGATGCGCAGCCCTTCCGGCCAGCGTCGTGCGCGCAGCTCGCCGTCCGTGCCGAGGTCGCGCCATGCGTCGCCGTCGAGCCGTCTGAACGCATAGCCGTCCGCGCTGACGACGGCACCGATCTCGCGGCCGGTCAGTTCGGCCTCGCTGCAGGCATGCCCGAGCAGCGCCTGGAAGCGCTCCGAGGTGTTCGCGAGCTGGCGTTCGCTGGTGCCGCCGATCGCGATCGTCAGTGCGGCTGCGAGCACGCCGACGATGACCACCACGACCAGCAGTTCGAGCAACGTGAAGCCGCACTGCTCCCTCTCCCCCAACGGCTTCATCGTTGGGGGAGAGGGCTGGGGTGAGGGGGCGGGGCTGCGGACGCATGCAGCTTCCGGTTGGCTTGAAGCAGCGCACCGTCGGCGCATCGCGAGAATCCAGTGCTTCATGAGTTCGCGGCCTCGCCCCCTCACCCTACCCTCTCCCCCAACGATGATGCCGTTGGGGGAGAGGGGAAATCGGGCTTTCGCGAGCATTGCCGGAGTCGCCGGGAGCGGGGATCACTGATCCCAGTTGCCGACGTCGGCCGCCTCACCCTCGCCACCGGGCTTGCCGTCGGCACCGAAGCTGTAGACGTCGATGTCGCCGTGCTGGCCGGGATGCTGGTATTGGTACGGACGACCCCACGGATCCTTGGCGACGCGATCGAGGTAGGGGCCCTTCCAATTCGGCGCATCCGGCTGGCCGGCCGGCTTGGTGACCAGCGCGTCGAGGCCCTGTTCGCTGCTCGGGTACACGAAATTGTCGAGCTTGTAGAGGCTCAACGCGGTCACGATGCCCTGAATGTCCTGCTTGGCGCGCGTGACGCGCGCCTCGCCGGGACGTTCCATCACGCGCGGCACGACGATCGCGGCAAGGATGCCGAGGATCACCACGACGACGAGGATTTCAATCAGCGTGAAACCGCGCGGGGTTCGCGGCGACGGGGAGCGCAGATGTTTCATGGCGAGACTTGTGCTCAAGGCAGACCGGCCCGGATCATAGGCCATGGACACTTCCCTTGCGAACCGCCTCGCCGTGCGCGACCTCGCCGTGGTCTGGCATCCGTGCACGCAGATGCACGATCACGAAACCCTGCCGATGCTGCCGATCGCGAGCGCCGAGGGCGCCTGGCTGACCGGCCATGACGGCAAACGCTACCTCGATGCGGTGAGTTCGTGGTGGACCTGCCTGCTCGGTCATCGCCATCCGCGCATCGTGGCCGCGCTGAAGGACCAGCTCGATCGGCTCGACCACGTGATGCTGGCCGGTTTCACGCACGAACCCGCGATCGAACTCGCCGAGGAGCTGGTGCGGATCACGCCGGCCGGCCTCGATCGCGTGTTCTACGCGGACAACGGTTCCAGTGCGATCGAGGTCGCGCTGAAACTGAGTTTCCACTATTGGCGCAACCTCGGCCGAGGCGAGCGCACGCGCTTCATCGCGCTGAGCGGCGGTTATCACGGTGAGACGCTCGGTGCGTTGTCGGTGACTGATGTCGCGCTGTACCGCGAAACCTATGCGCCTCTGCTCATGCAACCGATCTTCGCGCGCTCACCGGATGCGTATGAGAGCGAACCGGGCGAAAGCGCGGCCGAGTGCGCACAACGCCGACTCCGCGAGATGCGCGCGCTGCTCGAACACAACGCGCACGAGGTCTGCGCGGTGATCGTCGAGCCGCTGGTGCAGTGTGCCGGCGGCATGCGCATGCACGACGCGGGTTATCTCACCGGCCTGCGCGCGCTCTGCGACGAATTCGACGTGCACCTGATCGCCGACGAGATCGCGGTCGGCTTCGGCCGCACCGGCACGTTGTTCGCCTGCGAGCAGGGAAACATCGCACCGGATTTCCTGTGCCTGTCGAAGGGATTGACCGGCGGCACCCTGCCGTTGTCCGCGGTGCTGACAACGCAGACGGTCTACGCGGCGTTCTACGCGGAGTACTCCGCAGGCAAAGCCTTCCTGCATTCGCACAGCTATACCGGCAATCCCATTGCATGCCGCGCCGCGCTGGCGACCTTGCATGTGCTGCGCGACGAACCGGTGCTCGAACGCAATCGCGCGCTGGCCACGCATCTCGCCGCGAAGCTCGCGCCGCTCGTCGATCATCCGCACGTTGCCGACGTGCGCCAGACCGGGATGATCGCCGCGATCGAACTGGTCCGCGACAAAAAGACGCGCGCGCCGTTCCCTGCCAATGAGCGCCGCGGGCTGCGCGTGTATCGACATGGACTCGAACGCGGCGCCGTTCTGCGCCCGCTCGGCAATGTCGTCTACTTCATGCCACCGTTCTGCATCACGCCGGACGAGATCGACTTCATGGTCGAGGTTGCTGCCGAGGGTATCGATATCGCCGTCGCTTGAAGCTCGTGATCCAGCGCTGTCGTAGGAGCGGCTTCAGCCGCGATGCTTGCCACAGCGCGATGAACACCATCCCCACCCAACCCTCGCCTTGAATGGGGAGGGCTTGAAAAGCCATCGCGGCTGAAGCCGCTCCTACGGAACCAATCGGCACGCGATCACGGCTATTGCTCCGCGCGCAAACCCTGTCCATTACACTTCCCATATGCGCATCCCACGCATCTACGTGCCGCAACCGCTGAAGCCGGGCCGCGAAGTCGAACTGCCGGTGCAGGCCGGCCAACACATCGCGCGCGTGCTGCGGCTCGACCGCGGCCATCCGCTGCGCCTGTTCAATGGCGACGGCGGTGAATACGCCGGCGAACTCGCCTCACTGGCGAAGCGTTCGGTGACCGCTCGCGTGCTCGAATCCGCTGCTACGGCGAACCGCGAAAGCCCGCTGCGCATCACGCTCGGCCAGGGCATCGCACGCGGCGAGAAGATGGACTGGATCCTGCAGAAGGCGACCGAACTCGGCGTCGCCCGCATCGTGCCGCTGATCACCGACCGCACCGAAGTGAAGCTCGATGCCGAGCGTGCCGAACGCCGCCTCGCGCATTGGGAAGCGGTGATCGCGTCCGCCTGCGAGCAGTGCGGCCGCAACCGCCTGCCGGAACTCCACGAGCCGATCCGCCTCGCGGACTGGGCCGCCGCGATCGCCGACGAAGCCGGCCTGCGCCTCGCACTCGATCCGCAGGGCGAGGTCGCCGCACGCGAACTCGCGTCGATCGATGCCGCGACACTGGCAGTGGGACCGGAAGGCGGCCTCTCAGAGCACGATCTCGCGACGCTGGAACAGGCCGGCTTCCGCGGACTGCGGCTGGGTCCTCGCATCCTGCGCACGGAAACCGCCGGACTCGCCGCGCTCGCGGCCTTGCAGGCCATACACGGCGATTTGTAAGCGACCTGCAAATTCGAGTGAGTCGACTCCGATCGACCGCCCGTTGAACGACGCGCCGCCCTACACTGGCTGCCATCGGTCGGGGCGCATAGGCTTCACTGCACCCGCTGGGCACAAGGCGGTCCACACGCGCTGACGAACCAGCGATGCCACCATCGCCGACGCACCGACATCGAAGGCAGTTTCCATGAAAGCGGGTATCACAGCTGTACTGATCGCTGCATTCGCGCCATCTGCACAGGCGCAGACGCCGGCACAGCCGCTGGATCTGAAACTGCCCGCCGCCCACGACGCCGCCGCCGCAACGGCCGCGGATCCGCCCGGTACCTACTACGGCGACGTGGGAGGCAACGGAGATGCTTCGGACACACTGATATCAGGCAGCTTCAGCACGACCGTCGGCTACGCGAAGGGTTTCGGCACCGGCGTGTCGAACGCGGCGACGCTCAATGTGAGCAAGCAATACGACGACGGGAGGACCGTCAACCTGCACATCGATGTCAGGCGGAGCAGTGGTTTTCCAAGTCGGCGGTAGCGCGACGGGCAAATTGCGTCACGCTACCATCACCCCTACTTGAAGATTTCCTTGTTCTTCGCGTAACCGAACGCTGGCGCGCGACCAGACAGCGCTTGACCATCTCCTTGCGGATCAGTTTCGGATCGCGGGGATGCCAACCATGATCTCATGCGCGGCGACGCGGCTACCCCCGACAGCAACGACTGCGAGATCACCGCGCGCAGAATTCCGACAAGCGCTATCGCTTCTCACTGGCGGAAAACACGTCGATGATCCGGTCGGCAGTCTTTGCAGCCAAGTTAGTGCACAGGGTAGCGAAGAAATAACAAGATCAGAGTGTCTTTTCGCACGCCTGCTGTAGCGAATTTCTGACGGACAGGCGCAACCAGGTACCGGTGGCTCGGCCAGCGAAGTCACGGATGATTCGCGCATGGCCCGTTTGCCTCGCCCCGATCTCGCCCACGTTCCGCAGCACGTCGTGCAGCGCGGCAACAACCGCATGCCGTGCTTCTTCGATGACGACGACCGACGACGCTACATGACCGTACTGCGCGAAGCGAGCCTGCGCCATCACTGCTCGATTCATGCCTATGTGCTCATGAGCAATCATGTCCACCTGCTGGCGTCTCCCGCCACGCCGGGCGCCACCGCATCGATGATGCAATCCCTCGGGCGGATGTATGTCTCCACGTTCAATGCGCGACATCGACGCAGCGGCACGCTCTGGGAGGGACGATACAAGTCCCGCCTGGTGGACTCGGAAGCCTACCTGCTGCGCTGCTATCGTTACATCGAACTCAATCCGGTGCGCGCGGCGATGGTCGCCGCGCCGGAGGACTATCGCTGGTCCAGCTATAACGCCAACGCGGCAGGTGCTGATGACCCCCTGATCCACCCGCATCCGAGCTACACGGCGCTTGGAGCCACACCCGATGAGCGCCAGCGCTTATACCGCCAGCTCGTATCCGAAACACTGAGCGAAGACGAACTCGCCGAGATCCGCATCTATGTCCAGCAACAACGCGCACTCGGCAGCAATCGCTTCCAGGCAATGATCGAAGCCGAACTAGGTCGATGCGCCCATGCGCGGCCCGCCCATCGCCCTCGGCTCGCGCAACCCGCGGACGACACCCGCGGCTAAGGCACTCTGAAAACTCATGTCGCCGCCGCCTGTGCGTGGCGGTAAGTTCGCGACCGCGACGTCCGAA